>NZ_CAHJWJ010000024.1 GCF_903642285.1 Sphingomonas bacterium
CTGGAGGGGTGGCAGGGCGATGCCGACCGGCTTCGCGCCGAACTGCGCGCCGGCCGCGCGCGCGATGCCGCGGCGGGGCGGACGCTGGGCGGACCGCATCGCAGCGACCTGATCGTGACGCACCGCGACAAGAACCAGTTGGCGTCGCTCTGCTCGACGGGCGAGCAGAAGGCGCTGCTGCTCGGCATCGTCCTCGCTCATGCCGAACTGGTCGCGGACCGGGTCGGCCGCGTGCCGATCCTGCTGCTCGACGAAGTCGCCGCGCATCTCGACCCCGCGCGGCGCGCGGCGCTGTTCGATCGGCTAGCTGGCAGGGGCCAGGTCTGGATGACGGGCACCGAGGACGCGCTGTTCGCGGGGTTGCCGAACGACGCCGCCCGGCTTCGCCTGACGGAGCAGATAGGCTCCTCTACAGGCGGCATTGAAACCATATAGGCACACCGCTATACCCTCGACCAGCGAGTCTTCCGACCCGCTGCGGCTCCCCGCTCGCTTGGGAGCTTGGGGCGTCCTCTTCATGCAACCGCTCGACGCGTGGCTCGTGGGGTTCGGCCTGCGTTCGCTGGCCCTGTTGTGCCTCGAACTCGGCTGTTTCCTGTTCGTCGTGCCGACATTGTTCGATTTGCACAGCGATCTGGCCGATGCCGCCGCCGCGATCCTGGCGATCGCCGCGCTCGTCGGCGGGTTCGTCGGCATCGTCGGGCTGACGCGTGAGGCGACCGCCCTCATCAGGGACAAGGACCAATGAATCCCCGTATCATCCGCTGGAGTCCGCTGCTGCTGCTCCCGCTCATCGCGATCGTGCCGATCACGTCGTGCAGCCGGGTCGAACCCGGGCATGTCGGGATCAAGGTCAACAACTTCGGCAGCGCCGCCGGGGTGTCGGACCATGCGCTGGGCGTCGGCTGGTATTTCACGCCGGTCGGATCGAACATCTACGAATATCCGATCTACACATCGACCTATGCCTGGACCGCGGGCAGCAGCGAACAGACCGCGGCGGACGAGGCTTTCACCTTCCAGGACAAGAACGGCCTGAACCTGTCCGCCGATATCTCCGTCGCCTACCGTGTCGACCCGGTGAAGGCACCGATCCTGTTCCAGAAATACCGTACCGAAATGAGCGGGATCGTCGCGGGTCCCTTGCGCAACGCGGTGCGGTCGGCGCTGAACGAGGAATCGGCGATGCTGGGCGTCGAGGAGATCTACGGACCCAAAAAGGCCGCGCTGATCAACGCGGTGCTGCGCGACGTGTCGAAATATTTCGAGCCGGTGGGGCTGCATGTCGAACAGCTCTACTGGGCGTCGAACGTCCGCGTGCCGCAACAGGTGCTGACGCAGATCAACACCAAGCTCGCGAACGAACAGGCGGCACTCGCCGCGCAGGCCAATGTCGCAACCGTACGCGCCAATGCCGATGCGCGGATCGCGGATGCGCAGGGCAAGGCGCAGGCATCGCACCTCGAAGGCGACGCGTTGCGCGCGAACCCCGAGATCCTGCGCCAGCGCGCGATCGAGAAATGGGACGGCAAGCTGCCGACCTATATGTCGGGCAACGGGCAATTGCCGTTCATCGTCGACAGATAACGGCGTTCCTGCTTTCGCAGGAGAACGGGAGCCCTACCCCGGCGCTGACTGGCGCGTCGAGATGACCTTGGTGGGGCAGCGGACGGACCGGTTCGGATCTTCGTCATGCCGGCCTTGTCCCGGCATCCAGGGCCGCGAGCGATCGGCTTGCGGCCCTGGACCCCGGCACGAGGCCGGGGTGACGGCGGACAGGCTGTCCTACAAGGCGCGTTTCGGCGTAGCCTTGTGCCATGTCCCGATCCCTCGCCCCGTCTTGGTCCAACCGCTTCACGATCACTCCGCCCGGGAGCGATTCCGACGCCGACGTAGCGTGTGGTTCGTCCACTTCCGATCCCGCGACTCGGGCAAGTGGAGGCGTGATGGCAGTCCTCCACTTCCTCCACTTCCGGAGGTGGCGGAGGGCCGTCGCGCGGCCATTTCGCTTCCGTTTCGGGTCCGTCGTGCCTATATGCTGTTCATGAACGAAACACCCGAAGACGCCGGCCGGCACACCGCGCCCGACTCCGCCGAAAACCCCAACAAGAACGATTACGGTGCCTCCTCGATCAAGGTGTTGAAGGGGCTGGACGCGGTGCGCAAGCGGCCGGGCATGTATATCGGCGATACCGACGACGGATCGGGTCTGCATCACATGGTGTTCGAGGTCAGCGACAACGCGATCGACGAGGCGCTGGCGGGGCATTGCGACCGGATCGACATCCAGCTGAACGCGGACGGATCGGTCAGCGTGACCGACAATGGCCGCGGCATCCCGACCGGCATCCATCCCGAAGAGGGCGTGTCCGCGGCCGAGGTCATCATGACCCAGCTCCACGCGGGCGGGAAGTTCGAGAACACGTCCGACGACAATGCCTACAAGGTCTCGGGCGGGCTGCACGGCGTCGGCGTGTCGGTGGTCAACGCGCTCAGCGAATGGCTCGACCTGACGATCTGGCGTGACGGCGAAGAGAATACCATGCGCTTCGCGTTCGGCGATGCGGTCGCGCCCTTGAAGGTCGTCGGCCCGTCGAACGGCCGCAAGGGGACGAAGGTCACGTTCTTCCCGTCGCCCGCCACCTTCAAGATCACCGAGTTCGATTTCGACAAGCTGGAGCATCGCTACCGCGAACTGGCGTTCCTGAATTCGGGGGTGCGGCTGTTCTTGACCGATGCGCGGCACGAGGACGCGAAGACGGTGGAGCTCTATTACGAGGGCGGGATCGCCGCGTTCGTCCGCTATCTCGACCGGACCAAGTCGCCCTTGTTCCCCGATCCGATCGCGATCCATGGCCAGCGCGACGATGTCGGGATCGACGTCGCGCTGGAATGGAACGACAGCTATTACGAGAACGTCCTCGCCTTCACCAACAACATCCCGCAGCGCGACGGCGGCACGCATCTGGCGGCGTTCCGCGCAGCGCTGACTCGAACGCTGAACAACTATGCGGAAAAGTCGGGGATGCTGAAGAAGGAGAAGGTGACGCTCACCGGCGACGACATGCGCGAGGGGCTGACCGCGATCGTGTCGGTGAAATTGCCCGATCCCAAATTCTCGTCGCAGACCAAGGACAAGCTGGTGTCGTCCGAGGTGCGCCAGCCGCTCGAAAGCCTGATGGCGGACAAGCTGGCCGAATGGCTCGAGGAAAACCCCGTGCATGGCCGCTCGATCGTCGGCAAGGTCATCGACGCCGCTGCGGCGCGCGAGGCCGCGAAGAAGGCGCGCGAGCTGACCCGGCGCAAGGGTGCGCTGGACATCGCCTCGCTGCCCGGCAAGCTCGCCGATTGCCAGGAAAAGGACCCCGCCAAGTCCGAACTGTTCCTGGTCGAAGGCGATTCCGCCGGCGGTTCCGCCAAGCAGGGTCGCGACCGGCATTTCCAGGCGATCCTCCCCTTGCGCGGCAAGATCCTGAACACCGAACGCGCGCGGTTCGACCGGATGATCTCGTCGCGCGAGATCGGGACGCTGATCCAGGCGATGGGTACCGGCATCGGCCGCGACGATTTCAACGCGGACAAACTGCGCTATCACAAGATCGTCATCATGACCGATGCGGACGTCGACGGCGCGCATATCCGGACATTGCTGCTGACGTTCTTCTACCGGCAGATGCCCGAACTCATCACGCGCGGGCATCTCTTCATCGCGCAGCCGCCGCTGTACAAGGCCACCAAGGGCCGGTCCGAGGTTTATCTGAAGGACGATGCCGCGCTCGACGAATATCTGGTCGATGCGGGGGTCGGGGCGATGGTGTTGGAGACGAGCGGCGGGGCGCGGTCCGGTCCCGATCTGCGCAGCCTGATCGACCATGCCCGGCGGATGCGTTCGGTGATGCGCTACGTGCCGCGGCGTTACGACGCGTCGATCATCGAGGTGCTGGCGCTGGGCGGCGCGCTCGATCCGGTCCTGACCCGCGACCAGCGCGCGGCGACGGTGTCGGAGGTCACGCGCCGGCTCGACGCCGGCGATGTCGGCGAAGCGGGCGATGCGCGCTGGTCGGCGCGGCTGACCGAGGATGGCGGCGTACATTTCGAACGGCTGTGGCGCGGCGTGACCGATCACCACATCGTCGAGGCGACGTTCCTGGCGTCGGCGGAGGCGCGCAAGCTGCACACGCTGGCGGCGGAACAGGCGGCGAGCTTCGAACAGGCGGCCAAGCTGGTGCCGATGCGCGGCGCGGCTGCGCAGGAGGAGACGCCTGCGGATGCGAACGACGCGCCGATGACCGACGAACAGGGCGCGGCCACGACGCTGGCACGTGGCCAGACCCGCGTCGCGCGGCCGAGCCAGCTGCTCGACGCGATCCTGGTCGCCGGCCGCAAGGGCCTGTCGATCCAGCGCTACAAGGGCCTGGGCGAGATGAACGCGGAACAGCTGTGGGAAACCACGCTCGACCCCGCTGTCCGCACGATGCTGCGCGTGACCGCGGAGGAGACCGCGGCGGCGGACGACGTATTCTCCCGCCTGATGGGCGAAGTCGTCGAACCGAGGCGAGAATTTATCCAGGAAAACGCGCTGAACGTGGCGAACCTCGACGTCTGATGTCGCTGGTTCTCGGGCAATATCCCTTCGTTGCTGCAGGTCAGTTTCGCGTATCATCAGTTTAATTGATCTATGCTGGCCATGCGTGAAACTGCCGGGTGGCGAACAGCTGACGGCATCATGCCGGCAACGCGTCGTTTACGAACCTCGGCTAGACGGACCGAATGGGAATGGAGAGCCTCATTCGGGCGGCGGACGCCGGACGGCACGACGTTTGCGCGTTCCGGATGCTCGATCTGCTACCCGGTCTCGTGTCCTATGTTACGCCTGACCTCGTGTGCCGGTATGCCAATGCGCGTCACCGCGAATGGTTCGGGCGGTCCGCGGCGGATATCGTCGGGCGGCCATTGTCCACGCTCATCGCAGCGAAGGCATGGCCGATGATCGAGGTCCGGCTCGCCCGGGCTCTGGCAGGCGAGCGAATTGATTTCGAGGAAACGGTGGATGTCGGCACCGGCCAGACGATGGTGCAGGGCAGCTACATTCCCGATCGCGGCGGCGACGGGCAAGTTCGCGGCGTCGTCGGCATGGTGTCGCTGCCCAGCATTCGAAAGGATCTGCGCGCCCGGCTCAACGAAAGCCAGGCGCTGTTCGATACCGCGTTCGGCACGGCACCGATCGGCATGACGCTGATCACGCCACAAGGTCGCTTCCAGCGGCTGAACCTGGCGATGGCGACGATGCTGGGACGCGACGAGGCGGATCTGATCGGCCGTCACTTCGCCGATCTGACGCATCCCGATGATGTCGCGGTCAGCCGGGCGCGGTTCGATTCGGCGATGATCGACCGGACCGGCGGGTATCGACTGGACAAACGCTATCGTCACGCCGACGGCGGCACCGTACATGTCAGGCTGGCGGTATCGATCGTCCGCGATGCCGATGGCCGGCCGCTGCATTGCCTGACGCAGGTGGACGATATCAGCGATCGCCACCGTGCCGAACGCGCCCTTCGCGATCGTAACGCCACATTGTCGCGGGCGATGGACGCCATCAGCGGCGGCTATTGGCGGATCGATACCGGCACGGGCTGCTTCGCTCTTTCGACGCAGCTCGCCGAATATGTCGGTGTGTCGCCGGACGCATCGCTCGCCGATTATATCGAACGCGTCCTGCCCGAGGATCGCACCGAAACCGACCTGTCGACACTGTTGCTGCCGGGTAGCGAACGATCGTCGGGGGAATACCGGATCAGGACCGCACGGGGCCTTCGCTGGGTCCGAAGCGACCGTACCGTCGTGTATGGGCCGGCAGGGGAGCTGCGCGAGATCGTCGGTGTCGTCGTCGATGTGACCGATCAGCGCGAGCGGCTGGCCCGTGCGGAAGCGAACGCCATCACCGATCCGCTGACGGGTGCATTGAACCGGCGCGGGTTGCCGCGGCGGTTCGCACCCGGCAGCCATGCGTTGCTGGGCGTCGCGGTGATCGACCTCGACGGGTTCAAGGCGATCAACGATCGTCATGGCCATGCGGTCGGCGACGCCGTGCTGGTCGAGGTGGTGCGCCGGCTGAAAGGTCTGGGCAAGGGCCGCGTCGTCCGGCTGGGCGGCGACGAATTCGCGCTGATCGCGGAACGCGCCGATGACGCCGCGATCGCGCTGATCCGGCGCCGGATCGAACGCGCGATGGCGCGACCGTTCGTCGTCGCCGGGTTGACGCTGACGATCAGCGCGAGCGTCGGCGTCGCCTCGACGGTGGACGGGTCGATCGACGTCGATGCGCTGATCCGGGTTGCCGACGGCCATGTCTACCGCGTCAAGCGCCGGACCGACTGATCGCAACCGCCAATGCTGGCGATCCGTCTACCGGCGTGCGATGGTTTGCCGATAGACCTAACGGGAGACGATCGATGATCCGCCACGCCCTGTTCGCCACGCTTGCGATCGTGACTGCGGGCGGGCTTGCCGCGCAGATCCATCGGACCGATGCCGGTGCCACGATCGCGGCCGCGCTCGCCGATCCGGCGCGGGCCGATCAGGCGACCGACGACGATCGCCGCATGGCCGCGCAGGTGCTGGCGTTTTCGGGGGTGAAGCCGGGCGATACCGTCGTCGATTATCTTCCCGGCCGCTATTATTGGACACGCATCCTTACCGATATGGTCGGGCCATCGGGGAAGGTGCTGGCGATGTGGCCCGCTGCGCTGGCCGATCGTTCGGCGAAGGCGCTACCCGATACGCTGCTGAAATGGAAACTCGCGAATGTCGGCTATGTCGCCAATCCGACCAACCTGCCAAGCGCGTCGGTGCCAGTCGACCTGTTCTGGACGGTCGAGAATTATCACGACATTCCGCGCAACGGTGCTGGCGAACCCGCGCTGCGCGCGTTCGACGGTGCGGTATTCAGGATGCTGAAATCGGGCGGGACCTATCTGGTCGTCGATCATGCAGATGTGCCCGGCACCGCGCTGGCAGGCACGCAGGACAAGCACCGGATCGATCCCGACTTCGTGAAGCGCCAGATCCAGTCGGTCGGCTTCCGCTTCGTCGGCGCATCGCCCGCGCTGCGCAACCCGGCAGACGATCACGCCAAATCGGTGTTCGATCCATCGATCCGCGGACACACCGACCAGTTCATCTATAAATTCCGCAAACCATAGGCCGTCAGAGCAGCAATTCCTGCGCGGTCGCGCGGCCGACCGGACCGCCGTCGCGGCGGCGGTCCATCTCCGCCTGTGCGGTAAAGCGGACATCGGGGTCGCGATCGGTCAGGAACCCCATCAGCGACTCATGCCCGATCTCGCGCCAGTCCTTGCCGCGATCGGGACCGTAGCGGACGCGGGGCAGCAGTCCGGGCGTACGCGACCATTCGATCAGCTGCGCGACACTCGCCTCGTTCAGCATATCGCGCAGGTGGAACGCCGTGACATAGGCGTCCGGAAACGCCCGGTGCGCGGGCAGGCCGCGTTCATGGTCTATGCCCGCCGGGCTGCGCCAATAGCGAAGCACTTGGTTCGAAAAGCTCGGCGAATCGGGCCAGAGCCGAAGCGCGCATTTCCAGGTGCAGATCCATTCCGCACCGTGAGTGAGCGTCGGACTGCAGAATTGCTGCTCGAATTCCGCACGATGCGCCGCCAGCGCGATGCGGCGCGGGTAGGGATCGAGCACCGGCCGCGCGACGTCGTGCCACCAGCGCGCATCCGCCACATCCTCGTCGCGGATATGATGGATCGCCATGGTCACCGGCGGAATCCGCCGACCGGGATTGACGAGGATGTTGCCGCCCTCGCCGTACAGTTCCCAGCGCCCATTCGCGCCGAGAGCGACGTCCTGCCAGCCGATTTCGCACACGCCGTGTGCCGGGGGCGCGCTTCCCGTGGTTTCGAGGTCGATGACGCGGACGATCTGGGGTTGCGGCGGTGGCATGGGGGTTATGTGGGCATCGTCAGGTGAAAAGCGAGCCGATCGGCAGGACTCCGCTCGCGATCAGGTGCGCGTCGATCGCCGCGATCAGTCGCGCCAACCCCGCATCGTCGCCCGCCTCGGCCCGGATCGTCAGCGCCGCCTCCGTATTCGACGCGCGCAGCAGCCACCAGCCATCGGGAGTCGTCACCCGCGCGCCGTCGGTCGGGTTGAAATCCGCGCCCGCTGCGGTCAGCCGCTCAAGCACCTCGCCGACGATCGCGGTCTTGCGCGTCTCGTCCACCGGCAGCCGCCGCTCGGGCAGATCGACGACCGCTGGCATCGCAGCCTTCAGTTGGGTCAGCGACCGCCCCGATTCGTGGATAGCCCGGATGAGCCGCACGGCAGCATAGGCCGCGTCGTCATAGCCATAATAATCGTCCGCAAAGAAGATGTGCCCCGACATCTCGCCCGCCAATTGTGCGCCCGTTTGCGCCATTTCGGATTTGATGACGCTGTGCCCGGTGCGGGTCATGACCGGCTTGCCGCCGAGTTCCGCGATCCGTTCGAACAGATGCCGGCTAGCCTTCACATCGGCGATCACGGTGGCACCGGGATGCGCGCGAAGTACCGGTTCGGCCAGCACCGCCAGGATCTGGTCGCCCCATACGACGCGGCCCAACGCGTCTACCGCGCCGATCCGGTCGCCGTCGCCGTCGAAGGCCAGTCCGAAATCGAGCCGTTTTGCCGCGACCAAGTGTTTCAGGTCGCTAAGGTTCGCTTCCACGCCGGGATCGGGATGATGATTGGGAAAATTGCCGTCGACCTGGGTGAAGAGCAGGTGATGCTCACCCGGCAACAGCTTTACCAGCTGCTCGATGACCGGGCCAGCCGCGCCGTTGCCGCAGTCCCAGCCGATCCGATACGCGCCGATCGCTCCCTCCGCGAGGCGCTCGACATAGGTGTCGAGGACATCGACGTTCGCAACGCTGCCGGCACCCTCGGTCCAGTCGCCCGTAACGGCCAGTGCCGCAATGTCCTGGATATCGTCTCCGAAGAACGCGCGGTGCTGAAGCACCATCTTGAAGCCGTTGTGGTCGCCGGGATTATGACTGCCGGTTACTTGTACCGCGCCATCCACCTCTAGCGTGGCCTCGGCGAAATACAGCATTGGGCTTGGGCCCAGACCGATCCGGACGACGTCGACGCCGCCCGCCCGCAATCCCGCCACCAGAGCCGCCTCCAGCATCGGCGAGGACAGCCGCCCGTCATAGCCGACCGCGACCCGCATGCCGCCTACGCGCCGGACCCGCGTCGCGAAACCGCGGCCGAGTGCGTGGGCATCCGTCTCGCCGAGGGTCCGACCGACCACGCCGCGGATATCATATTCGCGCAGGATGCCGGGGTGAAAGACGTGGGCCACCTAACGCGGGCGCGTCAGCAGGACGTCGCGCGCAGCATTCACCCGGCGCGCCAGCTCCGCCGAACCCCCGCGATCGGGATGAACGCCCGCCACCAGCCGGCGATGCGCTGCGCGGATAGCCTCCTCATCCGCGTCGGGTCCGACGCCAAGGACTGCGCGCGCCTCGGCCTCGTTCGGTACCGCGACACCCGGCTTGGCGGCGGGACGCTTGAACCACGTCCACGCCGCCCAGATGAGGACGAGCGCGACGATGTATTTCAAGCTGCTACCCCCGGTAGCTCGGGCTGGTTGGTACGTTCGGGCAGTTGCAATGCCGCCATCATCTCGCGCAGCTCCTGCCGCGCGGCGACATGCGACAAGCCCATCGAGCCGAACGCCTTGGAATCGATCATCGTCAGTCCGCTTGGAAATAGCTCGCGATAGATCACGCGCTCGCCGAGTCCCGGAATGATACGGAATCCGACCCGCTTCGACAGCTGCGCCAGCGCATCCGATACCCGTCGCATGTTGCGCGCCTCGACATATTGCAGGCGGTTGCGAAGCACGACCCAGTCGATCGTCGTCCCGTCATGCCGCGCGCGCTGCTTGCGCGCATCCCAGATCAGTTCGGAATAGAAGCTGGGGCGGGTCACCTGGAATGTATCGGGATCAACCTGCCCGATCAGGTCGAAGTCGACGAAGCTGTCGTTCATCGGCGTAACCAGCGTGTCCGACAGCGTCGCGGCGGTGCGGGCGAAGGGATCGTCGCGGCCCGGCGTATCGACGACCAGATAGTCGGCATCGGCCAGCAGCATGCTCCACAGTTCCTCGAACTGCGCTTCGGTCTGGGCGTCGAGCGTCGCATGGACCGGCATCGGCAGGCCGGCACCGGTGCGCTTGATGGTCGCCGCCCGGTTGTCGAGATAGCGCCCGACGGTGCGTTGGCGATGGTCGAGATCGAGCACCGCGACGCGCGCGCCCTTCGCGGCCAGCGCGATCGCGACATGGACCGCGGTGGTCGATTTGCCCGTTCCGCCCTTTTCGTTGGCGAATACGATGACGTGGGTATTCTCTGGCCCCTGGGGCAAAGCCTCGCATCCCTTGTTGATCGGCGGAAGCGTCGATCATAGAAGCCGACGCCTCGGGTAACGAGGGGTAAAATCGCGTCATGGATATCGTTCGGGAACTGGCCGCCTTGCGCATCGCGGTTGCAGCGCTGCGCAGCGACGGCGCGAGCGTCGCGCTGGTTCCCACGATGGGTGCGCTGCACGCCGGTCATATTGCGCTGGTCGAGGCAGCGAAGCGACCCGGCACCAAAGTCGTGGCATCGATCTTCGTAAACCCTAGGCAGTTCGGTGCGAACGAGGATCTGTCGCGCTATCCCCGGCGCGAGATGGCGGACCTGAAGATGCTGACCGAGGCTGGTTGCGACCTCGTCTGGCTGCCCCCGGTCGAGGCGATGTATCCGCAGGGCTTCGCGACCAATATCGGCGTGACGGGGGTCAGCGACGGCTTCGACGGTGCCGCGCGGCCGGGCCATTTCGACGGCGTCGCGACGGTGGTCGCCAAGCTGTTCAACCAGGTCGCCCCCGACTGCGCCTATTTCGGCGAGAAAGATTTCCAGCAGCTGGCGGTCGTGCGGCGCATGGCGCTGGACCTCGACTTCGCGGTCGAGATCGTCGGCGTGCCGACGCAGCGCGACGATGACGGCCTCGCGCTGTCGTCGCGCAACATCTATCTCGACGAGGACGAGCGGACGAAAGCCGTGGCTCTGCCGCGTGCACTCGGCGTGGCGGCGCGCGGTATCGCTCGCGGCGACGATCCCGCCGATGCCGTCGCTGTGGCGCATGCTGCGTTGATCGCCGCCGGGTTTGCGGTCGACTATCTGGCGCTTGCGGATGCCGAAACGCTGGCCGCGGAACCGGCCGCCGATCGGCCGCGCCGGCTGCTCGTTGCCGCCCGGATCGGCACCACACGCCTCATCGACAACATCGCGATCGACCCACCCGAACAGGGTTAGCACGCGTTAACCCTTTGGTGACGCGAATCGGTGCAAGCTTCCTTCATGGCCAAAAGGGGGCTTTCACGATGGGCAATGCAATGAAGAGCGCGCAGTTCCTGATCGACAGCCGGATCGCCGATGCGGCGTGCGGCAACAGCGATGCGCTGTACGATCTGGGGGTCTGTTATTCGACAGGCACGCGCGGCGTCGCGATCGACCTGATCGAGGCGCATAAATGGTTCAACTTGGCCGCGGTCGGCGGGATCGACGCGGCGCAGGATGCGCGCGCCGACGTGGCCGAAGACATGACCGCGCGCGAGATCGCCACCGCGCAGGCCGCCGCTCGCGCCTGGCTCGGCATGACCCGCGCGCGCGCCGCCTGACACCCTATTCCGCGGCCTTCTTAACGGCGGGCTTCTTCGCAGCGACCTTCCTGGCCGGTGCCTTCTTCACCGCCGCCTTCTTGGGCACCGCCGCCTTCTTCCCTTTCTTCACCGGTGCCGTCGCCGCGCGCACGTCGATCAGCGAGGCGGCTTCTTCCAGCGTCAACTGGTCCGGCTCGATCGACTTGGGCAGCGTCGCATTCGTCTCGCCATCGGTGACGTATGCGCCGTAACGCCCCTCCATCAGCTTGATCTCCGCCTCGGTCCGCGGATGCTTGCCGAGTTCGCGCAAGGGTGCGCGCGGCGCGCCGCGTGCCGGTCGCCCGCCATTCGCCGCTGCTTCCGCCAGCTTCACGACCGCGGCGTTCATCCCCGTCTCGAACACTTCGGCGGTGGAGGTCAGTCGCGCATATTTGCCGTCATGGACCAGATAGGGGCCGTAGCGGCCGATCGCCGCATTGATCGGGTTGCCGCTTTCGGGGTGGTTGCCGATCGTCCGCGGCAGCGCGAGCAGCTTCAGCGCGATCTCCAGGTCGAGTTCGACGTCCTTCGGGATCGACGCACGCTTCGCCTCCTTGCCCTCGCCCAGCTGGATATAGGGCCCGAACCGCCCCGCCTTGCGCTCGACCGGCAGCCCGGTCTCGGGATCGTTGCCGAGCGTTTCCGGTCCGCTATCCTCGTCCGCGCTGCCGCCTTGCGCGAAGCGTCGGGTGAATTTGCAGTCCGGATAGTTCGAACACGCCACGAACGCGCCGAACTTGCCGCCACGCAGCGCGAGCCTTCCCTCGCCGCAATTCGGGCAAAGCCGCGGATCGCCACCGTCCGCCTTGGCGGGAAACAGATAGCTTTCGAGAAACACGTCCAGTTCGGCGGTGATCGCCGACGGCTGCTGCTCCATCACTTCGGTGGTGCGCGGCTTGAAGTCGCGCCAGAACGCCTCCAGCACCGCCTGCCACTGCGCGCGACCGCCCGACACGTCGTCGAGTTCGTCCTCCAGCCCGGCGGTGAAGTCGTAAGAGACGTATTTCTCGAAGAACCGTTCGAGGAACGCGGTCAGCAGTCGGCCGCTTTCTTCAGCGAAGAAGCGGTTCTTCTCCAGCCGGACATAGCCGCGGTCCTTCAGCACGTCGATCGTGGAGGCATAGGTCGAGGGTCGCCCGATCCCCAGTTCCTCCAGCCGCTTGATGAGGCTGGCGTCGGAGAAGCGCGGCGGCGGCTGCGTGAAATGCTGTTCGGCCTCGACCGCTTTCTTAGCGGGCGCATCGCCTTCGCGCATCCGGGGCAGACGGCGCGAGTCCTCGTCTGCGGAGTCGTCGCTGCCCTCCTCGTAGAGCGCGAGATAGCCGGGGAAGAGCACGACCTGCCCGGTCGCACGCAGCACGTTCCGGCCGGTGCCGTCCGCCAGTTCGGCGACGGTGCGCTCCATCCGCGCCGATGCCATCTGGCTGGCGAGTGCGCGCTTGAAGATCAGGTCGTACAGCCGCGCATGATCGCCGCCGCCCGCCTTGTCGCGGCCGAAATCGGTCGGCCGGATCGCCTCGTGCGCTTCCTGCGCGTTCTTCGCCTTGGTCTGATATTGCCGTGGCTTGTCGGGGACATAGCTTGCGTCGTAGCGGTTCGCGACGGCGAGGCGCGCGGCGGAGATGGCGGACGAATCTATCTGCACGCCGTCGGTTCGCATATAGGTGATCGAGCCGTCCTCGTAGAGCCCTTGCGCGATCCGCATGGTGTGGCTGGCCGAGAAGCCGAGCTTGCGTGCCGCCTCCTGCTGCAGCGTCGAGGTGGTGAAGGGTGGCGGCGGGTTGCGGCCCGCGGGCTTGGTCTCGACGCTCTGGACCGAGAAGCGTCCGTTCTCGACCGCCCGCTTCGCGGCCATCGCATCGCCCTCGACCGCGATCGACAGCCGGTCGAGCTTCTTGCCGTCCCACTGGACCAGCCTAGCGGTGAACGGCGTGCCGTCCTGCTCCATCGCCGCGATCACCGACCAATATTCCTGCGCGCGGAACGCCTCGATCTCGCGCTCGCGCTGGACGACGAGGCGCAGCGCGACCGACTGGACGCGGCCGGCGGACTTCGCGCCGGGCAGCTTGCGCCACAGCACCGGCGACAGCGTGAAACCGACGAGATAGTCGAGCGCCCGGCGCGCGCGGTACGCATCGATCAGGTCGGTATCGAGCTCGCGCGGATGCTTCATCGCCTCGGTCACCGTCGCCTTGGTGATCGCGTTGAAGGTGACCCGCTCGACCGCCTTGGGAAGTGCCTTGCGCAGCCGCAGCACCTCCTGCACGTGCCAGCTGATCGCTTCGCCCTCGCGGTCCGGATCGGTTGCGAGGATCAGGCGGTCGGCGGTCTTCGCCAGATCGGTGATCGCTTTCAGCTGCTTGGACTTGTCGGCGTAATTCTCCCAATCCATCGCGAAGCCGTCGTCGGGCTTCACCGACCCGTCCTTCGCGGGCAGATCGCGGACATGGCCGTAGGAGGCGAGCACGCGGTAATCGCTGCCGAGGTATTTCTCGATGGTCTTCGCCTTGGCGGGCGATTCGACGATGACAAGCTGCATGGGGTTCGAAGCGTCCTTACGTGTACGCGCGAGGGTGGGGTGGGGTTGCGGGGGCGTCAAGCGGGCGGGGCGGCGACGGCGGGCGTTCGCCATACCGATGGTTCGGAAGTGGACGAAGTGGACGCCCCGCCCCCGTTCGAATCCGGCCTGCTGAAATCGAAACGTCGAGACCCAAGGCGAGCCGAGCATGGTTTGCCACCCCGGCGAAGGCCGGGGCCCAGGTGCAAAGGTCGATGTAACGATGTGCATCGCGCCGCCACCTTCGCTCGGCAACTGGCCCCGGCCTTCGCCGGGGTGGTCGGCGGGTCGAGCGGGGCCAACCCGGTCGGAAGTGGAGGAAGTGGAGGCGTGCCAATGCGCTTTCCACTTCGTGCGAAAAGAAGGACTTACGCCGTCACGCGACCCCATCGTTCCCGCGTTCGCGGGAGAACATCCAGGACAGAGGATCACATGGGTTCGCATCATGCGGGCATGGCATGGCAAATGGTTTGTAGGACAGCGGGGAGTGGCGGGTTTCGCCTCGATTTTAAGACTCGTCGCGGGTCTAACCGGCCCGCTTGAACGAGCCGTCCATTGAGCTTGTCGACCGTTGACGGTAAACCCGCTTCAGGAGGGCATATGAAAGCGTCTTGCCAATGCGGTCAATTGCACGTGGACGTGCCGGGCCCAACGGTTGCTGTCGTCGCGTGCCACTGTTTGGCTTGTCAGAAGCGGTCCGGTTCGCCGTTTGGCGTAGCAGCCTACTATCCTCATGTGCAGGTCGAGGTAAACGGTATCTCAAAGCAATTCAGTCGACCGACAGAGTTGGGCGAACGCTTCGATCATTTCTTCTGCCCCGATTGCGGCACGACGGTGTTCATGAGGGGAAAAAAGAACCCCGATATGACAGGTATTCCCATCGGCCTTATTGACGACCAACATGCGATGCAGCCCGTCCGGTCGGTCTGGGAAGACAGGCGTCACGCGTGGGTCGAGATTCCCACCGCCGTTCAGCATTTTTCGCGCGGGCGCGTTGGTTGATCGCTAAACTATTTTAAGCTCGCGTGTCCGCCATGTCCGCTTTCCATCATCCCGCTATCCCAGGCTGACCCGCCCGCCCGCATGGCGTTCGATACGGCCTGCGAGTTCCAGTTCCAGCAATATGATCTGCACGATCGGGGACGATAGCCCCGACTGCCGGATCAGCTCGTCGACGCCGCAGGGCACGGGGCCGAGCAGCGCCACGACACGCCGCCGGTCGGCGTCGCTCGCATCCTCGGGCGGGGGCCCGTCGAAGCGGGCGCCCGGCGATCGCACCGCGCGCGCATCGATCGGGCGGACCTGCTCCAGTATGTCCGCCGCCGACTGCACCAGCGTCGCGCCCTCGCGGATCAGCATGTTGCCGCCCTGCGCGCGCGGGTCGAGCGGGCTGCCGGGGACCGCCATCACCTCGCGCCCCATCTCGCCCGCCAGCCGCGCGGTGATGAGCGAGCCGGATTTCTGCACCGCCTCCACGACCACGGTGCCGAGCGACAGACCGGCGATGATCCGGTTGCGGTACGGAAAATGCCGCGCACGCGGTTCGATGCCGGGCGGTTGTTCGGCGACCAGCAATCCCCGCGTCGCCACCATGTCCTGCAGATCGGCATTGTCGGGCGGGTAGGCGATGTCGATCCCGCCGGCGATCACGCCGATCGTCGC
The DNA here is from genome assembly GCF_903642285.1 of Sphingomonas bacterium. Classification (GTDB taxonomy): domain Bacteria; phylum Pseudomonadota; class Alphaproteobacteria; order Sphingomonadales; family Sphingomonadaceae; genus Sphingomonas. The sequence continues at coordinate 15,975 of NZ_CAHJWJ010000024.1, forward strand.
ACCGGGGCGTTCGGGGGTGCCGACCGACCCGTGGTGCGCCGCGGTATCGATCCCACGCGCCAGTCCCGACACCACGCTCGCGCCGCCCGCCACCAGATCATGCGCGATCTCGCGCGCGAAGCGGCATGCGGCGGCCGACGCGTTGCGCGCGCCGACCAGCGCGATGCAGGGGCGGCCGTTCGCCAGCGCGACGTCGCCGCGGACGATCAGCGCGGGCGGTGCGTTCTCGATCTCGGCGAGCAGCACCGGATAATCGGCGTCGTCCAGGAACAGATATCGCGCACCGGCGCGCGCGGTCGCCGCCATCTCGCGCGCGATCGTCCGTTCGTCCGGCACGACCGGCGACCGTCCACCGCCGCCGCGCGCCGCCAGCATCGGCAACGCGTCGATCGCCGCGTCCGCGCTGCCGAACCGGGCGAGCAATTGCCGATAGGTGACCGGCCCGACCCCCGTCGTCCGGATCAGGCGGAGCCGCGCGACCGCGGCGTCAGCCACGCTTGCGCCCGATACGGGGTTCCGTGCCCGCCAGCAGGCGTTCGAGATTGGGCCCGTGCTTCCATACCACCAGCAGCGCCAGCGCGATGAGGAGCAGCACCAGATCGAACCGCCCGAGCAACGCGGCGCTGACCGGCGTGCTCGCCGCCGCGACCATCCCCGCCAGCGACGAGATCCGGAGCGCCGCCAGCAGCGCCAGCCACATCAGCGCATAGACGAGCCCGATCGGCCAATAGAGCGCGAGCGCGATTCCCAGCAGTGTCGCCACCCCCTTGCCGCCGCGAAAGCGAAGCCAGATCGGATAGCAATGCCCGAGAAACGCGCCCGCCGCGCCAAGCATCTCGTCGCCCGCGAACAGCCGCGCGACCAGCAACACCGCGACCAGCCCCTTCAGCATGTCGAGCAGCAACGTCGCCACGGCCAGCCCCTTGCGACCGGTACGAAGCACGTTGGTCGCGCCGATATTGCCCGATCCGATCGTCCGAAGATCGCCTGCGCCTGCCAGCCGCGTCAGGATCACGCCGAACGGGATCGCGCCGAGCAGATAGCCGAGCGCGAGCGCCATCGCCGGTGCGGTCCACAGGATTTCGGTATGCACGCTTTGCCCCCCGGTTCTCCTCCTTAGCCGTTCCGTTGCGCAAACCCAACAACCTCGAATCGGTGCCTTGCCGCGCCGGGCGATCGGGCTATGCGGGCCGTATGACGGACGACCGCCCGATCCTGTTCTTCGACTCCGGCGTCGGCGGGCTGTCGGTCGTCGCGCCGACGCGTGCGCTGCTGCCCGCGGCGCGGTTCGTCTATGCGGCCGACTCGGCGGGGTTTCCCTACGGCACGCGAAGCGAAGCCGAGATCGCGGCGCGCGTGCCGGCCTTGCTCGGGCGGCTGGTCGAGCGATACCGATCACGGCTGGTCGTGGTCGCGTGCAACACCGCGTCGACGATCGCGCTGCCCGCGGTCCGCGCGGCGCTCGACGTGCCCGTCGTGGGCACGGTGCCCGCGATCAGGCCCGCCGCCGCTTTGTCCGTCACGCGGGTCATCGGCGTGCTGGGCACCGATGCGACGGTGCGGCAGGCCTATGTCGACGATCTCGCCGCGCGGTTCGCCGCGGATTGCACGGTGCTGCGCCACGGCTCCGCCGCGCTGGTCGGGATGGCGGAGGCCGCGCTGCACGGACACGCCGTCGACCCCGCCGCCTATGCCGCGGTATTGGCGGGATTGTTCGATCAGCCGGGGGGCGAGCGGATCGACGTGATCGTCAACGCCTGCACGCATTTCCCGCTGGTCGAAGCCGCGCTTGCGGCCGCCGCGCCGGCGGGCGTCCGCTTCGTCGACGGATCGGCGGGGATCGCGCGGCGGATCGCTGCACTGACCGCCGGACAGGATTGGTCCGAGCCGGAGCCGGGCGTCGCGGTCTTCACCCGGCTCGGTCGTGCCGAGGCGGCGCTGGCGCCCGCGTTCGCCGCGAGGGGGTTTGCGCGGATCGAGGCGCTGTGATCGATGCATCCGATCAGGATCATGGGTACAAATGCACTGGAAAAATACCGGACCGCCGGGTAAGCGCATGCTCCATGAGCGACGGCACGCCCCTGCACCAATCCACGGACGTGCGCGTGGACTATTCCCGCGTCTTCACCCAGGCGATCGACCGGCTGCACGCCGAGGGGCGCTACCGCGTCTTCATCGACATCCTGCGCAACAAGGGTTCGTTCCCCAATGCACGCTGTTTCGCCGGGCATAACGGGCCGAAGCCGATCACGGTGTGGTGTTCGAACGACTATCTCTCGATGGGCCAGCATCCCAAGGTGATCGCGGCGATGGAGGAGGCGCTGCACGATGTCGGCGCAGGCTCGGGCGGCACGCGCAACATCGGCGGCAACACGCATTACCATGTCGATCTGGAGGCCGAACTGGCCGACCTGCACGACAAGGAAGCGGCGTTGCTGTTCACCAGCGGCTATGTCTCGAACGAGGCGACGCTGGCGACGATTGCGAAGATCCTGCCCGGCTGCATCATCTTTTCCGACGAGCTGAACCACGCGTCGATGATCGCCGGCATCCGTCATTCGGGCTGCGAGAAGCGGGTGTTCCGCCACAACGACCTGACGCATCTCGAATCGCTGCTGGCGGAGGCCGATCCCGCCGCGCCGAAGCTGATCGCGTTCGAAAGCGTCTATTCGATGGAGGCCGATGTCGCGCCGATCGCCGCGATCTGCGATCTGGCGGACCGGTACAATGCGCTGACCTATCTCGACGAGGTCCATGCGGTCGGCATGTACGGCGGGCGCGGCGGCGGCATTTCCGAACGCGACGACGTCGCCGGGCGGCTGACGATCATCGAGGGGACGCTCGGCAAGGCATTCGGCGTCATGGGCGGTTACATCGCCGCCAGCCGGACGATCATCGACGTCATCCGCAGCTATGCGCCGGGCTTCATCTTCACGACCTCGCTGTCGCCGGTGCTGGTCGCGGGCGTGCTGGCGAGCGTGCGGCACCTGAAGCAGTCGAGCGTCGAGCGCGAGGAACAGCAGGCGTCCGCGACGGTGCTGAAGGCGATGCTGTCCGAGGCCGGCCTGCCGGTGATGCTCGGCGAGACGCATATCGTGCCGGTGATGGTCGGCGATCCGGTGAAGGCGAAGAAGATCAGCGACATCCTGCTCGCCGAATACGGCGTGTACGTGCAGCCGATCAATTACCCCACCGTGCCGCGCGGGACCGAGCGGCTGCGCTTCACGCCGGGCCCGACGCATACGCCCGCGATGATGCGCGAGCTTACCGGCGCGCTGGTCGAGATCTGGGGCCGGCTGGAACTGCGCAAGGCGGCTTGATGGCGTCGTTGGGTTGATTGTATCGACCGCCGTTCCCGCGCGACAACCGTCATCCCGGGCTCGTCCCGGGATCCAGAGCCACGCAACCGATCGCCTGTAACCCTGGATCCCGGGACGAGGCCGGGATGACGGCCATCAGGTTGACGTCGGCCGCAACCCAATTAACCTCAATCCTCCCCCAATATGGCGTCGATCGCCTCGGCCATCTCGATATCGCGGCCGGACAGCCCGCCGGCATCGTGGGTCGTCAGCAGCACCGCGACCCGGTTATAGACGTTGGTCCATTCGGGATGATGATCGGCCTTCTCCGCGATCAGCGCGACTTGGGTCATGAACCCGAACGCCTCGACGAAATCGGAAAATACGATCGACCGCGTGATCGCGTCGCGCGCCTCGTCATAATCCCATTCGGGCAGGCCATCGAGCGCATCCGCGCGTTCTGCGTCGCTCAGCGGTTGGAGGTCGGGAGCGGGGGCGGGCGTGGTCATGGCGCGTGCTTCCTTGCCGGTACGGTCGCGACCGGCCTATGGCGGAGCACATGAGCGGGCAAGGGGCGATCGGCGAGGCGAAGGCGTGACCGCGCTGCTGTCGTTCGACCAGGTCGCAGCCATCCGGCGCGGCGAGACGCTGTTCGAGGACCTGTCCTTCGCGCTGTCGCGCGGCAAGGCGCTGCTCGTCACCGGTCCCAATGGTGCAGGAAAGTCCACGCTGATCCGGATCGCGGCGGGACTGCTCAGGCCGGGCGCGGGGCGCATCGTCCGGCGGGGGCGCACCGCGCTGCTCGCCGAGACCGCGGCACTGGACGCGGAGCGCAGCGTTGCGGAGGCGTTGGCCTTCTGGGCGCGGCTCGACGGTCGCTCGCATCACGTTGCCGCGGCGCTCGACGAACTGGGGTTGACCGCGCTCGGCGATGTGCCGGTGCGGATGTTGTCGACCGGCCAGCGCCGCCGGGTGGCGATGGCGCGCGTGGTGGCCAGCGCCGCGCCGCTGTGGCTGCTGGACGAGCCCGCCAACGGGCTCGACGCGGCGGCGGCGGCGCGGCTCGAGGCGCTGATCGCGCGTCACCGGGAGGGCGGCGGCGTGGTCGTCGTCGCGACGCATCTGCCCATCTCGGTACCGGACGCCGCGGCATTGGCGTTGGGCGGCGTAGCATGATCGCGATCGTCCTGCGCGACGTCCGCCGCGCATACGCTGGTGGCGGCACGACGCTGGTCGTCGCGTTCTTCCTGCTGGTCGCGATCCTGTTCCCGTTCGCGATCGGGCCCGACACCGCGCTGCTGGCGCGCATTGGCGGCGGGGTGATCTGGGCGGCGGCGCTGCTCGCCGCGCTGATCCCGGTCGAGCGGCTGGTCGCCCCCGACCTGGAGGGCGGCGTGCTCGACCAGTATGCGGTGCGCGGGATATCGATGGCGGCAGTGGCGGCGGCGAAGATCGTCGCGCACTGGCTCGCCTTCGCGCCGCCGCTGATGCTGGCGGCGGTGGTCGCGGGTGGATTGCTCGGCGTGCCGCTGCGGACGCTGGGTCTGGTCGAGGCGGGGCTGGCGATCGGCACCCCGGGCCTCGCCGCGCTGGCCGTCGCGACGGGGGCGTTAGTAGCGGGGCTTCGCGGCGGTAGCGCGGTCGCTGGGCTGGTCATGCTGCCGCTTGCGGTACCGCTGCTGATCTTCGGGGCTGGCGCGAGTGCCGATATCGTCGGGGGCGGCGCGGGCGCGCTGAAGCTGCTGGCCGCGGTCAGCCTGGTGCTGCTGGCGGGGGCACCGTTCGCGGCGGGCGCGGCGATGCGGGCGGGAATGGAATAAAGTCCTCCCCGTTTCACGGGGAGGACTTACGGGGCGGACCACCGTGCCCAGATCGCGGTCGGGAGGACCAGCCCGCGCGCTTCCTCGCGGACGCCGAGCTCGCCGCATTCGACCTTGCCCGGCAGATCGGCGAAGGCCTGCGCGACCAGTTCGCCGATCGCGAGCGCGGACATCCGCACCGCATACACCGTCAGGAACAGGTAGCGCGACCGATCGTCCAGCAGCCGGCGGCAATCGGCGATCAGGCGGGGCAAATCCTGTTCCAGCTGCCACAATTCGCCGTCCGGCCCGCGGCCATATTTGGGCGGATCGAGCAGGATGCCGTCGTACCGCCGACTGCGCCGCACCTCGCGCGCGGCGAACTTCACCGCGTCGTCGACCAGCCAGCGTATTGGTGCGTCCGCCATGCCCGACAGCGTGGCATTGGCGCGCGCCGCGGCGACCGATTTCTTCGACGCATCGACATGCACCATCTTTGCGCCCTGCACCGCCAGCGCGAGCGTCCCGACGCCGGTATAGCCGAACAGGTTGAGGCATTCCGGCGTGTTGATCCCCGCCAGCCGCTCGCGCATCCAGGTCCAGACGGGGGCCATGTCGGGGAAGAACGCCAGATGCCGGAACGGCGTCGTCTGCGCGTTGAACGTGACATCGTCCCATTTCAGCGTCCAGCCGTCCGCGGGGACGGGTTCGGCATAGTGCCAGCGCCCGCCGCCGTCCTCGTCCGCAGCCGGAATGAACTCGCCCGCCGCGCGCCAATCGGGCCTGGCGGGCGCCCACAAGGCCTGCGTCTCGGGGCGGATGAAGCGGAAGCGGCCATAGCGTTCGAGCTTGCGGCCGTTGCCGGAGTCGATGAGGCCGTAGTCCGCCCACGGATCGCCGATGAGGGTGTACAACGATGAAATCATTTCCCCATTCCGTTCGTCCCGAGCTTGTCGAAGCACCTGGGACTGATGCCCTTCGACAAGCTCAGGGCGAACGGGGGGTGGCCGGTCGTCACGCGCGCGCCACCGCCCGTTCGGCGACATACGCGCCGACCGCCTCGACCGTGCCGGGCAGCGACGCGAACCGCTCCTCGCGGTCGAACAGGTCGCCGACGCGGGCCGGCAACGTGGGACGAATGCCCGTTGCGCGCTCCACCGCATCGCCGAACTTCGCCGGGTGCGCGGTGGCCAGCGTCACCACCGGCGTGCCGGGTGCCATCCGCCGCGCCGCCGCCAGCGCGACGCCGGTATGCGGATCGACCACCTGCCCGGCAGCATCGCAGGCCCAGCGCATCGCCATGGTCATATCGTCCGCGTCGATCCGCTCGGCGGCGAACAGCGGTGCCGCGCCCGCAAGTTGCACGTTGGTCAGCCGCATCGCGCGGGTCGATTCGAACGTCCCCATCTGCGCCGCGGTCGCCGCGCCGTCGCGGCTGCCCAAGTCGAACAGCAGCCGCTCGAAATTGGACGAGACCTGGATGTCCATCGACGGCGTCGCGGTGGGGACGGTGAGCCCACGCGAATAATCGCCGCCGGCGAGCGCACGCGCGACGATGTCGTTGACGTTGGTCGCGACGATCAGCCTGGCGACCGGCAGTCCCATCTTCGCCGCGACATAGCCGGCGAACACGTCGCCGAAATTCCCCGTCGGCACCGCATAGGCCACCGCGCGGTCGGGCGCGCCGAGGCGAACGCCGGCATAGAAATAATAGACTACCTGCGCCATCAGCCGCGCCCAGTTGATCGAATTCACCGCCGATAATCGGAACCGTCCGGCGAAGGCGGCATCGTTGAACAGCGCCTTCACGATGGCTTGCGCGGTGTCGAAATCGCCACGAATCGCGATGTTGTGGACGTTGGGTGACAGGACCGTCGTCATCTGCCGCCGCTGCACGTCGGACACGCGGCCGGCGGGGTGGAGCATGAAGACGTCGATCCCCTCGCGCCCTGCCACCGCGTCGATCGCCGCGGACCCGGTATCGCCGCTGGTCGCGCCGATGATCGTCAGATGGTCGTCGGTGCCGGTCAGGAACCGTTCGAAGAGCAGCCCGAGCAATTGCAGCGCGACGTCCTTGAACGCCAGCGTGGGCCCGTGGAACAGTTCGAGCAGCCAGCGGTCGTGATCGAGCTGCACCAGCGGCGTCACCGCGGCATGGCTGAAGCGGCCATAGGCGGCGTCGCACAGCGCGCGAAGCTCGCCGGGGTCCAGCGCGTCGCCGACGAACGGCTGCATGACGATCGCCGCGGTCTCGGCATAGGACAGGCCCGCCAGACCGGCGATGGCGTCGCGGTCGAGCGTCGGCCAGGCTTCGGGGACGTACAGCCCGCCGTCGCTCGCGAGGCCGGCAAGCGTCGCCTCCCTGAACCCCAGGACGGGGGCGGTGCCGCGGGTACTGATATAGCGCATGGGCGCGCGGCTTAGCGGGGCGGTGGGGGTGCGACAAGCGGGGGCGAGACTTCGACCCTTGGTTGCCATCCCCACCCCGGCGAAGGCCGGGGCCCAGTTGCGAGACGCTCGTGAGGCGCGGCGTCCTTCCTCACATAAAATTGCGCATCTGGGCCCCGGCCTTCGCCGGGGTGGTATCCCAAACAGCTACGCCGCCCCTGCAAACCGCCGGCGAACCGCGATCACATAGATCACGCTCGCGACAGCTGCGAAGAAGAACCACTGCACGCCGTAGGACAGATGATTGTTGGGCACCGACGCCGGATCGGGTGGCGCATTCGCGGTGAGGCCCGGCGGCGGAGCGCCGGCGACCAGCATCATCGCCTGCGGCCGACGATCGAACAGCGTGCCGATCAGCGACCGGCCATCGGGGGCATGGCCGACATAGCCGGCGACGATACCGCCCGGCCAGGCGACGTGTCCGTTCGGGTCGCGCATGGTGCCCAACTGCACCGTCAGGCCGCCCCGGCACCGTGCGATCAGGCGGAATCCGGATGCGCCGGCACCGCGCGGTTCGATCGATACCGGCGCGCGGCAATCCGCGACGGCGCGGCGGAACAGCAGCCTATCGTCGGGCGCGGTCGGGAACGCGATGACCGGCCTGGCGGGATTGGCGCGCAGTTCGGCGATGAACGCCTCCTTTTGCGGCAACCGGTCGACCAGTTGCCACAGCCCGAGCGCGATCATCAGCGCGACGCACAGGGCCACGGCGGTCGTGGGTACAACGGGCAGTCGCCTCAATCGACCAGTCCGTCGCGCCGCGCGTTGCGATATTCGATCGCCATCAGCGCACCCTTGGCGATCCGCAACGACCCGATGACCCCGGCGGTGGTTATCGGGATCCACAGCAGGACATGCACCCACCAGGGCGGATGCACGGTCACTTCCAGCACGACCGCAGCCGCGACGACGATCGTCCCGAGGATCAGCGTCAGAAATGCCGCCGGGCCGTCGCCGACGTTGAATCGGGAAAAATCCAGCCCGCAGGCGGTGCAGCGGTCCGCGAATTTCAGCCAGCCGCGAAACAGCGTCGGCGCGCCGCACCGGGGACAAAGCCCCTTCAGCGCGACGTCGAGGATGGCGGGCAGCGTCGCCGGGGCGGGGGCCGGATCGCTCACCGGCCGTCCCGCCCGATCGGCATCAACCGGCCGCGACCGGCGCGCCCCAGCCGCCCCAGACATAGACGGTGACAAACAGGAACAGCCAGACGACGTCGACGAAATGCCAATACCACGCCGCCGCCTCGAACCCGAAATGCTGCTTGGGCGTGAATTCGCCCTTATAGGCGCGGATGAGGCAGACGATCAGGAAGATCGTGCCGATCAGCACGTGGAACCCGTGGAACCCGGTCGCCATGAAGAACGACGCGCCATAGTTGATCCCCTTGAACGGGAACGGTGCGTGCGCGTATTCGAACGCCTGGATCGAGCTGAACGTCAAACCGAGCAGGATCGTCAGCCACAGCCCCTTGAGCACGCTGTCGCGGTTGCCGACGCCGATCAGGCCCCAGGCACCGGTCTTCTCGCCGCCGCGCTGACCGTGGATCAGCGCATGGTGCGCCCAGGTGATCGTCGTGCCGCTGGTCAGCAGGATCAGCGTGTTGAGCAGCGGGAAGGCGAAGGGGTTGATGACCTCCAGCCCCTTGGGCGGCCACTGCGCGACGATCGCCGCCGCCCCCTCGGTCGCGCGCGTCACCTGGCCGTCGGCGAAGGTCATCGCGGTCGGGAACAGCGAGAAGTCGAAGAAGGCCCAGAACCAGCCGACGAAGAACATGACCTCCGACGCGATGAACAGGATCATCCCGTAGCGGAAATGGAGTTGCACGACGGGGGTATGGTCGCCGTGATGCGCCTCGGCGATGACCTGCGCCCACCAGGAATACATCGTGAACAGCACGCCGGCCAAGCCGATGAAGAACACCCAGCCGGTGCCGTTCGGGTGGCCGACATGCCCGGTATGCATCCAGGCGATCCCGCCGGCCGCCATGCAGAGCGCGGACATCGACCCGAAGAGCGGCCAGATGCTGGGCGGGAGGATGTGATAGTCGTGGTTCTTGGCACCGGCCATGATCGGGTCCCCGTTGATACGCTTTGTGGCTGTTCTAGCTCGCGGTCTTGCTGGAATCCACCGGGTAAAATGTGTAGCTCAGCGTGATCGTCTGCACGTCCGCGGCGTCCGGGTCCTTGAGGATCGCGGGGTCGACGTAGAAGATCACCGGCATCCGCGCGGTCTCGCCGGGCTGGAGCGTCTGCTGGGTGAAGCAGAAACACTGGATCTTCTTGAAATATTTGCCGACCGCATCGGGCTGGACGTTGAAGGTCGCGGTCCCGGTGACGGGGGTCGCGGCGTTGTTGGTCGCCAGGAAGAACGCCATGTCGCGCGCCCCGACATCGACCGTATCCGACCGCGCCTCCGGGCGGAAATGCCATTTCAGGCTTGGCGCGACATTGGTGTCGAACGCGACCGTCACCTGATGGCCGACCGCGCCGGGGGCGGCAAGCCCGCGGCCCGTCGTACCGTTCAGCCCGGTCGCCTGGCAGAACAACCGGTAGAGCGGGATGCTGGCCCAGGCGAGGCCGGTCATGAAGCACAAGGCCAGCACGGCGAACATCGCGGTCCGCGTCTTGCCGTCCATGCGGGCGATCGCGCGATTCATTTCATGCCCTGCTGGATCTTCACGATCGAGACCGCGAAGATGAGGACGACGAGCGCGCCGAGCAGTACGGCCAGCACCAGCGACCGGCTGCGTTGCCGACGGCGGATCAGATCGTGGTCGTCGGGGATCATGCGATCCACCGGTCGACGACCAGCGCGGCGAAGACGATGAAGAGATACAGGATCGAATATTTGAACAAGCGCTTCTCCGGTCGCATCGAGTCGTCGGGCTGCGTCGTCCGCGTGGCGACGATGCGCGCGAGCCAGCCGAACCATGCGGTGGTCGCCAGCGCGATGCCGCCATAGACCGGTCCCGCCAGCCCCAGCGGCCAAGGCGCGACCACCGCCGCCGCCATCGCGATGGTGTAGAGCCCGATCTGGTGCCGCGTCACCCGCTCCCCCGCGACGACCGGCAGCATCGGAACGCCGGCATTAGCGTAGTCGGTCTCGACGAACAGCGCGAGCGCCCAGAAGTGCGGGGGCGTCCACAGGAACACGATGGCGAACAACAGGATCGGCAGTAACGTCACGTCGCCCGTCGCCGCCGCCCAGCCGATCAGCGGCGGGAACGCGCCGGCCGCACCGCCGATCACGATGTTCTGCGGGGTGCGCGGCTTCAGCCAGACCGTGTAGACCAGCACGTAGAACAGGATCGACACCGCCAGGATCGCGGCCGCGACGATATTGACCGCCAGCCCCATCAGGATGACCGAAAACGCGCCGAGCCCGACCCCGAAATGCAGTGCGGATTGCCGGTCCATCCGGCCCGCCGGCAAGGGCCGCTTCATCGTCCGGCGCATGACCCTGTCGATATCCGCCTCATACCATTGGTTGAGCGCCCCCGCCGCCCCCGCACCGAGCGCGATGCACAAAATGGCGGTGAAGCCGATCACCGGATGGATATGCACCGGTGTCGCCAGCATGCCGCACAGCCCGGTGAAGACGACGAGCGACATCACGCGCGGCTTGGTCAATGCGAGGAAATCGCGCCAGTCGGCGGGCGGCAGGAGGGGGGCGGCGATCGTCATGATGTGCCCGCGGCTATAGGCGCGGCGGAGCGTCACGAAAAGCGATGGTTTCCAATGGGGCTGCGCGGCGGGTCCCGCCATCGCCGCTGCGGGTTTCCGACAAGTATCGCGGTTCTGACGCGCAACGGTCACGCTGCTGGGCGAAAAAGGCGCATGCCGACGTCGTCTTGGCGGCCCGCGCGAAGCGGCGTTCACGATCGCGATGGTGCCGGGCTACGAGACCGGGCGCGATCCCGCCGCACCGATCGCGCAGCCGTCGACCTACAAGGGCATGCACGGCTCCCTGCCCGATATCGCTGCGATGCGTTCCACGCTGATCGTCGCGGGGCCGGGCCTCGCGCGTCATGGTGATCTCGGGCTGGTCGACATGCGCGCGATCGCACCGTCCGTCGCGCATGTGCTGGGCGTCGCGCTGCCGGACGCGACGGTCCCGCCCGTCTTCTGAGTAAAAATACCCGCGCCCCGGATCGGCCGCCCGAATCCGGCGTTGGATGGCCGAAGGGGATGGTGGTGGCGGCTAAACGGCCCAAGGGCAGCAAGCGCCGGATGTTCGAGCGTTCCGCCGCGGGGGCGGGGCTGGCCGCGCTCGGTGTCGTTTACGGCGATATCGGGACCAGTCCGCTCTACGCGTTCAAGGTCGCAGTGCAGGCCGCGGGCGGTACGCCGGGAACCGCGGCGATCGGGGTCGCATCGCTCATCATATGGTCGCTGATCTTCGTCGTCTCGCTGAAATACGCGGTATTGATCCTGCGCGCGGACAATCACGGCGAAGGCGGGGTCGTCGCGATGCTGGCGATGCTCGGCGCGCGCGATGCGAAACCGCGGACACGGCAGGCGGCGTTGCTGGTGCTCGGGCTGATCGGTGCGGCATTGCTGTACGGCGACGGTGCGATCACGCCCGCGATCTCGGTCCTGAGCGCGGTGGAGGGTTTGAAGGTCGACGCCCCCGCTCTGGGTCCGGTCGTCCTGCCGATCACCGTCGCGATCCTGATCGGGCTGTTCTTCGTACAGGCGCGGGGCACCGGGTTCATCGGCCGGATCTTCGGCCCGGTCATGCTGGTGTGGTTCGCGGCGATCGCGGCGTTGGGCGTGGCGGCGATCGCGCGGCATCCCGCGGTGTTCGGTGCACTCGATCCGCTACGCGCGCTGGGGTTCGTCCTGCACGCGCCGCTCGGCGTCACCTTCGCAGTCCTGGGCGCGGTGTTCCTCGCGGTGACGGGGGGCGAGGCGATGTACGCGGACATGGGGCATTTCGGACGCTTCCCGATCCGGCTGGCCTGGTTCGCGGTCGCGTTGCCGGCGCTCATCCTGAATTATCTGGGGCAGGCGGCTCTGGTCGCGGTCGATCCGGGTGCGCTCTCCAACCCCTTTTACGGGCTCACCCCCGGCTGGCTGCATTATCCGCTCGTGCTGTTCGCGACGCTGGCGACGGTCATCGCCAGCCAGGCGATCATTTCCGGCGTGTTCTCGCTGTCGCAACAGGCGATCCAGCTCGGGTTCCTGCCGCGGCTGTCGATCCGGCACACCGCGGCGGACCAGGAGGGGCAGGTCTATCTGCCGCTGGCCAACTGGCTGCTCGCGACCGCGACGCTGGCCGCGGTGCTGATCTTCCGGTCGTCGGACGCGCTCGCGGGCGCGTACGGGATCGCGGTGTCGGGGTTGATGGCGATATCCACCTTCCTCGCCGCGCTGGTCGCGCTTCGCTGGGGTTATAATCCGTGGCTCGTCGCCGCGGTCAATGGCGGGTTCTTCGCGCTCGACCTCCTGTTCTTCTCGGCGAACGCGGTGAAGCTGTTCGAGGGCGGCTGGTTCCCGCTGCTGATCGCGGGGGTCATCGCGTTCGTGATGCTGACATGGCGCACGGGGGTCCGCCTGGTCGAGAACGCGCGAATGCATCTGCGCGAGGAGGAGGGGGTCTTCATCGGCGCGCTGACCGAAGGCGGCAAATGCCTGCGGACCGACGGCATCGGCGCCTTTCTCAGCGCGTCGGTGGACGGCGTGCCGCTGTCGCTGTCGCATCATGTCCGCCACAACCGCGCGTTGCAGAAGCGGATCGTGCTGATATCGGTGCAGACGGTGGAAAAGCCGTTCGTCGGCGACGACGACCGCGTGGTGGTGCGCCATCTGGCGGACGGGATCGACCGCGTGATCCTGCATTTCGGTTTCATGGAGGACCTGGCGATCCCGGACGGCCTGGCGGGCGCGGGGCTGTTCGGCGCGGACGAGATGGAACGGATCAGCTATTATATCGGACGCGAGACGGTGATCGTCGATCGCAGGATCGCCGGCATGGCCCCGTGGCGCGAGGCGCTGTTCGTGTCGATGCAGCGCAACACCGCGCCGACGGGCAGCTCGTTCTGCATCCCGTCGAGCCAGCTGGTCGAAATCGGGACCGAGGTCCGAATTTAGCTTTTCCGTCATCCCGGGCGCGTCCCGGGATCCAGAGCCACAAACGACATAGCGCGCGGTCCTGGATGCCGGGACGAGCCCGGCATGACGGGAAGCTTACGGCATCGCCACCACGGGCAGCCACACCCGGCTCGGATTGGCGCCGCCGGTATCCACCGACACGGTCGCTTTCCGGTAATCGCCCGCCTTCGCCAGGAAGATGTTCGGCACGAAGGTCTGCGGGTTGCGGTCGTACAGCGGGAACAGGCTCGACTGGACCTGCACCATGATCCGGTGGCCGGGCTGGAAGACGTGGTTCACCGCGGGCAGGCGGAACTTGTATTCCTGGACGCGGCCCGCGGGAATCGCGGTCGGGTGGGCGAAGCTGTCGCGGTACCGGCCGCGGAAGATATCGAGACTGATAGGGAGCTCGTACCCGCCCATCTTGGGATCGGCGGGGTTCTCGTCGGGCAGCACGTCGATGACCTTCACGACGAAATCGCCGTCGGTGCCCGTCGTGCGTGCGAACAGGTCCGCGATCGGTACGCCGGAGACCTTCACCGGCTTGGTCAGGACGGGCGTTTCGTAGGTCAGCACGTCGGTGCGCCCGTCGACCCCGCGCTGATCGCTGACCAGCCAGTCGCCCCAACGGCCGTCGCCGAAATTAACCGGCCGCGGCAGATGCGGGACGGGTTTCGCGGGATCGGAGACATAGCTGTCGCTGCCCGCCGCGGCCTTGTCGAACCCGAGCCCGCCCCCGGGCGCGAGGTACAGCGGCGTCAGCGGTGCCGCGCAACCGGACTGGCAGGCGGACGGCCAGGAGGCGAACCGGTCCCAATGATTCTCGCCGGTGTTGTAGATCGTCGCCGACGGCAGACTGACCGCCGGACCGTCCGCCAGATACTGCGCGAACAGCGGCATCACCATGTCGTCGCGATATTGCGCCGCGGTGTCGCCGTTCCATTTGAACGCACCGAGTTCATAGCCGACGCGGTTGATCTGGCTGTGCCGCCAGGGGCCCATCACGAGGTGGTTGTTTCCCGTCTTCCCCGCCGCCTTCAGCGCTTCCCAGCTATGGATCGATCCGTACATGTCCTCCTGATCCCACAGCCCCTGTTCCCAGATCGTCGGGATGTCGGACGGGTTCTGCGCGATCAGCTTGTCGAGCGCCTGACCCTGCCAGAAGCCGTCATAGGCGGGGTGTGCGACCATCCGCTGCCAGTACGGCAGCTGGTCGTAGCCCGACTTCTTCGCCCAGTCGCCGGCCGAGATGGAGCGGAAATTGTCGTAGTCGTCATAGTCGGTGCCCGAGGGCGGGGCCTTGCCCGCGCCCTTGTACCCGGTCTGCCCGCCGAGCCAGCCGATATTGGTCAGCCGGAACGCGCCGTAATGGAACCAGTCGTCGCCCATCCAGCCGTCGACCATCGGGCTTTCGGGTGCTGCGACCTTCAGCGCGGGATGCGGATGGAGCAGCGCCATGACGACGGTGAAGCCCTCGTACGACGAACCGATCATCCCGACGCGGCCGTTCGATTGGGGCAGGTTCGCCTTGTTCACCAGCCAGTCGATCGTGTCGTAGGCGTCGGTGGTATGATCGACCTTGGTCGGGTTCAGCGGGCCGATGACGGGGCGGGTGACGACATAATCGCCTTCGGAGCCGTATTTGCCGCGGACGTCCTGATAGACGCGGATCCAGCCCGCCTTCACGAAATCCTCGTCCGACAGCGGCAATGTGGACAGCATGCTCGGGCTGTCCGTCCGGTTCGCGCGCGCCTTCGCGTTGTAGGGCGTGCGCGTCAGGACGATCGGCGCGTTCGTCGCGGCCTTGGGGATCACGATGACGGTGTAGAGCTTCACCCCGTCACGCATCGGGATCATCACCTCGCGCTTGACGTAATCGGCGGCGGGGACGGGGGGCACGAACTTGGCGGGGATGTCGCCCCCGGTGGCCGTCTGCTGTGTGGGGGCCGCGGTGGCGACGCACAGAGCGGCGACCGCCGAGATGGTGAACGCGTGGCGCATGTCGAATTCCCCTTCGATCCCTGGTCGATTGCACGAACGTAGCGGCGGTTTTCGCCGTTGTCGTCGTATTGTCACTTAAAATTGCGATAGCCCCTACTGCGGCCGATCGCATAGCGACCGCACGACGAAAGGGCACTCGCCTTGGCAACGCAGATGAGCACGATCGGCGTCACCCGCGCCTATGACCGCTGGGCCCCGATCTACGATCTGGTGTTCGGCGCGGTCTTCCGCCGCGGACGCTTCGCCGCGATCGAGGCGGCGGAGCGGATCGGGGGCCGGATCATCGAGGTCGGTGTCGGCACCGGCATATCGCTGCCGCAATATTCGCAGCGCAACCGGATCGTCGCGGTCGACCTGTCCGACCCGATGCTGGACAAGGCGCGCAAGCGGGTCCGACGGCTCGGCCTTACCCATGTCGAGCAGATCGCGGTCGGCGATGCCGAAGCGCTGAACTACGCGGCCAATGCCTTCGACGTCGTGGTCGCGCAATATGTCGTGACCGCGGTGCCGAACCCCGAACGCGCGCTCGACGAGTTCGCGCGCATCTGCCGGCCGGGCGGCGAGATCGTCATCACGACGCGCGAGGGCGCGGGCAAGGGCTTGCGCGGACAAATCGAGAAGGCGCTGATGCCGATCACCAGCCGGCTCGGCTTCCGCACCGAATTCCCGTTCGAACGCTATACCGACTGGGCGGCGGGGCGCGGGGATATCCGGCTGGTCGAACATCGGCCGCTGCCGCCGTTCGGCCATTTCTCGCTCATCCGATTCGCCAAGCTCGCCACCTCGAACGACAGGGCCTGAAGAAACACATGACCGGCTTTCGCGCACAACTCGCCGAGCAGCGGTGGGACGATCACCGCTTCTACCACCACAGCCTGGTGAACCAGAGCCTGCACTTCGTCAGTGCCTGCACCTTCCTGGTCGCCTACGCGATCCTGTTCGTCGATCCGGCGGTGGCGAGCCTGCTGGCCTGGGGGGTCGCGATGACCAGCCGGCAGGCGGGGCATTTCTTCTTCGAACCCAAGGGCTTCGATCGGGAGAACGGCGTCAGCCACGAGCATAAGGAAGAGATCAAGGTCGGGTATAACCTGTTCCGCAAATGGGTGCTGATGAGCATCTGGATGTCGGTCCCGGTCGTGCTGCTGATCGAACCGACCCTGTTCGGCACCATCGAGAAACCCGATGGCGTCGAATGGTATCTGCGCCATGTCGGGATCGGCTGGCTGATGCTGGGCGTCGGCGCGATCGCGTTCCGGTCGGTGCAATTGTTCGTCCAGCGCGACGTGGAAACGGGGCTGGTGTGGGCGGTCAAGATCGTCACCGAACCGTTCAGCGATTTCCGGCTGTATCGCGGCGCGCCGGTGCGGTTGCTGCGCAACGTGCGGCCGGCGGGTCGCGCCGCCTGAAGCAAAACAGAACCTGTGCTCACCCTTCGCCGCCTTCGGTGCCTTTTCCCTCTCCCAGCGGGAGAGGGGGGAGGCGCGAAGCGGCGGAAGGGTGAGGGCAGGTTTGTCGCTATCCGCCGCCCAGTCGCACCCTCAACGCCTGCCGCAGGACCCCACGCCGCAACGCCTTGTCGGTCAGTCCTTCACCACCGTCCCACCAACCATCGCTGCGCATCGCCTCGGCGGCCGCAGCGAACCGCCGGACGATATCCGCGAACAGGCCGTCGTCGATGTCCAGGCTGAAGATCAGCCGCCCCGTCCCCACCCAGCTGAGCGCAAGCCCCTGGCTGCGGAGATAATATTGGAACATCCAGTTATACGCGGACGGGCGGGTGTAGAGGATCGTCCAGATCGATTGGAGATGCGCGACCGCGACCGGCGCGCCGACGTCCGCCAATGCGCGGTCGAACTGCGCCGCGCGCGCGTTCCAGCGTTCGTCCAGCCCGTCGTATCGCGCACGCCATTCGGGCAGGTCGATCCGGCGCAGGAACGCGTTCATCGCGCCCATGACATAGGGGTGCGCGTTGAACGTCCCGCGGGCGAAACAGATGTCGAGCGGCCGATCGTCGCGGTACCGCTTCATCAGCGCGGCGCGCCCGGCCAGCACGCCCACAGGCAAGCCGCCGCCCAGCGTCTTGCCATAGGTCACCATGTCGGGCCTGACGCCGAAATATTCCGCCGCGCCGCCGGGGGCGAGGCGGAAGCCGACGAACACCTCGTCGAAGATCAGCGGGATGGCGTTCGCACGGCAGGTCTCCGCCAGCCGGTGCAGCCATTCGCGATAGGCGGGCAGGTCGGTTCCGGCCTTGCGCCCGCTGTCGACCAGCTGGTTGTCCGACGGCGCGCTGCCATTGGGGTGCAGTGCCTGGAGCGGATTGACGAGGACGCAGGCGATGTCGTCGCGCGTCGCCAGCACCGCGAGCGTGGCGTCGGACATCTCCGCCAGCGTCAGCGTGTCGTCCTCCGCGACCGGGTTGCCGATGCCGGGCTGCACGTCGCCCCACCAGCCGTGATAGGCCCCCGCGAACCGCACCAGCCGCCGCCGCCCGGTGTGATAGCGCGCGAGGCGCACCGCCTGCATCACGGCTTCGGTGCCCGACATGTGGAACGACACCTCGTCCATGCCCGACAATGCGGTCAGGCGACGGACATTGTCGGCGACGAGCGGATGGTACGCGCCGAGCACCGGCCCGAGCGTCTCGACGGCTTTCGCACCCTCGGCGATCGTCTGCTTGTAGAATTCATAGCCGAACAGCTTGACGCCGTAGGAGCCGGTCAGGTCGATCAGCCGGTTGCCGTCGAGATCGACCACGACCGGTCCCTCGGACCGTTCGAGGAACGCGCCGGTGCCGAGCGTGGCGCGGACGCGCGCGCTGAACGGGAAGGGAACGCGGTAGGCACCGGTGAATTGCAGGTCGGACAGGCCGGTGCGCGCCTCCGCGGTCAAGGCGAGCGTCTTCGCGAACCGCGTCTTGTAGAGCGCGCCCAGCCGGTCGAACGCTTCGGCGCGGCGGGCGGCGACGTGCACCGACGCGCCGTCCACACGGAAGAACCGGTCGTCGTCATGGCTGAAGGCCGGGATTTGCCCGGCGATCCGCTTCGCCAACCGGACGTGCCCGCCGAGCGACGGGTGTTTCGCGCGCGACAGCGCGAGACGACTGCGCCCCTTCGTCAGCGCGAGGGCGGTCACGGCGGTGGCACCGAGCAATCCGGTGATCTTGCTGCGTTTCATGCGCCCACCTTCCCAATAATCGTGACGCCGGCATGACAACGCGTCTGTCCGCGCTTCGCCGATCCTTGGTCCGGCTGTTGCTGCAGGAGGATCTGAACTTCCTGCTGACCAATCGCATCCCGCGCCGGTTCGCGACGAAGCTGGTGGGACGGATCGCGCGCGTGGAGCATCCGCTGGTCCGCGTGCCCGCGCTCGCGGCGTGGCGGTTCTTCGCCGGCCCCGACCTGTCGGACGCTGCGACCCTTCGGTTCCGGTCGTTGAAGGACGGCTTCACGCGAAGGCTCCGCCCCGGTGCGCGGTCGTTCGATCCCGACCCGTCGGTGCTGGCGAGCCCGTGCGACGCGATCGTCGGGGCGCATGGCCGGATCGAGGGCGACGCGCTCTATCAGGTGAAGGGCTTCCCCTACCGGCTGCAGGATCTGATCCCCGATCGGGCGGTGGCCGCGACGTTCGAGCATGGCTGGTTCGTCACGCTCCGGCTGACCGCGGCGATGTACCACCGCTTCCACGCGCCCGCGCGCATGACGGTCGAGGGGGTGCGCTATCTCTCGGGGGACTGCTGGAACGTGAACCCGATCGCATTGAAACGCGTCGAACGCCTGTTCTGCCGCAACGAACGTGTCGTGATCGAGGCGCGGCTGGCGGGGGGAACGCCGGTGCTGCTGGTGCCGGTCGCGGCGATCCTGGTGGCGAGCATCCGGCTGGCGTTCATGGATACGGAGCCGATGGCGCGCGACCTGAGGCGCGCGCGGGTGGCCTGCGATGTCGCCTTGGCGAAGGGGGCGGAAATGGGATGGTTCGAGCATGGCTCGACGATCTTGGTGTTTCTGCCTGCAGGGGCGGTCGGGTCCACCGATCTGGTGGAAGGGCAGGAGATACGGGCTGGAGAGGCTTTGGCGGTGCTGGCGGGGGGATGAACCCTGTCCAGCATATCCGTCATGCCGGGACGAGGCCCGGGATGACGAAAATAGTCAGTCTCTTCCCTTTCGCGCCGCCGCCAGCAACTGCATCCCCTCCACGCGAACGATGCCGGCAATATTCGCCGACGTCAGGTCGCCCCGTGCGCTGCCTGGAAACAGGATCGTCGTCACGCCGCCGGTCATGCTCTCCATCGGCGACACCACCGCGGTACATTGCCCGCCGCCGCCGCGCGCCGTGCACAGCCGCCGCCCGAGCGCCTGGTGCAGCGCCAGCGATCCTTCGCCCAATTTGGCATAGGGACCGGTATCCGCGACGATGACCGGGACCGTTCGGCCATTCGCGATCACGACGCCGAAATCGCCGATACCGACTCCGGTCAGCCGTTCGAACTCGCCGCGAACGGCTTTCGGACCGGCTTGCGGAATGACGACATAGGGGATCGTCCCGGCATCCACCGGCACTTCCCCGCCTCTGCCGTCGGGCAGCATCAGCGAGGTCGGACATTGATCGGTGCGGCCGCGGTTCGGGCTGCACGCATAGGCCGATCCGTCGAGATCGACCGCCAGCTTGGAGACGAAAGCCACCGCGCCGCCCGGCAGCCTGCGAAGCGCGGTGACCGCGTTCGGATCGCCCTTGCAACCATATTTCGGGCGACGGCCGCGGAAGCGACGCTCCCGATCGCACCGGTCGAACTGCCGGCGATAGTCTTCGTCGATCGCGCGGCCTGCGGGCAGCGTTACGCCCGCAGGCCAGACGGGGGCGGCCGGCGCGACGGACGCGGCGGCGAGGATCAGCGCAAGGGGTATCGGCATGTCGGCGGAAGCCTCGGAGGAGGGACCCTCTCAACCCCTGCGGGTCGACCCCGTTCCCCGGCGGTCGCGTCCGCTAGCGGTTGCTCTGCGCGACCGCCGCGGCGCGCGCGACCTCCGCGCCGCTCGTCAGGTCCGCCTCCGACCAGCCGCCGCCAAGCGCCTGGACCAGCGCCACCGCCGCGGTCTGGCGATCCTGTTCCGCCTGGAGCAGCGCACGCCGCGCGGCGAGCGCGGTCGCCTGCGACGTCACGACATCGGTGAAGACGACCAGTCCCGCGCGGTACTGGTTGCGAAGCGTCGCCTCGGACTGGTCCGCCGCGACCGAGGCGGTGCGAAGCAACTGCTCCTGCCGCGCCAGCACCTGGACCGCGATCAGGTCGTCCTGCACTTCCTGGAACGCGGTCAGCGTGACTTGCCGGTAGTTGGCGACCGCGGCGTCATAGGCGGCGCGCGCCTGTGCGACCCGGGCCTTGCGCGCACCGAAGTCGAGCAGCGTCTCCGCGACCGACGCGCCGAGCGACCAGAGCGACGCCGCGGACGAGAACAGCCCGGACAGCGAGTCGTTGTTGAACCCCGCCTCGCCGGTCAGGTCGACCGTCGGGAAGAACGCCGCGCGCTGTACCCCGATCTGCGCGTTGGCGGCGGCGACCGCGCGCTCGGCCGATGCGATGTCGGGGCGGCGCTGCGTCAGCGTGGCGGGCACGACGAGCGGCACCGCGGGGACGGCGGCGGACCAGGTCGTGCCGAGCGAGGGAATCGTGAACCCCGCCGGGTTCTCGCCGACCAGCACCGCGATCGCATCCTCGAACTGCGCGCGGGTACGCTGTTCGCCGACCAGGTCGGACTGGGCGGAGGCGAGCTGCGACTGCGCCTGGAACTGGTCGGTGCGCGCGACGACGCCGGCATTGTAGCGATTGGTCGCGATGGTCAGCGACCTTTGATACGCCTCGACGGTCGCGGTCAGGCTGGCGATCTGCGCGTCGACGCCGCGCAGGGACAGGTAATCGGTCGCGAGCTCGCCCTGGAGTGCGAGCCGCGCGTTGGCGAGATCGGCGAGCCGCGCCTGTTCGGTCAGCCGGGCATTGCGCGCGGTATTGGTCAGCGCGCCGAAGAAGTCGGGGGTCCAGGCGGCGGTCAGGTTGACGCGGTAGTTGGTCGTCGCCCGGCCGCCGCTGGTGATCGTTCCCGTCGTCGTGCCGGTGCCGGTCGTACCGGTACCGGTCGTGCCAGTGCCGGTCGTTCCCGTACCACCCGTACCACCCGTACCCGTACCCGTACCCGTACCCGTACCCGTTCCCGTCCCGGTCGTCGTTCCCCCCGACACCGTGCCGCCGGTCACGACCGCGGTATTGCCGCCCGAATAGGTATGGGTGACGTCGCCGTTCACCCCGATCGTCGGGAACAGGTTCGCGCGCGCCTCCCGCGTGGTGGCGCGGGCCTGGCGGTAGGTCGCCGCCGCCTGTGCCAGCGTCTGGTTGTGCGCCACCGCACGGCCGACGAGATCGTTCAGCGCGGGATCGGCGAACGCGGTCCACCAGTCGGCGCGCGGCGCATCGTCGAGCGGGGTCGCGATCGCCCAGCCGGGCGCGGTCTTCCAGCTCGGCGGCGTCGCCCCGGCGGCACCGACGTTCGGCCGGTGATAGGCGGGCGCGAGCGAACAGCCCGCGAGCGCGAGCGTCGATGCAAGGGTGGCGAGACGCCGAAGGACATGGGGGTTCAGGGTCATGCGGGAAGCTCGGTTGGACGCCGCTGGATGCGGCCGCGGCGACGATCGCGCCGGCGCTTGCGGCGCTGCGCGAGATTGTCGAGCGAAACATAGACGACGGGCGTGGTGATGAGGGTCAGCAGCTGGCTCGCGATGAGCCCGCCGATGATCGCGACGCCGAGCGGCTGGCGAAGCTCCGCACCCTCGCCGAACCCGATCGCGAGCGGCAGCGCGCCGAGCGCGGCGGCAAGTGTCGTCATGAGGATCGGGCGGAAGCGGAGCAGCGAGGCTTCGCGCGCGGCCTGGACGGCGGTGAGGCCGCGGTCGCGCTGCGCGTGGATCGCGAAGTCGATGATGAGGATCGCGTTCTTCTTCACGATGCCGAGCAGCAGGAAGACCGCGATCAGCGCGATGATCGAGAAATCCATCCCCATGATCATGAGCCCCAGCACCGCGCCGACGCTGGCCGCCGGCAGCGTGGACAACACGGTCAGCGGATGGATCAGGCTTTCGTACAGGATGCCCAGCACGATGTAGATCGTGACGAGTGCGGCGAGGATCAGCAGCGGCTGCGATCCCTGGCTCTGCTGCGCCTGGAGCGCGGTGCCCGCGAACGCGCCGTGCACCGTCGACGGCATCGCGATCTGCGCTTCGGCCTGGTCGATGACCGTCTTCGCGTCCGACAAGGCCTTGCCCGGCGCGAGATCGAACGAGACGGTCGCGGCGACCTCGGTCCCCTGGTGATTGACGCTGGCGGCGGTCGCGGCCTGCGTGAACGACGCGACCGCGTTCAGCGGCACCATCGTCCGCACCGCGGTCGCCAGCGCCGATCCGGTCGATGCGTCGCGCAGCGCGGGGTTGGGGCTGACCGCGGTGCTTGCCGATCCGGTCGCGGGGCTCGCGGCGGCCTGCGTCGTACCCGAGGCGGTGGTGGCGGTGGTATCCGTGCCGGTCGCAGTGCCGTTCAGCGTCGCAACGGTCGCGCCGGTGCTGGTCGTCGCCCCCGTCGCGGTCGTCGTGCCGGTGCCCGTCGAGGCGGCGGTCGACACCGCGACCGGCGACGCGGTCGGGATTCGGACCCCGGGCAGGAATTGCGGGCCGCCGAGCGACGACGGGGCCCAGCCCAGGATGACGCTATACTGGTTGATATCCTCGTAGATGGTCGCGACGTTGCGTTGCCCGAACGCGTCGTACAGCGCGTTGTCGACCGCGGTGACGGTGATGCCGATCCGCGACGCGGTGTCCTTGTCGATATTGACGAAGCTTTCGACGCCGTTCTCGGCCAGGTCGCTGTCGACATTCTTCAGGACGGGGCTCGCCTCCAGCGCCTTGGTCAGTTTTTGCGACCAGGTCTTCAGGTCCGCGGTACTGTCCGCCATCAGCGTATATTGATACGTCGCATTGCCCTGCCGCGCGCCGACGCGCAGGTCCTGTACCGGCATCAGGAACAGGCGGATGCCCTTGACCGGCTGGAGCCGTCGTTGCAGATCGGTCGCAACGACGCTGCTGGGCTTGCCCGGACGCTGTTCGACGGGTTTGAGCGCGATCATGATGAAGGCGCCGCCCGCGCGGCTGCCGCCGGTGAAGCCGACGACGCTTTGGACCGCATGGTCCTTCTTGATGATCCCGACGACCTGTTTCAGCTTCTCCTGCATCGACTGGAACGACACGCTCTCGTCGGCACGGACGCCCGCCATCAGCAGCGGCGATTCCTGCGTCGGGAAGAACCCTTTGGGCACCGCGATGTAGAGATAGACGGTCAGGCCGATGACGGCGACGAGCAGCAGCAGGACCAGCGGCTTCATCGCCAGCGCCCAGTCGAGGCTCCTGGCATAGGTCCGCTCGACGCGTACCCAGCCGCGTTCCAGCACCTGCGACACTCGCCCGCCCCGGCGATGCTCCGGCGATACGGTGTCGGGCCGCAGGAACCAGGCGCACAGCATCGGCGTGGTGGTCAGCGACAGCACCAGGCTGATCATGACAGCGACCGACAGCGTCACCGCAAATTCGCGGAACAGGCGGCCGACGATGCCGCCCATGAACAGCAGGGGGATGAAGACCGCGACAAGGCTGAGCGAGATCGACAGCACGGTGAAGCCGACCTCGGACGCGCCCTGCAACGCGGCTTCGAAGCGGTTCATCCCCGCCTCCAGATGCCGCGTCGTATTCTCCAGCACGACGATCGCATCGTCGACGACGAAGCCGGTCGCGACCGTGATCGCCATCAGCGACAGGTTGTTGAGGCTGAAGCCGAGCAGATACATGACCCCGAACGTGCCCATCAGCGACACGATGGTGGCGACCGCAGGGATCATCGTCGCGCGGACGTCGCGCAGGAAGGCGTAGACGACCAGCACCACCAGGATCAGCGCGATGATGACGGTGATCTCGATCTCCTTGATCGACGCGCGGATCGAACTGGTGCGGTCCATCGCGACCTGCAGCTGGATGTCGGCGGGGATCTGCGCGCGGATGCCGGGCAGCTCCGCCTTGATCGCGTCGACCATCTGGATCAGGTTCGCGCCCGGTTGCTGCGTGATGTTGACGACGATCGCGCGCTTGCCGTTGTAGAGGCCGAGCGTGCGCGTGTCGGCGACGCCGTCGCTCACGGTGGCGATATCCTGCAACCGCACCGACGCGCCGCTGCGCCATGCGATGACGAGCGACCGGTAATCCGCCGCCACCTGCCCCGGCGCGTTGGTGTAGATCTGCCACGCATGGCCGTTCGGCCCTTGCACTAATCCCTTGGGCCGGTTCGCGTTCGCCGCTTGGATCGCGGCGCGGACGTCCTCCATCGCGATGCCGTAGCTGCTGAGCCGATAGGGATCGACGTCGACCCTGACCGCCGGAAGCGATCCGCCGCCAAGCTCGACATCGCCGACGCCCGGGATCTGGAGCATCCGCTGCTGGATGATGTTCGACACCGCGTCGTAGACCTGCCCCGCGGTCTTGGTGTCGGATGTCAGCGCCAGCGTCACCACCGGCTGGTTCGCCGGGTTGACCTTGCGATAGGTCGGGTTCTGCTTCAGCGTCGCCGGCAGATCGACCCGCGCGGCGTTGATCGCCGCCTGCACCTCACGCGCCGCGCCGTCGATATTCTTCGACAGATCGAACTGCAGCGTGATCCGGGTCGAGCCGAGCGAGCTGGACGACGTCATCTCGTTGACGCCAGAAATCGTCGCCAGTCGCCGTTCGAGCGGCGTCGCGACGCTTTGCGCCATCACCTCCGGGCTGGCCCCCGCCAGTGTCCCCGATACGCTGATGACGGGAAACTCCACCTGCGGCAGCGGCGCCACCGGCAGCGACAGGAACCCGGCGATCCCGGCCAGCGCGATCCCGATCGTCAGCAGGATCGTCGCGATCGGCCGCCGGATGAAGGGTGCCGACAGGTTCACGCTTCGGCCTCGGGACCGATGCCGGGCGGGGCCTTGGCACCCCAGCCATGTTTCGCGAGCCGCTGCTGCGCGCGGTCGAAATACAGATAGACGATCGGGGTGGTGAAAATCGTCAGCAGCTGGCTGACCATCAGCCCGCCGAAGATCGCGATGCCGAGCGGCCGGCGAAGCTCCGCGCCCTCGCCGAAACCGAGCATCAGCGGCACCGCGGCGAACAGCGCGGCCAGCGTCGTCATCAGAATCGGCCGGAAGCGAAGGACCGCGGCCCGGCGGATCGCCTGAACGGGCGGCAGCCCCTCGTCGCGTTCCGCGGCGATCGCGAAATCGATCATCATGATCGCGTTCTTCTTCACGATGCCGATCAGCAGGACGATGCCGATGATCCCGATGATGTCGAGGTCATGCCCCGTGATCCACAGCGCGAACAACGCGCCGACCGCGGCGGACGGCAGGGTCGACAGGATCGTGACCGGGTGGATGAAGCTTTCGTACAGCACGCCGAGCACGATGTAGACGCAGACCAACGCCGCCAGGATCAGCCACAGCTGGTTGTTGAGCGAACTGGCGAAGGCGCTTGCCGCACCCAGGAACGTGATCGTCACCCCGCGCTTCAGCTGCAAATGCCCGACCGCCTTGCTGATCGCGTTGGTCGCGGTGCCGAGCGACACGCCGGGAGCGGCGTCGAAATTCACCGTTGCCGCGGGGAATTGCCCGACATGCGTGATGGCGAGCGGCGACTGACCTTCGGTGATCGTCGCGATCGCGTTCAGCGGCGTCGCGCCGCCCTGCGCCTGGACGTGGAGCAGCCCGAGCGACTGCGGATCGATCACCACTCCGGAGGCCGCCTCCAGGATCACCCGGTACTGCGTGGTCTCGGTGAAGATCGTCGAGACGATGCGCTGCCCGAACGCCGAATAGAGCGTGTCGTCGACGCTGGACGCGGTGATGTTCAGCCGCGCGGCGGTGTCGCGGTTGATGTTGACCAGCGCGGACGATCCGGTCGCGCCCGCATCGGTCGAGACGTTGGCGAGCTTCCGACTGCCTTGCAGTGCGACGGCGATCCGTTTCGATTCGGCGACGACGTCCGCGGTGTTCGACCCTTGCACGGACAGCCGGTACTGGGTCGGCCCCGTCGCGGCGTCGATCGTCAGGTCCTGGACGGGTTGCAGGTACAAGGTCAGCCCGGCGATCCCGTCGACCGCAGTCTTCAGCCGCACCATCAGGTCCGCCTGGCTCCCATGGCTCGTCTTAAGGTTGATCAGCATCGTGCCGCTGTTGAGCGAGGCATTGTTCGATCCGTCGACCCCGACAAAGGACGCGAGCGATGCCACGTCGCGGTCCTGCAGAATGGTCTGCGCGGCCTTCGCCTGCAGCGTCGCCATCTGGGTGTAGGACACGCTGTTCCCGGCGGTGATCCGCGCCTGCAACTGGCCGGTGTCCTGCGTCGGGAACAGCCCCTTGGGGATGACGAGATACAGCAGCACCGTCAGCACCAGCGTGCCGATCGCGACCAGCAACGTCGCGAACCGGCGCGACAGCACGAAGTCGAGCCCGCGCTCGTAATGATGCTCGACGCGTGCGAAGGCCGCGGCGGATCGTTCGGCGATGCGGCTGTGACGTTCGTCCTCGGGCCGTTTCAGCCAGCGTGCGGCCAGCATCGGCGTCAGCGTCAGCGACACGACCGCGGAGATGAGGATCGTCACCGCCAGCGTCACCGCGAATTCGCGGAACAGCCGCCCGACGATGTCGCCCATGAACAGCAGCGGGATCAGCACCGCGATGAGGCTGACGGTCAGCGAGATGATCGTGAAGCCGATCTCGCCCGCGCCCTTCAGCGCCGCCGGGAACGGATCCATCCCGTCCTCGATATGGCGCTGGATGTTCTCGATCATCACGATCGCGTCGTCGACCACGAACCCGGTCGCGATCGTCAGCGCCATGAGGCTGAGGTTGTCGAGGCTGTAGTTCAGCAGGTACATGACCCCGAACGTGCCGGTCAGCGAGATCGGCACCGCCAGCCCCGCGATCAGCGTCGCACGGGCGGAGTGGAGGAAGAAGAAGATCACCAGCACGACGAGGACGATCGCGAGCAGCAGATCGAACTCGACATCGTTCACCGATGTGCGGATGCCCGTGGTGCGATCCGCCAGCACCGATGCGTGCAGTCCGGCGGGCAGGCTCTTCAGCAGCGCCGGCAGCTGCGCCTTGATCATGTCGGTCGTCGCGATGACGTTCGCACCCGGCTGGCGCTGGACGTTCAGGATGATCGCCGGGGTGTCGTTCGCGAGCGCACCGAGCCGCGCATTCTCCGCGCCCTCGATCACTTGCGCCACGTCCTTCAGGCGGACGGGAGCGTTGTTGGCGTAGGTGACGATGAGGTTGTCGTAATCGTCGACCGTTTCCAGCTGGTCGTTGGCGTTGATCTGGTACGCGCGGTTGGTGCCGTCGAAACTGCCCTTCGCCGAATTGGCGTTCGCGCCCGTGATCGCGGTGCGGATCTGCGCGAGGCTGAGGCCGTAGGACGCGAGCTTCTGCGTGTCCGCGCGGATCCGCATCGCGGGCTTCTGTCCGCCCGCGAGCCCGACCAGCCCGACGCCGGTGATCTGGCTGATCTTCTGCGCCAGCCGCGTATCGACGATCGACTGGACCTGAGTCAGCGGCATTGTCTCGGACGTGATCGCCAGCGTCAGGATGGGGGCGTCGGCCGGGTTGACCTTAGCGTAGATCGGCGGTGCCGGCAGGTCCGCGGGGAGCAGCGCCTGCGCTGCGTTGATCGCGGCCTGCACTTCCTGCTCGGCGACGTCGAGCCCTTCGGCCAGCGTGAATTGCAGCGTGATGACCGAGGCACCCGACGCGCTGGTCGATTCCATCCGTGCGAGCCCCGGCATCTGCCCGAACTGACGTTCCAGCGGCGCGGTGACGGTCTGGCTCATCACCTCCGGGCTGCCGCCGGGGTAGAGCGTCGTCACCTGGATCGTCGGGTAATCGACCTGCGGCAGCGCGGAGAGCGACAGCAGCCGGAAGCCGACGAACCCCGCCAGCACGATCGCGACCATGAATAATGCGGTCGCGACCGGGCGGAGGATGAACAGGCGGGACGGGCCCATGTCGATCAGCCGCGCTTGTGGCGGCCGCTATGCCCGCCCGCACCTGCCGCCGGCTTGTCCCCGGGCAGCGTGACCTTCGCCCCCTCCGTGAGGCGGTCCCCACCGTCGGTGACGATCGTCTCGTTCAGCGCCAGCCCCTTAACGACCTGCACCTTGTCGCCGGTATTGACGCCCGTCGTCACCTTGCGTTCGGTGACCGTGCGGTCGGGCTTCAGCACCCACACGAAACCGCCGTCCGGACCGGACCGGACCGCGGCGGGGGGCACCGTCACCGCGTCCTTGATGGTGTCGATGGTAAGCCGCACGTTGACGAACTCGCTCGGGTAGAGCTGGAACTGGCCGTTGGCGTAACGCGCCTTGCCCTTCACGGTCCCGGTCGTGGTGTCGACCTGATTGTTGAGCGTCGTGAAATGCCCGGTGTCGAGCGTCTTGACGCGTGCGCTGTCGAGCGCGAGCGCTGGGATCTCGGCACCAGCGACGACTCGCTGCTGCACTTCCGCCACCTGCTGCTGCGGGACCGCGAATTCCACGTCGATCGGCTGCAGCGTGGTCACGACCGCGATGCCGTTGGTGTCGCCCGCGGCGATATAGTTGCCGATATCGACGACCTTCAGACCGATCCGCCCCGCGACGGGGGCGACGATGCGCGTATAGCCCAGGTTGATCTTCGCCTGGTCGGCAGCGCCCTGGTCGATCGCGATCGTGCCCTGCAGCTGACCGACCAATGCCGCCTGCGTGTCGCGGTCCTGCCGCGCCACCGAATCCTCGTTCAGCAGCATGTTGTACCGGTTCAGCAGCACGCGGGCATTGGCCAGCTGCGCGCGGTCGCGCATCAGTGCGCCCTGCGCCTGCAGCAGTGCGGCGCGGTAGGGGCGCGGGTCGATCACCGCCAGCACCTGGCCGCGGTGGACCAGCTGCCCCTCGCGGTACAGCAGCTGCGTGATCGTGCCCGATACCTGCGGTCGGACGGTGACGGTGGCCGCGGGCGTGACGGTGCCCAGCGCCTCGATCTGGATCGGCAGGTCCGCCGCGGTCGCGGTCGCGGTGCCGACAGTCGTCGGCTGGTTCGCGCCCCCACCAGGGCCGCCGGGGCCACCGCTGCCGGGGCCACCGCCGCCGCCACGTCCGCCGCCGCCTGCGCCACGGCGCCCCCCGCCGCCGCCTTGCCCGGTGCCCGATGCGCTGTTGCTATGGTGCGACAGAGCGACCGCTCCGGCGATCAGCGCCAACAGGCCCAATATGCCGAATATCCAGCTGAGCACGCGGCCGCGGCGGTGCATCGTGTAGCCGTCGCCTGGATATGGGTCGGTTAGACCGGTCGATCCCTCGTTCGGGCCGAAATCGCTTTGCGTCATGATGGTCCCGTGATCCGCTCGGAACCGCTTTCACGCAGCGCCGTGCCGCGCTGTCAAGGGGCGTGTCCCGTGCGGAAGTGATGCAGCGCACCGTGTCGATCCGGTGCAGGAGCCGGCTAATGCCGCGAAGCTGAACCGGATATATACCGGGTCGCCGGATCATGAAGCCGCTACGCTTTCTCAAAGAGCGACTTTCGGGCAACAGTCCACCGAAATTCCATACCCGATCTTCGAATAAAACCACGCCGTCGTTAGATCGTCATTGAGCGGAATGAAATTGCCTCCTAAGCAACCCGCCGCAGCGTTTAAGACTGTGGAGAGGATATATTATGATTGGTGGCCATTTGCGTATCGTCGTGTCCGTAGCGGCGCTCGCCGCTGGTCTGGTCGCCCAGCCGGCGCTCGCCCAATCCGCCGCCAGCCAGACGCCGCAGCCGAGCGACAACGCCGCGGTGCCCCAGGCCGCGCAGCCCGTCGCGAGCACCGCCGCGCAGACCGGTGCGACTCAATCCGCGCCCGCCAGCGTCGACGATATCATCGTCACCGCGCAGAAGCGCAGCCAGAGCCTGCAG
Organism: Sphingomonas bacterium; assembly: GCF_903642285.1. GTDB lineage: Bacteria > Pseudomonadota > Alphaproteobacteria > Sphingomonadales > Sphingomonadaceae > Sphingomonas. Next base: position 46,658 of record NZ_CAHJWJ010000024.1, read on the forward strand.
GACGTGCCGATCGTGGTCACGACCGTCAGCCACCAGTTGCTGCAGGACAATGGCGTCAAGGACATCAAGGACCTGGCGCTTCTCGCCCCCGGCCTGCTCGTGACCTCGACCAGCAGCGAAGGCTCCACCACGGCGCGCATCCGCGGCATCGGTACGGTCGGCGACAATCCCGGCCTCGAGAGCTCGGTCGGCATCGTGATCGACGGCGTCTACCGCTCGCGCAACGGCGTCGGCTTCGGCGATCTGGGCGATGTCGAGCGGATCGAAGTGCTGAAGGGTCCGCAGGGCACGCTGTTCGGCAAGTCGGCGACCGCGGGCGTCATCAACATCATCACCGCGCTGCCGCAGTTCGAATATCATGCGGACGCCGAATTCACCGCGGGCAATTACGGCGCGATCGGCGGTGCCGCCGAGGTGACCGGGCCGGTCAGCGACAAGCTCGCCGCCAGCCTGTACTTCGCCGATCGCCAGCGCGACGGCTATTTCCGCGTCAACGACGGTGCCGGTCCCAACACCGCGACGCGGGACACCGACCGCGATTTCTACACCATCCGCGGCCAGTTGCTGTTCAAGCCGAACGACACCTTTACCGCGCGCCTGATCGCCGATTATTCGAGCCGCAACGAGCATTGCTGCATCGCGGTCATCATCCGGCCGAGCCAGGCACCGATCCCGAACCTCGCCAACGGCGTCGTCGCGGCGCTGGGCGGCAATGACGGCGATCCGACCAACCCCTATGCGCGCAATGCCTATGCCAACCGTCCGGATGCGCAGAAGACGCGCGACGGCGGCGTCTCGCTGCAGATCGATGGCGAGATCGGACCCGGCACGCTGACCTCGGTCACCGCGGTCCGCAGCTGGAAGCAGACCGGCGGCTTCGACGCCGATTTCTCGACGCTCGATCTGCTGTACCTGCCGGATGACAACAGCAACTCGTCGCTGTTCCGCACGATGAGCCAGGAACTGCGCTACGCCGGCACCAGCAAGAGCATCGACTACCTCGTCGGCGGCTTCTATTCCTACGAGAATCTTCACCAGAATTCGAGCGTCCTGACGGGCAACGCATTCACCCCGTATCTCAGCCTGGCGCTGTCGCCGCTGGTCGAGCAGCGTGCCGATCCGACCTTCCTGCAGACGGGCCTCACCTTCCCATTCGTCAGCAGCAACGGTGCGCGCGGCGTCAACTATGCGGCGAACAGCGGATCGGTCGATCGCTATCGCCAGGACGACGACACCTATGCGCTGTTTACCAACGACACGGTGCATCTGACCAGCAAGCTCGATTTCAACATCGGCCTTCGCTACACGATCGACCAGAAGTCGCTGAACAGCTATAGCAGCAACATCGGTGGCGGCGCGGGTTGCGGAGCGGCGAATGCGGCGTTCGGCATCCTGAACGCGGTTCAGCCGGCGGCGGCGGCGCAGCTGGCGGCAGTCAACGAAACGCTCTGCCTGCCTTTCCTCAGCCCGGGCTATAACAATTTCTTCGATCATCAGGCGGAGACCGAGCATAATCTGTCGGGAACGGCGAAGCTCGCCTACAAGTTCGATCGCAACCTGCTGGTCTATGCGTCCTATGCGCGTGGCTACAAGGCGGGCGGGTTCAACCTCGACCGCGTGACCTGCGCGGTCGGCACCGCCGGCTGCGCCCCCGGCAGCGCGGCGGTCAACACGCCGATCACCAACACCGAATTCGGCAAGGAAACGAACAACGCGTTCGAGATCGGCGAGAAGGCGACCCTGTTCGACCGCAAGGTGCTGTTCAACGTCACCGGCTTCTATGAGCGCTATACCGGTTTCCAGCTCAACACCTTCAACGGGCTGGTGTTCGTGGTGGACTCGGTGCCGCATGTGATCAGCAAGGGCGTCGACGTCGACTTCGTATGGTTCGCGGCACCACGGCTCAGCTTCCAGGGCGGCGTGACCTATGCCGATACGCGCTACGACCTGACCACCGCGCAGCTTGCGGACCTGGTCGCCAAGACCGAGTTCCAGGGTCAGGCGAATTCGCGTCTGTCGCTGGCGCCGCTCTGGTCGGCGTCGCTGTCGGGCACCTACACCCAGCCGCTGGGCGAGAGCTACAAGGCCCGGTTCAACGTCGGTGCCAAGTACAGCTCGGACTACAACACCGGTTCGGATCTCGATCCCGGCAAGATCCAGAAGGCGTACACGCTCACTAACGCGCGTATCGGCTTCGGTCCGTCGAACGATCGCTGGAGCATCGAGGCGTGGGTCGAGAACGCGTTCAACACCAAGTACGAGCAAGTGGCGTTCGACTCCGGCTTCCAGAACGTGCCGAGCAACGCGACGGGCGTGCTCGATGCGTTCCTGGGCGCGCCGCGTACCTTCGGCGGTACGGGGCGTATCAAGTTCTGACGCCCCCGCGGCGAGTTGAGGCAGGTCATTTCGGATCGGCTTCAGCTTGACCTGCTCGCAGCGAGTGCGGCTATTGCGCTCGAACGGTCGATGCCGTCAGGCGACCTCGCAGCGATCATTTCGTTCGACCGTCATGCCCGATCATCTGCCGAAATGCCGCCCGACACCTCAGTCATGCCACCGTCACAATAGCCGTCGATTGTCGGATGATCGGCGCTTCCAGCGCTCGCGACTCATGGCGAGGATCATCCGATGGCCAGCATTCCCGTAACGTCCGCCGCCCGCGGAACGGACCGATTCGATCACCCCGTGCATCCCGGTGCGAAGACCGGCTTCCTGGTCGTGCTTGCCGGCGGTATCGCCTTCGCGGCGTGGCAAATCTTCTCGGAGACGCGGCATGCGGGCGAGCCGCTCGCGCTCGGCGCGTTCGCGTTCCTTGCGCTTGCGCTGCTGATCGCGCTGGCGTTCGAATTCGTCAACGGCTTCCACGATACCGCCAACGCGGTTGCCACCGTCATCTATACCAATTCGCTGACCCCGCCCGTCGCCGTCCTCTGGTCGGGCTTCTGGAATTTTACGGGGGTCATCGTCTCGTCGGGCGCGGTCGCGTATTCGATCGTCACGCTGCTGCCGGTCGAGCTGATCCTGAACGTGGGGTCGACCGCTGGCTATGCGATGATCTTCGCACTGCTGATCGCGGCGCTGCTGTGGAACCTGATGACCTGGTATGTCGGCATCCCGAACAGTTCGAGCCACGCGCTGATCGGGTCGATCCTGGGCGTCGGCCTCGCCAACCAGTTGCTGTCGAGCGGCCGCGGCGGCACCTCCGGGGTCGATTGGAGCCAGGCGACCAAGGTGTTGTCCGCACTGTTGTTCAGCCCGCTGATGGGGTTCTTCGGCGCGCTGCTCCTGTTCTTCGTGATGAAGGCGCTGATCCGCAACCCGAAGCTCTACGAGGAACCCGAAGGCGACGCGCCGCCGCCCAGGGGCATTCGCGCGCTGCTGATCTTCACCTGCACCGCGGTCAGTTTCGCGCATGGCGGCAATGACGGTCAAAAGGGCATGGGGCTCATCATGCTGATCCTGATCGGCGTCGCGCCCACCGCCTATGCGCTCAATCGCACGATGGCGGACAGCGCCACGCCGGCCTTCGTCCAGAGCGCCAACGCGGCGCATGGCGCGCTGGTGCAACAGGCCGGTACGCGGACGATCACGCCGATCGGCGACGCGCGCACGGTCCTTCGCGATGCGCTGCAGAAGCGCGACACGCGAACGCCGGCGGCATATGGCGCGATGGCGTCGGTGGCGCAGGATTTGTCGAAGCGCGTTTCGTCCTTCGGGTCGATCGCGGCGGTGCCGGCGGCGGCGACGCCGAACATGCGCAACGACATGTATCTCGAACTCGACGCGCTCCGCATGGCGACGAAGGACGAGGGCAAGGTTCCGGCCGCACAGGCCGGACCGATGAAGGATTTTGCGGGCAAGCTGGAGAAGGGAACGCGGTACATTCCGTTATGGGTCAAAATCGTGGTCGCGATCGCGCTCGGGCTCGGCACGATGGTCGGGTGGAAGCGGATCGTCGTCACGGTGGGCGAAGGCATAGGCAAGAAGCATTTGACCTATGCGATGGGCGCTTCGGCCGAATTGACCGCCGCAGCTACGATCCTCGCGGCGGAATGGGGCGGGCTGCCGGTGTCGACGACGCATATCCTGTCGTCCGGCATCGCCGGATCGGCGGTCGCGAACGGGCAGGGGCTGCAAGGGGGGACGATCGCGCGGATCGTGTCGGCCTGGGTCTTGACGCTGCCCGTCGCGATGCTGCTGTCCGGGCTGCTCTACTGGCTGTTCCTGACGATCACGGGGACGTCGCTGACCTGACGTCCCCGTGTCCTACCAGATCAATAATGCCGGTAGCGACCGCCGCGATAGCCGGGACCGCGCCCGTATCCCCGACCGTAACCGTAATTGCGGTAGTAAAAGGTGTGGTACGGATAGGGCCGATACGTCCAGCGACCCTCGTAAAAGAACCACGGCCGATACCATTCGGGCGCCGCGTAATAATAGGGCCCGTTGTCAGCCGCGAAGACGAAGGCGGGGGCGCCGCCGCGGACGACATAGCCCGGAGGGCAACCGGGGCTGGTGTCGCCAGCCGTGCTGCCGCCGACGACCGCGCCGCC
>NZ_CAHJWJ010000025.1 GCF_903642285.1 Sphingomonas bacterium
ACAGGGATGGGGCCAACGAATGGAGCTACCGTTGCGCGTGTCGTCGCCACGCTCGCGCCCAAGAATTCCAAGCTGTTTCTCACGACCACGCACTATCATCCGGAGCACGTAGCCGGCGAGCCCGGCTTTCCGCCGGGCACCATCCTGATCCGCAATGCGGTGCAGCAGCGGGAACTGGATAAGGACGGGCAGGCGATAACCGATGTGTTTCGCAGCATCTCGGAGGAGGACAAGAAGTTGCTCGCGGGTGTCGTACTGCGGGTGCCGGATATAACCTTCGACCAAGAGGTCTCGATCGACCTTGGCGGAGGTGTCAAGGCTCGCCTGCTCTGGTTGGGTGGCGCTCACACCGCCGGTGACGAGTTGACCCTTGTCGAGCCGGATCACACCCTGATTTCAGGCGATGTGGTGCAAAACAAGACGATCCCGTACATTTTCGGCCATGACAGCACGCCTACGGAATGGCTGTCCACGCTGGACAAGGTCGCCAAGCTGAACGTCTCGCACGTGTTGCCGGACCATAGCGCACCGGGCGATGGATCGCTCGTCGGCCTGGAGCGGGAACTGGTTGGCGGAATCCGCACACGAGCGCTGTCCCTCAAGCGCCAAGGAATTTCAGTCGATGCTACTCAAAGAAACATCAACGCCGCCCTGAAGCAGCAGCATCCCGACTGGCCGGAGACTGACGCATCTGAATTCGTCAAAAGCATATACGCCGACCCTGCCGATCCTCGCTAGGAATGCGCCGCCTTGGAAGACGACGGGCGCGTCCAGACCGGATCGCCCCTCACTCAGGCGTCGTATCCTCAGATACGTAAGGCTTGAGAGCGCGGGCGAGCATGGCGTCCAGTACCCTGTCCGGTAACAGCTTCGTGAGGCCAGCGGCGACCGCGGCCTGGCGGCCAACGGTGTAGCGAGCACGAGGCCGCCCGCTGGTGATCGCGTCTGCAATCATCCTGCCGACCTCTTCGGCGGGCACTGCGCCGCCAGCCGCCGCCTGGGCCTGGGCCACCACGGCACGCATGAGCTTGCCATACCGACCAAGCTGCGCGGCGGTCATGTCGCTGAAGACTCGCTCGCCCGTGTCGCCGACGCGCCCGAGCATCGCTGTCGCGACGGCGCCCGGTTCGACGACGACGACTTTAACGCCAAGCGGCGCGACCTCTCGCCGCAAGGAGTCGCTCATCGCTTCCAGCGCGAACTTCGTGGCCGCATAGGGGCCATAGCCGGCCATCGCCATCTTTCCGCCGATGGAGGAGATGTTGACGATGGTTCCGCGGCCCTCGATCAGAGCAGGCAGCAGCGCCTGCACCATGGCGACATGGCCGAACAGGTTGACGTCGAAGAGCCTGCGCCACACCGCGAGCGGCAGCGTCTCGACGGGCGCGTTGATCTGGAGGCCGGCATTGTTGACCAGCGCGCGGAGCGGACGCCGCTCCGGATCGGCGGCGATGCGCTGGGCGAGCGCGGCGACCGCGTGTCCATCCTTGATGTCGAGCATGATCGGCTCGATGTTCGCCGCTCGGATCGCTGCGGCGTCTTCTTCTCGCCGCACACCTGCCAGAACATGGAAGCCACGCTCCGCGAGCGCGCGCGCCGTGGCGGCACCGATGCCGGTCGAAGCACCGGAGACCGCGATGATTTGACCAGAGTTAGCTTTTGCCCGGAGTGTCATTGAGCCAAAATGACTCTCAGGTCCGATCTTGGCAAGCGATGGACGATTTCGCTGGCCGGCGTAAGTAAGGCAGCGGAGCAGGCTGCTGGTCTCGCGCCGGCCGCGGAAACCGTGGCGTGCGTCAGCTCCCGGCATCGCCCGGTTTTTCGATCCTTAGGAAGTCGATGAGGGCGCGGGGCGCCGGGGGCGTTTGCCGGCGGCCGGCGTAGTAGAGGACGAACCCCGGGATGGTCAGGGTGTACTTCTCCAGGACTCGCACGAGGCGGCCTGCCTGAACGTCCACGGCAACGCGGTCCTCCAGAAGGCAGGCCAAGCCCACACCATCGAGCGCCGCCGCCAGGATCAGATCGGTGTCGTTCAGGGTGAGCGGTCCCTCCACCTGCATGTCGAGCGCCTCCCCCTCGCGCATGAACGGCCAGCGGTCGAGCGCGCCGCTCCCGCGCCAGCGGTAGTTGATGCAGGCGTGGTCCTGAAGGTCCTCGGGCCTGACCGGCGCAGCGTGGGAGGCGAAATAGTCGGGTGAGCCGATGATGGCGGTGCGCAGGTCCGACGTGATCCGCACGGCGATCATGTCCCGCTGCGACCGCATCATGCAGCACGAGCGCACTTTCGACGCCGTGATACCAGCGCCACGCCTCGGGGTTGATCGGCTCGCCAACGCTGCCGAGCAGGCGGAGCGAGGCGCGGCTGGTGGCGGTGGCATAGCCATCGCCCTCCTTCATCAGCGCGCGCAGCGCCGTGGGGGCGGTGTAGAGCGTGGCGACCTGGTGGCGATCGACGATTTCCCTGATCCGCGACGCGGTTGGCCAGTTTGGCACACCCCCTCGTACATCACCGTCGTCGCGCCGTTGGCCAGCGGACCGTAGACGATATCGCTGTGCCCCGTGACCCAGCCGACGTCGGCGGCGCACCAATAGACTTCGGGTGCGCGATAGTCGAACACCGTCGCGTGGGTGAGCGATGCCCACCGCAGATAGCCCGCGGTGATGTGCACCACGCCCTTCGGCTTGCCGGTCGACCCGCTGGTATAGAGGATGAACAGCGGGTCTTCCGCCGCCATCGGCTCGGGCTCGCACCGCACGGAGACGGTTGCGGCGACCTCGTCATACCAGACATCGCGCCCCCCCCTGCATCGCGACGGCCGTGCTGGTGGCGCGGACGACGACGACGGTCTTGATCCCGGTGAAGATCCGTGCGGCCTGGTCGACACAGGCTTTGAGCGGGACGGCCTTGCCGCCGCGTCGGCCCTCGTCGCGGTGATGACGATGCTCGACCCGCAATCCTCCATCCGGCCGCGAGCGCGTCGGCGGAGAAACCGCCGAACACGACCGAATGCACCGCCCCGATCCGCGCGCAGGCGAGCAGCGCGAACGCCGCTTCGGGAATCATCGGCATGTAGATGGTGACACGGTCGCCCTTGGCGACACCCCGGCTTTTCAGCACGTTGGCGAAGCGCAGACCTCTTCGTGCAACGCCGCATAGGTGTAGCGCCGCGGCTCCTCGGCGGGGTCGTCGGCGTCCCAGATAAGCGCGATCTGGTCGCCGCGGCTTGCGAGATGACGGTCGATGCAGTTCACCGAGACATTGAGCACGCCATCGTCGAACCAGCGCACGTGGAAATCGTTTCGGCAAACGACCAGTCGCCCGCCTCGGTCGGCGCAGTGATCCACTCGAGCCGCTGCGCCTGCTCGAGCCAGAACCCGTCAGGGTCGGCGAGCGACCGCGCATGCAAGGCGGCGCGGGAGGATGGATTGGTGGTCAGGTCTGCAACGCTCATCAAACGTCTTCAGGGCTTTGCAAAGGGGGCAGGGTTGCCGAGCGCGAGATCCTGCTGCGCGATGTAGCTGTCGAGCGCGCTCGCGGCGTTGAGCATGTGCGCGCGCATCCGGCGGGCGGCTTCGTCGCCATCGCCTTGCGCGATCGCGCGCATCACCGCGTCATGCTCGGCGCGCGAGACCGAGAGCCGGCGGTCCTGGCGCAGCTGCATGCGGCGGAACGCGTTCAGCCGGGTGCGCACCGCCATCGTCTGTTCGGCGAGGAAGTCGTTTTGCGCCGCGCGATAGATCGCTTCGTGAAACTCGCGGTTGAGCGCGTCATAGGCATCGACATCGCCGCTTTCGACCGCGGCCTCGCTGGCTTCGTGAATGCGCAGCAACCGGCTGCGCTCGAGCGGAGTGATGCGGTAGGTCGCGAGGCGGACGCATGTCGCCTCAAGCTCGGCCATCGTCTCGAACATGTCCATCACTTCGTCCGCGGTGACGTGGCGGACGATCACCCCGCGGCGCGGGCGGACTTCGACCATCCCGCTGGTCGCGAGTTGGCGCAGTGCTTCGCGCACGGGGGTGCGCGAGGCACCATAGCGCGCGGCCAGCTGCTGCTCGTCGAGCATGGTGCCGGGCGCGAGCTCACCCGACGAAATCGCGTCGGTCAGCGCGTTGCGAATCCGGTCGGAGAGCAATCCCGTATCGTCGAGGTCGGCGTCAGCCATGCTCAGCCTCCTACGATCGCCCGGACGATCAGGTATAGCAGCGACGGGGCGATCAGACATCCGAGCCCGGTGTGGAAGGTCGCGGTCAGCGCACCGTACGGCACCAGCCGGCGGTCGGTCGCGGCAAGCCCGCCCGACACGCCGCTGACGGTGCCCATCAGGCCGCCGAACACCATTGCGCTGCGCGGGTTGTTGAGCCCGATCAGGCCCGCTACGAGCGGCGTGCCGACCATCACCATCACTGCCTTGAAGACGCCGGTCGCGATCGATAGTGCGATCACCGGCGACGAAGCACCGATCGCCGCGCCCGTCACCGGGCCGACGATATAGGTCACCGCGCCCGCGCCGATCGTCGTCATCGAGACGGCATCGGTATAGCCGAACGCGGCCGCGACGACCGCGCCAACGATGAACGGCAACAGCGTGCCGAGCAGCAACGCGACGATACCGATGAGCCCGGCCTTCTTCGCCTGTACGACGTCGACCTCGCACGCCGTCGCGACGATCGCGAAGTCGCGCAGCATCGCGCCGCCCATCAGGCCGATGCCGGCGAGCATCGGCAGATCCGCGAGCCCCTTGTGACCGCCCGTCGCCAGACCGCCCCAAAAGGCGAGCGCGAGGCCGATCAGAATTGCGATCGCCGAGCCGTGGACGCGGCCCATGGTGAGCTTGGCGGACAGCTGGTTCGACAGCCACATGACGATGCCGATGAACGCAAACGCGGTGACCAGCGCATTGGCGGTGAGGAGCTTGGTGATCACGTCCATGTCTTGGTCCTCAGCGCTGCGGGGCGTGGTCGGGGTGGGGGGCGACCGCCAGCGTGGTATGCTCGGCCTCGCGGGCTTCGCGTGCCTCGATCTCATCCATCGTCTCCGATGTGCCCGACAGCCGACTCATCAATGCGACCGCGCTGAAGCAGACGAGCAGCGCACCGACGCCGGCGATCAAAACGACCGGCCCGCCTTCGACTGCGGCGACGACATCCTGTTGCGCCGCCATCGCGACGACGACCGGAATATAGAGTGCGGCCCAGAAGCCGATCCCGCGCGAGACGCCTTCCTGATACCGGCCACGGCTCTTCAGCCACATCCGTGCGACGATCAGCAGGATCATCGCGATACCAACGCCGCCGACATTGGCCTTCACGCCAAGCAGCATGCCGAGCCATTCGCCGAGCAGCTGGCCGATCAGCGTGCAGATCGCGAGCAGGGCGACGCCGGCGATCATGCCTCGGGATCCGTTGCGAAGCGGGAGGAGGGTAGCGGGACGTCCATCGTAGATCCTCTCAATGTATTCGGTCTGTCGCCTTTTACGCCTTTAAGTATGCACAGACTTGCATTCAGGGCAATAGGGAATACAGAAAACGCAGAGAATGAGCGTCAGGAGGCGATGCGATGCGGCAATGGAATACGCGCAAAACGTTGCGCGAGGAGCGGATCGCGGCCGGCAGCGCCTTCGCCAAGGGCAAGACCATCGATCCTGCGCGACTCGTCGATTTCCTCGAAGCCGTCCTGCGGCCGAGCGACCGCGTTTGCGTCGAGGGCGACAATCAGAAACAGGCCGACGTGCTCGCGCGCGGCCTTGCTGCGGTGGAGCCGGCGCGGATCCATGATCTCCACATGGTGCAGTCGGGCGTCGTGCTGCCCGAACATCTCGACATCTTCGAAAGCGGCATCGCGAAGCGGCTCGATTTTTCCTATTCGGGGCCGCAATCGGCGCGGATCGCGAAGATGCTGTTCGGCGGCAAGATCGAGCTTGGCGCGATCCATACCTATCTCGAACTGTTCGCGCGCTATTTCGTCGACCTGACGCCGCAGGTCGCGTTGATTGCGGCGGTGAGCGCGGATCGCCACGGCAATCTCTATACAGGCCCCAATACCGAGGACACGCCGACCGTGGTCGAGGCGACGAGCTTCGGGAGCGGCCTGGTGATCGCGCAGGTCGGCGAGATCGTCGAGACGCTGCCGCGCGTCGATATCCCCGGCGACCAAGTTCATTTCGTGCTTGACGCCGGGCGGCCCTTCTACGTCGAGCCGCTGTTCACGCGTGACCCCGCCGCGATGACCGAAACGCAGATCCTGACCGCGATGATGGCGATCAAGGGGCTTTACGAACCCTATGGCGTGCGCCGCCTGAATCACGGCATCGGCTTCAACACCGCGGCGATCGAACTGCTGCTGCCGACCTATGGCGAGAAGCTCGGGCTCAAGGGCAAGATTTGCACGCATTGGGCGCTCAACCCGCACCCGACGCTGATCCCCGCGATCGAGGCGGGGTGGGTCGAGCAGGTGCACTGCTTCGGGTCCGAGGTCGGGATGGAGGATTATCTGGCCGCGCGACCCGATATCTTCTTCACCGGCCCCGACGGATCGCTCCGCTCGAACCGCGCCTTCAGCCAGACTGCCGGGCTGTATGCCTGCGACATGTTCATCGGCTCGACGCTACAGATCGACCTGGCGGGGCACAGCTCGACGATTACCGCAAACCGCATCGCGGGCTTTGGCGGCGCGCCCAACATGGGCTCCGACGCGCGCGGCCGACGGCATCCTAGCGCACCGTGGTTGCAGGCCGGCGCGGAGGCAGATCCCGATACTGCGGCACCATTGCGGCGCGGACGGAAACTCGTGGTGCAGATCGGCGAGACGTTCGGAGAGGGCAATGTCCCGCTGTTCGTCGAGAAGCTAGGCGCACTCGAACTGGCGGAGAAACTCGATCTCGATCTGGCGCCGATCATGGTCTATGCCGACGACACCACGCACATCGTGACCGAGGAAGGCATCGCCAACCTGCTCCTGTGCCGCACCGCCGAGGAGCGCGAACAGGCGATCCGCGGCGTCGCAGGGTTCACCGAGATCGGTCGCGGTCGCGACAAGGCGATAGTCGAGCGACTGCGGGCGCGGAAAATCATCCAGGGGCCCGAGGATCTCGGCATCGATCCGCTCGACGCGAACCGCAACATGCTGGCGGCGCGCTCGATCAAGGATCTCATGCTCGCGTCGGGCGGGCTGTACCGGCCGCCGAGCCGGTTCCGGAACTGGTAAGGAGACGATTTCATGGAAATTCTCCATTTCGACATTGCAGCGCCGACGCCGGCGACCGGCACGCGTGCAATGGCTCTGGTCGGCGTCGTCGCCTCGGGCAATCTCGAGGTGCTGCTCGAACGCAGCGAAGTGACCGACCGGTGCGTCATCGAGGTCACCACCGCGGCGCACGGTTTTGGCGATCTGTGGGATGCCGTCACGGCAGATTTCGTCGCGCGGCGTGCCGCGGGCGGGTTGCGGATCGCGATCAACGATGGCGGCGCGCGGCCCGACACGGTTTCGCTCCGCCTGGCGCAGGGCGTTCGGATGATCGAGGAGCCCGAGGCATGAGCAACGTCCGACAAAGCTGGTATGAAGCCGGCGCACGCGAGCGGATTACCGCACTGGTCGACGCTGCGAGCTTTGCCGAGTTCATCGGCCCCGAACGCCGCGAGATCAGCCCGCATCTCGGAATCTTCGATCTGCCTGCGCAGTTCGACGACGGCATCGTCGTCGGCGCCGCGACGATCGACGGCACGCCGGTGCTGGTCGCAGCGCAAGAGGGCCGCTTTATGGGCGGCGCGTTCGGCGAGGTGCATGGCGCGAAGCTGACCGCGCTGCTCCGTGCCGCCAAGGCGTTGCAGCGCGACGTCGTGATCGCGTTCGACACCGGCGGCGTCCGGTTGCAGGAGGCCAATGCTGGCGAGATCGCGATCGCCGAGATCATGCGCGCGGTTGCCGAGGCACGGATGGCCGGGGTTCGCGTCGTCGGGCTGATCGGCGGGCGCGCCGGCTGCTATGGCGGCGGCGGGCTGATCGCGGGGTGCTGTTCGACGCTGATCGTGTCGGAACAGGGGCGCATCAGCGTGAGCGGCCCCGAGGTGATCGAGACCAACAAGGGCGTCGAGGAATTCGATTCGCGTGACCGCGGCTTCGTCTGGCGGACGATGGGGGGCAAGCACCGCACGCTGATCGGCGGCGCGGACGTGTTCGTCGACGACGACGCCACGGCGTTTCGCGACGCTGCGCGCGCTGCCCTCACCCGGCCCGCCGCGCTCGATGCGGCGATGCTTTCGGCTGAACAGGCGCGGCTGGAGAGGCGCATCGCACGGTTCGGCGAGTCTCCCGACGGGATCGATATCTGGCGCGGCCTCGGCATCGCGGATCCGCAGGCGATCCCCGACATGCCCGCCGCCAGCTTCGCAACCCTTGCCGCCCAGTACCGGGAGAGCGCCGATGACGCCCGCTGAGATCCTCGACTCGCTGTTCCCCGCTGGCCACAACGTGACGACGGAAGGGGATTTGCTGTTCGGCCGCGCGACGCCGGGGGACGGTATGGTGCATGTCATCGGTGCCACCGGCGGCGCGCCGATCGGGATCGATCAGGCGATCCGCCTGTCCGCGCTGGTGCTTGAGGTCGCGGGTTCCGGCGACGGCGCGCCGCTCCTGTTCCTGGTCGATACCGCTAGCCAGCGGATGAGCCGGCGCGACGAATTGCTCGGGCTCAGCGAATATCTCGCGCATCTGGCGAAAGCGCTGCTGCTGGTCGAGGCGCAGGGGCACCGCACGATCGGGCTGCTTTACGGTGGCAGCGCGGCGGGCGCGTTCATCGCGACCGCGCTTGCCTGCGGGACGCTCGTGGCGCTTCCCGGCGCGCATCCCGAAGTGATGGACCTGCTGTCGATGGCGCGGGTGACCAAGCTGCCTATCGAACTGCTCGAGGAAAAGGCGAAGGCTACACCGGTGTTCGCGCCGGGGCTCGACAATCTGGTCCGTGTCGGCGGGATTGCCGAAGTATGGGACGCCGGGCGCGGCCTGGGTGACCAACTCACCGTTCTGCTCGCGCATCCGCGGAGCGGGGACGAGCGCGCGACGGTTGGCGCGGCGCGCGGCGGGCGGCCCAAGGCGGCTGCCATCGCCGACGAGATCCTCGCAACCGCGCGAAGCTGATGCAGCTCGACCGGCATCGGATGGTTCGTCTCGACCCGGCCCGCTGGCCGGAGATTCTGGCGTCGCAGTCGGCAGCGCGGGGCATTCCGGACCTCAGCGGCTGGATCGACGCAGGCCGTCCGCTCGTGGCGCGGCGCGCGGCGTGTGGCGATGGGGCTGGGTTGGTCCCGTTGGGACTGCCGCTGCCGCCGTCGCTCGGCAAGCAGCGCCTGGCGTTCGCCGTGGTGCCCGATGCGATCCTCTCGGACGCACCGCCGCCTTCGCTTGCCGATGCGCTGCAGCGCGCGCCGGCGTCCTGGCAGCCCACCATCGCCGCAATCCTTGCGCTTGCGCCCGAGACGCGCTGCTTCGGCAGCCTCGCGTGGGAATATCTGACGGGGTTGCCCTATCTGTCGGCGACGTCGGACCTCGACCTCATATGGCCGGTGGCGGACGCGGCGGGGGCGGCACGGCTGGCATCGCTCGCGCAGATCGATGCGGCGACGCCGATGCGCCTGGATGGCGAGTTCGTCACCGCGACGGGGCTCGCGATCCCGTGGCGCGAATGGGCGTCCGACGCGCCCGAACTGCTGGCAAAGGCCAGAGACGGCAACTGCCTGATCGCGCGAGCGGCGGTGTTCACATGAGCGCGCCCGTCCGCGCGGTGCCGGTTGCGACGAGCGTCGAGATAGGGCGCACCGCTGCCGCCTGCCTCAAGCTTGAGACCGCAACCTATCCCAAGCCCGGTCTGGTCAGCCCGGTCGACAGCGGCGCGCATGACGACATGGATGCGGCGCTGATGGATCGCAGTGCCGAGGCGCTGGCGCCGTTCCTGACCGCTTTGGCGGAGGCGGGTGCCGCAGGGGCAGGCATGGACCGGTTGCGCGCAATCGGCGTTGCCGCGGAAGGCGCGATGATGGCAGCGACCGGCGGGATCAATACGCATCGCGGCGCGATCTTCGGTATGGGCCTGCTCTGCGCCGCCGCCGGGTTCCGCGCGCGCTATGCGGTGCCGCAGACGCTGGGCGGGATCGTCGCGCATCGCTGGGGTACAGAGATTTTGCGCGGTCCGGTCGCGTTGCACAGTCACGGCAGCAAAGTCGCGCGTCGCCATGCGACTGGCGGCGCACGGGCGGAGGCTGCGGCCGGCTTTCCATCGCTGTACGGAATCGCGGGGCCCGCGCTGGTCGATGGACGACGCCTTGCGGTGGGTGACGAGGCGCTGCGCGTCCACGTGTTGATGGCGCTGATCGTCGGGGTGGCCGATACCAACCTGCTGTATCGCGGCGGTGCCGAGGGACTCGCCTTCGCCCAAGCACAGGCGCAGGCATTCCTTGCTGCGGGAAGCGTCGGGGCGGCGGACTGGCGCCCGCGCGCGATCGCGATCCACCACGCGTTTACGGCGCGGCGGTTAAGCCCCGGGGGGTGTGCAGACCTGCTGGCGATGGCGCTGTTCGCCGAGGCGCTCGCGGCATGACGCTTGCCTTGTTGTGCTCGGGGCAGGGGCGGCAGGATCGCGGGATGTTCGACGTGTTCGAGGGCCAGCCGGCCGCGGTGCCGATCCTGGCAGAAGTTGGCGCGTTGCTCGGGCGGGATGTGGGGACGCTCCTGCGTGACGCGTCGGAGGCCGAGCTCCATGCCAATCGCACCAGCCAGATCCTGTGCGTCGCGCGTGCGCTGGTCACAGCGGCTGGTCTCGCACCGCCCAAGCCTTACATCGTTGCCGGATATAGCGTCGGCGAAATGGCCGCATGGGGCGTGGCGGGGGTCTGGACATCCGAGCAGACGCTGCGGCTTACTGCTGCGCGCGCCGAAACGATGGACGCCGCAAGCGGCGCAAACGACGGCCTCGGCTTCGTCCGCGGGCTTACACGTGACCGCGTCGATGTCCTTGTCGCGCGGTTCGAATGCGCAATTGCGATCGTCAACCCGGCGCTCCTCTTCGTCATCGGTGGCGAGCGCGAGCAGGTCGCGCGTTGCTGCGCGGCTGCGCTCGACGAGGGGGCGGTGGCGGCCCGGCCGATCGCGGTGAACATCGCCTCGCACACGCCGCGTCTGTCGGGCGCGGTCGCGCCGTTTCGCGCTGCGCTCGATGCGTCGATGCCTGGACGGCCGCATCCCGGCGTAACGCTGATCAGCGCGGCCGACGCGTCGATCGTGAGTGGTGCGCGCGGCGTGCCCGGCCTTGCCGCGCAGCTCGACACGACGATCGACTGGGCCGCGACGCTCGAAGCGCTGGTCGAACGCGGCGTTCGCCGTGTCCTGGAACTAGGCCCGGGAACCGCGATCGCCGATATGGCGCGGGGGGCATACCCTGTCCTAGACGCCCGAAGCATCGATGAGTTTCGGGCGTTGGACGGGGTTACCGGCTGGATCGAACGGCAGGCGCGCTGAGCAGACGACGGTGCAGCCGTGAAATCTGTTGGGTTCTCTTTGTCTGCGGCCGACATTCAGAGGGTGTGAGACTGCTGAGTGTCTTGAGCCGACGGGCGAAGTTATAAGCGACGATGAAGCCGTCGAGATGCGTCCGTAGCTCGTCGTGGCTTTCGTAATGGAAGCGCGTGGCAGTCGCTTCCTAGATCGTACGGTTGATCCGCCCGACGTGTCCGATGGCCAACAGGTGGTTCGGTTTGGGGAGCGGGTGTTCGATTTCGTTCGCGCCGCATATCATGTCGACGCGCATCTAGCGCGACCGAGTGATGTTCGGGTCGCGCGGCGGGTCAGCGAAATGACGCCATTATTGGTCAGGATTGTGAGGGACGCGATAGGGCACGGCTTTCAGCAGATACTTGAGGAATACCCACGTCGCGCGCCGAGGCTCCGTGCATTATTCGGACACAGATTCACGGTAGCCTGGCATTGGTCTTTTCGGCGGCAACCGTACGGCGATGTGAAGCAGGGTTCTGACCTTCGCAAAGCCGGCCGCGCGTGTAGGCCGGGCGAATGTTCAAGTTAGGGGCACAATTTTAGCAGTCCTGTGCGTCTTCTCAGCGACGATCGCCGCGATCGGCGGCGTCAAGCGGCTCGGGCGGCTGCCTTGGCTATCGTCGCGGCGCTGTCGGCGGCGTTTCATGCGCATTCCGCGGTGGAGGATTTCGCGTGATGCCATCGCCGGTCTGGCACCCGTTCACGCAACACGGCCTTGGCGAGCCGACATCCTGTCCGTGTCCAAAGGCCTGACCGGCGGCGCGGTACCGCTCGCGGTGACGATGGCCACCGAAGCGATCTTCGCCGCGCATTGGTCGACCGACCGCGCCCGGATGTTCTTCCACTCGTCGAGCTACACCGCCAACCCAATCGCGTGCGCGGCCGCGAACGCCGATCTCGCGATCTGGCGCGATGAGCCGGTCATCGAACGCGTGACCGCGCTCGCCGGCAAGCAACGTGAACGGCTGGACACGATCGCCGCACTTCCCCGGGTGCGCAATGCGCGGTCGCCCGGTACCATTACCGCGTTCGAACTCGATGATCCCGCCGGCGATTACCTGTCCGACCTCGGCACGACACTTCGCGCGCGATACGCTGCGAACGATCTGTTGCTACGGCCGCTCGGCAATACGATCTACGTGATGCCACCCTATTGCGTCGACGACGACGACCTCGATCGCATCTATGCCGGTATCGCCGAAACGGCCGAATGAAGCGCGCCGCTGGAGTTCGTCGGGGACGTTCGCCCGCACGCCCGCCGATACCGCGCTCGCGCGTCGTCGAGGCCTGTGCCGACGCGTTCGACGCGACCGCGTCTGCATGCACGACCCACGAGGTCGATCGCGGGCGCGTGACCTACGCCGTGCCGGCGATCTACCGTCGCGCCTCATCGGCGGTTATGCGGAGCGTACGAAGAGCGTCGCTGCACCGTGCGGTCAGCATCGCGCCGATCCGATGTAATCGACGAACGCGCGTAGCGGCGGCGGGACGAGGCGGCGGTCCGAATAGTAGAGAAACGGGCCCGAAAAAGGCTGCCACCATTCCTCCAACAAGGGTTCGAGCGCGCCGCTATCCAGATGCGGGCGTAGCCATCCCTCGAACAGCGTGATGACGCCCATGCCGGCCAATGCCGCATCGACCGCGAGGTCGGTCGCTCCTCCAACCTGAACGATGAGCGGGCCGCGCGGCTCGATCCGGACGATTTCGCCTTCGCGTTCGAATTCCCAGGGGCTGGTGAGCGCACCGCTCGTAAACCGCCCGAGCAGGCAGGCATGGGCGAGCAAATCGCGCGGGTGCGCCGGCCGGCCGCATCGATCGAGATAGGCCGGCGCGGCGGCGGTGGCGGCGCGCTGGACGCGTGGGCCGATCGGCACGGCGATCATGTCCTGCTCGAGCCGATCGTCATACCGGATGCCGGCATCGCACCCGGCCGCGAGCACGTCCACGAAACTGTCGTCCGCAAAGATCTCGACTTCGATGTCGGGATAGGCCGCGAGAAAGCCGGGCAGGATCGTCGGCAGCACGAGCCGCGCGGCGCTCACCGGGACATTCAAGCTGAGCTTTCCGGCCGGTCTGTCGCGAAAGCCGTTCACGACGGCAAGTGCGGCCTCAACCTCGCCCAGCGCCGGGGTCAGGCGATCGATCAACCGCGCACCGGCCTCGGTCGGGGTGACGCTTCGCGTCGTGCGGTGGAGGAGGCGAATGCCGAGCCGCGTCTCCAGCCGTCGCACGGCATCGCTCATCGTCGAGGCGGTCGTATTCGTCGTCCTCGCCGCCTCGCGGAAGCCGCGTGCCGTCGCGACGGCGAGGAAGGCGGTCAGATCGCCGAGGTCCGTCTTCATTGTTCGCCTGTCCGTACAGCCCGTTCGGATCATGCCGGATTATCGCGGAGCCTGCCAAGGCCTACCTGTCCGTACGAGAAGGAGACCGACATGCAGACGATCGATCAGGCCGGGACGTTCACGCTCGGCGACCGGATGGTGAAGCGGCTGGGCTATGGGGCGATGCAACTGGCGGGGCCTGGCGTGTTCGGACCGCCGCGCGATCACGACGCGGCGCTTGCGGTGCTTCGCGCGGCGCTGGCGGCGGGTGTCGATCACATCGACACCAGCGATTTCTACGGACCGCACGTCACGAACCGGCTGATCCGCGAGGCGTTGTCGCCATATCCCGACGACCTCGTCATCGTGACCAAGATCGGCGCGCGACGTGGCGCGGACGGATCGTGGCTGGTGGCGGACAGTGCGGAGGATTTGCGGAACGCGGTGCACGACAATCTCGCGAACCTCGAACTCGAGGCGCTCGATGTCGTCAACATGCGGGTCATGCTCGCGCCGCACGGCCGCGCGGAAGGATCGATCGCGAGACACGTCGAAACCCTCGCGCAATTGCAGCGGGACGGTCTGGTCCGCCATATCGGATTAAGCAACGTGACCGCTGCCCAGGTCGTGGAGAGCCGCGGCATTGCCGACATCGTCTGCGTGCAGAACCAGTATAATATCGCCCATCGCGACGACGATGATCTCGTCGACATGCTCGCGGAAGCGGGCATCGCCTATGTCCCGTTCTTTCCGCTCGGGGGGTTCAGTCCATTGCAGTCGGAGACGCTGTCGAACGTCGCGGATCATATGGGCGCGACGCCGATGCAGGTCGCGCTTGCCTGGCTATTGCAGCGCTCGCCCAACATCCTGCTGATTCCGGGCACATCGTCGGTTGCGCATCTGGACGAGAATTGCGCCGCGGCGTCGCTCACGCTGTCGGACGAAGCCGTGGCTTCGTTGAATGGCATCGGCAGCGCCGGTTGACCAGGCAACCGGCGCTGGCTCGCCGGTTCGGATTTCGGCGTCAGCCCGGGTCGGCCAATCCAACGAGATGTCGTGCCTGTTTCAGGTGCGGAGCGTCGATCATCACGCCATCGAGTTGAATTGCGCCGACGCCGGGCGATGCCTCGAACGCCGCGATCACGCGGCGTGCATGGGTCAAAGCGGCCTCCGACGGGCTGAATGCCCGGTTGATGACCGATACCTGCGCCGGATGGATCGCCATCATGCCGGTGTAGCCGTCGCGGGCGGCCCGTGCGGCATATGCGGTGAGCCCTTCGAGGTCGCGGAACGCCGGGAACACGGTTTCGATCGCGGCGACTCCGGCGGCATGCGCTGCGAACAGGGTAAGCGAGCGGACGAGTTCATAGGGAGCGGTGTAGCGACCGTCCGCATCCCGGCTCGTCGCGGCACCGATCGCGGCGGGCAGATCTTCCGCGCCCCATGTCAGTCCTGCGAGCGAGGATGCAACCTCGGCGAAACTTCCGAGGGCGAATATAGCGCGCGGCGTCTCGGTCGCGATCGGCAGGATCGGCACGCCGCCGAGTCCGACCGCCGCCAGCCGTGCGACGAGCATATGGACGCTCGCCGCGCCTTCGGCTTTGGGAAGCACGATGGCGTCGGGCCGCGTGTCGGCGAGCGCGGCGATATCGGCGTCGCACAGGTCGCCCTCGAGCGGGTTGATGCGCACGAAGCGGGGCGGGCCGTCCCAGCTGCCGGTAAGGCAGCCGCCAATCGCTTCCCGCGCAAACGCCTTGCGATCGACGGCGACCGAATCCTCCAGATCGAGAATCAGCGTGTCGGCACCCGCCGCGGCGGCCTTCGCGAACCGCTCCGGCCGGTCACCGGGCACGAACAGCAGCGATCGCAGTCTCATCCCGGCCGCCGGTGCAGCAACGCCGAGCGCAGGCAGGTACAAACGATCTCGTCGCGCTGGTTGAGAAGCTGGTGGCGAAAGGTGGCGATCCCGGCGGTCGGGCGCGAGCGACTGTCTTTCAATTCCGTCACCTCGGTTTCCGCACGCATCGTGTCGCCGATGAACACGGGCTTCGGCATCACCAGTTTGTCGTAGCCCAGATTGGCGACGAGCGTGCCGAGCGTCGTATCGCCGACCGACAGCCCCACCATCAGCGCGAAGGTAAAGGTGCCGTTGACGAGGATCCGACCGAACTCGCTCGCCTTCGCCGCTTCCACGTCCAGATGCAGCGGCTGCGGATTGTGCGTCATCGTCGAGAACAGCAGATTGTCCGTTTCGGTGACGGTACGGCGGATCTCATGGACGATCCGGTCGCCGATCCCCCACTCGTCGAACCAGCGGCCCGCCATCAATCCCCCTTCGCGACGCGGATCAGCGTCGTACCTTCGCTGACTTGCGCACCCTCTATGGCTTTCACCTCCGCGACGATGCCGTCGAACGGCGCGACGAGACCCTGCTCCATCTTCATCGCCTCGAGCACCAGCAGCCGCTGACCTTTTGCGACCCTGTCGCCGGTCGCGACTGCGATCGAGACAATACGCCCGGGCATCGGCGCCATGACCGCGCCGTCGGACGGGGCATCGTCGCCTGCGACATCCGCGGCGCGGGGGCGGGCGAACGACCACGCCTCGCCGTCGAGGAACAGCACCTCGCTACCATCCTTTACCGCGACGACGGTAGCAAGCGGGGCGACGCCGCGGTCGACGAGATAGGTTTGCCCGGCGACGGCGACCGCGACCCGCAGGTCGGGGGCGGCATTGCTGCGAAATCCGACAAGGCTCGTCCACGGATCGCCGGTCACGGGCGGCAGGATCGCCTGCGCGGCGACCTGCAGCACCGCGGGCGATGGTTCCGACGCCGGCACCAGCGTTCCGGCATGACGCGCGATAAAGCCGGTATCGACGTGCCCTGCGATGAAATCGGGGTGGCCGGCGGCCCGGGAGAGGAAGGCGGCGTTCGTCCGGACCGGCCAGACTTGGGTCGCGGCGGCGGCCCGCGCCAGCTTTGCGGCGGCACCGGGGCGGGTCGGGGCGTGGACGATCAGCTTGGCGATCATCGGATCGTAGAAGGGCGTCACCTCGCCGCCCTCCTCGACACCGCTGTCGATCCGGATATCGGTCGGGAAGCGCAGCCGGTCGAGCGGGCCGGTCGACGGCAGGAAGCCGATCGTCGGGTTCTCGGCATATAGCCGCGCCTCCATCGCCCAGCCTTGGATGGCGAGTTCGTCCTGCCGCTTCGGCAACGCCTCGCCCGACGCCACGCGCAATTGCCATTCGACCAGGTCGATCCCGGTGATCGCCTCCGTCACCGGATGCTCGACCTGGAGCCGCGTGTTCATCTCCATGAACCAGATGCGGTCGGCGCGGAGGCCATCGCTTGCATCCGCGATGAACTCGATCGTGCCCGCGCCGACATAATCGACCGCCTTGGCCGCCTTCACCGCGGCCTCGCAGATCGCCGCTCGCGTGGCCGCGTCCATTCCAGGCGCGGGGGCTTCCTCGATCACCTTCTGGTGGCGGCGCTGCAACGAGCAGTCGCGCTCGAACACGTGGACGACATTGCCGTGAGTGTCGCCGAACACCTGCACCTCGATATGGCGCGGGCCGAGAATGTATTTCTCGATCAGGACACGGTCGTCGCCGAACGACGCCGCCGCCTCGCGCCGACACGAGACGAGCGCCTCGGCAAAGTCGGCCGCCGCATCGACGCGGCGCATGCCCTTGCCGCCACCGCCCGCGACCGCCTTGATCAGCACCGGATAGCCGATCCGGTCGGCCTCCGCCTGCAGATGCGCCGGGTCCTGATCGTCCCCGATATAGCCGGGCGTGACGGGGACGCCCGCCGCGATCATCAGCGTCTTGGCCGCATCCTTCAGCCCCATCGCCCGGATGGATGCGGGCGGAGCGCCTACCCAGACCAATCCCTGCGCGCGCACGGCTTCGGCGAAGTCCACATTTTCGGACAGAAAGCCATAGCCGGGGTGGATGGCATCAGCCCCGGTGGACTTGGCCGCATCCAGGATCTTCGCGTGCACCAGATAGCTTTCGCGCGCCGGGGACGGACCGATGTGCACCGCTTCGTCCGCCTGGGCGACGTGCCGGGCGTTCGCATCGGCATCGGAATAGACCGCGATGGTACGGATACCCATCGCCCGTGCCGTGCGGATGATCCGGCAGGCGATCTCGCCGCGATTGGCGATGAGGAGCGACGCTATCACCGAGTCACATCCGGAACACGCCGAACGTCGCGCGTTCGGGGATGGGGGCGTTCAGCGTGGCGGAGAAGGCGAGACCCAGGACGTCGCGGGTCTGCGCGGGATCGATGATGCCGTCGTCCCACATCCGCGCGGTCGCGTAGAACGGATTGCCTTCATCTTCATATTTTCGGCGGATCGGTGCCTTGAACGCCTCCGCCTCTTGCGGCGTCCAGCTTTCCGCGTCGCGGTGCACCGTCGCCAATACGGCCGCGGCCTGCTCGCCGCCCATCACGCTGATCCGGGCATTGGGCCAGCTGAACAGGAACCGCGGCGAATAGGCGCGTCCGCACATGCCGTAATTGCCCGCGCCGAAGCTGCCGCCGATCAGCACCGTGATCTTGGGCACGCTCGCGGTCGCGACCGCGGTCACGAGCTTCGCACCGTTCTTCGCGATCCCCTCCGCCTCATATTTTCCGCCGACCATGAAGCCGGAAATGTTCTGGAGGAACAGCAGCGGAATGCGGCGCTGGCAGGCGAGTTCGATGAAATGCGCGCCCTTCAGGGCGCTTTCTGAAAACAGCACGCCGTTATTGGCGAGAATCGCGACCGGCATCCCCCAGATATGCGCAAAACCGCAGACCAGGGTCGTGCCGTAGAGTGGCTTGAATTCGTGAAAGTCGGACCCGTCGACGATCCGGGCGATGACGTCATGCACGTCATAGGGCGCACGCACGTCCTGCGGCACGATACCGTACAGTTCGTCGGCCGGGAATGCCGGCGGGCGCGGTTCGCGGATGTCGATATCGACCGACTTCGGCCGGTTCAGCGTCGCCACGATATCGCGGACGATCAGCAACGCGTGTTCGTCGTTCTCGGCGACATGATCGACGACGCCCGATTTGCGCCCGTGCGTGTCCGCCCCGCCCAGTTCCTCGGCTGAGATGACCTCGCCCGTCGCCGCCTTCACCAGCGGCGGACCGGCGAGAAAGATCGTGCCCTGACCGCGCACGATCACGGTTTCGTCCGACATCGCCGGGACATAGGCACCGCCCGCGGTGCAACTGCCCATCACGCACGCGATCTGAGGAATACCCGCTGCCGACATCTGCGCCTGGTTGAAGAAGATGCGCCCGAAATGGTCGCGATCGGGGAAGACCTCGGCCTGGTGCGGCAGGTTCGCGCCGCCGCTGTCGACCAGATAGAGGCACGGCAGCCGGTTCTCCTGCGCGATCTCCTGCACACGGAGATGCTTCTTCACCGTCATCGGGAAATACGCCCCGCCCTTCACGGTCGCGTCGTTGGCGAGGATCATGCACTCGCGGCCGTTCACGCGCCCGACGCCGGCGATCATCCCGGCCCCGGGCGCGCCATCGCCGTACATGCCGTTCGCGGCGAGCTGACCGATTTCGAGGAACGGCGAACCCGGATCGAGCAGACGGTGGACGCGGTCGCGCGGCAACAGCTTGCCACGCGCGACATGACGCTCGCGGTGGGCCACCGAGCCGCCGAGCGAAGCCGTCGCCACTTTTTCACGCAAGTCCTCGGCGAGCGCGCGGTGATGCGCGGCATTGGCCCGGTACTGGGTATTTTCGGCGTCGACCGGCGTCGTCGATCGGCTCACGCTACGATCGCTTGCCGTATGTTTCGGACCGAGCCGTAGCGCGTATCGATGCCGTCAATCCCCTCACGCACGCAGACACCTTATGATCGTCGATACCTTGCAAGCGACGGCTTGCAATGAACCAGCGAGGCCGCTTCGTCCAGCATCGCATCGGAACACCGCGGGGATAGGTCCGAGCCGGCAGGAAGCGGGCAGGATGGTGCCCGGGGACGGATTCGAACCGCCGACACTGCGATTTTCAGTCGCATGCTCTACCAACTGAGCTACCCGGGCGTGCCGCTTGGCGCAGCGAGAGCGCGGGCTTTAGTCGTCGTCCGATCCGCTGTCCAGCCCGTCCGCGGTCGCGGGACGACCCGGCAAACGATAGCCTTCGCCGAGCCATTGCAGCAGGTCGCGGTCGCGACACCCACGCGAACAGAACGGCGTTTTGTCCGGTGCGGATGGCTTGCCGCAGATCGGGCATGGCGGGGCGGTCATACGGGCTCCATCTGGTGGAGGACGCCGGTGCGGCGTGCAAGTTCCGCGGTCCAGGCCAGTTCGCCGCCGATGCGGGCGACGATTGCGCTCGGCAGGCGGTGGTGCGGGTGGCTGCCGGGGGGGCTGCGTTCGATGCGCCGAAGCGCGGCGCGCGCGGCGGCACCGACGGGGTCGGCGCGCAGCAATTCGGGCAGCGACGGCCGCGGTCGCGGTCGGACGATCTGCAGGAAGCCGAACCCGTTGACCGCCGTCCGTTCGAACGGCAGCGGCAGCGCGACGTCGATCGCCGCGGCGACCGCCTGGCGTGGTGCCTTGCCGGCGAGCGTCGGGAAGTCGATGCCGATCGATCCGCCGATCCCGTGGCGGACGATGGCGCTGGCAACGGCTCTCGCCGCGGCGATGGCGAGCGGCTCCAGCGCGCCGCTGCCGTCCACGTCGAACAGCGTCATCGCCGGGGTCGGGATCATCCGCAGCATGCCGCCGGGAAAGGCGATATCGCCGGTGATCGCTTCGTTCAATGTCTCGGACCAGCCGGCCGCCTCCAGCGCGTCGGCATCGTGCGGGTAGAGCCGTCTGACCGGAATACCGGTGGCCTCGATCCGGATGCGCAGATCGGGGCCGGGGCGGGGGCCGTCATCGGTCACCATGCCGCGGGGCGGTTTCACGCGACCGGGTTCGATCAACGATTCCCGGACGATTCGGACCGATAGCGCGGCACCCTGCGACGTGCCGGGCGGTGCAGCGACCAGATCGACTTCGCTACCGTCCGGCAGCACAGCATGCGCCGACCGGCCGGCGCGCCGCTCACCGAGCCGGGCGGCTACGACGGTGCCGACCGTCAGCGTGCCGTCACGCTCGATCGCCGCCTCGACGATCATGCCGCTATCGATCAGCGCGGCGCGCGCTTCGCCGATCCCGGCCTCGTAGAGCCATTCAGGCAAGCGTCAGCCCAGCCGTCTTCAGCAAAGCGCGCGTCTCCATCAGCGGCAGGCCGACGACGCCCGAATGGCTGCCCGACAAGAAGCGGACGAACGCTTCCGCCCGGCTCTGGATCGCATAGCCGCCCGCCTTGCCTTGCCATTCCGTGCCGTCCAGATACGCTTCGATCTCGGCGGCGGGCAGCGGGCGGAACGCGACGATGGTGTCGGACAGCCGGTGGCGGACGACGCCGTCGCGGTCGACGACCACGACCGCGCTGAGGCAATGATGCCTACGGCCGGACAGCAATGCGAGCATCGCCCGCGCTTCCGCCCGGTCGGCCGGCTTGCCGAGGATACGACGCCCGACGGCGATAACCGTGTCGCCGGCCAGCACGATCTCGTCCGGCGATCGTTCGACCGCCGCCGCCTTGTCGAGCGCCACCCGCAGGACATAGATGCGGGGCAATTCGCCCTTCAGCGGCGCTTCGTCGATATCCGGGACGGCGATCCGGGCCGGAACCACCCCCAGTCGGCCGAGCAGCTCGAACCGGCGCGGCGAGGAGGATGCGAGAACCAGCGCCGGCGCCAACACCGGATCGCGATCCGCGGTCAGGACGGGCCGGGACCGCCGCGGCCCGGCATGAACCGGTACGTGATCCGGCCCTTGGTCAGGTCATAGGGGGTCATCTCGACCAGCACCTCGTCGCCGACGAGCACGCGGATACGGTTCTTGCGCATCTTGCCGGCGGTATGGCCAAGCACTTCATGTTCGTTTTCGAGACGGACGCGGAACATGGCGTTGGGCAAAAGCTCCACCACCTGGCCGCGCATCTCGAGCAGTTCTTCCTTGGCCAAACAAAACCTCTTTACGATCGGATTAGCGGCGCGCCTTAGCGGGAAACCCCGTCAAAGGAAAGGCGAGTGGTTTTCCGCTCCCCCTCCCGTAAACGGGCAAGGAGAATAGTCCCTCCTTACGATAACCGTGTCTGTTTGACGCCCCCGGGCTGCGCACGGCGGAAGGCGGCGCGGCCGATATTGGGGATTCTCGGCGCTTGCCGGCGAACAGTTCGGCGAGCGTCAGGACCTGCAATCGCGGGAAACCCTCGTCGATGCCGTCGCGGTACAGCCCGGCGGCGGCGGCGCGGCGGCGCATCTCGCGGGTCGGTTCGGCCAGCTCAGCAGGGATGCCGATCGGTGCGCCTCCGCCATCATGGCCAGACACGCCATCATGTCGTTGTCGCCCAGGAAGCCGCGCATCGCGTTCGGCAGGTCGAACGCGCGGATATTGCCGCTGCGCCGAGCTTGGTCGAAGGCGTCCTCCGCGCTTTCGTTCCAGTGCCAGGTATCCTCGAACACCTCGATCTGCGCGTTCGAGGCGCGGCCGTCGGGCTCCCTGAACAGGATGCCGTAATTGGCGTTCGAGTCGAACGGCGGGTCGAGATAGATCAGATCGACGCTCTCGTCGGGGATCTTGCGGCGAAGCACGGTCAGGTTGTCGCCGTAGAAGAGGTGGTTGCCGGGTCGGTTGCGCATATGCACGACAATGGCCCGAAACGGGCGGCGAGGCAGGGCAACAAGCTCCGTCTCGGCGGCGGTCGGCCGACACGATCACCGCTGCCACGGTTGCACCTCCAGCCGCGCGATCGTCCGCCAGCCCCATTCGAGCGGCCCGAACCGGTAACGCGCGAGCCAGGGACGCGACCAGGCCAGCATGACCGCCCATACCGGCAATACGAACAGATACAGCGTCGCACGGGGCAGCGCGCCGAACAGTCCCAACCCCCAGCCGTCGAACACGAACGTCATCAGGATCGTCGTGCCGAGATAATTGGTGAACGCCGCTCGCCCCGCCGCCGCGATCCGCGTCGTCAGCCACCCCGCCGGCCGCATCGTCAGCATCAGCAGCGCGGCATAGCCGGTGAAGGTCAGCGGCCGGAGAACGGTCGCCGCGCCGACCGAACCGAGCACGATCCAGCGCTGGTCGAACCCGTGGACGATGGACGCGAACGCCAGCAGCATGTCGATCGGCAACGTGGCACCGATGGCGACGAGCGCGATCCAGGCATAGCGCCCGCGCGACCATCGGCCGGTCAGGAACCCCGATTTCAGCCCCGCCATGCCGATCAGCATATAGCCGAGCGTCTCCGCGCCGACGAGCGGCAGCAGCGCGAACGGACTGGTCGCATGCGCCCATCGCCACACGATCCCGGGGCCGATCCCGCCGCGCATCGCCGCGACCTCGCCGAGCAGATCGGCGCGCGGCGGCTGGCCGAAGACGGATGCGATCAAGGTCCAGGTCTCGACCTTGGCCGGCGTGTTGCGCGCCGCGGCGGCGAAGGCGGCGAGCGTCGTCTCCGCCCCGATGACTGCCTGCACCGCGACGAACAGGAACGCCAGCCAGACGAGCGGCCGCACCGGCAGCGCGACGAAGACGAAGGCGATGGCACCGACCAGCGCATAATGGCTGAGGATATCGCCCCACCAGATGAGATACAGATGCGCGCAGCCGATCGCGAACAGGGTCGCCATCCGCGCATAATGGATGCCCGCCGGCGAATCCCCGGCGGCACGCGCGCGGTCGACGACGAGCAGCATCGACGCGCCGAACAGCATCGAGAACAGCCCGCGCATCTTGCCCTCGACCAGCACATAGGTCGCAAACCACGCGAACCGATCCCACCCCGCCGACCCGCCCCATGCCAGCGGCGAGAAATAGGCCGCCTCGGGCAAGCCGAAGGCGGGCAGGTTGGCGACGAGAATCCCCATGACCGCGACACCGCGGATGACATCGAGCGAATCGATTCGGGGGGCGGGGGGCGTCATCGCGGGGGTGAATCGTCGGCGACGATTGCAGTTCTTGCATTCGGAAGTGGACGAAGTGGACGCCACGTCACGCCCGGAATCGCCTCGCATGGATCGAATTCAGGTCGGGAAGCGGAGCGCACGGGGATCGGCGTCGTCGGCATGATCGGGGAGTGACACGGAAAGTCCAACATTGCGAGGGGGGCATTCGCCGTTCCGCCGACGTCCCAACGTCGTGTTAACGATCCGGCCCTATGGGCATTCCATGCGATTTTGCGCGAGCCTGTTGCCGATCGCCCTGCAGGGGCTGGCCGCGATCGCGGCGATCGTCGGCATGTCGCTTTGGCCGCCCGCATCCGGTCGGATGCTGATGGTGCCGCTCACGGATGCCGGCGGTACCCTCGTCGCCCGAACGGCGCTGTCGGGCGGCGCGCTGCTGCTCGGGTCGGGTCCGTTCCACGGATCACTGGTCGTCATCGGCGATCGATCGCGTATTCTCGGCGCGATCGCGTCCTGGGATATCGTCGTCACCGCCGCGCCGCCGGCCGGTTGCGGGTCCGCCGATCCGACGGGTATCGCGGCGTGAAGCCGTTCGCGCGATCGTCGGACGGGGTGGCGACGCTATCGAACGCGCCGGCCTTGAGCCCGCTCGATCTTCTTCGCCGCCGCGGTGTCCGGATCTGGGCCGCGATCGGATGGCTGTCGCTCCTGTTCCTGCTGGTCGGCAACACCGTGGTCGGTGCCAGGATGGGCGTGCCGTTGTTCGTCATCGGCTGCATCGTCAATATCGGGCCGACCATAGTTGCGCTTCGCGGGCGCCATGATGCCGAAGCGCGCGCGATGGTGGGGCTGCCGGCTGCCATGATCCCGGCAATGCTCGTCTTTCTGCTGAAGGGGCATCCCTGGCAGATGGATGCGCATATGTATTTCTTCGTCGGCATGGCAGCGCTCGTCATGCTGGCCGACTGGCGGCCGATCGCGCTGGCGACGGTGTTGACCGCGGTCCATCATCTCTCGTTCGAATGGCTGGCACCGTCCTGGGTGTTTGCCGGCAGCGGCAATATGGGCCGCGTGCTGTTCCATGTCGTCGCAGTGGCGTTCCAGTTCGCCGCGCTGACGGTGTTGACGGTTCATCTCGAACGGCTGTTCGTCGCGCAGGCGGCGGCGCTTCGCCATGCGCAGGACATGACGGGGGTCGCCGAGGAGGGGCGGCGGCAGACGATGCTGGCGCTCGATCAGGCGCGCGCGGCCGAGGCCGACGCCGCGCGCCACCGCAGCGAGCGCGACGCGCAGACCGCACGCGTCGCGGTCGAGCGGCGCGGCGAGCTGATGATCCTGGCGAACGAGTTCGAACGATCGGTGACGACGATGGTCAAACGCATCGGCGAGGCGACCAAACGGCTGGAACAGTCGGCGGTGGAGCTGGAGGACGTTACCAACGGTGCCACGCGCGAAGCGGACGGCGTCGCCTCGGGCGCGAGCGGTGCGGCATCCGACGTGGCGCGGATGGCGTCGTCCATCCGCGATCTCTCGCTGTCGATCCGGACGATCGCGACCGCCGCCGACCAGCAGTCCGCGCTGACCGACAAGGCGGGGGAGGAGGCCCGGGGCAGCGTCGTCGCGGTAGCGATGCTGGAGGAACATGCCGTCCAGATCGAGGGGTTCCTGGACGACATCCGCGCCATCGCGACCAAGACCAACCTGCTGGCGCTGAACGCCACGATCGAGGCGGTGCGCGCCGGCGACGCCGGACGCGGCTTCGCCGTGGTGGCGGGCGAGGTGAAATCGCTGTCGTCCGAGACCAAATCGGCGAGCGACCGGATCAGCACGCTGATCGCGGGCATCCGCAAGGGCGTCGCCGACACCGGCGAGAAACTGCGCGTCGTCAACGGCGCGATCGGCCAGGTATCGGCCGCGGCATCCGGCATCGTCGTCGCGATCGGCGAACAGCGGTCGACTGCCAAAGACGTCGATGCGGGCGCGAACCGGGTGGTCGGCACCGCGACCGATGTCGAAGCGCGGATCGGCAGCGTAGCGCGGGCGGCGGGCACGGCGTCCTCGCTGTCGGTGGCGGTCCGCAGCAGCGCGACCGACCTGGCGGTGAGTGCGCGCGATCTTCGGTCGTCGACCGACCTGTTCGTGTCGTTCCTGAAGGGGGACGAGATCGCGGCTTAGGAAACCTTCGGGGTTCCCGCGTGGGTAATTACTTGTCTGACAACCCTTCCGCGTGTTGAATAACGGCCGCTTACGCCCAGCCGTTGTCGATCAAGAGTAACGCCGTGCGCGCCAAAAGCTGCTGCTACGGGGCAAGGATCGACGTCGTCGAATATGGTGAGATCGTCTCCCATCCCAGCGTCAGATAGAGGGCTCGGCCGTCTTCCGTGGCAACCAGTAACTCCGGGACGTTTGAATGCTGCCGGGCGTCACGCAGCGTTCGCATTAGGACGTGCCCGAGTCCCCTCCGGCGATGCTCGGGCTCCGTCACGATCCGATCGTAGACAACGACACCACAAGCCTCCGCCGCATAACCGCTTGCGGCGAGCGCCCCCGTTTCTGAAAATATGCGTGCTTCGATCACCATACCGACCTGCTTAGCTTCGATCCTATACCCTTCGGATAGCCGCCTTGCAGGTGGCTTGGTGGTGGCCTGCATAAAGTAGCTCGGAGCGTGAAGCTTCCATCCTGTTGGCAACGCCGCTCGCAGTTGGTCGTCCGCACCGCAGAGCTTCAGAAAATGGCGAGGCTCGCTGATAGAACGCGCAAGTGCTTCGAGACCCGATCCAACCTGCGGGAAAACCCAACGAGCGACCTCGGCGGCCGACTTAGTATCGACGCGAAAGCCTCCGTATTCAGACACCGGGGGAGGCAGCCCGCGCGCGACGGATCGAGCCGAGAGCCATGCGTTCAGGATCACCGGATCAATCCCTCGATTGCTCATCATCTCTCACAAATAACAACGGCTGCTGTCAGCGCGAAAGCCGCAGAGCGGTCTGCAAGAATCCGCCGCTTTGAGACATAACGTCCCAATCCCTCAAACCGGTGCCGCGTCCGCTCCCGCGCCGTAATGGTGCCACGCGAAGATCGCCGCTGCCCCCCGGTGCGGACGCCACGCCTCGGCCACCTCGCGCGTCAGCTTCTCGCCGGGCCGCGTGTCGTGGCCGAGGATGCGACCGACCTCGATCTGCACCGCCAGGTCGCCCGCCGGCCAGATGTCGGCGCGGCCCTCGGCGAACAGCAGGTAGATTTCGGCGGACCAGCGGCCGATGCCCTTGACTTGGGTCAGCGCCGCGATCGCTTCCTCGTCGTTCGCCGGCAACGCGGCGAGGTCGAGCCGGCCGCTCGTCACCTCGTCCGCCAGGCTGCGCGCGTAGCTCGCCTTTTGGCGCGACAGGCCCGCGCTGCGCAATTGCTCGTCGGTGGCGAGTGCGATGACGGCGGGGTCGGTGGCGTCGCCGACCACGCTGCTCAGCTTTCGCCACACCGCCTCCGCCGAGGCCACGCTCACCTGCTGGCCGAGGATCGTGCGAAGCAGCGTGGCATAGCCGCGCGCGCGCAGCCTGGGCGCGGGATAGCCGACCCGACCGATCGCCGCTGCGAAGGCGGGCTCGCACGCCGCCAGCGCGTCGCACGACGCCCGCAGATGGTCCTCGCTCAGGCCCATGACGAACGCCGGCAAGATACTTGATCGCAAGCGCGTCGCGCGGCATGGCGCGGTGGATCGAAATTCGGGGAATGCATGATGCCGACGCTTATCGTGACGACGCGCGAAGGGGAAGAACGCTCGTTGGAGGGCGAGGCCGGGCTTTCGGTGATGGAAGTCATCCGCGATGGCGGGGTGGACGAGATCCTGGCGCTGTGCGGCGGATGCTGTTCGTGCGCGACGTGCCATGTGCATGTCGATCCGGCGTTCGCGGACAAGCTGCCCGCGATGAGCGAGGACGAGAATGATCTGCTGGATTCGACCAGCGATCGGACGGCGACCTCGCGGTTGTCGTGCCAGGTTCCGTTCACGGACGCGCTGGACGGGTTGCGGGTGACCATTGCCGCGGAAGATTAATCTCCCTCTCCGCTTGGGAGAGGGGCCTTGCTACTTCCCCCCGGCGAACCGAAGCACGGCGGTCGGCGCATCCTTCGTCAGCGGCGTCGCCTTCCACGTGATGGTCTTGCGACCGCCGACGGTCTTCACCCCCTCCTCGTTGTTCTGGCTGACGATCTCGGCATCGGTGTCGAGCGTGAACACGCCGTCCAGCTTGCTCGCCGCGGTGTCGCCCATGCCGGCCATCGGATTCTTGTCGTCGCCTTTCGCAAAGGCCGGTGCCTTGACGCGGACCGTGCCGCCCTGGCGCAGTTCGAGTGCGATGAACGGGAAGATCGCCTCTGCATCGAGGTTGAACGGATAGACGAAATCATGGTCGAGCGTTCCGCGGATCGCGTAATCGACCATGAAACGGCCATCGCCCAGATAGGTGACCTTGCGGTAACCCG
The DNA here is from genome assembly GCF_903642285.1 of Sphingomonas bacterium. Lineage (GTDB taxonomy): Bacteria > Pseudomonadota > Alphaproteobacteria > Sphingomonadales > Sphingomonadaceae > Sphingomonas. The sequence goes on from NZ_CAHJWJ010000025.1 coordinate 28,338, forward strand.
CCTCCTTCGACAGCGTTTCGGCGATCTGCTGGTTCTTGCGATCGGCTTCCGCCTTGGCCGCCGCGCTGGCGGTCGGCGAAGGGGTGGGCGTGGTCGCCTTGCCCGCGTTCGCCATCATCCCCGCCATGCCCTTGGCCATGTCGCCCGACGGATCGACCGAGATCACCTCGCCCAGGAACGAAAAGGCGAAGCTGCGATCCGCGTTGATGCTGAGCGTGGAGGTGAACTTGCCCGGCGCGAACAGGCAGCTGCTCAGGATCAGCGGCATCGTCAGGATCAGCAACAATCGTATCAACCGTGTCGCCATCTCGCCATGTCCCCCGTCAGCGCTTCGATCAGCCTTCTCCGGTCGACCCTGTCCGATCAGCCCCTAGCGGCGATCGCGTACAGCGCGATCGCCGCGGCGTTGGAGACGTTCAGGCTTTCGACCTTGTCCGAGATTGGCAGCTTTGCCAGCTCGTCGCAATGCGCCTCGGTATTCTGGCGCATGCCTTCGCCCTCGGCACCCAGGACGATCGCGGTCTTCTGGTCGCCGATCGTCTCGCCCAGCGTCCGCGGCGCGTGCCCGGTCAGGCCGATCCGCCAGAACCCCGCTTCGCCGATCTCGTCGAGCGACCGCGCGAGATTGACGACGCGGACCCACGGCACGCTTTCCAGCGCACCCGAGGCGGCGCGCGCCACGGTGCCCGATTCCGGCGGCGCGTGCCGGTCCTGCGTGACGATGCCGAGCGCCCCGAACGCCGCGGCGGAGCGAAGGATCGCGCCGACATTGTGCGGATCGGTGACCTGGTCGAGCACGACGAGGGGGCGGCGATCGCCTTCTCCTTGCGCGATCAGGTCGCCCAGCCAGATCTCCTCAAGCGGATCGACCTCCGCGACCATCCCCTGGTGCGGCGCGTCGGACGGCACCAGCCGTGCGAGATCGGCGACCTCCGCGAAGGTGACCTGGATCGTCGACGGCAACGCCATCCCCGCCAGCGCCTCGTGCGTACCCCAGACCTTGCGGACCACGCGTTCGGGATTGGCGAGCGCGGCCGCGACCGCGTGACGACCCCAGAAGCGGGGCCGGCCGGCGGGGGCCTGGCTCGGCCGGTGACCGCGGCGCGCCATCAGCGGGGGAACATCTTTGCAGCGGAGATCGTCATCGGCTGTGGCTGCTAGGTCCGTGGCTTCGCCGAAGCAAGCACAGCGTATGCGCGTTGACAGCAGGGAACCCGCGCGGCAAGGAGCCGCCTCGCTCGAAAAAGCGGCCCCGAATGGACAGGTGGCCGAGTGGTTAAAGGCAGCAGACTGTAAATCTGCCCGTGCAAGCGTACGCTGGTTCGAATCCAGCCCTGTCCACCAAAAGCGCCGGCGGTAGCCGGGCTTCGCAATCGCCGCTCTCGTCTCGTCGAACGGAGATGATATGGCCGCATCGTCAGCAGATACCGGCAGCCGCGTTACCGTCGATGCGGTTACCCCCGGCCGCCTTGCGGCCTAGGGCGCGCAGGGCGTCCTCTCGCGGCCGACCATGACATCCTTCCCGCGCGGTCGATGATCAGATGTCAATCGGGGACACGTCGCACGACGCCCTCCGTCGTCGCCGCGAGGGTGTCGTCCGTGCGGCCGAACACAAGCGAGCGATCGACCGCCCGCTCCGCGTCAATAACATAGCGAGAGATAACGGCGGTAACGCGGATCCCATACCACGCAGCCATCGTCGGCATAATAGCCATAGCCGCCATAACCGAACCCGAACGGGTAGCCATAATAGCCGCCATAGCCGCCGCGGTAATAGGATCCGCCACGGTAGCCGCCGCGATAGCCCTGCGCGAACTGGCCGCCACCGCGAAAGCCGCCGTTGAAATTGCCGCCGCCGCCGCGCGCGAAACCGCCGCCGCCACCATGGAACCCGCCACCGCTACCGCCGCCATGGAAACCACCGCCGCCGCCGCCACCGTGGAAACCGCCACCGCCGCCGCCACCGTGGAAACCGCCACCGCCGCCGCCGTGGCCTCCGCCACCCCCGCCACGCTGCGCTATGGCCGGTGTCGCGGCCAGTAGCGCGACGCCGATGGCGGAAAGCAGAATGCCGTTGTGCTTTTTCATGATGTTACGTCCTTGGGCCAGCGCCCCCGCATCTTCCCATATAGGGATGAGGCGCAGCGATTATGAGGGGCGGGACAGCGACCCAATCGACGGCTACCACGCGGGTGGCTTTCGATAGGCAATGATCAATCGCCGCCGGCGCGGTTGCCCTATCGACGACTCGCGCAATGGAGAGGGATCATGCGGAACGACGATGACGACGAATGATCGTCGTGCGCAGGACACCCCTGTCGACCCGTTGTGTCCACCAGAACGCCCGGAACGAGGTCGGGCTTTCGTCCGCCAACGCCTCCATCTTGTCGCCCGCGATCGTCGTTGATCAGCCTCGCGACGCCGTGGTCCATCTCGGCCAGCACGGCGACATGCATGTGGCAAGAATCGCCGGGCATCAGGAAGGGGGAACGCATCGGATATATTCGACCCGTCATGATGCCCGATTAAATCATGATAAGGGGTCGTCGCCGGTCGCATCGGTCGCCACCATCTGGCGATCGCGGTCACGCGAGACGAACGGCATTCGTCGCTCTTGCCGGGAACGGGCAGGCGGTGGAGCGGGTAGCGGGAATCGAACCCGCGTATTCAGCTTGGAAGGCTGCTGTACTACCATTGTACTATACCCGCGCGGACGTCGGCGTAGCGAGCCGGGGGGCGGATCGCAAGCCGGGATGGTTCACGGCTTCCTTACCTATTTCGCGCTAGACGCTGGCTCATGTATCACGATCTCACCTTGGCATCGCAATCGAAGACCGACCCCCGGCCCGCGTCCGCGGTCAGTACCGGTGCCGGGCTGGCGGGGCTGGCCGGCTTGCTGGGCTGGCTCGGCATCGCCTGCTGGTACGGGCTGGATGGTCCCTATTCGGCGCTGGTCGATCTCGCCGCGTGCGCGGTCGTCATGGCCGGATGGTCGCTGCTGGTGGACAAGGTGCATCGCAGCGCGACGACGGGCATCGACTGGTCGCACCCGCGGGCCTGGCGCGCGTCGCTCGACACCAGCCTGACGAAGCTGGCGGGCTATTGGGCGACCTGGGCGGGGATGGCGCTGATCTACAGCACGTTCCGTTTCTATTGGGTCGGCAATTTCCAGTTCGCGATGTCGTGCTTCACGGTCGCGGCCCCGGTGCTGTTCGTCGCCTCCGTCCCCTATGTATTGTGGCTCGACCGCTACTTGGTGCACCCGCGCGATGGTGCCTGGGCGCTCGGCGCGTGGCTAACGGGGCAGCCGGGGATCGAACCCGGCGCGATCGCGGGGCATCTGCGGACGTGGGCGGTCAAGACCTTCTTCCTGGCCTTCATGCTGGCGGGGGCACCCGGCGGATACGGGGCGTTCGTCCGCGGGATCGGCTGGCCCGTGCTGCACCAGCCGGTCGCGCTCGCCAATCTGGCGATCGCGTTCATGTTCGTGATCGACATGATCTTCGCGACGGTCGGCTATGTCCTGACCTTCCGCCCGCTCGATTCGCATATCCGCAGCGCGAACCCGTTCGCTGCGGCGTGGATGGCGGCGCTGATCTGCTATCCCCCGACGAGCATGATGGGGAATGGCTTGCCGCTCGATTATTCGATCGGCACGCGGGACTGGGCGTTCTGGTTCCAGTGGCATCCGGTGCTGCTCTATGTGGTCGGGGTGGCGCTGGTGGTACTGGCGGGGATCTACGCCTGGGCGACGGTCGCGTTCGGGCCGCGTTTCTCCAACCTCACCAATCGCGGCATCCTGACGCACGGGCCGTACCGCTTCACACGGCATCCGGCGTATCTGGCGAAGAACTGCCTGTGGTGGCTGACGACGGTGCCGGTGCTGACGATGGGCAGCGGCTTCGACGCGGTGCGCGCGACGTTGATGATGGCGGCGGTCAGCGGGGTCTATTACTGGCGCGCGAAGACCGAGGAGGCGCATCTGTCGCTCGATCCGGCGTACCGGGAATACAGCGACTGGATGGAGCGCAATGCCCCGGTGCCGAGGGTGTTCGCGTGGGCGAAGCGGGCGGTGGTGCGGTTTTGAGGTAGCGCCGTGTTCCTGCGAAAGCAGGACTACAGGGTAACGACCGTCACCGCTTGTTGCCCTGGGCTCCTGCGTTCGGAGCACGGGAAGGCTAGAAACTCGCCTCGTCATACACCATCGACAGATCGCCACCCCAGACGCCGTGATACCGGTCCAGCAGCGCCTCCGCCGGCACCTTCCCCGACCGGACAATCTCGCGCAGCGGCTCGATGAACCCGGTCTCGTCGTCGCCCGCGCCATTGATGCGCGCGCGGGCGGCCAGTCCTGCGCCGGCGATGTCCAGCACCTGCCCCGCGATGTCGCGCAACCGTCCACCGCCCGGGAGCGGCGCATCGAGCGCCAGTTTCGGCACCGCATCACGCAGCGCCTGGCGATCGTCGATCTTCCAGTCCCTGACCAGGTCCCACGCCGCGTCGAGCGCGCCCTGGTCGTAGAGCAGCCCGACCCATAGCGCGGGCAGCGCACAGATCCTGTTCCAGGGGCCGCCATCGGCGCCGCGCATCTCCAGGAAGGTCTTCAGCCGCACCTCGGGAAAGGCGGTCGACAGATGGTCGTTCCAGTCGTCCAGCGTCGGCTTCTCGCCGGGCAACACGGACAGCTCGCCCTTCAGGAAATCGCGGAACGACAGCCCCGCGGCGTCGATATAGCGGCCCTCGCGGTAGACGAAGTACATCGGCACATCCAGCGCGTATTCGGCGTAGCGTTCGTACCCGAACCCGTCCTCGAACACGAAGGGCAGCATGCCGGTGCGCGCCGGATCGGTGTCCGACCAGATATGGCTGCGATACGACAGATAGCCGTTGGGCTTGCCTTCCAGGAACGGCGAATTGGCGAAGAGCGCTGTGGCCAGCGGTTGCAGCGCGAGCCCGACGCGGAACTTCTTCACCATGTCCGCCTCGGACGCATAGTCCAAATTCACCTGGATCGTGCAGGTGCGCAGCATCATGTCGAGGCCCATCGTCCCCACCCGCGGCATGTGCGACCGCATGATCGCGTAGCGGCCCTTGGGCATCACCGGCAGTTCGCTACGCGTCTTGTCGGGCCACATGCCGAGGCCCAGAAAGCCTATCCCGAGCGTCTCGCCCGCCGCCTTCACCTGTTCCAGATGGCGGCCGGTCTCGGCGCAGGTCTGGTGCAGATTGTCGAGCGGCGCGCCCGACAATTCGAATTGCCCCGCGGGTTCCAGGCTGATGCTGCCGTCCGCGCCCGACATCGCGATGACGTTGTCGCCTTCGTAGACCGGTTTCCAGCCATAGGGTTCGAGCGCCGAAAGCAGATCGCGGATGCCGCCGGGCTCGTCATAGGACGGCGCATGGTGATCCGAGAGGGCGTAGACGAACTTCTCGTGCTCGGTGCCGATCCGCCAGCGGTCCTTCGGCTTCTCGCCGCGGGCGAAGCTCTCGATCAGCTGGTCGCGGGATTCGATGATCGGCTTTGGCGCGTCGGTCGTCATGGCGCGCGCCTTACGCTGCGATGAACGGGGGCGCTAGGGGTGGCGATCGGGTCGTCCGGACGGTTTGTCGACACGTTGTGAAAACAAGGGTTTACGCCGTGGAAGTGGAGGAAGTGGAGGACTGCCATCGCATCCTTCCCATCGGCCGACGGGGGTCGGCCGGGAGAGTGTGCGGGGGTGGAGTCGGGGCTGGTCGAAGGCATCGGGCGACCTTCTCATCGGCGGCGGATGTAGGACAGGGAATTCCTGCGTGCCGTCATTGCGCGCGTTGCGAAGCAATCGAGTGCGCTGGAGAACATCGGGTTGGCTTCATAGCTGCGCTCCTCGCAACGACGGGTGTCGTCCTAGACTAATCATCGCCGTTCACGCCCAACAACTGGGCGCCCGATTGCAGACATCCGTTTAAGCTGGTACGATCGACTATCGACCATTGCTCCGGAGGGAATGACGATGCTGCTAGCGCTAATGGTCGCTCAGGTGTCGCTGCCTGCATCGACTGTCTTTGGCGATGGCCTTTCTAGCTGCAGGTATGGATACGAGCGAGCAAGGCAAAGTCCGCTTGCTTTCGAAATGCTCACGCGGTGGGAACGCGGATTCTGGTCGGGACTAAATCTTGCAAGCAGCGCTCATGTAGGAGATATAGCACAAAAGTATGATCCCTTCTCCATCGAGAGTGAGATTGGTCGCGAGTGTACGGAACATCCTGACGATCTAATCTATAACGCAGAAACGCGGGTTTATCAGCGCTTTAAGGTGTCGGGTCGCTAGTGGACGAGGAACCTCGCGTCTGTGTGATCAAGGCCAGGCAGCTAATTATCTCTTCATTCCGAAAGCTGCCTGTCCCCTCACCACCAAAATACGTCCTACCAGTCCCCCGCGGCCGCCATCCACAACGCCACCGCCGCTGCCGCCGCGGTGTCCGCGCGCAGGATGCGGGGGCCGAGGGTGATGCCGGTCGCGGCGGGCAGCGCGCGGATCAGGCCACGTTCCTCGTCGTCGAAGCCGCCTTCGGGGCCGATCAGGATCGCCGCGGGGCCGGGGCGGTCGCGCATCGCCGCCAGCGCTGGCGCGCCGCCGGTCTCGTCGGCGAAGAACAGCGCGCGAGTCGCGGGCCAGTCGCGCAGCATGGCGGCGAGCTTCACCGGTTCGGCGACCGCGGGCAGCGCGGTGCGGCCGCATTGCTCCGCCGCCTCGATCATATGCGCGTGCAGCCGGTCGGTATTCGTCTTGTCGACGATCGTCCGCCGCGTGACGACGGGGACGAAGCGCGCGACGCCCAGCTCGCACGCCTTTTCCGCCATCCAGTCGATCCGGCCCTTCTTGATCGGCGCGGCGCACAGCCACAGGTCGGGGACGGGTTCACGCGGGTGCAGGTGCTGCGTGACGTCGAGCGTCATCGACCGCCGCCCGACATCGCGCGCGATGGCGAGCCATTCGCCGGTCGTGTCGTCGAACAGCTTGAGCGGATCGCCGACCTTCGTCCGCATGACGCCGACGAGGTAATGCGCCTGCGGGCCGTCGATCGTGATCGGCCCCGGGGCGAGCGGGGTCTCGACGAACAGCCGCGGGGTCGAGCGCGGGGGCCAGGCGGGGATGGCGGTCATGGGGCAGTGGTAACGGGGGTTTGGTGTCGCGTCATGCGGAACACAGTCTTGGGCTCCGGGGTCGATGAGGGTTGATCGGATGCGCATGATCCCCACCCCGGCCTTCGCCGGGGTGGGGATCTACTCTCGCCATAGGGGTCGGCGGAAGACGGCACCGGGATCAAGGCTTGCAACGCCCGATCACCGTCGTCGCCATACCCCGCGCAGCACCAGACCCACGACCACCAGCGTCGCCACGCCTCCCAGCACGGCGACGCTCACCATCCCGCCCACGCGCAGGATGGCCCAGAACAGTGCCTCCACGAAGCGGCCGACGGCGACGGAGAGTCCGATCATGCGGCCACCCTGGCACGACTTGAAGGCGGGACGAAGGCGCGGCAAGGGACGATATGGTCGATATCGTCCCCGACAGCGAACATCGCGGATTGGTCGCCCGGCTTCCGCCAAGGCTGCGCGGACTGGCGCTGCTGGCGCGGTTCGATCGGCCGACGGGCGTGTGGCTGCTGTTCTGGCCTGGTGCCTGGGGTGTCGCGCTGGCGGGCGGGATCGCCGGGCATTGGCCGCTGATCCTCTGGCTGCTGCTCGGCAGCATCGCGATGCGCGGCGCGGGGTGCGTCTACAACGACATCGTCGACCGCGATCTGGATGCGCAGGTCGCACGGACGCTGGCGCGGCCGATCCCCAGCGGGCTGGTGTCCATCCGGCTCGCCTGGGGGTGGCTGGTAGTGCTGTGCCTCGTGGGGCTGGTCGTGCTGCTCCAGCTGCACCCGCTCGCCGCCGGAGTCGCGGTCGCGAGCCTTGCGCCCGTCGCCGCCTATCCCTTCATGAAGCGGATCACCTGGTGGCCGCAGGCGTGGCTGGGGATCGTGTTCTCCTGGGCGCTGCTCGTCGGCTGGAGCGAGGTCGCGCGCGATCTGTCGGCTCCGATGTGGCTGCTGTACGCCGGGTCGATCGCCTGGGTGATCGGCTACGACACGATCTACGCGCTGCAGGACCGCGAGGACGATGCGCTGATCGGGGTGCGATCGTCCGCGCTTCGCATGGGGGGGCACGTGCGTGGCGGAATCGCCGGGTTCTACGCCGCGGCGACGGCATTGTGGGCGGCGGCGGTCTGGCTGGTGCGGCCCGATCCGTTCGCGTTGCTGGCGCTGCTGCCGGCGGCGGCGCATCTGGCGTGGCAGGTTGCGACGCTGGTGCCGGCGGACGGCGCGAATACACTGGCGCGGTTCCGGTCGAACCGGGTGGCGGGGCTCCTGGTGTTCGCGGCGTGCGTGGTGGTGGGGAGCGCGGGGTAAGCTCCGTCCTGCCGGCCCGTCCCGGCATCCAGAGCAACAGGCGATGATGCTCCTGGCGCTGGATCCCGGGACCGGCCCGGGATGACGAAGGAGAACCCAATCCACTGGCGCTCCGCCCGCCGCGGCCCTAGATCGCGCTCATGCTCGAACCCGACACCGCGCGTGCGCGCGCCACCGATATCGTCGACCGCGCGCGCAAGGCCGGGGCGGATGCCGCCGATGCGGTCGTCGCTGCCGATGCCTCGCTCGACATCTCCGTCCGCCTCGGCAAGCTGGAGGATGTCGGCCGGTCGGAAAGCGCGGAGCTCGGCTTGCGCGTGTTTGTCGGGCGCAGGAATGCGAGCGTCTCCACCTCCGACCTGTCCGACGCCTCGTTGAACCAATTGGTCGAGCGCGCGGTGGCGATGGCGCGCGAGGCGCCCGAGGACGCGTGGGCGGGGCTGGCACCGCAGGAACGGCTGCTGCACGGCGATCCGCCGCTGCTCGATCTCGACGACGGCGCGGATGTCGCGCCGGAGACGCTGCGCGACGCCGCGCTGGCGGCGGAGGATGCGGCGCGTGCGGTACCGGGCGTGACCAACAGTGAAGGCGGCGGGGCGAGTGCGTCGCGCGGCGTCTGGGCGGTCGCGACGAGCCACGGCTTCGCCGGTGGCTATGCGACGACCTCGCATGGTCTGTCGGCCAGCGTGCTGGCGGGGCAGGGCGGCGCGATGCAGCGCGATTACGCACACCACGCCGCCCGCCGCCGCGCGCATCTCGACGCACCCGACGCGATCGGCCGGCGCGCGGGCGAGCGCGCGGTGGCACGGGTCGATCCCGGCCGGCTGGCGAGCGGGCCGATGACCGTGGTCTACGACCCGCGCGTCGGATCCTCGCTGCTCGGCCACCTGATCGGCGCGATCGGCGGGCAGGCGATCACGCGCAAGACCAGTTTCCTGCTCGATGCGCTCGGCACCCGCGTGTTCGCCGAGGAAATCACGATAGCGGACGACCCGCACCGCCCGCACGGCCTGCGATCGCGCCCGTTCGACGGCGAGGGACTGCCGGTGTCCCCGACCAGCATCGTCGAGGACGGGATGCTGGAGACCTGGCTGCTCGACTCCGCCAGCGCGCGGCAATTGGGGCTGGAGCCGACCGGCCATGCCGCGCGCGGGATCGGCGGCGCACCGGGGGTGATGACGAGCAATCTGTACATGGCCGCGGGGCATGTCCCGCCCGAGACGCTGATCGCGGACATCGCGTCGGGCGTGTACGTCACCGAATTGATCGGCATGGGCGTCAACGGGGTGACCGGCGATTACAGCCGCGGCGCGGCGGGCTTCCGGATCGAGAACGGAGAGATCGCCGGGCCGGTCGCCGAATTCACGATCGCGGGCAATCTGCGCGACATGTTCCTGGCGCTGACCCCCGCGAACGACCTGGTGTTTCGCTACGGGATCAATCTGCCGACGGTGCGGATCGACGGGATGACGGTGGCGAGTGGCTGACCCGGCCACCGCGGACCTGGCACAGGCGATCGCGGCGGCATCGGCGGAGGCCGGGCAGATGGCGCTCGCGCGCTGGCGGACCGAATTCCGCGCGTGGGAAAAGGAAGAAGGCAGCCCGGTGTGCGAGGTCGATCTCGACGTCGACCGGATGCTGCGCGCGCGGCTGGGCGCGCTGATCCCGGCGGCGGGCTGGTTGTCCGAGGAGACCGCGGACGATCCGGCAAGGCTGGCGTGCGATCATGTCTGGGTGGTCGACCCGATCGACGGCACGCGCGACTATATCCGCGGGCGGCGTGGGTGGTGCGTGTCGGTGGCGTTGGTCGAACGGGGGCAGCCGGTGATCGCGGTGCTGGACGCGCCGGCGCGGCGCGAACGCTGGATCGCGGTGGCGGGCGCGGGGGCATCGCGCAACGGCGTGACGCTGGCGGCGGGACCGCGCGCGACGCTGGCCGGCGCGCGCGTGCCCGCGGACGCGCTGCCCAAGGCGGATCGCGATTTCGTGGCGGTCGACAAACCCAATTCGATCGCGCTGCGCATCGCGATGGTGGCGGCGGACGAGGCCGATCTGGTCGCGACGCTGCGCTGGGGCCACGAATGGGACATCGCCGCCGCCGTGCTTGTGGCCAGCGAGGCGGGTGCGGCGACGAGCGATGCGCTGGGTGGGGCGTTGAGCTTCAACAAACCCGATCCGCAGGCGTTCGGGGTACTGGCCTCCGCGCCGGGGATTCATGCGGCGGCGGTGGCGCGGCTGGCGGGGCGGGCGGCGGCGGTGCTGGGGTAGCTCCGCGCGCCTATGCGCCCGCGCGTTTGGCATGCCAATCTCGGCGTACCGCCATCGTCGCCGCGATCCACAGGCCAAGCGCCGCTATAATGCCGGCTACGCCACCTCCCATCGGAGTGGGCGCGATAAAGCCGAAGATGGCCGCCAGGATGAGTACCGTTCCCAAAACGTAGAACGGGCGGAACGCCGCGACGAAGGCGATCGGCAGAAAATGCAACCCGACGACCAGCGCCATCGCAGGCATCAGCAGATCGGGCCGATGCAGGTTGATGACGATATTGGACGAGACGAACAAGCCGACTCCCTCGGCAATGCTGCTCCACATAATGGCACGCTCCGTTCGGGTCGACGGAAGGATTCCGATGCCTGGCATGCGAATGACGTAAGCGGCCGACAGGCCGATCGCAGCAAAGACGATGAATGGAAACGCAAGGGCCAAACCGGTAACATGTCGCTGCCAATAAAGCGTCATGGCGGCAAACACCGCCCCGAAGAAGCTCATGATGATCGCGCCCCACACTCCCATGCCTGCGCCTCCTGACCTTAGAGCAGCAGCACCAGTGGCACCACGATCCCCGCCGCGATCAGCACCAGCGACATCCGACGCGTCGATGGTGTCGCGACCGCGATGACGAGCCCGAGTGCGGTCGTCACGAACAGCGCGAGGGCCAGCAGGACCACGAACGGCTTTTCGGCGACGAAGCCTTCGTCGTGGTCGCCGTCGCCGCGCGCCGTCGGGGCGGGTGCGGGCGCGTGGGGCTTGCCGCCATCGGGGCCGGCCGCCGCGCTACGAGGTCGCTTGTGACCACCGATCGTCTGGTGCTTGTGCAGATTGGCGATCGCGACGATCCAGCGCGGCGGCGCGGTGTCGCCATGTCGTTCGTGCAATCCCGCGGTCTGCAACCCGCCGGTGAAGGCGAAAAACAGGATCGCGGGTGCGAAGAACACCGCGATGTAATTATGGAACAGGCGGACCTTCCGCAGCGTCTGTGCCTTCATTTCGTCCCCCCGCCGACCTCGCCGTCATCCTGATATTTCATCTCGAGAAACCGTCCGCGCGTGGACAGGCTGTCGAGGTCATGCTCCGCCAGCCGCTGCGTCATCTGGCCGATCTCGTGTTCGATCAGCTTCAGCCCGTCGACCAGCTCGCCGTCCGGCGTCCGTCCGTTGCGTTCGACCTGGCGCAGCGTCGCGGGGACGCGCGCATAATCGGCGACGAAGGCGGGCAGTTGCTCGCCGATCAGGCGGCGCAGTTCCAGCGCATCCTCGGTATCCCCGTCCACCCGCGCCAGCTGCGGCGACAGCGCGTCGAGCCGGGTGCCGATCCGGTCGACCAGCGTGCGGGCGGGCGCGGGCAAGGCGGGACGCTGCGCGTCCAGCCAGCGTTCGGTCTGCGCGGGCAGCGCGCGGATGTCGACCGTGCGCAGGCGCTCGGGCGGCGGCGCGCGGCCCTGCGGCCAGACCGCGAGCAGCAGGGTGGCGGCGAGCAGTGCCGCCATCACCAGCACCGCGCCCATGATCCCGATCGGCATGACGAGGCCCACCACGAACGCCGCGATCAGGATCGCGGCATCGGCGGCGGCGATCCGCGTCAGCCGCCGCTCGATCGCGCGACCCTGGCCACGGCGGGGGCGGGGCACGGCCGGTCCGTCATGCCCCTCGCTGATCCGCGACCAGGAAGCGCGCGCCTTGGCGATCGCGTCGTCGACATCGCTCACGGGGTTACATCGCCTCCAATCGGTACGTGTCCGCCGGACCCTTCAGCGCACCCTGCTGCGCGCCCTCGGCCCGTGCGATATAGCCCTTGGACTTCTCGACCTCGTTGCCGAGTGCATTGACCGTCGTCTTCATGCTGTCGAGCGCCTTCAGCTTGAACGTGTCGATCGCGTCCATCGTGTCGTAGATATTCTGGAACGCGCGTTGCAGCGTCTCCAGCGGGATCGTCGCGGCGGCGGCCTGTTCGTGGATCCGCGCGGTGTTCGACGCGAGCAGCTTGCCGGTCGATTCGATGATGTTCGCGGTCGTCGTGTTCAGCTGCGTGATCTGTTCCAGCACGAGCCGCTGGTTCGTCAGCGCCTGCGCGACCGTCACCGCGGTACGAAGCGCGGAGACGGTGGTGGTGGACGCGCGGTCCACACCCTTCACCAGCTCGACATTGTTCTTCTTCACGAGGTCGAGCGCGAGATAGCCCTGCACCGTCACCGCCATCTGCGTCAGCAGGTCCTGGCTGCGCTGGCGGGTGTAGAAGAGCGCGGTCTCGCGCAGCGCCTTGGCCTTGGCGGGATCGGTCGCGTCCAGCTCGTCCGCCTTCTCCTCCAGCTTCGCGTCCATCGTCTTGGTCAGATGGATCATCTGCTCCAGCCGCCCCATCGCGGTCCACAGGTTCGCGCGTTCGGTATCGATCGCGGCATTGTCCATCAGCAACTCGTCCTTGCCCGAGGCAAGGCTCTTGAGGATCGCGCTGATATGCGTCTGCGACGAACGATATCTGTCGAAATAGCCGTTCAGCTTGCCGCCGAACGGGATGATGCCGAGCAGCTTCTTGGGCTTGGACAGCGCGCCGCTCTTGCCGGGATCGAGCTGTTCGACGACGCGGCGCAGCGCGACCAGATCCTTGCCGACGCCGCCCTCCTGATCCATCGCCTTCACCGGACGATCGAGGAAGCGGTTCGATTGGCCCGCCGCCGCGCGGATCTCCTTTGCGCCCATCGCGGTGATCGCATCGACACGGCGTCCGAATTCGGGAGAATTGACGTCCTGCGCGACCAGATCGGTCACGAAGCCGTCGACGCGCGCGTCCAGTTCGCTCTTCTTCGTATCATCGACCGGCACCAGCCCGGATGCCCGCGTCGCGGCGACCACGGGCACCGGATCGGGGGGCGTCAGCACCAGCGCGGGTTCGGCCGTCATCGTCTCTGCCGTCGTCGCCATCATTTCCTCCTCGCGGATGTATCACCCTGACGCGAACCGCGGCTTCGTTCAAGTGTATCATGTAAATAGGACACCCGGTGCGTGCAAGCGGCGCGACCTTGGCGTGTTGCGCGAATGAATGGCCCGAAACGGATCGAGCCGCCCGAGATGCGCGTGCCAGGCCCCGCCATTCCGGATGCGCCTCGGCTTTACCGGCCCTCCTGCGGCTGTCGAGCATCGCGCATCAACGGGAGAGCCCATCATGATCCGCACCGCCGCCGCCGCCATCCTGCCGATCGTCCTGCTCGCAGGATGCGCGCCGCAATCGCATCCCAGTGCGCCGGCCGCCCCCGTCGCCGAGCATATGTTGCAAGCGCCGGTTGCGCCGCCGCCTGCGCCGGTCCCGGGCACGGTCTACATCTACCGCGGCATGTCCGCCGACGCGAATACGGGCCATGTGGACTGGGATGCGGCCAATTTCGGTATTTCCGGCGGGACGCTGTCGTTCGGCAGCGTGTCCGACAATACCCGTCCCTGCTGGCTGAAGCTCGAGGTGAACGCGCCGAACCTACCCGTGCCGGTCAATGGTGGCGGCACGATCCCGGTCACATTGCCCCAGGGCGTCCAGCAGCCCGCGTCGGCGAGCCCCTGGCCCGCGGTATTCGACAACAACCCGGCGGGCCATTGGTCGATCACCAGAGTCACGCTCGGACCCAGCAACAGCAAGGCGCAGGCGAATGCCGCGCTCGTCTTCAAATATAACGCCGATAATTTTCCGGCCGTCGCGTCCATCGTCAACGGGTCGCTCCAAAATTGCCAGAAGTGAGCGCGGCGCGGTAGTCGTCGGCGATGGGCGTCGTCTATCACGGCTTTGACTGGTCGCCGACCGAGCGGGACCTTGCGAGCATCGGCACGGTGATCGCAGCGGCGCAAGCACATGATGGCGGCGCGTTGCGCGCGCTGGGCGTGCCGGCCCTGCAGCGGGCGGTCCAGGGCGGCGATCGCTTGGCGGCGTTCGGGCTCGGCGACCATGCCTATGTCGACGGCTGGCTGTCGGTCGACGCCGTCCATCCGGCGCTGGTCGCGTTGCTGATCCTTGCGCCCGTGCTCGATCCGCTGACGGGGCCGGCGGCCGCGGCGTTGGGGCGGCAAGCGCGGTCGGCGCTCACGGGCGATATCGCCTCGGCAGGATTTACGCGGTTTTCGGCGGTCTTCGTCGGCTGGAGCGGTCCGACGACGTTCGATCACCGGGCGCTGCCCGTGGAACTGGGACTGTGGCGCGGCGACGCCGGGGAAGCGACGGGCGGCATGCCGCGAGTTGGGGACAGGTGGCAGGCCTCGACCGCGATCTGGTGATCCGCCACCGCCCTTTCCGCAACGCACCATTTGCGCTATGGGCGCGCCCGACCGACATCCAAGACAATCAGGAATTCCCATGAGCCTCCGCAACGTGGCGATCATCGCCCACGTCGATCACGGCAAGACGACCCTCGTCGACCAGCTGTTCCGCCAGTCCGGCACCTTCCGCGACAATCAGCGGATCGAGGAAAGGGCGATGGATTCCAATGACTTGGAAAAAGAGCGCGGAATCACGATCCTTGCGAAGCCGACGTCGGTCGACTGGACGCCCCCCGGCGCATCCGAAAGCATCCGCATCAACATCGTCGACACGCCCGGCCACGCGGATTTCGGCGGCGAGGTGGAGCGCATCCTCAGCATGGTCGACGGCGTCGTCCTGCTGGTCGACTCGTCCGAAGGCGCGATGCCGCAGACCAAGTTCGTCACCGGCAAGGCGCTGGCGCTGGGCCTGAAACCCATCGTCGTCGTCAACAAGGTCGACCGCAACGACGCGCGAATCCAGGAAGTCCTCGACGAGGTGTTCGACCTGTTCGTCAGCCTTGACGCCAACGACGAACAGCTCGATTTCCCCGTGCTCTACGCGTCGGGTCGCAACGGCTATGCATCGACCGACATGGACGCGCGCGAAGGCACGCTGATCCCGATGTTCGAGACGATCGTGTCCCATGTCCCCGCCCCCGCGGTGGAAGTGGAGGGCGTGCCCTTCACCTTCCTGGTGACGCTGCTCGACCGCGATCCGTTCCTCGGCCGCATCCTGACCGGTCGGGTCAATTCGGGCACGATCAGGATCAACCAGCCGATCCACGCGCTCGATAACGACGGCAAGATCGTCGAGACCGGCCGTGCGTCCAAGATCCTGTCGTTCCATGGGCTCGACCGCGTGCCGGTCGAGGAGGCGAAGGCGGGCGACATCATCAGCCTGGCCGGGCTGTCGATCGCGACCGTCGCCAATACCATCGCCGACCCGCAGGTGACCGAGCCGCTGCACGCGCAGCCGATCGATCCGCCGACGCTGTCGATGCGCTTCGCGGTCAACGACAGCCCGATGGCGGGACGCGAGGGCACCAAGGTCACGAGCCGGATGATCCGCGACCGCCTGTTCCGTGAGGCGGAATCGAACGTCGCGGTGAAGGTGACCGAAGCGTCCGACCGCGACAGCTACGAGGTCGCCGGCCGCGGCGAGCTCCAGCTGGGCGTCCTGATCGAGACGATGCGCCGCGAGGGCTTCGAACTCGGCATCAGCCGCCCGCGCGTGCTGTTCAGCGAAGACGAGAACGGCCAGAAGACCGAGCCTTACGAGACCGTCATCATCGACGTCGACGACGAACATTCGGGCACGGTCGTCGAGAAGATGAACGTCCGCAAGGGCGAGATGCTCGACATGCGCCCGTCGACCGGCGGCAAGACGCGGATCACCTTCTCCGCGCCCAGCCGCGGGATGATCGGCTATCACGGCGAATTCCTGTCCGACACGCGCGGCACCGGGATCATGAACCGGCTGTTCGAGAAATACGGCCCCCACAAGGGCAAGATCGAGGGTCGCAAGAACGGCGTGCTGATCTCCAACGGCTCGGGCGAAGCGAACAGCTACGCGCTGGGGCCGCTGGAGGAGCGCGGCATCCTGTTCGTCGGGCACGGCGAGGCGCTGTACGAGGGCATGATCGTCGGCGAAAATGCGAAGCCCGACGACCTCGAGGTCAACCCGATGAAGACCAAGGCGCTGACCAACTTCCGCGCGTCGGGCGGCAAGGACGA
>NZ_CAHJWJ010000026.1 GCF_903642285.1 Sphingomonas bacterium
GCCGCCGCCGCGGCGTGCGGGAATGCGGCGGTTGCGGGCGGCGGATGGCCGGGCGCTGGACGATGCGCTGGTGCTGGTGTTTCCGGGTCCGGCGACCGCGACGGGTGAGGATCTCGTCGAACTGCATTGTCATGGCGGCCGCGCCGTCGTGGCCGGGGTCGAGGCGGCGCTGGGGCTTTGCCCCGGGTTGCGATCGGCGGAACCCGGCGAGTTCACCCGGCGGGCGCTGACCAACGGCCGGATCGATCTCGCAGAGGCCGAGGGACTCGGCGATCTGCTCGCCGCGCAGACCGAGGGGCAGCGGGTCGCGGCGCTTGCGGCTGCGGAGGGACGGGTCAGTCGCGCGGTGCGCGCTTGGCTGGCCGCGATCGCGACGCTGTCGGCACGAGTCGAGGCGGTGCTCGATTTTTCGGACGAGGGCGATGTGCTGGACGACGACGCGATGCTCGCCGCGGTCGCGCGCGACATGGTTGTACTCGGCGACGCGATCGATACGGTGCTCGCCGCGCCACCGGTCGAGCGATTGCATGACGGCATCCGCGTCGTGATCGCAGGGCCGCCCAACGCCGGCAAGTCGACGCTGCTGAACCTTATGGCGGGCCGCGATGCGGCGATCGTCTCGCCGATATCGGGCACGACGCGCGACCGGATCGAGGTGCCGGTCGTGCGGGAGGGAATCGCCTATCTGCTGACCGATACCGCGGGATTGGCCGACGCGACCGACGATCCGGTCGAAGCGATCGGGATCGAACGCGCGACCGCGGCGATGGCGGCGGCAGACCTATTGGTGTGGCTCGGCGACGATGATCCCCCGCGAATAGCGGCGATCGTCGTCCAGCCGCGCGCCGATCTGCCCGGTCGTGGACGATTGCGCGCGGGGGGCGATCTGCTGGTATCGCAGGCCGATGTCGGATCGATCGAGCGATTATGGGCGGTTCTGGGGGAACGTGCGGCGGCGTTGCTGCCACGCGGCGATGCGGTGGCCTTGCGCGAACGGCAGCGTCGGCTGTGTGCAGCTGCGCGGGACGATCTGCGTATGACGACGACGGACGCGCTGGTGATGGCGGAGCATTTGCGGCGGGCGCACCGGTCGCTTGCGGCGATCCT
Source organism: Sphingomonas bacterium (assembly GCF_903642285.1). Lineage (GTDB taxonomy): Bacteria > Pseudomonadota > Alphaproteobacteria > Sphingomonadales > Sphingomonadaceae > Sphingomonas. The sequence continues at coordinate 1,108 of NZ_CAHJWJ010000026.1, forward strand.
CGGTATCGATGCGACCGAAGCGATGCTGGATGCCTTGTTCGCGGGCTTCTGTCTCGGCAAGTGATGTTCCACGTGGAACATCTTTGACCCGCTTGGCAGTGATGCCTTAGGCAAATGCGATGTACGACGTCATCGTCATCGGAGCCGGCCATGCCGGGGTCGAGGCTGCAGCCGCGGCCGCGCGGCGCGGCGCGCGAACATTGCTGCTCACCTTCGACCGCAGGCGCGTCGGGGCGATGTCGTGCAACCCGGCGATCGGCGGTCTCGGCAAGGGTCATATCGTCCGCGAGGTCGATGCGTTCGACGGGTTGATCGCGCGTGCGGCGGATGCGGCGGCGATCCACTACCGAATGCTCAACCGGAGCAAGGGGACCGCCGTCCAAGGTCCGCGCGTACAGGCCGACCGGCGACGTTACGCGGGCGCGATCCGGATGATGCTCGCGGCGCAACCGGGGCTCGATATCGGCGAGGGCGAGGCGGTCGGCCTGGCGGTTCGGGGCGATGCCGTGCGCGGGGTCGTGCTGGCCGACGACACGATCGTCGCCGGCCGGACGGTCGTGCTCGCCACGGGTACGTTTCTCGGCGCGCGAATCTACCGCGGCGACGAGCGGGCGGAGTCGGGCCGGATCGGCGAACGCGCGGCGACGCCGTTGGCGGCGCAGTTGCGCGCGCTCGGCCTGCCGATGGCGCGGCTGAAGACGGGGACGCCGCCGCGGCTCGACGGGCGGACGATCGACTGGGCGATATTGGCGGAGCAGCCATCGGATACCGCGCCATGGACGATGTCGCCGATGACGCCGCGGCGCGCCTTGCCGCAATTGTCCTGCGCGGTCACGCGAACCAACGCCGCGACGCATGCGATCATCGCCGGCGCATTCGATCGATCGCCCCTGTTCACCGGTGCCATCGACGGGCAGGGGCCGCGCTATTGCCCGTCGATCGAAGACAAGGTGAAGCGGTTCGGCGACCGCGACGGGCATCAGATATTCCTCGAGCCGGAAGGGTTGGACGATCACCTTGTCTATCCCAACGGCCTGTCGACCTCGCTGCCCACCGACGTGCAGGCGGCGATGGTCGCGAGCATCGCCGGGCTGGAGCGTGCCGTCGTCATGGTGCCGGGCTATGCGGTCGAATATGATCATATCGACCCGCGCGCGCTGGACCACCGGCTGGCACTCGGCGCTATCGAGGGGGTGTTCTGCGCAGGCCAGATCAACGGCACGACGGGATATGAGGAGGCGGCCGGGCAGGGGCTGGTGGCGGGGTTGAACGCCGCGGCATGGGCGTCGGGCGAAGCGCCGGTCATGCTCGACCGGGCGTCGAGCTATACCGGCGTCATGATCGACGATCTGGTCCTGCAGGGCGTCACCGAGCCTTACCGGATGCTGACCGCGCGCGCCGAATATCGGCTGAGCCTGCGATCGGACAATGCGGAGACGCGATTGGGCGCGGTTGCGGCCGCGGCGGGCTGTCTGGGGCCGGACCGGATCGCGCACCAGCGACATCGGCGCGGGGCGAAGGCGGCGGCGCGGGCGGCGCTCGATCACGCGATCACGGCGTCGGCGCTGGTCGATCGCGGGGCCGGTGTCGGACTGGACGGCGCGCGGCGGACCGCGTTCGAATGGCTTCGCTTCGACTGCGTTTCCCTGGCGCACGTCGCGCCGGGGGGAATTCCGGCAGACGCCGACGTCATCGCCGAACTCTGCGAAGATGCGCGTTATGCACCGTATCTCGACCGACAGGCGGAGGAGATCGATCGCCTGCGGCGCGACGAGGGTGTGATGTTGCCCGCCGATATCGACTTTGCGGCGATCCCGGGATTGTCGAACGAGATGGTCGACCGGCTCGGCAGCGCGCGGCCGCCGTCGCTGGCGGCGGCATCGCGCATCCGCGGCGTGACCCCCGCGGCGCTGTCGGCGATCCTGCTCCACGCGCGCCGCCGCGCCGCGTGACGGAGGACGAGGCCAGAGCGATCCTGCGCACGCGGTTCGGCCCGGCGGTAGAGGCCAGGCTGGAGGCGTTCGCGGCGATGGTCGTCGCGGAGAATGCCGCCCAAAACCTGATCGCGCCATCGACGATCGCGCGGATATGGGGTCGGCATATCCTCGACTCGCTGCAACTGGTGGCGCTCGCGCCCCGCGGGCGGTGGCTCGATATCGGGACCGGCGGCGGTTTTCCTGGGCTGGCGGTGGCGATCGCGACCGATCTGCCGATGACGCTGGTCGAGCCGCGCAAGCGGCGGGCGCAGTTCCTGTCCGACTGCGTCGATCGATTGCAACTGGGCCACCGCGTCACCGTGGTCGGGACTCGAGTCGCGAACGTGGATGCCACCGCGGACGTCATCTCCGCCCGTGCGGTCGGGTCGGTCGACACGTTGCTCGGCTGGGCGTATCGTTGTGCGACACCGACGACGCGCTGGTTGCTTCCGCGGGGCAAGATGGATTATCCCGTGCTGCAGGCGGCAGAGGGAAAATGGCAGTTTATGTTCCACGTGGAACAAAGCCTTACCGACCCCGAGTCGCGAATCCTGATCCTGGACGGAGTAAGACCGCGATGATCTGCATTGCGGTGGCGAACCAGAAAGGCGGGGTCGGGAAGACCACCAGCGCGATCAACGTCGCGACGGCGCTGGCGGCGACGGGATCGCGCGTGTTGCTGGTCGATCTCGATCCGCAAGGCAACGCGTCCACCGGTCTGGGCGTACCGCAATCGGCCCGCAACAAGTCGAGCTACGATGTTCTGGTCGGCGAAACCGGCATCGATGCCGCGACGATCGCGACTCGTGTGCCGCGGCTCGATCTGCTGCCGGCAACGGTCGACCTGTCGGGCGCAGAGATCGAGCTGGTCGAGTTCGACGCCCGCACGCACCGACTGGATACCGCGATCAAGGCATCGAGCGCGCGGTGGGACATCGTCATGATCGATTGTCCGCCGTCGCTCGGGCTGCTGACGATCAACGCGATGGTCGCGGCGGATTCGCTGCTGGTGCCGTTGCAATGCGAGTTCTTCGCGCTGGAGGGGCTGTCGCAATTGCTGAGCACGGTCGAGCGGATCCGGGCGCGGTTCAACCCCGGATTGTCGATCCTCGGCGTCGCGCTGACGATGTACGACCGTCGCAACCGGTTGACAGAGCAGGTGTCGACCGATGTCCGCGCGGTGCTCGGCGGGGTCGTGTTCGATACCGTCATCCCGCGCAACGTCCGCCTGTCCGAAGCGCCGAGCCACGGCCTGCCCGCGCTCATCTACGATCATCGCTGTTCGGGGTCGGAGGCGTATATCGCGCTCGCCCGCGAACTCATCGCGCGGCTGCCCGCGTCGGCGAAGGCGGCATGACCGACAAGCGCGCGCGCCCCGGGCTCGGCCGCGGTCTGAACGCGCTGCTGGGCGAGATCGCGCGCGAACAGCCGGTGACGCCGGGCTCGATCGCATCGCCCGGTGTACGGATGCTGCCCGTCGGATCGCTGTCGCCGCATCCGAACCAGCCGCGGCGGCGCTTCGACGAGGCGCTGCTCGACGAACTCGCCGCCTCGATCGCATCGCGCGGGCTGATCCAGCCGATCGTCGTCCGGCCCCATCAGCATGGCTATCAGATCGTCGCGGGCGAACGGCGCTGGCGCGCGGCGCAGCGGGCGCGGTTGCACGAGGTGCCGGTCGTCGTCCGCGAGCTGAACGATTCCGAAACGCTCGAGATCGCGCTCGTCGAGAATATCCAGCGCCAGGACCTGAACGCGATCGAGGAGGCGCAGGCCTATCAGCGGCTGGCGGGCGATTACGGGCACACGCAGGATGCGCTCGCCAAGATCGTCCACAAATCGCGCAGTCACGTCGCCAATCTGCTGCGGCTGCTCGAATTGCCCGAGCCGGTGCAGGCCCGTGTGGTCGAGGGGACGTTGTCGATGGGCCATGCCCGCGCGTTGCTCGGCGCGCGCGATATCGAGGCGCTGGCGGACCAGGTCGTCGCGCGCCAATTGTCGGTGCGCGAAACCGAAAAGCTCGCGCGCGACATGAAGATGGGGCGCGCGCGGGCGGCGGCTGCGCGCACGCGCAACGTCGAAGCCCCCAATGCCGACATCGCCGCGCTGGAGGGGCAGCTCGCCGACCTGCTCGGCCTGTCGGTGCGAATCGCGCATGCCGACAAGGGCGGGACGCTGTCGCTCGGCTATTCGACGCTCGACCAGCTCGACATGCTGTGCCAGCGGCTGACGGGCGAGACGATCTGACGTCGTATATTCCGACACCTGACAATCATCGCAATCATAATGTAATGCAAACTTGACAACCGAACCGCGACAACGTAAACCGTCCTTGACTCGAGGACGGGGATACTTGTCATGGCCAATCCGGCGCAGCGGCGCTACAATCGGCGGATCATCGCACTCGGCGTCGTCTACGCGCTCCTGCTGTTCGGCGCGGTCGCGCTATTTGAAGCGCATCGGCTTCATGGGGCGCTGGCCTATGTCGTCGCCATCCTGCCGTCGCTGCCCATCGTCGGGATGTTCGTGGCCATCGGCCGGTATCTGGTCGAGGAGACCGACGAATATATCCGCGACTGGTTCGTTCGCCAGGCGCTGATCGCGACCGGATTTTCGCTGAGCATCGCGACCGTCTGGGGATTTCTCGAGAATTTCGATCTCGTCCCGCACGTCTATGCCTATTACGCCGCGATCCTGTGGTTCGCGGGACTCGGCGTCGGATCGTGCGCGAATCGGCTGCTGTCGCGTCGGTCGCGGGCATGAAGAACCGCCTCAAGGTCCTGCGCGCCGAGCGCGACTGGAGCCAGGGCGATCTCGCCGAGCGGCTCCAGGTCTCGCGCCAGAGCGTCAACGCGATCGAGACGGGGAAATACGACCCGTCGCTGCCGCTCGCGTTCCGGATCGCCGAATTGTTCGACCGCCGAATCGAAGACATCTTCACCAGTCCGTCCAGGGGAGAATCGAAATGATCCGTCATTGGCCACTCCGTATCGCCGCCAGCGCGCTTGCCCCGCTGCTGCTGTTCCACCCGGCGTCCAGCTGCGCCAACGCCATCGCCCTGCCGGCGGAGACGCGGCTTGCGCATATCTCGGTCGTGAAGCTCGGGCACGGCGATCCCGTCGTGCTGATCCCGGGCTTGTCGAGCCCGCGCGCGGTATGGGACGGGGTCGCGCCCGGTCTGGCGCGGGCGCACACCGTCTATCTGGTACAGATCAACGGCTTCGCGGGCGATGCGCCGGGGGCCAATATCACGCCCGGCCTGCTGGCGGGGATCGTCGCCGATCTCGATACGTATCTGGCGCGCGAGCAGGCGGGCGCGGTACCGGTCGTCGGGCATTCGCTGGGCGGCCTGGTCGCGCTGATGACGGCGCGGGCGCATCCGGCGCGGGTGTCGCGGCTGATGATCGTCGATTCGCTCCCCTATATCGGTCTGCTGTTCTCGCCGGCGGCAACGGTGCCGCTGGTCGAACCGCAGGCGAAGACGATGCGCGATGCGATCGCCGCGACCTATGGCAAGCCCGCCGACCCCGCCGCGGCGGAGCGTACCGCGAACGGCCTGGCGTCGAAGCCGGCTTCGCGGGCCGCGGTGAAGGCCTATGCGATGGCCGCCGATCCGCGAGTCACGGCCGAGGCGCTGTACGAGGACATGACGACCGACCTGCGTCCCGATCTGCCGCGGATCGAGGTGCCGATCACGCTCGTCTATCCCGCGCCCGCCGCCGGGCCGGATCGTGGCGAGACGCTGTACAAGCGCGCTTATGCCACCGCCCCGCATGTCGTGTTCGTGCCGATCGCGGACAGCGCGCATTTCGTGATGCTCGACCAGCCCGCCGCCTTCCGCGCCGCGCTCGATGCGTTCCTTGCCGCCTGATCGGCCGGTCGCGCTTCCGCAGCGCGTGCGATGGCGCTAGCGGAAGCGCGATGACCGACCAGCCGCCCGCCCCGCCGCGCCCGACGCTCGCCTATCACCAGACCGAGGGCGCGGGGCCGACGATCGTCTTCCTGCCCGGCTATGCGTCGGACATGCGCGGGGCCAAGGCGCTGGCGCTGGAAGGCTGGGCGAAGGCCGCAGGACGGGCGTTCCTGCGGTTCGATTATGTGGGTTGCGGCGCGAGCGATGGCGATCTCGCCGCGCAGACGCTGGCGGACTGGCGCGACGATGTGCTCGCGATGCTGGACGGACCCGCCGCCGGGCCGGTGGTGCTCGTCGGATCGTCGATGGGTGGCTGGCTGATGCTGCTGGCGGCTCGGGCGCGGGCGGAACAGGTCGTCGGGCTGGTCGGCATCGCCGCCGCGCCCGACTTCACCGATTGGGGCTTCAGCACCGAAGAGAAGATGCTTTTGCTGACGCAAGGGCGGCTGCTGCGCGCCAATCCTTATGGTCCCGAACCGACGCTCTACACGCGCGCGTTCTGGGCATCGGGGGAGGCCAACCGACTGATGTTCGGGGACATCGCGATCGATTGCCCGGTGCGGCTGATTCAGGGCATGGCCGACCGCGACGTGCCCTATCAGCGCGCGATCCGGCTGGCGGAGCTGATCCGTTCAGCGGATGTGCAGTTGACCCTCGTCAAGGACGGCGATCACCGTCTGTCGCGCGATGCCGATATCGCGCGCATGATCGTCGCGGTCGAGGACCTGGTTTGACGCTGATCGTCCCCCTGCTGCTCGCCGCCGCCACCGCGAAGGCAGGGCCCGTCGACGCGGACGCCGCGCGCTACCAGCGTTGCCTGGTCCTGACCCGGACCGATCCGGCCGCGGCGCGCGCGGAGGCGGAGCGGTGGCGCGGTGCGGGCGGCAGCTTCCGTGCGCAGGAATGCGTCGGGCTCGCCGACGCAAGGGACGCCGCCTGGCCGGCGGCGGCGGCGGCGTTCGAGGAGGCGGCGCGGGCCGCGGTCGTCGCGCATGACCGCCATGTCGCCGCCTATTGGGCGGAGGCGGGCAATGCCTGGCTTGCGGCCGGCGAACCGGTCAAGGCGCGCGGTGCGATCGACCGGGCGATCGCGGTCGGCGCGCTGACCGATCTGCCGCTCGGCGAGGCGCAGCTCGATCATGCGCGCGCGTCGGTCGCGATCAGCGATCTGCCGATGGCGCGGACGGATATCGACCATGCGCTGGCGAACGCGTCCGCCGATCCGCTCGCATGGCTGTTGTCCGCGACGCTTGCGCGGCGGATGGGCGACCAGCCGCGCGCGCGCAAGGACATCGCGCAGGCGTTGAAGCTGTCGTCGGACGACGCCGCGGTACAGCTGGAGGCGGGCAATCTGTCCGCGCTGGCGGGCGACGAACGGGGCGCGCGGGCGGCCTGGACGCAAGCCGTGCGCCTGTCGCCGGACAGCGCGGCCGGCAGAAGCGCATCGGGCGCGCTGGCGCAGTTCGACGTGCCCGCCGCGACCGCCGCCTCGGTCGGCGCCCGCACGCCGCCCGGCATGGTACCGGCGGCGACCGCCACGCCGCCGCCGGTGGAGCATCGATAGGCCGGGTAGAGGCTGGCACGACGCCGCCCGCATCGCTATCTTCCCCGCGAACAGCAGCCGGAACGCGCCATGCAATATCTCCACACGATGATCCGAGTCAGCGATCCGGACAAGACGATCGCGTTCTTCGATCTGCTCGGCCTGAAGGAAGTGCGGCGGATGGAAAGCGAGCAGGGGCGGTTCACGCTGATCTTCCTCGCTACGCCCGAGGACATGGCGGGCCCCGGCGAGCGCGCACGCGCCGAGGTGGAGCTGACGCATAACTGGGACCCCGAAACCTATGCCGGCGGGCGCAATTTCGGGCATCTCGCCTACCGGGTCGACGATATCTACGCGACCTGCCGGCGGCTGATGGAGGGCGGCGTGACGATCAACCGCCCGCCGCGCGACGGCCATATGGCGTTCGTGAAGACCCCCGACGGCATCTCGATCGAGCTGCTGCAGAACGGCCAATTGGCACCTGCCGAGCCATGGGCCTCGATGCCCAATAGCGGGACCTGGTAGATGGCGCTCGAGATCGTCCGCGTGCCCGTCCTCGGCGACAATTACGCCTGGCTGATCCATGATCCCGAAACCGGCGACACCGTCGCGGTCGACCCGGGCGAGGCGCAGCCGGTGCTCGACGCCGCCGCGGCGCGCGGGTGGACGGTGGGGCAGGTCTGGACGACGCATTGGCATCCCGATCACACCGGCGGCAACGCGGCGATGAAGGCGGCGGGCGCGCGGATCACCGGGCCGGCGGCGGAGGCGGACAAGATCGCGGCGCTGGACGTTCAGGTCGGCGAGGGCGACACGGTCGCGATCGGCGGGCATGTCGCGGCGGTGATGCTGGTGCCCGGCCATACCGCCGGGCATATCGCGTTCCACCTGGCCGCCGAGCCGGCGATCTTCACCGGCGATACGCTGTTCGCGATGGGGTGCGGCCGGTTGTTCGAAGGCACCCCGGCGCAGATGTTCGCGAACATGCAGCGTTATGCGGCGCTGCCCGACGAGACGTTGGTGTATTGCGGGCATGAATATACGCAAGGCAACGGTCGCTACGCGCTGGTCGCGGAGCCCGATAACGCCGCGATCGCCGCGCGGATGACCGTCGTGGACGGCGCGCGGGCACGCGGCGAGGCCACGGTGCCGACGACGATCGGGCAGGAACGCGCGACCAACCCGTTCCTCCGCGCGGACGACGTCGAAAGCTTTGCGGCGCTTCGCATGGGCAAGGATAATTTTCCCGGTTGATGCGCTATAGGGGTCGGGGGCGATGGAGATGATGATGCGTAGCCTGATCCTGCCACTGATCGCTGCCGCCGGGCTGGCCGCCTGCACCCAGACCCCCGCCGAAACCGCCCGTGCCGCGGATCGCGAAGCGGGCGAACAGGCGAAGCTGCAACAGCGTCTCGCCGGGCTCGTGCCCGGCAAGCCGCAGTCGTGTATCGACGAGTACGACACCCGCGACGCGCAGGTGAGCTCGTACGGCAACACGATCCTCTACACGCTCGGGCGCGGTACCGCCTATCGAAGCGATACGTCGGGCGGCTGCTCGGATCTGGGTAGCGGCGGGCACAACATATTGGTGACCAAGACGTCGTCCAGCCAGCTATGCCAGGGCGATATCGCGACCACGGTCGACAATTCGTCGCATCTCCAGAGCGGGTCGTGCGGCTTCGGGCCGTTCGTCCGCTATTCGCGGCCGAAATAACCTCGTCCTACAGGACGAACCGGCTGAGATCGGTATTGCGCGCGATCGCGGCCAGTTGCCGGTCGACATAGGCCCCGTCCACCGTCACCGGCTCCTTGCGATCCTCGGCGTCGAAGCTGACATCCTCCAGCAATTTCTCCATCACCGTCTGCAACCGCCGCGCGCCGATATTCTCGACCGCCGCGTTAACCTCGGCGGCGACGCGGGCGATCGCGGCGATGCCGTCCTCGGTGAAATCGACGGTCACGCCTTCCGTCGCGAGCAGCGCCCTGTACTGCAGCGGCAGCGACGCCTTGGTGTCGGACAGGATCGCGATGAAATCGGCCTCGGTCAGCCCTTTGAGTTCGACGCGGATCGGCAGGCGGCCCTGCAGCTCGGGCAGCAGGTCGCTCGGCTTGGCGACATGGAACGCACCGGACGCGATGAACAGGACATGGTCGGTCTTCATCGGCCCGTATTTGGTCGAGACCGTCGTGCCCTCGATCAGCGGCAGCAGGTCGCGCTGGACGCCTTCGCGGCTGACCGACGCACCACGCCCGTCGCTGACCGCGATCTTGTCGATCTCGTCGAGGAAGACGATCCCGTTCGCCTCCGCATCCGCCAGCGCCACGCGGGCGACATCGTCCTGGTCGAGACGCTTGTCGGCCTCCTCCTCGACCAGTTTCTCCCAGGCGGCGCGCACCGACAGCTTGCGGCGCTTGAGCGTCTGGCCGCCGCCGAACGCCTTGCCCATCATCTCGCCCAGGTTGATCATCCCGACCTGGCCGCCGCCGCCGGGCATCTCGAACGGCATCTGCGGGGCCTGTTCCAGCTCGATCTCGATCTCGGTCGTATCGAGATGGCCATCGTCGAAGCGCCGGCGGAAGCTTTCGCGCGTAGCCTGGCTGCTATCCTTGCCGACCAGCGAGTCGAGCAGGCGGTTCATCGCCGATTCCTCGGCCTTGTCCTTGACCGCCAGCCGGCGGCGTTCGCGCTCCAGCCGGATCGCCTCCTCGACCAGATCGCGCGCGATCTGTTCGACGTCGCGGCCGACATAGCCGACTTCGGTGAACTTGGTCGCCTCGACCTTCACGAACGGCGCGTCCGCGAGCTTCGCCAGACGGCGGCTGATCTCGGTTTTCCCGCACCCGGTCGGCCCGATCATCAGGATATTCTTCGGCGTGACCTCGTCGCGCAGATCGGCGGCCAGTTGCTGCCGCCGCCAGCGGTTGCGCATCGCGACCGCGACCGCGCGCTTGGCGTCGGTCTGCCCGATGATATGCGCGTCGAGCGCGGCGACGATGGTCTTCGGGGTAAGGGCGTCGTTCATGGTCTTCTTCGCTCCCCGCCCGTTTTACGGGAGGGGTTGGGGGTGGGCGCTCGCTTCGTCGCGGGCGGTGATTGCGGAGGAGAGCGGGCGCCCACCCCCGACCCTCCCGCAAGCGGGAGGGGAGAAGGCACTACGTCGCGATCGTCTCCACCGTCAGCCGGTCGTTGGTGTAGACGCACAGCTCCGACGCGATGCCCATCGCCTTGCGGCAGATCGTCTCCGCATCCGTCTCGTAATCCGCCAGCGCGCGCGCCGCGGCGAGCGCGTAGTTGCCGCCCGATCCGATCGCGGCGATCCCCGCCTCGGGTTCCAGCACGTCGCCGTTGCCGGTCAGGATCAGCGTGATGTCCTTGTCGGCGACGATCATCATCGCCTCCAGGTTGCGCAGGAACTTGTCGGTCCGCCAGTCCTTGGCCAGTTCGACCGACGCGCGGAGCAACTGGCCCTGATGCGCCTCCAGCTTGCGTTCCAGCCGCTCGAACAAGGTGAACGCATCCGCGGTCGCCCCCGCGAACCCGCCGATCACGCCGCCGTCGCCAAGCCGGCGCACCTTGCGCGCATTGGGTTTCATGACCGTCTGCCCCATCGAGACCTGGCCATCGCCCGCCACGACGACCGCGCCGCCGCGCCGTACCGACAAGATGGTGGTGCCATGCCAGACCGGCATGGAGGTCTCGTTCCCGCTCATGGCGCGGATATGGGAAGGCCGGGGTGGACGCGCAATCATGCCCTTCGCTCCGTTCGCCCTGAGCTTGTCGAGGGCGGATTCGAAGCGGGCGTCGGCAAGCTCCGCGCGAACGGGGGTTAACGCGAATGCGCCATCAGGAACGCGGTGCTGTCGTCCAGCGTCGGTACACGGCCGCGGAACGGCTTCGACAGGCCCATGACCAGATCGACATGGCTCTTGCCGGGATATTCGCGCAAGCGCACCGGCGCGCCAAATGCCTTCAGTCGATCGGCCAGCGCGACGCTGTTGCGCGGTTTGACCGTCGTATCGGCGGTGCCGGCGGCGAGCCACATCGGCGGCGCGTCGGCGCGGGCATAATGGATCGGCTGCGTTTCCTCGGGGCGCGGCCAGTCGGCGAACGCATCGACCGCGCGGCTGTCGTCCCAGGGGTAGAAATCATACGGCCCCGCCAGCAAGGCAGCGGCGCGGATCGTCGTCGGGGCGACGCCGATGTCGGTCAGATAATGCGGGTCGAGCGCCAGCATCGCGCCGATATACGCCCCCGCCGAATGCCCCGCGATCGTGATCCGCGTCGGATCGCCGCCGAACCGTGCGGCATGGTCGCGCGTCCACCGGATCGCCAGCGCGCCGTCCTGGACGAAGGCGGGGAAGCGCACGCTCGGCACCAGCCGGTAATCGGGGACGACGGCGACGAAGCCCCGCGCCGCATAGGCACGGCCCGCAAAGCCGTAATCGCCGCGCGATCCCTTTACCCAGGCACCACCGTAGAAGAAGATCACGACGGGCCGCAGACCAATACCGTTCGATCTGGGCGTCCACACGTCGAGCCGCTGGCGGGGCGCGGGGCCATAGGCCACCGCAGTCGCTGCACGGTGCGCATCCGAATCACCAGGGGTGAGCGAATTGAGCGTATCGAGAATGCCGGGCGGCGAGCATCCCGCCGCGGCGAACACCATGCCGAGCATGGCGAGGCGGCGGGCGATGGGGCGGCGGCGGATCACCCCGGCGGTGTACGGTATTCGCCACCGAAGCGCCACCGCCCGTCATTCGCGGTACCGCTAACCGATCCGGTTGGCGAGCCAGCCGTACAGGAACGCCTCGTCCGCCGGACGGTGCTCGGCGAGCGTCAGATAGCGTTCGCCTTGCAACGCCTCGATCGCCTTGACCAGCACCGCCTCGCCGCCGGGCGCGCGGTGCGCGAGAAAGGCGTCGAGCGCGGCGAGCGTCTGGTCGGTGATCTTCCCGTCGACGGGCCGGTCGGGATAATCGCGCCCGCCGCGGTTGAGCGCGTTGAGCGTGCGTTGCAGGAACCCCGTCGCGACCGCCGCCCCCATGTTCACGGCGGTATCGAACAGGTCCGCCGCGAGGTGCGGCGCGCGCGTGGCGACCCGGTCGAACCCGGGTGCCGACCAGTAGAGCCGGCGATAGACATCGACCGCGGCGGCGCGCGGATAGGCGCGCATGTCGCCCGCATACCCGTTCGCCCTCGCCACCGCACGAGTCACGCCCCAGCACGTCGCGCCGCCCGGATCGGCCGGATCGTCGACGAAGCCGCCTTCGCGATCGATCACGTCGTCGATCAGTGTCTCCAAGTCCACGGGCATCGGCTGTCTCCCTGAATGTTCGACGACCGTGAACCATAAAGGTTCGCTGTAGGACAGGGAAAAGCGTATGTCCGATCGGCCGCGCGCGCTTACCCCGCGGGCACCGCCATGGCTTGCGCGCTCGTCACCGGCTTCGGCACCACCGCCATCGTCCAGTCGCGCGCCGGGACCAGATATTTCGCGGCGGTCGCCTGCAGATCGGCGGGGGTGATGGCGGCGAAATCCTTCGCGATCGACCGGGTCGCGTCGATCCGCCGCGGATCGAAGGTCGCGCCCGCCATCAGCTGCAGCCAGAACGGGTTGCCGGTGGAGGCGCGCATCAGCACCTGGCGCATCGGTCCCATGATCCGCACCAGTTCGTCCTGCCCGATCGGATTGGCGACAAGGTCCGCCGCGATCGCGCGCGCGGTGGTGAAGAACAACGGCACGTTGGCCGGCGCGACCTGCCCGATCGCCAGCATGCGGCCGCCGCCGGGCAGCCCGATCGGCCAGCTCGACGAGACGTTGGGGCTGTAGCTCGCGCCGTCCGCCTGGCGCAGTTTCTCGAACAACCGGTCGGAGAACACCTGCGCCAGGACGTCGAGCCGTCGGCTGTCGCGGATGTCTTCGATCCCGGCCCCCGTCGGCCACGCGATCACCGCGACCGCCTGGTTCGCCGCGCCGTCATGCCGACGCATCACCGGCGTGTCGACATGCGCGGGGAAGCGGACCGGCGGCACCGGCGTGGCGTCCACCGTCCGCGGCGGCAGCGCGCCGAAGGTCGCGGCGACCGCGGCGACCGCGGCGTCCGCCTTGAAATCGCCGAACACCGAGACCTCGATCGGCCCGCCGGCGACGAGCGGCTGCCACAGCGCGCGGAAGGCCGCCGGGGTCAGCGTGTCGATCGCGGCGCGCGGCGGCGTGCCCCAGCGCGGGTCGCCGTCGTGGAGCAGCCGTTCGAGGTCGCGCGAGAGCACGCCGTCAGGCGAGGCCGAATAGCCGTCATAGCTGGTCAGCGCGACCGCGCGCGCGCGCGCGACCGGGGCAGGGTCCCAGCCGGGCCGGGCGAGCGCGGACGCCATCAGCTTCAACTGGTCGGGCATGTCCTGCGCGGACGTCAGCCCGGCAAGCGAGAAGGCATCGTCGCCGATGTCGAAATCGATGCCGATCCGCCGTCCCGCGGTCATCTGGTCGAGATCGCCCTGGTTGAGCTTCCCGATCCCGCCCTGCATCAGCGCCAGATCGCCCGCCCAGGCCGCGCTTTCGTGGCCGGCGGGCAAGGCGTCGTAGCCGCGGCCGAAACGGATTCGGACATAGACACGCCCCGTCTCGCCGCTGTTGGGGAACAGCAGCAGGTGCACGCCGTTGGCGAACGCGATCTGTTCCATGTCCAGCCCGTCGACGGGGGTGCGCGACACGATCGTCCCGGGCTTGCCGAGCGAGGGCAGCCGGGCGAAGCTGACCGACCCCTGCGCGCGTTTCTTCTGCGCCAGCCCGCCGACATCCGCCTTCAGCGCCACCGCCAGCTTGCCGACGCTGTTGTCCTCCGCGACGCGGGTGTTGACGACCGCGCGCGTCGCGTCGCCGGTGAAGATGCGTTTCGTCGACGCGAGCACCGCGGCGGGGGTGAACATGCCCTTCGCGCGCGCATCGGTCAGGATCTTGTACGATACCGCGGGCGACGCGACGGTTTCGCGGATGTCGATCGCCTCGCTCATATTGTCCGCCTGGCGTCCGCCCGCTTCGACCTTCGCGGTTTCCACCTCGGTGCGCATGCCGGTATCGAGATCGGCATATTCGCGGTCGATCTCGGCTTGCGTGGCGGGGTTGGTCTTCGCGTCCTCGATGACGCCGCGCACGTCCTTCAGCGCGGATTCCCAGTCGTTGCCGACGGGTATGATATTGACCGAGGTGATGTTGGCGGAACGCGACACGTCGTCGAGCGAGACCGCCGCCTGGAGGAAACTGCCCCCGGCGCGTGCGCGCGTTTCCAGCCGGCGGCTGATGAGCCGGGTCGCAAGCGTATCGACCAGCCGCTTCTGGTTGAAGATCGCGGTGTCGGAATTATAATGCCAGGGGCGCACGACGCCGACCGCGACGATGGGGGGCAGCGACGGTTCGGCGACCGCCCCGGCGGCGGGCCTGGCGGGGTCGGGCTTGCCGAAATCGGGCTCCGCCGGGTTGTCGCCGACGCCCTTCCACTGCGAGAAATGCCGGACGATGCCGGCGGCGAAGACGTCCGGGTCCATGTCCCCCGAAATGATGACGACGGTTCGGCTGGGACGATACCAGCGGTCGTGGAACGCGCGCACCGCGTCCGCCGTCGCGGCGTCGAGCGTCTTGACCGTGCCGATCGGCGCGCGGTCGGCGATCGGTTGCCCGGCGAAGAAGGTCGCGCGGATCGCGTCGCCCATCCGCACCTGCGGCCCCGGCTGCTCGCGCTGTTCGGCCAGCACCACGGGCCGTTCGGCGTCCAGCGCGGCGGGGGTGATCGCGGGCTGCGCCATCATGCCGGACAGGATCTTCAGGCTTTCGTCCAGCCCCGCCGGCGTCGCGGACGGGAGGTCGAGCTTGTAGGTCGTCGACGTATAGGTCGTCTGCGCATTGGTGTCGGTGCCGAACGACGCGCCGAACCGCTGCCATACCCGCTTCGCCTCGCCGTCGGGGACATATTCGGAGCCGCGGAACGACAGATGCTCGATGAAATGCGCGAAGCCGCGCTGGCCGTCGGTCTCCATCAGCGATCCGGCATCGACATGGACCCGGATCGCGACCTGACCCGGCGGCACGCCGTTCTTGCGAACCGCGTAGCGAAGGCCGTTGGGCAGAGTGCCGAAATGCCATTCGGGGTCGGGCGGGATGTCGCTGTCGGCGAACAACCAGGCGCGGGTGTCGACCTTTGAAAGATCGACGGGTGCGACGGTGGCGGGGACGGTGACTTGAGAAGGGGCAACTTGTCGTGGCGACCGGCCCGTTGCGGTGCCGGTGAGGCTTGCGGCCAATAAAAGGGGCGCAACGAACGCGCGGGGGATGTGCACCATGTGACCTGCCAAGCTCCTCACCCCCTTGCGCTCGCCCTTAGGTCCCGCCAACTTCGCGCGCAACGGCCATGATTTCGACCCAGAGTGCGGGTAGTCGGCCGGTCGGAAACGGTCGCGCCGGTGACGGGGGTATGCGCGGGCACCGTTCACGAGAAGGGCCGGACGGTACGAGGACGATGGGAATGACGGTCAAGATTGAAACGAAGCGCACGTCCGGCTCCGGAGCGGCAATGTGGCGGAATTCGGGCGAGGACGGTGTTGGCGGCGACGGCGCGCGATCGCTCCGGGTACCCGATCTGAACGTCATCTCCGGCGCGCCGGCGCTGGGCAGCAAGATGCAGGCGGAGCCCAACCGACCCTTCATCATCAAGTTCGGCAAGCATCTGCGCGGCGTGTTCGACACGCTGATCGCATCATCGTCGCTGGTGACGAACGACCCCGTGCTCGACGTGCGCGATTTCGCCTGGACCGCGATCCTTCGCGACCATTGGGAGACGATCCGCGACGAGGCGGTCGCGGTGGCGTTGCAGGGCGAGGCGGCCCCCAGTCTCGCGACGATCTCCCCCGATCACCGCGCGATCGCGGAAGTGAATAAATGGCGATCGTTCTTCCTGTGGGGATATGGTTTCCCGATCGACGAGAACCTGGCCCGCTGCCCCGAAACCGCGAAGATCGTCGCGCAGATCCCGGGTCTCAACAGCGCGTTCTTCTCGATCCTCGCGCCCGGTACGCACATCCCCGAACACCGCGGCGTGACCAAGGGGCTGATCACCTGTCACCTCGGGCTGATCGTGCCGCGCGACGGCGACGTCCGGATGCGCGTCGACGACCGGATCGTCCGTTGGGCGGAAGGCGAGACCTTGGTTTTCGACGACACGTATCAGCACGAAGTGTGGAACGACACCGACGGCACCCGGGTCGTCCTGCTCGTCCAGTTCGGGCGCCCCTTGCGCAATCCGGGCAAATGGATCGCGGATTTCTTCCTGGGCTTCGTCCGCCGGTCGGCATTCGTCCAGGAAGCGCGCGACAACATCAGCAGCTGGAACGCCGCGGTGAAGCAATTGGACGTCTGAGCTCGGCGTCCGGAATTAGCGAAGCTAATTTCGGATAAATCGCCGAGCCCGGCCAGCGGTGCCACCGGCACCGTCTGAAGACGCGGCTTCGCCGCGGCGCGGCCAGCCTCATCAGTCGTCATGCCGGGCTTGTCCCGGCATCCAGGTCACGCTGCTTGGCTCTGGATCCCGGCACGACGCCGGGATGACGAAAGGCGCGGTCAGCGCCTTGCGTCATCGCGTCGTCCGCGCCACATGCCCGCCATGCTGATCGAGACCGAACCGACGCCCAACCCGGCGACGCTGAAATTCCTGCCGGGCCGCACCGTCATGGAAGCCGGCACGCGCGATTTCGCGACGCCCGAGGAAGCCGAGGCGAGCCCGCTCGCGGAAGCGATCTTCGGTCTGGGCGATGTTACGGGCGTGTTCTTCGGGCGCGATTTCGTTTCCGTCACGGCCGCGCCGGGCGTCGGCTGGCCGGCGCTCAAGCCCGATATCCTCGCGATCCTGCTCGATCATTTCTCCGCCGCCATGCCGCTGTTCCGCAGCGCCCGTGCCGGTTTCGCGGTGCCCTCCGCGGACGACGCGATCCCGACCGATCACCCGGAGGATGCGGAAATCATCACCCAGATCCGCGACCTGATCGATACCCGCGTTCGGCCCGCCGTCGCGAACGACGGCGGCGATATCGTCTACCGCGGCTTCGACAAGGGCAAGGTGTTCCTTCAGTTGCAGGGCGCGTGTGCGGGCTGTCCCTCGTCGAGCGCCACGCTGAAGAACGGCATCGAGCAGCTGCTGCGCTATTATGTTCCCGAAGTCACTGAAGTGAGGGCCGTCTGATGCGCGCACCTATCGACTCCGCCGCGATCGACGCGCTGTTCCGCGAAGGGCGTAGCTATAACGGCTTTACCGACGAACCCGTATCCCAGGCGGACCTGCACGCGATCTGGGACCTGATGAAGATGGGTCCGACATCGGCGAACCAGTTGCCCGCACGGATGATATGGTGCGTCAGCGACGAGGCGAAGGCGAAGCTCGCCGAATGCTGCAGCGCGCAGAACGCGCCCAAGATCCTGAAGGCCCCCGTCAGCGTCGTGATCGGCATGGACAACGACTTCCACGAATATCTGCCCGAACTGTTTCCGCATGTCGACGCGAAGGCGTGGTTCGACGGCAATGCCGAGCTGCGACAGGTGTCGGCGTTCCGCAATTCCAGCCTGCAGGGCGCATATCTGATCCTCGCCGCGCGCGCGTTCGGGCTCGATACCGGGCCGATGTCGGGGTTCGACGGCGGCAAGGTCGATGCGGCGTTCTTCCATGAGACGCCCGCGGTGCATGTGAACTTCATCGCGACGCTCGGCCATGGCGATCCGGCGACGATCTACGACCGGCTGCCGCGCCCTGCGTTCGAAAAATTCAACCGCATCGCCTGAGCGTTAGGCACTGCGCACGCTCGTCATCGAGACCGCGACCGCGGCGTGTTCAATCGCGCTGATCGAGGGTCCCGACGTGATCGCGCGGGCGCACGACGTCGTCGGCCGCGGGCATGCCGAGCGGCTGGTGTCGATGATCGCCGACCTGCCCGAGGGCGGTCGCGCGGACGGGGTCCTCGTCGATTGCGGGCCGGGCAGCTTCACCGGCATCCGCGTCGGGCTAGCCGCCGCGCTTGGGCTGTCGCTCGGCTGGCACGCGGACCTTGCGGGCTTCTCCTCGCTGGCGATCGTCGCCGCGGCGGGGATCGCGCAGCGGGGGGCGGCGCTTGCGGTCGTGCTCGAAGGGGGGCATGGCGAGGTCTTCATGCAGGCCTATTCGTCCATGCTCGTGCCGCTCGCGCCGCTGGTATCGCTGAAGCCGGCGGATGCGGTCGCGGCGATCGGCGGGTTGCCGGCGATCGGCAACGGCGTGCGGCATCTGATCGCGGTCGATCCGTCGATCGATGCGGTCGATACGCTGCCCGATGCGGCCGACGCGGTGCTGCTGCCGGCGCGGTTGCGCGATCTGCCGCCCAGGCCGATCTATGGCCGCGCGCCGGACGCGAAACCTGCAAGTCCGCGTTGATGGCGACTCGCAACATATTGCTGCGCGGCGGGGATGCGCGCGACATCGCCGCGATCGAGACGCTGATGGCGCAGGCGTTCGATCCACGCTTCGGCGAAGCGTGGAACAGGAGCCAGACGCTCGGCGTGATGGCGATGCCCGGGGTGCGGCTGACGCTCGCTTATGTGGACGACATACCCGTCGGCTTCGCGATGACCCGCACCGTGATGGACGAGGCGGAATTGCTGTTGCTGGCGGTCGTGCCGGCGACGCGGCGGACGGGGATCGCGACCGCCCTGCTCCGTTCGGTCGAGGCGGATCGCCGCGATGCCGGGGTGCGCCAGCTCCACCTCGAGGTCCGCGCCGGGAACGAGGCGGCGAAGCTTTACGCCATCGCCGGTTTCGCCAAGGTCGGGGAACGCCGCAACTACTATCGCGGTGCCGATATGCAGGCGCATGATGCCCACACCTATCTGAAGATGCTCGCCTGATTCTTATTGCGAGTCGGTCGTGCTTCTCGCAACAGCCGGGACGCGCTACATGTGGCCGGGAACGGGAACGGACGGACATGGCGCGCAAGATCGACCTGGAGGCGCTCTGCAACAAAAAGGGGCTGCGCATCACCGAACAGCGCCGCGTGATCGCGCGCGTGCTCTCGGAAGCCGAGGATCATCCCGATGTCGAGAAGGTTTACGAGCGCGCGTCGTCGATCGACCCCGGCATCTCGATCGCGACGGTATACCGCACCGTCCGCCTGTTCGAGGAAGCGGGGATCCTCGACCGCCATGATTTCGGCGACGGCCGCGCGCGCTACGAACCCGCGCCCGAGGCGCATCACGATCATCTGATCGACGTCGAGACCGGCAAGGTCATCGAATTCGTCGATCCGGAACTGGAACAGCTGCAAAAGGCGATCGCGGAAAAGCTCGGCTTCCGCCTGGTCGATCACCGGATGGAATTATACGGCGTCAGCCTCGACCGCAGGGCCTGATCGCGCGGTGGCGACACTACGTCTGTGGCGGCGTGCGGGGCTGCTGCTGCTCGCGCTCGGGCTGGCGTTGGTCCTTCACGGGGCATGGCGGCTGGTGCGTCGTCCTTCGCCCTGGCCGCGGTGGTTGCTCGGGACCTGCGCCCGGATCGTCGGTGCGCGCGCGCGGATCGTCGGGACGCCGCTGGCGCGCGATGCCGTCATCGTTTCGAACCATTTGAGCTGGATCGACATCCTGTTGCTGGCGGGCGCGACCGGCACCGCGTTCGTGGCCAAGGCGGAGCTGCGCGGCGCGCCGCTGGTCGGCTGGCTGTCCACGCTGAACCACACCTTGTTCGTGGCGCGCGACGACCGGCTGAACGTCGCGGCGCAGATCGACGCGATGCGCGCCGCGATCGCGCAGCCATGGCCGATCGCGATCTTTCCCGAAGGAACGACGGGGAACGGCCGGACGCTTTTGCCGTTCAAGGCGACGTTGCTCGCGGCGCTCGATCCGCCGCCGCCGGGGGTGCGGGTCCAGCCGGTGCGGATCGATTACGGCGATGCGACCGGCGATCTGGCCTGGGTCGGCGACGAACCGGGCGCGGCGCATGCGAAGCGGGTGTTGCAGCGACAAGGGTCCTTCACCGCGACGTTGCGGTTCTGCGCGCCGTTCGATCCGGCGGCGGTGGGCGGGCGCAAGGCGATCGCCGGCGAAGCGCGCGCGCGGATGGAGGCCGCTTAATCCTCCCCTTGCAGGGGCGGAGTTGCTAAAGGCTCCCGATGAACGCGCCTCCCAAGACCTTCCACGTCAAATCCTTCGGTTGCCAGATGAACGTCTATGACGGCGACCGGATGGCCGAACTGATGGCCGCGGACGGGTTGGCCCCGGCGGATGCGGACGTCGCCGATCTGGTCATCCTCAACACCTGCCACATCCGCGAGCGCGCGACCGAGAAGGTGTATTCCGACATCGGCCGGATCCGCAAGGTCGCGGGAAAGCAGGGCCGCGTGCCGATGATCGCGGTTGCCGGCTGCGTCGCGCAGGCCGAAGGTCAGGAGATCGTCGCGCGCGCCAGGGTCGACGTCGTCGTCGGACCGCAGGCCTATCACAATCTGCCCGAACTGGTGGCGAAGGCGGCGGGCGGCACCGCGGCGCTCGACACGGACATGCCGGCGCTGTCGAAATTCGCCCGGCTGCCGGCACGACGCCGCGTGCCGCCCTCCGCGTTCCTCACCGTCCAGGAGGGATGCGACAAATTCTGCACCTATTGCGTCGTGCCCTATACCCGGGGCAGCGAGATCAGCCGGCCGTTCGCCGCGATCGTCGACGAGGCCAGGGCCCTGGTCGATGCCGGCGCGCGCGAGATCACATTGCTGGGGCAGAACGTCAACGCGTGGGCGCAGGGGGATCTCGGCCTGCACGATCTGATCCGCGCGCTGGACCGCGTGCCGGGGCTGGCGCGTATCCGTTACACCACCAGCCATCCCAACGACATGACGCAAGGACTGATCGACGCGCATGGCGATGTCGCCTCGCTGATGCCGTTCCTGCATTTGCCGATCCAGTCGGGCAGCGACCGGATCCTCAAGGCCATGAACCGGTCGCACGGGCGCGACTCCTATCTGCGCGTGCTGGACCGGGTTCGCGCGGTGCGGCCCGATATCGCGCTGTCGGGCGACTTCATCGTCGGCTTCCCCGGCGAGACCGAAGCCGATTTCGCCGACACGCTGAGCCTGGTCGATGCGATCGGCTATGCGCAGGCGTTCAGCTTCAAATACAGCCAGCGGCCCGGCACCCCCGCCGCGACCATGACCGATCAATTGCCCGCGCACGTGATGGACGAACGGCTGCAGCGGCTACAGGCGGCGCTGAACCGCGACCAGCAGGCGTTCAACCGGGCCACGCTCGGCCGGACCTGCACCATCCTGGTCGAGCGTCGGGGGAAACTGCCCGGGCAGATGCTCGGCAAATCGCCCTGGCTGCAATCGGTGCATGTCATCGGCGATCATGCGATCGGCGATCTGATAGCGGTGGATTTGATCCGTGCCGATCCCAACTCGATGGCGGGTAGCGTTCCGATACCCGTCGCTGCATGCGCTCCGCCCGGGCCGCTCGACGTTGCCGGGCATTCGAACGAAGCCCGAGCATCGATCGGACCTTTTGCCGATTAGCACTGTCCTACAGCCCGGCTCGCTGCCACAATCGACGGCGATGCAGCAGCGCTCGACCGACCTTGCTCTTCGGGAACCGCTCCGTCGGCGGTCGCCATTCCCCTGGTTGGGCGATGAAACGCGCGAACGTCCGTAAACTTTGTAACCTTAGCGTCTTCGAAAGGACCGCATGAGCCGTAAGCCAGTGCCGGCACAAGCCGGCGATCGTTCCCGCCTCGAGCTTCTGTTCGACAAGCCGCAACTGCTCAGCACGTTGTTCGGTCAATATGACCGCAACCTGGTGGCGCTGGAAAACCGGCTCGGCGTCTATATCACGGCACGGGGCAATCGGGTCGGTCTGGAGGGCACGGCGGAACAGGTCGCGGTCGCGCGCGACGTGCTGAACGACCTGTACGCGCGGATCGGGCGCGGCGACGAGGTCGATACCGGGCTGGTCGACGCGTCGATCGCGATGGCGGCGGAGCCGGTGCTGCACGGTATCATCAGGGCGGATGCCGGGCCCGGCGCGCCGCCGATCATGATCCGCACGCGCAAGAAGACGATCGTCCCCCGTACGCCCGCGCAGGCGCATTACATGCGCGAACTGACGGCCAACGACATGATCTTCGCGCTCGGGCCGGCGGGCACCGGCAAGACCTATGTCGCGGTGGCGCAGGCGGTGGCGCAGCTCATCAACGGCAGCGTGCAGCGGCTGATCCTGTCGCGCCCCGCGGTCGAGGCGGGCGAGCGGCTGGGCTTCCTGCCCGGCGACATGAAGGAGAAGGTCGATCCGTATCTGCGGCCGCTGTACGACGCGCTGTACGACTGCCTGCCCGCCGAACAGGTCGAACGGCGGATCGCGAGCGGGGAAATCGAGGTCGCGCCGATCGCCTTCATGCGCGGACGCACGCTGGCCGACGCGTTCGTGATCCTGGACGAGGCGCAGAACACGACGCAGGCGCAGATGAAGATGTTCCTGACGCGGTTCGGCCAGAACAGCCGGATGGTGATCTGCGGCGATCCCAAACAGGTCGACATCCCCGGCGGCATCGCGGCTTCTGGTCTAGGCGATGCCGTCACCCGCCTGGAAGGGGTGGAGAGCATTTCGATCTGCCGCTTCACCGTGGGCGACGTCGTGCGCCATCCGATTGTCGGGCGGATCGTCGAGGCGTATGAGGGGACGGACGGTTAAAGCGGAGCTGGCCGATGAACGCACATACTCCTCCCCCGACCCGGGCACAGCAGCAAGCACTCGCTGCGCCTTTTGTGATCGATGACGTGACCTTGGTCGGCACCATCGCCCGGATCGCCGACGAACGGGGTACGTCAATGATCGAGATCGTCGATCTGGCCATTCAGGATTATCTTCAACGGCTCGAGCTCTCCGAAAAAGCCCCTGCGTCGATGCTCAAATTCTGGGAGGAACACCCGATGCCGCTTCCGACCGGCCTGAAAGCTGACAAGGCCTTCTTCGATGCGTTGTCCGGCGATTTGTGAGTTTGTTCTTGGACGCCTCCGCAATCGTCGCGATATTGGCGCGGGAACCTGAATCGGTACGGTTTGCACAGCGGGTTGAATGGGAAACCGACCGGATGTCGTCGGCAATCGCGATATGGGAGGCGAGCCGGGGGCTGGCCGGTGCTCGGGGGCTGGAATTCGAGGAAGCCCGGTCTATCGTCGCTGAGTATGTCGAAGAATTCGCGATCAGGATCGTCGCTATCGGAGCCGAAGAAAACACGTTGGCACTGGATGCCCATGCGCGATACGGCAAAGGTCGACATCCTGCGAAGCTGAACCTGGGCGACTGCTTCGCTTACGCCTGCACCAAGTGCAGCGGTGCTGAAATACTCTTCAAAGGCGATGACTTCACGCAGACCGATCTGATCGATGCAGTGCTGGGATGATCCAGATCGAACTTTCGCGCGATGGCACCTGGCCCGAAGGCGATTGGGATATGCTCGCCAAGGCCGCGGTGCGTGCCACGATCGCCAATACGCCGCATGGTGCGTTGCTGACCGATCCCGCCACGATCGAGATATCGATCCGCCTGACCGACGACGACCAGGTCCGTACGCTCAACGCACGATACCGGCACAAGGACAAGGCGACCAACGTGCTGTCCTTCCCGATGATCCAGCCCGATCTGCTGGAGACGGTGACGCAGAACTCCGACGACGGTGAAGTGCTGCTCGGCGATATCGTCCTCGCCTACGGGGTATGCGCGGCGGAGGCGGCGGAAAAGGGGGTTTCGGTCGACCATCACGCCACGCATTTGGTGGTGCACGGCACCCTGCATCTGCTAGGCTATGACCATCTGGGGGACGGGGAGGCCGACGCCATGGAGGAGATCGAGCGCGCAGCGCTCGCCTCGCTCGGCATTGCGGATCCCTATCTGGTACGTGAGGATTGATCCGCCGCAATGGCAGAGGACCGAAGTAGCGCCGGTGGCGGCGACCCGAACGAGAACGGAATCTGGCGCGGACTGAAGGCGCTGATCTTCGGCGGCGGCGCGGAAGAGTCGCTTCGCGACCAGCTCGAGGACGTGATCGACCGGCACGAGGACGATCCTGCCCCCGACGCGGCCGGCGATCTTTCGCCGCTCGAACGCCAGATGGTGCGCAATCTGCTGCATTTCGGCGAGCGCGACGCGGGCGATGTCGGTGTCCCGCGCGCCGATATCGTCGCGGTCGAGGAAGGGACTTCGTTCGACGATCTGGTCCGCATCTTCGCCGAAGCGGGGCACAGCCGCCTGCCCGTCTACCGCGACAAGCTCGATACCATCATCGGCATGGTCCATGTGAAGGACGTATTCGCGATTCTCGCGACGGGGGCGCCGCACCCGCCGATCGCGGCGCTGATCCGTGAACCGCTTTATGTCCCGATGTCGCGCGGTGCGCTCGATCTGCTTGCCGACATGCGGCAGAAGCGGGTTCATCTGGCGATCGTGCTCGACGAATTCTCCGGCACCGAAGGGCTGGTCACGATCGAGGATCTGATCGAGGAGATCACCGGCGATATCGAGGACGAGCATGACGACGCGCCCGAGGCGCTGCTCGTGCCGATCGAAGGTGGCGGATGGGAAGCCGATGCGCGGGTCGAATTGAAGGATGTCGCGGAAACCGTCGATCGGCGGCTGGCGGAGGCGGATGGCGATGTCGACACGCTGGGCGGGCTCGCCGCGCTGCTTGCGGGGCGGGTGCCGGCGGTCGGGGAATGCATCGATCACCCCAGCGGCTGGAAGCTGGAGGTGACCGAGGCGGACGAACGGCGGATCAACCGGCTGCGGCTGCATCCGCCGACCGGCGCAGTCGACGAGGACTGAGGCCGATCTGCCTGCGTCACCCCGGCCTTGTCCCGGGGTCCAGGGCCACAGGCGGATCGCGCGCAGCCCTGGATGCCGGGACGAGCCCGCATGACGGCGGAGGGAAAATTACGCCGCGCGCATCTTCACGATCTTGCCGGGTTCACGCGGCGGTTCGCCCTTGGGCAGCGCGTCGATCAGATCCATGCCGTCGGTGACGTGCCCCCAGACGGTGTACTGGCCGTCGAGGAAACGCGCATCGTCGAATACGACGAAGAACTGGCTGTTCGCGGTGTCGGGCTGATTGGTGCGTGCCATCGAACAGACACCGCGGACGTGCGGCTCCTTGGAGAATTCCGCCTTCAGGTTCGGCTTGTCGGAGCCATGCATTCCGGTCCCCGTCGGATCGCCGCCCTGCGCCATGAAGCCCGGGATGACGCGGTGGAACACGACGCCGTCATAGAAGCCGTCATTGGCCAGTTCGACGATCCGCTCGATATGCGTAGGGGCCAGATCGGGGCGCAGCTTGATCGTCACGTCCCCGCTGTCCAGCGTCATCGTCAGCGTTTCCGGGGTGTCGGCCATCGTTCGTCTCCATGAATGATCGCGCGCAGATAGGGAGCCGGGGCGCGGCTGGCAAATGATGCCGTGCCGCGATAGGGCCGAACCGACGCGACGCAATCGGCGAGGATGGCCGCGATGAGCGAAACCGATCTTTTCCCCGAAGCCGCGGTGCCCGCGATTTCCCCCGGGCACCCGTTCGACGAGGACGACCGGCTGCGCCCCGATTATGTCCGTGCGGTGCTGAACGCGGTCGGGACGGGCGATGCCGCGCGCGTGCACGCGCTGGTCGAGCCGCTGCATCCCGCCGATGTCGCGGACCTGTTCGAGCTGACCCCGCGCGAGGACCGTGCCGACCTGGCGCATGCGGTCGCCGACCTGCTCGACGGCGACGTGTTCGCGGAAATGAACGATTATGTCCGAGAGGACCTGATCGACGCGCTCGAGCCGCACCAGGTCGCGCATATCGCTGCCGCACTCGATACCGACGACGCGGTCGCGATCATCGAGGACATGGAGCCTGCGGACCAGCGCGAAGTGCTCCGCGCGATGGAGCCGGACGACCGGGCCGCGATCGAGGAGGCGCTGTCCTATCCCGAGGAATCCGCCGGTCGCCTGATGCAGCGCGAACTGATCGCGGTGCCCGAACATTGGAGCGTCGGCGACGCGATCGACTATCTGCGCGACCATGAGGAATTGACGACCGATTTCTGGGAAGTGTTCGTGGTCGATCCGGCGCGCAAGCCGGTCGGCACGGTTGCGCTGTCCTGGATGCTTCGTACCCCACGCGGCATCGCGATCGGCGATGTCATGCAGCGGGAACAGACGCTGATCCCGGTCGACATGGACCAGGAGGAGGTCGCGCTTCGGTTCCAGAAATACGCGCTGATCTCGGCCGCGGTCGTCGATCAGGCGGGGCGGCTGGTCGGGATGATCACGGTCGACGATGTCGTCCACATCATTTCCGAAGAAGCGGGCGAGGATACGCTCCGGCTGGCGGGCGCGGGCGACGGCGACATCAACGAACCGATCGGGCTGACCGTCCGGACGCGCGTCGTCTGGCTGGTCATCAATCTCGGCACCGCGGTGGTGGCGGCGGGTGTCGTGGGGTTGTTCGAAGGCGAGATCGCGAAGTTCGCGCTGCTCGCCGCCTTGATGGGGATCGTATCCGGCATGGGCGGCAATGCCGGGACGCAGACGCTCGCGGTCGTCGTCCGCGCGATGGCGACCAACCAGCTGACCAATTCGAACACGATGTGGATGATCCTTCGCGAATTCCGCATCGCGTTGGCTAATGGCCTGTTGCTCGGGGTGCTGATCGGGGGCGGGACGATCCTCGTCTATCACAACGTGCCGTTGGGGATCGTGTTCGGGCTGTCGATCCTGATCAACAATCTGGTCGCGGGACTGTCGGGCGTGCTGATCCCGATCGGGCTGGAGCGGTCCGGGGTCGATCCCGCGGTATCGTCCGCGGTGTTCGTGACCATGATGACCGACTGTTCGGGTTTCTTCGCGTTTCTGGGGCTTGCCGCGCTCTGGGGATTGCACGGTTGATCGCGGACGCAGCGTGGCCCATCTGGCGGACGTGCCCCTTCACCTCACCAAGGTCGCGTTCGGTGCGACGAGCCTCGAAATCCTGACCGACCGATTGAACCTGCGCGCCGCGGCGGGGCCGCTGTTCCTGACGACCCGGTATCTGCCGAAGCGGCATACCGAGATCACGGGGCCGGACGGCGAGGGGTCATTGTACTGGATCATCAAGCACCAGCTCGTCGCCCGCTCGCCGATCACCGCGTTCGGCGAGGCGGACGGCGGCCGGGTCGCGATCCATCTGGCGCCGGGTCTCGTCCTCGTGCAGGCGCGGCCCAAGCGGGCGCATCAGGGCTGGCGCTATCTGGAGGGCGCGGACGCACCCGTCGACCTGGGCGAAGGGGCGGGCGGCGTCGCGGCGATGCCGGCGGTTCTGGTCGGGAAACTGGCGGAACTCGCGCTGATCTGATCCGGCAATCGTGCAATTGTCGGGTCACCCCGCGTTATTGCGCGGGCCCGCAGGTCACCGGTCCGCCGGCGGCGGCGCGGACGGTGCATTTCGGGTCGCCGAGCACCGTCACGCGCCCCAGCCCGACATCGTCCACCGTCGCGGTATAGTGCGCGCGCGCCTGGATGGCACCGGGTCCGTCGAGCCGGACGAACAGCTCGCCCGCATCGAGCGCGGCCGCATCGATCGTGCCGGTGCCGTTCGTCACCAGCCGGGCCCGGCCGGTGCGGCCCGCGATGCCGATCGTCCCCGCGCCGATCACCGTGGCGTTCAGCGAGTCGCCGCTCGCCTCGCCGACGACAATGCTACCCGCGCCGGTGACCGACAGGTCGATCCGGTCGCCGCGCATCCTCGTCACCGACAGCGTTCCGCCGGCGACGACGAGCGCGCCGGCGAGGTCTATCGTGCCCAGACGGACGACGATCGGCGCGGTCGGTGCGGCGCGGTGCTGTTCAGCCCAGCCGCCGATCCCGCGCCGGATGACGAGCGTGTTGCCGTCGGTCCGCAATTCGACCGTCTCGATCGCGCTCGGATCGCCGGCGATCGTCCCGCCAGGCGATCGACCGGTGTCGATATGGACCTCGAACGGGCCGTCGATCCGCACCCGGTCGAAACTGCCGATCGCGACGCGCCGCTCCGCGGCATCGGCGGGTATGGCGATGAGGGCGAACAGGAGGAGGGCGCGCAGCATCGGGTAGGGATCGGTCGAAAGACGGTGCCATGCAAGGGGCCACACAACTCCCGCTACCGCAACTTCCGCGCTTTTTGCCGCCCCGGCGGAGGCATGGGCGCAATTGCGCCGATTCACGTGATCGCGGGGCTACCCGATCTTATGTCCGTTTCTCCAACCGGGCCGCGGCCCTCGCCGGGAGGCGCAATATCCGCAGATCGGCGACCTACCCGCAATGCACGTTGCCCGCGCCCATCTTCGTCACGCTGCACTTCGCGCCGCCCGCGATGGTGACGTCGCCCGATCCCAGGATCGTGACATCGGCCTTGCTATGCACCGTGGCTTCGACATTGCCTGCCCCCGCGATCGAAACCGATGCGGTGTCCGCAACGAGACCGTTGGCGAGCAGCTTGCCCGATCCCGCGATCGATAGGTCGACATCGCGTGCTTTACCGGCTGCGGTGATCGTACCCGATCCGCCGATGCCGAACCCCGCCTGCCGTACGTTCATCGTCGCGATGCTGATCGTGCCGGAACCCCCGATATCGGCCTGGAACTGGGTTCCCTCGACCTTGTCGACGCGTATCGTCCCCGATCCACCGATATTCGCCTCGCTGATACGCGGCATCATGACGAGCCAATGTATCTTGTCGCTTCCGGTCCAGTGGACCCCCTGCTTGCGGCCGAGCCCAAGCGTGTTGCCGTCCTGCGTCACCTTCAGCGTGTCGAGCGCCGCCGGATCGCCCGTTGCGGTGACGGCATAGGACTGCCCGCCCGTTCGAACCTCGACATCGCCCGACGCGGCGAGCGCCACTTTATCGAAGCCGGACACCGTCCAGTGCCGCTCTCCGCCGCTACCGCTCGCGGCGATCCCGGGCTTGCCGTCGTCATCGGTATTCCAATGCACCGAACAGGCAGCAACGGGCAAGGCAAGCAGCAGCAGGGTCACGGCGGGGTGCAGACGGTTCACGGCAAATCTCCTGTGTGTTGGTTACATAATACACAGGATCATTACGTACGCAAGCGACGAAAAGGGCGACCCGTCGAGGCCGCCCTCATATCGTTAAGACGGAAGCGGTCGGCTCAGGCCGGCAGCTTGTCCTTGTTGTAGATCGCGGCCGATGCGCGGAGGATCTCCAGGATCTTCTCCTGCGCCTTGGGTTCGTCGACCTCTTCCATCGCGGCCAGTTCGCGCGCGAGGCGGCTGGTCGCCGCTTCGAAGATCTGACGCTCGGAATAGCTTTGTTCGGGCTGGTCGTCGGCACGGAACAGGTCGCGGACCACTTCGGCGATCGACACCAGGTCGCCCGAATTGATCTTCGCCTCATATTCCTGCGCGCGACGCGACCACATGGTGCGCTTGACCTTCGGCTTGCCCTTCAGCGTCTCCATCGCCTCGCGCATCGTCTTGTCCGACGAAAGCTTGCGCATGCCGACGCTTTCGGCCTTGTTGGTCGGCACGCGGAGCGTCATCCGCTCCTTCTCGAAGCGAAGCACATACAGTTCGAGCTGCATGCCCGCGATCTCCGATCGTTGCAGCTCGATCACGCGGCCGACGCCGTGCTTTGGGTAAACGACATAGTCACCGACATCGAAGGACAGCGCCTTGACAGCCATATTGGGCCTTTCCGGGTCAACTCCCGCGATGCGTGGCCTGCGCGGAACATCCGCGGGGCGTAGGTCGCCAGGAGGAAGGTGGGTCGAACGTCTCCGTACCGGGCCGCACGCGGCGGTGCACCCGTTGGGACGACCTTAACATACCAGCAATAAAATTACCAGCCGGATGAGTCAGCAGCACTGCCGTTGCAGCGCTTCACGGCACGATATCAGTCGCCCTTGCCGGGCTCGGGCGTAAAATATTTGGTGTATTTGTCGGTCCCACCCTTGTGCTCGTCGGCATCGGCGGGGGTCTGCCCGGCGTTGCGCGTCACATTGGGCCACTGCGCCGAGAACGTCGTGTTCAACTCCAGCCACTGCTCCAGCCCGCTTTCGGTATCGGGCAGGATCGCCTCGGCGGGGCATTCGGGTTCGCAGACGCCGCAATCGATGCATTCGCTGGGGTTGATGACCAGCATCGTCTCGCCTTCGTAGAAGCAGTCGACCGGACAAACCTCGACGCAATCCATGTACTTGCAGCGGATGCAGGCATCGGTGACGACATAGGTCATTGCGAGAGGCTCCCTGGCGGCCGATGGACGGCGGCGACAATCGTGCTGCTATGCGCAGGTCCCGGCCTCGTCAATCGATCGGCGCTTGCTGCGAGACGTTCGCACCATGTGGCGCATCGATGAGCTCGTCATAACAGCCCTGCGCCTCCGCGGCCGGTCCGCGCCGCACCGGCAGAGCGGATATGCGGATCACCCGGATCCGGCCATGTGCGGCGAAGGTCAGGACGTTGCCGATACGCACCGCGGCATGCGCACGGTCCACCGCGCGCCCGTCGATCCGCAGATGGCCGTCCTCGGCGATATCTTGCGCGACGGCGCGCGACGCGGCGAGCCGTACCCACCACAGATACCGGTCGAGCCGCATCGTCGCCATCCCCTCAGCCATACAGCCGGAGACTCGCGAGCGCGGCAAAGGCATTGTCGGGATCATGCGTCACCGCCGCGCGCTTCGCCGGCGGGCGTCCGCGCCATATCCAGCGCGGCACGTCTTCGCCCGCCACCGCGCGGAACCCCAATTCGGTCATCAGCCGGTCGAGCGTCGCGGGTTCGAGCCCGATCGACGTCGACAAGGCCGCGTCGGGCGCGAACGGCGCGCGGCCCTGCCGTGCATCATGCGCGGCGCGCGCGATCCGTTCGACCAGGTCGATCCGCACCGCCTGCTGCCCAAGCGGACGGAACCCCGCATCGGGTGCGGCCGCGCCCCGCGGCAGGACGGTCGCGCCGTCGGGCGACAGCACCGGCGCTGCCCCGCGCAAGCCCATCAACATCCGCCGCAACCCCGCCGCGCGTGGTTTCAGCAGGCGCGGATCGTAGAGATCGAGCGCACCGATCACCACACCCATTCGCCGCAACCCGCGCCGCTCCTCGATCGACAGCGCGTCGATCGCCGTGCGGTGTGCCAGCCGGGGCGCGATCCCGCCCGCCGCCTCCAGCATCGCCGCGACCGCGCGAAGCGACGCGCTCGCCTGCCGGTCGCGCGCTGCGGCACCGAGTGCCACCAGCGCGGGAAGCTGTTTCGCCAGCAGCGCCGACAGCCATCCGGTCAGCCGCGCGTCGACCTTGTCGCGCATCGGCCGGTCGAGACAGTCGAGCGACCGGTCTAGCGCGATCTTCGCGCGCACGAGCGACGGGCCGGCCGCGACCGCCGCGACGACGTGCCCGGCCCAGCGCACATCGCCACCGTCCAGCACGAACGCGTCGTCCGGAGCCGCCAGCAACGCTTCGGCCCGCCGCCGCCGTTCGCCGGCCAGTCTTTTCTCCGCCGCCGCCAGCAACAGTCGTTTGTCGCCCGCGCGCGCATCGCCCGCGACGGTGAAGCGGAACCCATCGAGCCGCCCGATCACATGCTCCTCGACCATCACCTCGCCTTGCGCGCCGATGACGACGGGCAACGCGGACGAATCCGCGCCGATCTGGCGGAGCAGCGCGGTGGTGCGCTTGTCGACGAAGCGTTGCGTCAGGCTCGCATGAAGCGCGTCGGACAGCCGGTTCTCGATCGCGCGCGTCCGATCGGCCCAATGCGCCGGGTCGGCAAGCCAGTCGGGACGCTGCGCGATATAGGCCCAGGTCCTGGCCGATGCGATCCGCCCCGCCAGCACCTCGACGTCGCCCGCCACCGTATCCAGTCGCGCGATTTCGTCCGCGAACCATTGGTGCGGCAGATGGCCGTTGGCCTCGCTCAAATGCCCGAACAGCCGCGCGACGAAGCGGGCATGCGGATCGAGCCCGACCTTGCGGAAATCGGGAACGCCGCACGCTGCCCACAATCGCGCGACCATCGACGGCGCGCGCGTGCGGTCGCGGACCCAGCCTTCCTCCGCCAGCCGCTTCAGCACCGACAGGTCGATCGCCTCGGGCGCGGCGCGCAACATGCCGGCGGGGGGCCGCGCTTCCAGGCCGGCGACCAGCGCGTCGATGCTCGACAGATCGGGTTCGCCGTCGCGCCAATAGAGGTGATCGAGCCGGGGGAAGCGATGTTCCTCGATCGCCAGCACCTCTTCGGGCAGGAACGCACCGGGGCCTTCTTCGGCGATCGCGCCGAACGTCCCGTCGCGCTGGTGCCGCCCCGCACGGCCGGCGATCTGCGCCATCTCGGGCGTGGTCAGCCGCCGCTGCCGCCGACCGTCGAACTTGCTGAGCGACGCGAACGCGACATGCGCGACGTCCATGTTCAGCCCCATGCCGATCGCGTCGGTCGCGACGAGATAATCGACCTCGCCTGCCTGGAACATCGCGACCTGCGCATTGCGGGTACGCGGCGACAGCGCGCCCATCACCACCGCCGCGCCGCCACGCAGCCGCCGAAGCATCTCGGCGACCGCATAGACCTCCTCCGCGCTGAACGCGACGATGGCGGAGCGTTTGGGCAGGCGGCTGATCTTCTTCGCGCCGACATAGCTCAGCGTGGAGAAACGCGGTCGACCGACGATCTCCGCTTCGGGCACCAGCGTCTTCACGACCGGGCGCAGTGCCTCGGACCCAAGGATCATGGTCTCCTCGCGCCCACGCGCGCGAAGCAGCCGGTCGGTGAAGACATGGCCGCGTTCGGGGTCCGCACCCAGCTGCGCTTCGTCGATGCCGACGAAGGCGACCTCGTGTTGCGGCATCGATTCAGCGGTGCACAGGAACCAGCGCGCGTCGGGGGGAACGATCTTTTCCTCGCCCGTCACCAGCGCGACCCGCGACGCGCCCTTTTCGCGCACCACCCGGTCATAGACCTCGCGCGCCAGCAGGCGGAGCGGGAAGCCGATCATGCCGCTGGAATGCGCGCACATCCGTTCGACCGCCAGGTGCGTCTTGCCGGTATTGGTAGGCCCCAGCACCGCGGTGACGGTGCCCGTATCGCGGCTGGTCATGGATGCGAACATCGGGCTTTGCGGGCGCGCGCGCAATGGCTCGGCGCGAAACGAACCGGCGTGTGGGCGAAACGTCCCGCCGCACGCGGAGTCGCGGACGGCCAGGGTTAATTTGACTTTATCGTTTACCCCGCAATAGGTCGGCACCAGCGCCGGGGGGATCGGCGACGTTCCCACGGAGCGCGACCGACTTGTTCTTGCGTAACGAATCTGGGTTCGAACTCGCCGGCGGCACCGCCGCGCGCGGGTTCGGTCGCCCGGCAATCGACCGTTTGCCCGTCATGGGCTGGCGCACGCTCGGCGACCGGACGCGCGGAGTCGACTGGGTGCCCGACCTCGGCATGCAGGTCGGGACGCGCGACTGGTGGCGCGGGCTCGCGACCTGTACCGCATTGTGCACCGCGACCTGGGTCCTGTCGCCGCCGCTGCATCGGCCGATTCCGGCGGCGGTGCCTGCCCCGATGACGTCGTCCGAATGGGACGAGGCGCGCGCGCAGGGGATCGCGCCGCTCGCCTGGGGTGGCGATACCGGGCGACGGATGGCGGCGAACGACCTCGTGCGTCCGCTGGCCGAGGCTCCCGAGCGGCCCAGCATCGACCTGACCGCGACGCTCGGCGACGGCGATTCGCTCGACCGCGCGCTGGTCCGCGCCGGGGTCGGGCGCCTCGATGCCGACGCCGCGGCGCGGTTGGTGGCGCAGGCGGTGCCGCCCGGCGAACTGGTGACCGGCACGCGGATCGCGCTGACGCTCGGCCGGCGCGCGGACAAGCGTGTCGCGCGGCCGCTGGAGAAACTCTCGCTGCGCGCGCGGTTCGATCTCGCGCTGACGCTCGGCCGCGCCGCGCAGGGATTGACGATGACGCGCCAGCCGATCGCCGTCGACGACACCCCGCTTCGCCTGCAGGGGCTGGTGGGTGCCAGCCTCTATCGTTCGGTCCGTGCCGCGGGGGCACCGGCGCGCGCGGTCGAGGCGTTCATCAAGGCGATCGCCACCAGGATGTCGGTCGGCCGGGATATTTCGTCGGCGGACGGCTTCGACCTCGTCATCGCCCGCGCGCGCGCCGCGACCGGCGAGACGCGGATCGGCGACCTGCTGTTCGCCGGCATCGATCAGGGATCGAAAAAGGTCCAGCTCGTTCGCTGGTCGGGCGACGACGGCGACGGCGATGACGCCAGGACCAGCTGGTTCGACGCCGCCGGGACGGGCGAACGCCGCGGCATGGGCACCCCGGTCGCGGGGCATATCACGTCGACCTTCGGGTGGCGGATGCACCCGATCCTCGGCTTCATGAAGCTGCACAAGGGCGTCGATATCGGCGCATCCTATGGATCGCCGATCTATGCGGTGAAGGATGGCACCGTATCCTTCGCCGGCCGTGCAGGCGGCTACGGCAATTTCGTCAAGCTCGCGCATGCCGGCGGACTGGAGACCGGCTATGGCCATATGAGCCGGATCGCGGTGTCGCCCGGCAGCCATGTCGCCCGCGGGCAAGTGATCGGCTATGTCGGCTCGACCGGCATGTCTACGGGTCCGCACCTTCACTGGGAGGTCTGGCGCGGCGGCGTCTCGGTCGATCCGCGGCGGCTGTCCTTCGACAGCGCCGCGCAACTGACGGGCGCGCGATTGCGGGCGTTCAAGGCGCATGTGGCCGGGTTGCTGGCGGTGAAGCCGGGACCAAATATCTAGCATGGGATTGGTGATGATGGCCTCCACCAGCCGTGCGAACTCGTCGGGCTGCCCCAGCCGACTGGGGAATGGCACTTGGCACCCAAGCGCGTCCTGCGGCAGCGAGGCGAGAAGCGGCGTCAGGAACAGCCCCGACGCGATCGTTACGACCCGGATGCCGTAGCGCGCGAGCTCGCGCGCGATCGGCAGCGTCATGCCGACCACCCCGCCCTTTGGACGCGGCATAGGCGGCCTGACCGATCTGCCCGTCGAACGCCGCAACCGACGCGATGTTGACGATGACGCCACGCTCCTCGCCGATCGGATCGGAGTCGTGCAGTCGCGCGGCGAACTTGGACAGCACGTTGAAGGTGCCGAGCAGGTTGACCGTCACGATCCGGCTGAAATCGATGAGCGGCAGCGCGCGGCCGTCACGGTCCACTACCTTCGCCGGCGGTCCGATCCCGGCGCAGTTGACCAGGATGCGCGCTTTTCCGTTCGTCGCTTCCGCCTCGCCCAGCGCCGCGTCGACCGCGCCTTCGTCGGTGATGTCGGTGCGGACGAAGTGACCTTTGATTTCCGCGGCGGCGCTCGCGCCGAGGTCGGCGTTGACGTCGAGCAACGTCACCTTCGCACCCGCCGCCACGAGCCGCTTTGCCGTGCCCAAGCCCAGGCCCGACGCGCCGCCCGTCACCACCGCGGCCATGCCGTTGATGTCCATGTTCTTGGTTCCTTCGTTCAGAGGGCGCGCGCGATGACCATGCGCTGGATGTCGGACGTGCCCTCGTAAATCTGGCACACGCGCACATCACGGTAGATCTTGGCGAGGCCGTATTCCTCGAGATAGCCGTAGCCGCCAAGCGTCTGGATCGCGCCCGACACGATCGCCTCGGCCGCCTCGGAGGCGAACAATTTGGCCATCGAGGCTTGCGTCAGGCACGGCTCTCCCGCGTCCTTCATCGCCGCCGCCGCGAGCGTCATCTGGCGCGCCGCCTCCAGCCGGGTTGCCAGATCGGCAAGCCGGAAGCCGACCGCCTGGTGTTCGATGATAGGCCGCGCGAAGCTGTGGCGCTCTTTGGCGTAGCCGACCGCGATCTCCAGCGCGGCCTGCGCCATGCCGACGCTCTGCGCGGCGATCCCGATCCGCCCGGCCTCCAGGTTGGCCAATGCAATGCGGTAACCCTCGCCTTCGCCGCCGAGCATGAGCGCGTCTTCGACGAACAGGCCGTCGAAGCGGATCGCGGCGGTGTCGGACGCCGCCTGGCCAAGCTTGTGCTCGACCTTGTCGATTGAGTAGCCGGGCCGATCCGTCGGCACGAGGAAAGCAGACATGCCGCGCTTGCCCGCCGCCGGGTCGGTCACGGCGAACACCATCGCCAGGCCCGCGATGCGACCGGACGTGATGAACTGCTTGGCGCCGTTCAGCACCCACCCGCCGTCGGCGCGGGTCGCTCGCGTGCGCATCGCAGCAGCGTCCGAGCCCGCGTCGGTCTCGGTCAGCGCGAACGCCCCGATCATTCGGCCAGCGATCAGGTCGGGCAGGAAGCGCCGCTGCTGCTCCTGCGTCCCGAGCCGGAGAATGCCGGACACGAGCAAGCTGTTTTGAATGGACACGATCGTGGAGAGGGCGCCGTCGGCCGCGGCGAGCTCGATCAGCGCGAGTGCGTAGGACACATAATCGCTCTCCGCACCGCCATGGGCCTCGGGCGCGGTCATCCCCATCAGGCCAAGCCCGGCCAGCTCCTCGAACAGTCCGTCCGGATAGCCGTGCGCGCGCTCGAAGGATTGCGACGCGGGCCGGATGCGCTCCTGCGCGAACTCGCGGACGGTGTCGCGCACCGCCCGCTGCGTCTCGTTCAACATCATTCCGTCACGTCCTCACTCGCTTGCCATCACCTGCTCACGCAACACATGCTTCACCATTTTGCCTGTCGGCAGCCGCGGCAGTTCGGCCCGGAAGATGATCCGTTTGGGCGCCTTCACGCTCGACAGCTGGCGTCGCAGCCAGGCGTCGAGCTCTCGCGCGAAACCTGGCGTCGCGTCGGCCATGTCGAGCGGCTGAATCACTGCCGTGACCCGTTCGCCGAGGTCGGCGTCCGGCAATCCGATGACGCCGGCGTCGGCAACCCGCGGATGCGTGACCAGCAGGTTCTCGATCTCTTGCGGGTACACGTTGACCCCGCCCGTGATGATCATGAACCCTTTGCGGTCGGTCAGGAACAGATAGCCATCCTCGTCGAGGTAGCCGAGGTCGCCGACCGTGCTCCACCCGCGCCCGTTGCGCGCCCGCGCGGTCTTTACCGGATCGTTGTGGTAGAAGAAGTCGGCCGCGCCGTCCGAATGGATCTGGCCGATCGTGCCTGGCGCCACCGGCTCGCCCGCGTCGTCGCAGATGTGCAGCGTCCCGAAGACGCAGCGGCCGACCGAGCCCGGGTGCTCCAGCCATTCCGCCGAGCCGATGAACGTCAGCGCGGTCTGTTCGCTGCTGCCGAAGTATTCGAGCAAGATCGGGCCGAACCAGTCGATCATCGCTCGCTTGACCGGCACGGGGCAGGGCGCGGCGGCATGGACCGCGAGCCGGAGCGACGACAGGTCGTAATGCGCCCGGGTCGAGTCGGGCAGCTTCAGCAGGCGGACGAAGTGCGTCGGTACCCACTGGCTGATCGTGACGCGGTGGCGCTCGATCAACGCCAACGCTTCCTCGGGATCGAACCGCTCCATGACGACGACGGTGCCGCCCAGCAGCAGGGTGGCCATCGACCAGCCGTAGGGGGCGGAATGGTAGAGCGGCGCCGGGCAAAGATAGATCACGCCCCCATCGACGTCGAGCATCCGAAAGGCCGACAGCACAGACTCCGTGACGCCGGCCGCCTCGCCAGGCCTCGTCCGATAGCGGATGCCCTTCGGACGGCCGGTCGTGCCGGAGGAGTAGAGCATCTCGCTCCCGACCGCCTCGTCCGCGATCGGCGCGGCCGGCAAGTCGGTCCGCTCGTCCGGCCAGGACGTGAAGCCCGGGCGGGCCGGTCCGATCGACACGAGCGTAATCTTGGTAAGCAACGACGGTAATGTGGGAAACGTGTCACCGATGCCGGGCGAGGTCAGCAGCGCTTTTGCGCCGCTATCAACGACGATGAAGGCGATCTCGGCCGCCGTCAGCTTGGCCGAGATCGGGACGAACGTCAGGCCGGACCGCATTGCGGCGCAGGCGGCCTGAAGGAACTCCGGACGATTTTCGACGCAGACCGCCAGAACGTCACCGGCGTTCAAGCCTAGACGTCGGAACAGGCGCGCGAAGCGGTTCGATTCCGTTTCCAGCTCGGCGAAGGTGGTGACGCCGCCGGTGCCCATGACGATGGCGGGCTTGCCGCCCCAATCAGCGAAGGACGGCGTCGCGGTCACTCTCCTGGTCTCCCGCCGTCCGAAGCGGTCAGGCCGCCTTCTCGTACAACGTCACCACGCACGCGCCGCCGAGGCCGAGGTTGTGTTGCAGCGCATGGTGCACGCCTTCGACCTGTCGGTCGTCCGCCGTGCCGCGCAGCTGGTGGCTGAGCTCGTAGCATTGCGCGAGGCCTGTCGCGCCGAGCGGGTGGCCCTTTGAGAGGAGCCCACCCGACGGATTGGTGACGACCCGGCCGCCATAGGTGTTGTCGCCATCGGCGATGAACTTCTGCGCGCCGCCTTCGGGACAAAAGCCCAAGCCTTCATAGGTGATCACCTCGTTATGCGCGAAGCAGTCGTGCAGCTCGGCGACGCCGATGTCCTCCGGCCCGATCCCCGCCTTTTCATAGACGGCCTTGGCGGCGCGCTGCGTCATCTCGCTGCCGACCAGCATCATCATGTCCTTGGAGCCGAGCGTGTCCGGCGTGTCGGTGGTCATCGCCTGCGCGGCGATGCGCACCTGGGGATCGAGCCCGTGCCTCTTCGCGAACTCGCGCGAGACCAGCACCGCCGCGGCGGCGCCGCAGGTCGGCGGACACGCCATCGGCCGCGTCATCACGCCCGGCCAGATAACGTGCGCCGCGAGCACCTCCTCTTCCGTCATCTCCTTGCGAAACACGGAGAGCGGGTTGCGCGCGGCGTGACGGCTCGCCTTGGCACGGACCTTGGCGAAATCGGCGAGCGTGGTGCCATAGCGCTTCATATGCGCCTGCCCCGCGCCGCCGAAATAGCGCAGCGCCAACGGCAGGTCGACGTCGACCAGCTCCGAGCAGGCGTT
Source organism: Sphingomonas bacterium (assembly GCF_903642285.1). Classification (GTDB taxonomy): domain Bacteria; phylum Pseudomonadota; class Alphaproteobacteria; order Sphingomonadales; family Sphingomonadaceae; genus Sphingomonas. Next base: position 40,558 of record NZ_CAHJWJ010000026.1, read on the forward strand.
GTCGAAATCCTCGAACGGGCTGATGCGGTCGGAGAAGATCGGCGCGATCGCGCCGGGGCGCATCTGCTCGAACCCGACCGCCAGCGCGCACTCGACCGCTCCGCTCTCCACCGCCTGCCGCGCGAGGAACAGGGCGGTCGAGCCGGTGGAGCAATTATTGTTGACGTTGACGATCGGGATGCCCGTCATCCCCGCCTTGTAGATAACCCGTTGGCCCGAACAGCTCTCGCCGAATACGTAGCCGGCATAGGCCTGCTCGACCTCATCGAACGTGACGCCGCCATCCTCGAGCGCGAGCCGGATCGCGTCGCTTCCCATCTCGTCATAGGGCGGGTTCTGCCCCGGCTTGGTGAAGGGGATCATCCCCACGCCTGCGACCAGCACTTCGCGCGCGTAACCAGCCATTGTCGCTCTCCTACGTCCGTTTCGCGACCTCGAGCCGCCCGGAATGTCTGCTACGTCGGTGGGGTGATGGCCGGTGTCAAAGTCATTCAACATCATTACCATTCCCGAAGGGCATGGCAGGGAGAGCACCCTCATGCCCGCCGCGCTCGGCTAACCGCTCCCATGCGCGGAAGGAATGGACGCCTTCAAGAAGGCATTGGACGGCTAGGCCGTCGGACCGCACCGTTGCTCTCACGACGCAGAGAGGCGCTGAACGACAGACGGGCCGAACCGAGTCGCGCGACGTGTCGGCAGTGGGGAGAGGGCAAATCGATGTCAGACAACGCAGTCGCTGCGACCAATCGCGGGCTGTTCGATCGCAGCACTAAGGGGCTGACTGTCGCGCCCGTGTTCGTCCCGATCGAGCGCGGCCGTATCCAGTTCTTCGCGCAGGTCCTGGGCATTACCGACCCCGTGCACATCGACGTGAACGCCGCGCGCGCGAACGGCTATCCCGACCTGGTCGCGCCGCCTTCATTCTACATGGTGATCGAGGCGGCGGCGAATGACGAGTTGAAGCGCACCGGCCAGCCTTCGACGTTCGACCGGATCGGGTGCGACTATCGCTACCTGCTGCACGGGGACGAGAGCTACGAATACATAGGCCCGATTTTCGCGGGCGACGAGGTGTCGCTGACCACGACCGTGGTGGACTTCTACGACAAGAAGGGCGGCGCGATGGAGTTCGTGACGCTCCGCTCCTCGATCGAGCACGCCGATCGCGGCGTGCTGGTGCGCGCGACGCGCAACCTCCTTCACCGGCTGGGCTGAGGACGAGAACGATGACCACGCCATTAGACGCGACCGTCGGCGACCAGCTTCCGACGATCACCTTCGGCCCCATTTCGCGGGCGACGCTCGCCCTCTACGCAGGCGCTTCGGGCGATCACAATCCCATCCATATCGACAGCGACATGGCGAAAGCGTCCGGGATGACCGACGTGTTCGCGCAAGGGATGCTGTCCTTCGGCGTGCTGGCTCGGGTGCCGACCGAATGGGCCGGGGCTGATCGGCTGCGGTCGTTCGGCGCACGGTTCGTGTCGATGACGCAGGTGCATGATCTCGTCACCTGCACCGGCGAGGTCACCGAGTGCTTCGAGGCAGACGGCGAGCGCCGCGCCCGCGTCGCGGTGACCGCGACCGCGCAGGACGGGCGCCGGACGCTCACCGGCGAGGCAATCATCGCTCTCGACTGAACACTTCACCATCGACCGAGGAAATGGGCATGGATTTTCGCTTCGACGATCGCGTCGTCATCGTCACCGGCGCCGGGCAGGGGCTTGGCCGCTCGCACGCGCTCGACTTCGCGCGGCGCGGTGCCAAAGTGGTCGTCAACGACTTAGGCGGAGCGGCGGCCGGCGGTGGCGCGGATGGCTCGGTCGCACAGCAGGTCGTGGACGAAATCAAGGCGGCGGGTGGCGAGGCGGTAGCGAACACCGACAGCGTCGAGGCCGGCAGCCGTATCGTCGAGACGGCGATGGACGCCTACGGGCGGGTCGACGTGGTCGTGAACAACGCGGGCATCCTGCGCGACGCCTCTTTCGCCAAGATGCAGGAAGCCGACTGGGACTTGATCTACCGCGTCCACCTGCTCGGCTCCTTGCGCGTGACCCAGGCCGCTTGGCCGCACATGCGCAACGCCGGCTTCGGCCGCGTGATCATGACCACGTCGGTCGCAGGCATCTACGGTAATTTCGGCCAAGCGAGCTATTCGGCGATGAAGCTCGGCCTAGTCGGGCTGGGCAAGACGCTGGCGATCGAGGGGGCGTCCAAGAACATCCTGGTCAACTCGATCGCACCCACGGCGGGTTCGCGACTGACCGCGACGGCGCTGCCGCAGGAAGTGGTGGACGTCCTCAAACCTGAATACGTCACGCCGTCCGTCGTGTTGCTCTGCCACGAGGACTCGACTGTAACGGGGCGCATCTTCGAGGTCGGCGGCGGCTGGGTCTGCGAGACGCGATGGGAGCAGACCGAAGGCGTGTTCTTCCAGAACGACTACACGGCCGAGGAACTTGCGGCGCACTGGGACGAGGCAACCTCGTTCGAGAACTCGCGTCACGCGACGTCGGTGGGCGAGTCCAAGCTGGGTATCAAGGAGCGTGTCGGTCATGATGTGGCGCTCGCGAAGCAGTGAACTTCGCCGCCCGAAGCCCGCGCGGCGGTCCCGACAGAACCGCTAAACACCCGTCCTCGCCTGCGACGGAGCAAGCCATTTCCTCAACTATTGCCGAGCTAGAACGCCGCCGCGCGGCCGCGCGCATCGGCGGAGGCGAGAAGCGCATCGCGGCGCAGCACGCCAAGGGCAAGCTGACCGCGCGCGAGCGGCTCGGCGTAGTGTTCGACGAAGGCTCGTTCGAGGAACTCGACATGTTCGTCGAGCACAACGCGGTGGATTTCGGCATGGCCGATCAAGTGATCCCCGGCGACGGCGTGATAACGGGCTAGGGCACTATTAACGGCCGGCTGGTGTTCGTGTTCTCCCAGGACTTCACCGTGTTCGGCGGTTCGCTGTCCGAGCGGCACGCGGGCAAGATCTGCAAGATCATGGACATGGCGCTGCGCGTCGGCGCGCCCGGGATCGGGCTGAACGATTCGGGCGACGCGCGCATCCAGGAGGGCGTGGCGTCGCTGGGCGGTTATGCCGAGGTGTTCCAGCGCAATGTGCTCGCCTCGGGCGTGGTGCCGCAGCTCAGCCTCATCATGGGCCGTGCGCGGGCGGCGCGGTGTATTCGCCGGCAATGACGGACTTCATCTTCAGGGTGAAGGACTCGTCCTATATGTTCGTGACGGGCCCGGACGTGGTCAAGACCGTCACAACGAATGCACCAGTTACCTCGCTAACGCCGGTTACGCATCAGCATAACGTCATCCGATTCTAGAAGCTAAACAGCCTAAGTGGCGTATCGTTCAGGATGCGTTTCCGGGCCGATACGTCCGGTACCCAGCGATCCAGTGCGGCGCGCGCTTGGTGGGGGCTCGCCACCTTCTCAAACTGGGTGTGGGGCCAGTCGCTTCCCCAAACGAGTCGGTCCGGTCCCAGAGCATCGAGCAGGAGCGGAGCGGCTGCGTCAGCCACCGCATCGCCGATGCGATACGCACCAGACAGTTTGACGTAAAGCCGAGAGGATGGGGCAGTTTTCAGGAGATAACGGAAGCCAGGATCGTCGACACCCAGCTTTGCATCCGGCCTTGCGAAATGGTCGAGGACCACGGGGGAGCCGCTGCGCATCAGCTGTGGCAGGAGGCGCGGAAGCCGGGCAGCCTCGCATTGGACCTCGACTTGCCAGCCAAGCGAAGCAACGCGACGGAGATGGTCCCGCCACCGCTCGGACGCGAGGTCAGGGTCCGGCTGCCCGATCAGGTTGAGACGAACGCCGACGATGCCTTTCCTGGCGAGGCGGCTCAACTCCGCGCCGGTCGAGGTTTCCGGTACGACGGCGATGCCCTTCAGCATCGCGCGATGTCGCCCGATCGTGTCCAGCAGGAAGGAATTGTCGTAGCCGAGGAAGCTCGGCTGCACGAGCACACCGCGCGCCATGCCGTTGCCGGCGAGCATGGCGAGGTAGGCGCTCGGCAGCGCATCGTAGGTGATCGTGTAGCGACG
>NZ_CAHJWJ010000027.1 GCF_903642285.1 Sphingomonas bacterium
CCCCGACGCGCGGTCGAGCGTCCCGCGTGCCAGCGACACGCGCCGCTCCAGCCCGCGCCCCAGCCGCTGGCCGAGATCGTCCGCGCGCTGGCGTTGCGGCCCCAGCAGCGCGTCTTGCCTCGGCAGCAGCCGCGCCACCATGTCCAGCCGCTCGCGCCCGCGTTCGAGATAGCGCCGCGCGCAGCGTTCGGTCCGCTGCGCATGCCCCTCGATCGTCAGGCGCAGATCGGCGAGCACCGGCACCGCCATCTCCGCCGCCGCGGTCGGCGTCGGCGCGCGCAGGTCGGCGGCGAAATCGCACAAGGTCGTGTCGGTCTCGTGCCCGACCGCGGAGATGATCGGGATGGTACAATCCGCGACCGCGCGCACGACCCCCTCCTCGTTGAACGCCCAGAGGTCCTCGATCGAGCCGCCGCCACGCGCGACGATGACCAGATCGGGCCGCGTCTCCGCCGGCATCGCGTCGAAGCCGCGCACCGCCGCCGCGATCTCCGCCGCCGCGCCTTCCCCTTGCACCTTCACCGGCCAGACCAGGACATGGCTGGGGCAGCGATCCGCCAGCCGGTGAAGGATGTCGCGGATCACCGCGCCCGTGGGCGAGGTGACGATACCGATTCTGCGCGGCAGATAGGGCAGCGGCTTCTTGGCGCGCGCGTCGAACAGCCCCTCGGCGGCGAGCGAAGCCTTTAGCCGCTCGAACAGCGCCATCAGCGCGCCCGCGCCCGCCAGTTCCATCCGGTCGATGACGATCTGGTATTTCGACCGGCCGGGATAGGTCGTCAGCCGGCCGGTCGCGATGACCTCGATCCCGTCCTGCGGCGCGAAGGCGAGACCGCTTGCCTGGCCTTTCCAGATCACGCCGTCGATCACCGCCTGGTCGTCCTTGAGCGCCAGATAGGCATGCCCCGACGCGACTCGCTTGTAGCCCGATATCTCGCCGCGCAGGCGGACATGGCCGAACTCGCCCTCCACCACGCGCTTCAGCTTGAACGCCAGTTCGCCGACCGACCAGGGCGCGGCGTTGTCGCCCGCGACAGGCTCGGCTACCAGCCGCGCCGTCCCTGAATCGATGGGGTCGGGAAAGGGATTGGGCATGAACGTCCTGTTGCTGGGGTCGGGCGGCCGCGAGCACGCGCTGGCGTGGAAGCTCGCGCAGTCGCGTGGCCTAGATACGCTCTACGCCGCGCCCGGCAACCCCGGCATCGCCGCCCACGCGACCATCGTCGCGCTGGACGCGACCGACCATGATGCGGTGACCGCCTTCGCGCAGGGCCATGCGATCGGACTCGTCGTGATCGGCCCCGAAGCGCCATTGGTCGACGGCCTCGCCGACTCGCTGCACGCGGCGGACGTGGCGGTGTTCGGACCCGGCAAGGCGGCGGCGCGGCTGGAGGGGTCGAAGGGTTTCACCAAGGATCTGTGCGCGCGGGCCGGCATCCCGACCGCGGGATACGTACGCGTCACGACGCTGCAAGAGGCGCGGGCCGCGCTCGACCGGTTCGGCGCGCCCGTCGTCGTGAAGGCTGACGGGCTCGCCGCGGGCAAGGGCGTGACGGTCGCGACGACTCGCGCCGCGGCCGAGGCCGCGGTCGCCGACCTGTTCGCCGCACCGGATGCCGAGGCGGTGATCGAGGAATATATGGAAGGCGAGGAGGTCAGCCTGTTCGTCCTGACCGACGGCCGCACGCTGCTGCCGTTCGGCACCGCGCAGGATCACAAGCGCGTCGGCGAGGGCGATACCGGCCCCAATACCGGCGGCATGGGCGCGTACAGCCCCGCCGCGGTGCTGACCCCCGAGCTGGAGGTGCAGGCGATCCGGGAGATCGTCGCCCCCACCGTCACCGCGCTGGCGGCGGCGGGCACGCCCTTTTCCGGCGTGCTGTTCGCGGGGCTGATGCTGACCGCTACGGGTCCCAAGCTGATCGAATACAACGCACGGTTCGGCGATCCCGAGTGCCAGGTGCTGATGGCGCGGTTCGAGGGCGATCTGCTGGCGACGATGCTGTGCGTCGCGGACGGGCGGCTGAGCGAGGCACCGGCGGTGCGTTTCTCGGACGACGCGGCGTTGACCGTGGTGCTCGCCGCGCGGGGCTATCCCGGAACGCCGGTCGCGGGCGGCGCGATCGGCGGGATCGCGGCGGCCGAGGCGATGGGGGTCCGCGTCTTCCAGGCGGGGACGCGGATGGCGGACGACGGGCTGGTCGCCGCCGGGGGCCGGATCCTCGCGGTCACCGCGACCGGGGCGGACGTCGCCGCGGCGCAGGCGGCGGCGTATCGCGGCGTCGATGCGATCGATTTCCCCGACGGCTTTCATCGCCGCGATATCGGCTGGCGCGCCGTGGCGCGCGATATCTGTCGGACGCGCCGTGGCGCGCGGACGTGAAGCGGGCTAGGGTCCGCCCGAGCGAGGATAGGGTCAGGGGCAGCGAATGACGGACAACGGAACCACCGCGATCACGGACATCCATCTGGCGCTGATCGTGATTCTGGCGATCGTCGCGATCGTCGCGATCGTCTGCGGCATGCGGATGAAGCGGGCGCGCGTCGCCGCGGCGAAACGATTCGAAACCAATCAGGACGAATCGCGCGACGCGACCGTACGCGAACAGGCCGAACTCGGCACCGATCCGGTGCACGCCGACGCGCCGTCGCAGTCCCAATCTCAGGCCCAATCCCAGGCGCCATCCGTCCCCGTCGCGCCGCAGCCGGCACCAATCCCGGCACCGGCACCGGCACCGGCCCCGGTCCCGGCCGCGCCGTCACCGCCGCCGCTCGCCGACGAACCCATCGCCGCCGCCGCGCCGACGACCGCGAGCGTGGCGAGCGAAGCCGATTTCGAGAGCATTTCCCCCGCCGGTGCCAACCCCGCCGACCGCCCGGTCACCGCGCTGAAGGGCCTCGGCCCGAAGGTCGCCACCGCGCTCGCCGACCGCGGCATCACGACCGTCGGCCAACTGGCCGCGCTGGACACGAGCCAGGCGGAGGCGCTCGACGCCGATCTCGGCGCGTTCCGGGGCCGCATGACGCGCGACCGGTGGATCGAACAGGCACAGTTCCTGGCGGCGGGGGACGTGAAGGGCTTCGAGGCGGTGTTCGGCCGGCTGTGAGGCCGATGTGAGGTCGGTAGCAAAGCTACCGACCGGTGCCGCGCAAAGCGCCGCGGCACACACCGGCCCGGCCGGCGGCGCTACAGCGCCGTCCGACGACGCGGAATTCACTTCCGCGGCAGGGCCACTGCCCTTATGGTCGCGATCACGAAAGGCAGATCGCGCCGCAGATACGGCTTGAGATCCGCCCAGCCGATCATGGCATTTCCACCCGACAGATAGCCGCCCAATTCATACGGCCCGAACGTCCATGTCATGCCGTCGGGGCCGATGCCGACATGGTCCCACGTCAGCGGAAGGCCGTTCTTCGCGGTGTTCGGATCGACGCCTTCCTTGTTGTCGAACGCCGCAAACGCTTTCCGGCGCAATGCCGCATCGGGTTCTCTGGCGAAGACGTCGTTCTGGACAAGCAACCGGTGCTTTCGGCGCGACCAGATCAGGAAATCGGACGCGTCGTTGTTGGGATGCGCCATGCCCGCTTCGTAATATCCGGCGCCCGCATGCGCGGAAATGATGTCGGGCGATGCGGCCGACACGGTCTCGTATACGTCCAGCGACCCGGCGGTATCGTGGGTTTCGAACGTGTCTTTTCCGGTTCCGTCTTCGCCACCGTAATAGTCGTGCGCCAGTTGCTCGGCATGGGCGACCATCATCCGATCGAAGTCCGCGTCGGCCGCATCCTGGGAGATGGCCGCGCGGACCTGCTCCTTCCACGTCGCGCGGTATCCGGCCGGCGCAGACGAGACCGCTTTCGTGCGGTCGGACAGCGTCCTGCTTTCAAAGGCCGGCGTTCCGGTGGTCATCGCGACAAGAACCAGCATGCCTGCGGATTACCGATGGCCGGCGCGGTTGCCAAGGCGGACCCGCAGCCATATCGGTCTGGCTGAATATCGGCTGCATCTCGCATTCCGCTGAAGTTCAGCGGGCGTAATGAAAAAGGAACCCAAGCTCCCGCCTCTCGCCGGAGCCGATACAAGAGGAGGACGTCATGAAGATCATCGCAATCGCCGTTGCCGCCGCCAGCCTTGCGACCGCCGGGACCGCCGTCGCACAATACGGACCGCGACCGGGTCAGCCCGCCCCGTGGAACGCCGGGTCGTTCTGGCGCGGCGCGCCCGAAAATCCCTATCAGCGAATCCAGTTCCTGCAGGACCGGGTCAATCAGGGCATGGCGAACGGCAGCCTGGACCGCCGCGAAGCGCACCGGGTGAATGGTGAACTGAACGGCGTCCGTCAGTGGATCCAGCGGATGCATTGGCGCGATGCCGGCAACCTCAGTCCCGACCAGCGCGCCCAGGTGCAGGGTCGGCTCGACAATATCAGCCGCCAGATCCGCTGGATGCGCCACGACGGCTGGTAACCGGCTGAGCACCCGCCGGGCCCGCGGCCCGGCGGGGATCGCTCCTAGACCGCGCCCACCAGCAGCTTGTCGATCCGCCGCCCGTCGAGATCCATCACCTCGAACCGCCACCCCTGCAGCACGAAGCTTTCGCCCTCCGCGGGCAGATGCCGGAACACCGCCAGCGCAAGGCCGGCGACGGTCGCATAGTCGCGGTCCTCGGGCAGATCGATGCCGAGCCGCTCGGCCAGCGTGTCCGCCGCCATCGTGCCCGCGACCAGCAGCGACCCGTCGTCGCGCTCCACCACCGACGGCGCATCGTCGGGGTGCGAATCCGACGCGAACTCCCCCGCGATCGCCGCCAGCAGGTCCGCTGGGGTTACGATCCCCTCGAAATGGCCGTATTCGTCATGGATCAGCGCCATCGGCACGTCCGCTTGCCGCAACGCGTCGAGCGCGTCCATCGCATCGATCTGATCGATGACGACGGGGGCCTTGCGCATCAGCGCATGCAGGTCGAGCGGCGTACCCCTGAACAAAGCGGCGGCGATGTCGCGCGCCTGCACCACGCCGACGACCGCATCGATCGATCCGTCCCCGACCGGTAGCCGGCTGTGAGTCGTCGCCAGCAGCGCGTCGCGGATACCGTCGGCGTCGAGCGAGAGATCGACCCAGTCGATCTGGTTGCGCGGGGTCATCACCTCGCGCACCGGCCGATCCGCGAGACGCACCACGCCCGAGATGATCGAGCGTTCATGCTCCTCGATCACGCCTGACTTGGACGCCTCCGCGACGATCAGCTGCAGTTCCTCCGCGGTGACATGCTCTTCCGATTCGCGGCTGAGCCCGATCAGGCGGAAGATCGCCGCGCTGGTCGAATCGAGCAGCCACACGATCGGTGCGGTGACGATCGCCAGCCGGCACATCGCCGGGGCCATCGTCGCGGCGATCGGCTCTGGCGCGCGCAGGGCGAACTGCTTGGGGACGAGTTCGCCGACGATCAGCGAGACGAAGGTCGTCACCCCGATCACGATCGCGAAACCCAGGCTGTGCGCGGTGCCGGGTGCCAGCCCGAGCCATTGCAGCCGAAGCGCGGTCGGCTCGCCCAGCGCCTCGCCCGAGAACGCGCCCGCCAGCACGCTGATAAGGGTGATGCCGATCTGCACCGTCGACAGGAACTTGCCGGGATCGGCCCCGAGCAGCAGCGCCGCACGCGCACCGGCCCGTCCGGTCCGCGCCATCGCCTCCAGCCGGGCCTTGCGCGCGGACACGATCGCCAGCTCGCTCATCGCGAACACGCCGTTCAGCGCGACCAGCGCCACGATGATCGCGACGTCGATCCAGGGAAAGGGCGGGAGCGGTGCCATCGGCGGCTTCCTGCTTAGCCGCACATCGCGGTCGGCGACAACGTATCTTGTGGCGGATCAGGAACAATCCCCGGGCGCGGTATGTCGCGTGCGGCCCCAGCCGCGCAGCGGACCGGCGGGCGTCATGCGTCGACGACCCTGGCGAGCACGAACCCGTCCCAACCCTTCTCGCCGACGGTCTGAATGGCAGTCGCGATCAAGCGCGGCTCGGCCGCGATGACGTCGAGAAAGCTTCGGACGCCGCGAACATTGGGATCGTCGCTATCGGCGTGAACGACGGCCCCACCGCGAACGACGTTATCGCCGATGATGACGGTGCCCGGCACTGACAGCTGCAAGGCCCACCGGATATATTCCGGGTTGTTCGGCTTGTCGGCATCGATAAAGATCAGGTCGAACGGACCCGTCAGCGTCGGCAGGATGTCCAGCGCCTTGCCGACCCGAAGGTCGATCCGGTCGGATAATTTCGCACCCTCGATATTGGCGCGGGCGACGGTGGCATGGCGCTCGTCGGCCTCGATCGTGACGATCGTGCCGCCGTCCGGCAAGGCGCGGGCCATGCGTATCGTGCTATACGCACCGAGCGTACCGATTTCGAGGATGCGTCCGGCACCGGCGATCTGAATCAATAGCGCCAGCATCTGTCCTTGCAGCGCCGAAACGTCGTGCGACGGAAGACCCGCCGCAGCGTTCGCCGCGAGCGCCCCGATCAGCGCGTCGTCGTCCGGCGCGAACATCCGCGCAAAATAGGTATCGACCGCCATCCAGCGTTCGGCATCGGCGAAGGGATAGTCGGGTTGGCGCATATATATTTCCCGGTGAACGAACGCCTCGACATATTGCATGTCCCAGGGTTTGCCGACCCACCGGGACGCATTCACCGCCGTGCGGCGAAAAAAATCCTCAGCAAATCCGCCGCCTCGGCTTCGCCTATGCCCGCATAGACTTCGGGCCGGTGGTGGCAGGTCGGTTGCGCGAACAGGCGGGGGCCGTGTTCGACCGCGCCGCCCTTCGGGTCGGGTGCGCCGTAATAGAGTCGTGCGATTCTGGCATGGGCGATCGCACCGGCGCACATCGCGCAGGGTTCGAGCGTGACCCAGAGATCGCAATCCTTCAGCCGATCCTGCCCGAGCGCCAGCGCGGCCGCGCGGATCGCCAGCATCTCGGCATGCGCGGTCGGATCGGACAGGCCGCGCGGCGCATTGCCCGCGGCGGCGACGACCCGGTCGCCCCGCACGATCGCCGCGCCGACGGGCACTTCGCCCAATGCGGCGGCGGCGCGGGCGTGGTCGAGCGCGGCGCGCATCGGTGGCGGAAGCCGGATCATCCTACACCGATACCCCGTATCCGCCGCGCGCAGACGCTGGTCCGCCGACGCTACGATCGCAAAGCGTCAATGCGCGGGGGTGGGGCTGGCACCTGGTTTCTGGACCGAGATCGTCGGCACCGCGACGGTCTCGTTCTTCGTACCCAAGGTCACCCGTGCGACATCGGCCTGGAAGGTTGGGGCCTGGACGACCGCGGGGCGCGTCTGGTCGATGTTGATGATCCCGAAATACATGCACCCGGCGACGACGATGATGACAAGAGCGATCAGGACGAGCAGCGTGCGCATGATGTTCCCCTTCGGTTCGAACAACGGTTCGGTGGCGTAACAACGCGACGCCGGTATGACGGTTGCACGGCGCGTACGGCATTGGCCACAGGGAATCCAAGAGCGTTCGGAGCCGGGAATCGGTTGACGCCTGCGCTGCACCCGGCTATCCGCGCGGCCTTTCCGGGTAATCTCCGAGCTATAAGGTATCGATCGATGTCGCGCATCTGCGAACTGACCGGCAAGGGCCGGCTGGTCGGAAACAACGTTTCCCACGCCAACAACAAGACCAAGCGCACGTTCCTGCCCAATCTGCAGAACGTGACGCTGATTTCCGATTCGCTGGAGACCAGCGTGCGGCTGCGGGTCTCGACCCATGGGCTGCGCTCGGTCGAGCATAATGGCGGGCTCGACAATTGGCTGGTCAAGACGAGCGACGATCTGCTGTCGCTGCGATGCCGCCGCCTGAAGCGCACCATCGTCAAGAAGCGCGCGGACGCCACCGTCGCCGCCTGACGCCATGCGGGCGTCGTGAAAACGCTGCAATCGACCGACCGACGGCCCGCGGCTCCCTGTCCGGAGCCGCGGGCCGTTCGTATTTGCGTGCCGTGCGACCGCCGCGCCTGAACGCGCGATAACGGACGCATTCAGTATCCGCTCAACGCCGAACGCCCATACCGCTTTCCATCGACGACGGATGCGCCGCCGCCGGTCGGAAAGGGAGAGGGTTCGATGCCGAAGCACAGTCTGTCCGGTGCCGCCCCCTGCTGGCCGCCGCAATACTCGCGCCGTCCGCGGCGACCGCGCAGCATTCTCGTTTCACCGGCAGCGGTCTTGCGACGCGCGGATATGACCGCGGCGGCTATCCGAACCGCTCTGGCTACAACCGTCCCGGCTACCGTCCGGCGCGCTGCGACAGCGGCACCGGCGGGACGATCATCGGCGCGATCGCCGGCGGTCTGCTCGGCCGCAGCATCGACACACATGGCGACCGCGCCCCGGGCACCGTGCTCGGCGCGGGAGCCGGTGCCCCGGCCGGCAATGCGATCGGCCGATCGGGCAATCCCGGATACTGCCGCCGGTAGCGCGTCAGTTACCCTCGCGTAGCGTTTCGAGGGGCGGGCCGGCGTCCTCCTGCAAGGGGGGACGCCGGTTTCGTTTATTCGGCGGAGTGGGGAGAAGGCCTGGCTCGCAACCCTTCTTTCGTACCGGTGGAAAGCCGTCGGCTTTGCCGAGGCGACGCGCCTGCGCCCGTCAGTACATATGCTGCCCGCCATTGATGCTCAGCGTCGACCCGGTCACGAACCCCCCCTCCTCGGAACACAGGAAAGCGACCCCCCGCGCGATCTCGTGCGCCTGGCCGAGCCGTCCGACCGGGATCTTCGCGACGATCTTCTCCAGCACGTCGCCGGGCACCGCCGCCACCATGTCGGTATCGATATACCCCGGCGCGATCGCATTCACCGTCACGCCGACCTTCGCGCCCTCCTGCGCCAGCGCCTTGGTGAAGCCGTGGATGCCCGATTTCGCGGCGGCATAGTTGACCTGGCCATATTGCCCGGCCTGGCCGTTGATCGATCCGATATTGACGATCCGACCCCATTTGCGGTCGCGCATGCCGCCGAACACCGCCTTCGCCATGTTGAAGCAGCCGCCGAGATTGGTGTCGATCACCTCTTTCCACGCGTCGTAGGTCAGCTTCAGGATCGTGCCGTCGCGGGTGATGCCCGCATTGTTGACGACGATATCGACCGGCCCCAGGTCCGCGGCGACCTGCGCGCAGCCCGCTTGGCACGCGTCATAGTCCGCCACGTCCCATTTATACGCGGCGATCCCGGTCCGGTCGGTAAAGGCCGAGGCCCGTCCGTCATTGCCCGCATAGGTGGCGGCGACGGTGATGCCCATGGTCTTCAGCGTCAGGCTGATCGCCTCGCCGATGCCGCGCGTACCGCCCGTCACGATCGCAATCCGTGCCATTCACCTCTCCTCTTTTGCCGCGATGCTAGAGGGGCGCGACCCAGCCTTCAAGCTCGCGCGACAGGATGCGGCGAAGCATCGCGATACCGGGTTCGGTGTCGTTGAGGCAGGGCAGATAGGCGAAACGCTCGCCGCCCGCCGCCTCGAAGCTCCCGCGCCCGCGGATCGCGAGTTCCTCCAGCGTCTCGAGACAATCCGATGAGAAGCCCGGCGCGAAGATCGCGACCGTCTTCAGCCCCTTGCCCGGCAGCGCGGCGAGCGTCTCGTCGGTCGCCGGCCCGAGCCATTTCGCAGGCCCGAACCGCGACTGGAACGCCACGATCAGGTCGCGGTGCATCGCCTCGCCGAGCAACCGCGCGGTCTTCTGGCAATGGCAATGATAGGGATCGCCGAGCGCCAGCGTCCGCCGCGGCATCCCGTGGAAGCTGGCGACGAGCGCATCGGGCGCGAAATCGAGCGCTGCAAGCCCCGTCTCGATCGACGCCTTCAGCGCGTCGATATAGGCCGCCTCGTCATGATAGGGCGGCAGCGTGCGGATCGCGGGCTGCCAGCGCATGCTGGCCAGCACCGCGAACGCCTTGTCGTTCGCGGTCGCGGTCGTCGCCGCGCAATATTGCGGATAGAGCGGGGCGAGCAGGATGCGTTCGCACCCTGCCGCCTTCATCGCCGCCAGCCGGTCGGGGATCGACGGATTGCCGTAGCGCATCGCCCAGTCGACGGTAACGCCCGGTCCGAATGCGTCCGCCAGCGCCGCCGCCTGTCGCTTCGTGAACGCCGCGAGCGGGGAGCCCTCCTCGCTCCACACCTGGCCGTACGCATGCGCCGATTTCTTCGGTCGGGTATTCAGGATGATCCCCCGCAGGATCGGCTGCCACGCGATCGCCGGCAGTTCGACGACTCGCCGATCGGACAGGAATTCGCCGAGATAGCGCTTCACCGATTTGGCGTCGGGGCCGTCGGGCGTGCCGAGGTTCATCAGCAGCACGCCGATGCGGGGCTTCGGGATCGGCGGATGATCGGGCGGGAGGAGCATCCATTCTGCCTAGGGGTCAAACCCCATCCCGCCAATGACCGTCGTCGCGTTTACCGCGTTAGGTTTCGATTTCGCACGAAGACACGAAGACACCAAGAATAAGACGATGGCGGCGAGGGACCGGCATGACGGCGCAGCCGCTTTGTCGATGGGGGAACCCCTTCCTCGCGCCTTCGTGTCTTCGTGCGAGCCATTTCTTTGGTGCCTTCGCGCGACCATGACCGCACGGCCTATAGACGGCGACCAGCCGCCAACGGCAGCGATCGGATGCGGACACCCGTTGCAGACTGGAGCGCGTTGGCGATCGCAGGGGCCACTGCGGGCACGCCCAGCTCGCCGACCCCGCCGGGTGCCTCGTCGCTGCGGATGATCTCCACCGTCACGTCGGGGGCGTCGTCGAGGATCGGCAGCGCCATCCCTTCGAACCCGTGCACGCTTGCCGAGCCGCCGACAAAGCCCGTCGATGCCCCGAGCGCCATCGCGGTGCCGAAGATCAGCCCGCCCTCGATCTGCTGCCGGACGATGTCGGGGTGGATCACGCGCCCGCAATCGACCGCGGCGACGAGCCGATCGACCACCGCCCGCCCGCCCTCTCCGCTATGCGCCTCCGCCAGCACCGCGATATAGCTGCCGCGAAAGGCGTGGCAGGCGATCCCCTGTCCGCTGCCGGCGACGCCGCCGTCCCACCCGCCGAGCGACGCCGCGGTCGACAGGCACCGCGCCAGCCGCGCGTCGCCGCCGAGCATGCCGATCCGGTAGGACAGCGCTTCGGTGCCCGCGACATGCGCCAGTTCGTCGAGGAAACATTCGGTGAAGAACGCGGTATAGCCATGCGCACCACCGCGAAGATGGCCGGTTTCGATTCCGATCTCGGCCGGGTGATGATCGATCGCATGGTTCGGAATGCGATACGGCGGCAGCGCGCCGGCGACGGCATAGGCGTCCCCCGCCGACCCGAGCGCCAGCGCGGCATCGGTCGCGATGCCGGACAACAGCCGTTTCGCCAGCGCCTTGCCGGTCGCGGGTGCGGCGATCTTCGCCGACCAGCCCAGGATCGCGCCGCCGGGGGCGAGCCGCGCCGCCATCCGCGCGGTGGCGGGCGGACGATACAGGTCGTTCGCGCCCTCCTCGCCGCGCGACCAGACCAGCGCGACGGGGCGTTCGATCGCCCGCGCGATCACCGCCGCCTGTGCCGCCGCACCGGTCTCGATCCGGTCGCCGAACCCGCCGCCGACCAGCATCGGGTGGACGACGACCGCCGCCTCGTCGATGCCGAGCGCCTGCGCCGCCGCGCGGCGGGCATTGGCGGGGGCCTGCGTCGGAAGCCATAGCTCCAGCCGACCGCCATGCCAGTGCGCGGTCGCGCTGGTCGTCTCGATCGCGGCGTGGAGCCCGGGCGCGACGCGGTAGTCCGCGGTCACGATACGCGCACCCCGGAACACGCCAGCGACGTCGCCCGCCCTGGCCATGCGCGTACCCGGCCCGTCGAACGCGGCGGTGAGCGCGGCGTCGATCGACCCGGTCGTCGCGACGGGGCCTGTCGTCTCGAACCTCGGGTTCAATGCGGCAAGCCCGCGCTCCGCCGCCCACCACGTCGTCGCAGCCACCGCGACCCAGCCCGGCCGGTCGACGATCGCGACCACCCCGCGGATTCGATCGGCGGCGGCGCGGTCCATCGTCACCAGCCGGCTGTCCCCGCGCGGTGCCTGGCGGATCGCGGCATGGACCATGTCGGGCAAGCGGATGTCGCCGGCGAAATTCGCCGAGCCGTCGACCTTCGCCGGCACGTCGATCCGTGGCACCGATCGGCCGACCAGCTTGCCTGTTCCCGGCGCGTCGGTGGGCAGCGGATCGGGTAGCGTCTCCTTCGCCGCCGCCTCGGCGAGTTCGGCGAAGCGCAGCCGCTTGCCCTGGTGGACGACGAACCCCGCGTCGACCCCGCAATCGGCCCAGCCGACATCCCAGCGCTTCGCCGCCGCCTTGCACAGCAATGTCCGCGCCGCCGCACCCGCCTGCCGGCATGCGTCCTCGAACATCCGTACCGACGACGATCCGCCCGTCAGCATCACCGGTGCCCGCCGCGCCGCTTCGTCGATCATGCCCACGGGCAGCGCGTCGTCGATGCCCTCCAGCAACGAGCGGAGCCCGAGCGGGTTGGCGTAGAGCGGATTGACCGGTGCCGCCTCGACTCCGACGGTCCGCCAATCCGCGCCAAGCGCATCCGCGACGATCTGCGGCAGGACGGTATAGACCCCCTGGCCATGTTCCGCCTGCGGCACGGCAACCGTGACGTGGCCGTCCAGGCCGATCTTGAGCCACGCGCCGAACACGCGTTCGTCGGCGTTGGCGACCAGGTTGACCGGATAGGCGCGCGGCCACGCCGCCCAGGCGACGACCAGCCCGACACCGACCCCGCCCCCGACCAGCAAGGTCCGCCTGTCGATCGCCTGCGCCATGCGGGATGCTCTAGCCTCGGTAGCGTTGGGTGCAAGCAACCTTCCTCGCCTCCCCGGCGAAGGCCGGGGCCCAGTTGCGAGACGATTGTTGCAGCGCGCACCGCGCGATCACGAGAACCGTGGCAGCTGGGCCCTGGCCTTCACCGGGGAGGCGGCGGGAATTCGGGAGGCGGTGGGAGTTGGCAGTGAAAGTGCCACCGCCAATACTGACCTCAGGCCGCCACCGCCAGCGCGCGATAGGTCTTGCAGACCCGGACCTTGTCGATCTTCTCCGTTCCCAGCCGCGGCAGCGGGGCGTGGGTGATCCAGATCGTCCGCGGCACCTTGAACGCGGCGATATGCGCATGCAGGAACCCGGTCAGGCCCTCCGCGGTCAGCACCGTCCCGTCGCGCGGGACGACGACCGCGCCAGGCACTTCGCCGAAGCGCTCGTCTGTCAGCCCGAACACCGCGGCTTCGGCGACGTCGGGATGTTCGTAGAGCGCCGCCTCGACCTCCTGGCAGGAGATGTTCTCGCCACCGCGGATGATGATGTCCTTCTTGCGGTCGACGATGAAGACATAGCCGTCCTCGTCGAGATACCCGATATCGCCGGTCAGGAAATACCCGTCCGCGGTCATCGCCGCGGCGGTCGCATCGGGACGCCCCCAATATTCGCGGAAGTTGCAGATCGACCGGATCGCGATCTCTCCGCGCTGTCCTTGCGCGACGGGCCGTCCGGCATCGTCGAGGATCGCCAGATCCACCAGCGGCAGCGACGGCCGCCCCGCCGAATTGGGTTTGGCGATATAGTTGGACCGCCAATTGCTGGTGCCGATCGCATTCGTCTCGGTCAGGCCATAGCCGATCAGCGGCGCGCCGCCCTTTCCATCCGGGCCGGCCATCTCCTCCGCGATCCGGCGGACGTGCTCGGCCGGTCGGGGCGCGCCGCCCGCGGCGAAATCGGCGACGGTCGACAGGTCGTATTTCGCGCGGTTCGGGTGGGTCAGCAGCTCGAAACTCATCAGCGGCACGCCGACGAAATAGGTGATGCCTTCCTTCTCGATCAGCCGCATCGCTTCTTCCGCATCCCATTTGGCCATCAGCACCAGCTTGCGCCCCATCGCGAAGCTTTGCAGCATCACCGCAATTTCCGCGGTGACGTGGAACAGCGGCACGTTGAGCAATGTCGACGGCTGGCCCACAGGCGGATTGCCGTCCTGGGTCGCGATGCCGACCATCGTCATCACTTGCGCCAGGTAATTGAAGATCGCCTGCACCACGCCGCGGTGATCCGACAGCGCGCCCTTCGACAGGCCGGTCGAGCCCGACGTGAAGAGGATCGTCGCGGGATCGTCGGGCATGACGGCCGGCAGGGCGATCGCGGCGTCGCCCCCGCCGAGCGGTCGCAGTGCGGCCGCCAGCGGCCGGGCATCGTCGATCTCGATCACGACGCAATGCGCATCCTCGAGGCTCGCCAGACGCTTCGCCCGGGGCGGATCGGCGAAGACCATGTCGCACGCCACCTCGTTCAGCGCCGCCGACAGCTCTTCGGTCTGCCACCAGCCGTTGAGCAGAGTCGCGATGCCGCCGACCATGACGATCCCCATGTAGAGCGCGATCCAGGACGGCGAATTGCGCATCGCGATGCCGACACGGTCGCCCTTTACGACACCGCGCGCGACCAGCACATGCGCGACGTCGGTCGCCGCGGCATGGACTTCGGCAAAGGTCAGCCGCTCGTCGCCGGCAACGAGGAATGTCGCCTCCGCATGTTGGCCCGCGAAATGCGCGAAATACGCGCCGAGCGTCGGCGGCGCGGCGGCGATCACCGGCAGCGCGCGGCCATATCGCGCGATGCTGGTGAGCGGGAGCACCCCCTCGTCGGCAACGACCGCGGCCATTGCCGCATCCATCCGCTGGTCCAGCACGCTGGGCATCATTCTCTCCGCTTGGTCTTGTCGCCTGACCCCCTTATGCAGGGGTGAACGCAGAGGGGAAAGTCTTGATCCTGGCAATGCTCGCCGCGGCCATCGCCGCGCCAGCCGGCGATCTCGCCGGTCACCTTATCGGCACCGGCGATCTCGCCGGTCACCTTACTAGCATCGGCGATCCCGCCGATCATATCCGATTCGAGAATCTGGGATTGCACCCGGACATCTTCTCGGTCGGAATCTTCACGCTGCGCTGGTATTCGATTGCCTATATCGCGGGCATTCTGGCGGGCTGGTGGTATCTGCTGAAACTGCTCGACCAGCCCGGCGCGCCGATGGCGCGGCGGCATGCCGACGATCTGGTGTTTTATGCGACGCTCGGCATCATCCTCGGCGGGCGGCTTGGCTATGTCATCTTCTATGCGCCGGACATGTTCCTGCATCCGGTGCGAATCCTCCGGCTGTGGGACGGGGGAATGTCGTTCCACGGCGGGGTGATCGGCGTTTCGCTGGGGCTGATCCTGTTCGCACGCGCGAATGCGCTCAACTGGCTGCGCGTCCATGATTACATCGCCTGCTGCGTGCCGTTCGGGCTCGGCTTCGGGCGGCTCGCCAATTTCGTGAACGGCGAATTGTGGGGCCGGCCGACGAACGTCGCCTGGGCGATCGTCTTCCCCACCGGCGGCGATGTCGCGCGGCACCCGAGCCAGCTCTACGAGGCGGTGCTCGAAGGTGCGCTCTTGTTCGCGGTCCTGTGGTTCGCGTTCTGGCGCACCAAGGCGCGCTACGATCCGGGCAAGCTCGTCGGACTGTTCATCCTCGGCTACGGCCTCGCGCGCTTCGCGGTCGAATTCGTCCGCGAACCCGATAGCCAGTTCGCGGGGACGCTGTTCGGCGAATGGGGCTTCCATATGGGCCAGTTCCTGTGCCTGCCGATGATCCTGGGGGGCGTGTATCTGATCGCGACGGCAGCGGGCCGGCGGCGAAGGGTGGAACCGATCGCGGGGACCGAGAGCGTGGCGTAGTAAAATCCTCCCCGCGCGCGGGGAGGATTTTCGATCCCTTGTCCGCGACACTATCCGCGGGCATTGCGCCGCGACGATGACCCCTCCCCCCTCCCCCCTCGCCGACCGCCTCGCCCGCGCGATCACGCTGGCTGGACCGATGTCGGTCGCGCAGTTCATGGCTGCGGCGAACGCGCATTATTACGCGACTCGCGATCCGCTGGGCGCAGGCGGCGATTTCACGACCGCGCCCGAGATCAGCCAGATGTTCGGCGAACTGACGGGCGCGTGGTGCACGGACCTGTGGGACCGGGCGGGGCGACCCGCTATCGCCTGGGTCGAACTGGGGCCGGGCCGCGGGACACTGGCCCCCGACGCGGCGCGCGCGATGGCCAAGGCGGGGCTGACGCCGCCCATGCATTTCGTCGAGACCAGCCCGGTGCTGCGCGCGGCGCAGGCCCAGCGCATCCCCGACGCGACCTGGCACGACAGCGTCGACACGCTCCCCGCCGATCGCCCGCTCATCGTCGTCGCGAACGAGTTCTTCGACGCGCTGCCGATCCGCCAGCTGGTGAAACGCGACCGGTGGCACGAGCGGCTCGTCGCCTGCCAGGACACGCTGTTCCTCCCCGTCGCGGGCAAGCCCGTTCCCGACGCGGTCATCCCGGAACCATTGCGGGTCGCCCCGCCCGGCGCGATCATCGAGGCGTGTCCGGATGCGGTCGCGACCATGCACGCGCTCGCCGGGCGGATCGCCACGCAGGGCGGCGCGCTGCTGGCGATCGACTATGGCTATGACGGCCCGCTTGTCGGCGAGACGCTGCAGGCGGTGCGCGATCACGCCCCCGCCAATCCGTTCGACGCGCCGGGCGAACAGGACCTGACCGCGCATGTCGATTTCACGACGCTCGCCGCCGCGGCGCAGGCGGCGGGAGCGGTCGCCTGGGGGCCGATCAACCAGCGCGAGCTGCTCGGCGCGCTCGGCATCGATCAGCGCACCGCCGCGCTTGCGCGCGCCGCCCCCGACCGCGCCGATGCGCTGATCGCGGACCGCGCGCGGCTGATGGACGACATGGGCACGCTGTTCCGTGCGCTGGCCGTGACCGCGCCGGGCTGGCCCGCACCGGCGGCGTTCGCATGATCTACCGCGATGTCGCGCTCGCCGACGGCCCCGCGCTCGCGGCGATGGCTTGCGTGTCGTTCACGGAGACGTTCGGGCATCTCTACACCGCGCGCGACCTGGCGACGTTCCTCGATCGCACTTTCGGGCCCGGCGGATTACCGGCGCAGATCGGTGACCCCGCCTATCGCATCCGCCTGGCGGTGGAGGGCGCGGCGATCGCCGGCTTCGCGAAGATCGGCCCCGTCGCCTTTCCCGGCGATTGGCCCGAGCGGGCGATCGAACTGCATCAGCTTTATGTCCTGTCGGGCCATCAGGGCACCGGGGTCGGGCCGACGCTGATGGATTGGGCGACGGACGCCGCCCGCGAACGAGGATCGAGCGACATGGTATTGAGCGTCTGGGTCGAAAACGATCGTGCGCGGGCCTTCTACGAACGGCGCGGGTTCGTGGAGGTCGGCCGCTACGTCTTCCGGGTCGGCGATCACGAGGACGACGACCGGCTGATGCGGCTGACGCTGTGAGCGGGGTCGAGGTCATCCGCGCCGCCGCGCTCGACGGTGTGCCGCACGGCTTTCTCGGGCGGCACGGGGGTGTGTCGACGGGCGTCCATGCCGGGCTGAACGTCGGGATCGGATCGGACGACGACCCGGTGGCGGTCGCGGAAAACCGCGTGCTGGCGACGCGCGCGGTGCTGCCCGGCGCGCATCTCACGACCGTCTATCAGGTGCACGGCGCGGAGGCGGTGACGGTGCGCATGCCGCTGGCCGATCGCCCGCACGCCGATGCGCTGGTGACCGACCGCCCCGGGCTCGCGCTCGGCATCCTGACCGCGGACTGCGCGCCGGTGCTGCTGGCGGACGTGCAGGCGGGTGTCGTCGGCGCGGCGCATGCGGGGTGGAAGGGCGCGCTGGCGGGGGTGACCGACGCGACCGTCATCGCGATGACCGCGCTGGGGGCGGAGCCGGCGCGCATCGTCGCCGCGATCGGCCCCGCGATCGCGCGCGCCAGCTACGAGGTGGACGACGCGTTCCTGCGCCGCTTCGCCGCCGCGGACCCGGCAAACGAGCGCTTCTTCGCCGATGGTCGCGCCGGGCATCACCGGTTCGATCTGGAGGCCTATGTCGCGCATCGGCTGGCGGTGTCGGGGGTCGGCCGGGTCGAGGCGATGGGGCTCGACACCTATGCCGACGCGGACCGCTTCTACAGCTACCGCCGCGCGACGCATCGCGGCGAGCCCGGCTACGGGCGGCAGATCGCGATCGTCGGTGTTGGGTGATCCGCCGCGCCCGCGAGGATGTCGTACCGGTCCGTTGATTACTCCGTCATGCCGGGCTCGTCCCGGCATCCATCGTGCCGCGCATTCTCACGCTTCTGGTTTCGCGGCGCGATCGACCCCGGATCAAGTCCGGGGTGACGGAATAATTCGACCGAAGCCTTCACCGCCCCGGATGCCGGGACGCGCCCGGCATGACGCAAGCCTACCGCGTCTTCACGTCCTCCGGCGCGGTCAGTTGCGCGACGATCAGCCCGTTGCCGTCCGGATCGCTCAGCATCGTGAAGCGTCCCCAGGGCTGTTCGTCGATCGGCGAAGGCGTGCCGCCCGCCGCCGCGATCCGTGCATGTTCGGCGTCGATATCGGCGACGTGGAACATCAGCCCCTGCATCGATCCCGGCTTCATCTGGTCGAACCAGGTGACCAAAGCAACGGTCGATCCGCCGTCCGCCGGCTGCATCTGGAGCCAGCGCATCGCCGGTCCCATCGGCGTGTCGTTGACCACCGACAGCGCGAGCACGTCGCGGTAATAGGCGAGCGACGCTTCCGGATCGCTGACGGGGATCGAAACGACGGCGACCGGCATGGGCAATCCTTCGCGACGTGGATCGCTACCGTATCACGATGCGACGCGTTCCGCTACCGCGCGACAAAACGCATGGAGAGCATGATGCCCGACCTGACCGAGACCGAAGCCGACATGACCGGCGTCCCTGCGCCCGCCGCCGCGAAGCCGTCGGTCGAGGCGATCGGCGATCGCAAGCTGAAGGCATCGACGATGATGATGGGGCATGGCTACGACCCGTCGCTGTCCGAAGGTGCGCTGAAACCGCCGATCTTCCTCACCTCCACCTTCGTCTTCCCCAACGCGGCGGCGGGCAAGCGTCATTTCGAGGGCGTGACCGGCAAGCGGCCGGGCGGCGCGGATGGCCTGGTCTATTCGCGGTTCAACGGGCCGAACCAGGAAATCCTCGAGGATCGCCTCGGCATCTGGGAAGAGGCGGAGGACGCGCTCGCTTTCTCGTCGGGGATGTCCGCGATCGCGACCCTGTTCCTGTCGATGGTGAAACCGGGCGACACGATCGTCCATTCGGGGCCGCTCTACGCCGCGACCGAGACGCTGATCGCGCGCATCCTCGGCCGGTTCGGGGTGCATTGGCTCGATTTCCCCGCAGGCGCGACGCGCGAGGAGATCGACGCGGTGCTGCGCCGCGCGGCGAGCGGCAACGTCGCGATGATCTACCTCGAAAGTCCCGCCAATCCCACCAACGCGCTGGTCGACATCCAGGCGGTCGCGGCGAGTCGCGACGCGATCTTCACCGGCGAGACCAAGCCGCCGATCGCGATCGACAATACGTTCCTCGGACCGCTATGGCTGCAACCGCTCAAGCACGGCGCGGACATCGTCGTCTATTCGCTGACCAAATATGCGGGCGGGCACAGCGATCTCGTCGCGGGCGGGGTGCTCGGGTCGAAGGCGCATATCGATACCATCCGGTCGATGCGCAACACGATCGGCACGATCTGCGACCCGAACACCGCCTGGATGCTGCTCCGGTCGCTGGAAACGCTGGAACTGCGGATGAGCCGCGCGGGCGAGAATGCGGCGAAGGTCTGCGCATTCCTGCGCCGGCATCCCAAGATCGAACGCGTCGGCTATCTCGGCTTTCTGGAGGACAGTCCCGGCATGGAGCGGCAGGCGGACATCTACCGCCGGCATTGCACGGGCGCGGGTTCGACCTTCTCGCTGCTGGTGAACGGCGGCGAGAAGGAAGCGTTCGCGTTCCTCGACGCGCTGAAGATCGCCAAGCTCGCAGTGTCGCTGGGCGGCACCGAGACGCTCGCCAGCCACCCGGCGGCGATGACGCATCTGTCCGTTCCCGACGCCCGCAAGCAGGCATTGGGGATCACCGACAATCTGGTGCGCATCTCGATCGGCGTCGAGGATGCGGACGACCTGATCGCCGATTTCGACCAGGCGCTGGCGGCGATTTGACGGCTGGACGGTACCGAAGGCGAATCGTTCCGCGGTATCTGGATGATCGGGCACCCCGAATAAGGATCGCGCTCGCCGCCATGCTACAAGCGGTGATCGCCGCGATGATCCAGCCAGGTGCCGCGCGCAGACCGCTATCCCGCTGCCGGTCGCTTCGTCGCGAAGCCGTTGGCGTAACGGGCAGGGCCGCGCTGCGTATTCGCGCAGATCAGGTGACCGCGCCGCGCCGGCGACTGGCGGGGTCGTCCCACGACCGGCCGTCCGTCACCGACGCGATGATATCGATCGCGGCGTCAATCTCCGCCGCGCCGATATAGAGCGGGGTGATGCCGAAGCGCAGGATGTCGGGGGCGCGAAAATCGCCGATCAGCCCGCGCGCGATCAGCGCCTGCATGATCGCGTAGCCCTCCGCGTGGCGCAGCGAAACCTGGCTGCCCCGTATCGCGCCGTCGCGCGGGGAGGCGAGGGCGAGGTCGGGGCAGCGCGCCTCGATCCCGGCGATGAAGCGGGCCGACAGCGCCAGCGACGCGGCGCGGACATCGGCCATGTCGACCGAGTCCCATATATCGAGCGCGGCATCCAGGGCGGCGAGCGCCAGGATCGGCGGCGTGCCGACCCGCATCCGCTCGATCCCGCGCGCGGGCCGGTAATCGGAATCGAATGCGAAGGGTGCTTCGTGCCCCATCCACCCCGACAGCGCGGGGCGGACATGGTCGGCGAGGCGGGGGGCGACATATATGAAGGCGGGCGATCCGGGTCCGCCGTTCAGATATTTATACGTGCAGCCGACCGCGAAATCGACGTCGGCCACCACGACGTCGACGGGCAGCGCGCCCGCGGAATGCGCGAGATCCCAGATCACGACCGCACCGACAGCGCGCGCGCGCGCGGTGATCGCCCGCATGTCGTGCCGTCGCCCGGTACGATAATCGACCTCGGTCAGCATCACGGCCGCGACGCTGTCGTCGATCGCCGCCATCACCGCTTCGGGCGCGACGATCCGCAATGCGTGCCCGCGGTCGAGCGAGGCGATCAGCCCTTGCGCCATGTACAGGTCGGTCGGGAAATTGCCGCTGTCCGACAGGATCACGCGCCGGTCGGGCACGAGGTCGAGCGCCGCGGCGAGCGCCTGATAAACCTTTACCGACAGCGTATCGCCCATCACGACGCTGCCCGACGGTGCGCCGATCAGCCGACCGACCCGGTCGCCGACGCGGCCGGGCATCGCGATCCAGTCGGCATCGTTCCAGGCGCGGATCAGCAGCCCGCCCCACTCGTCCGCTAGCACCGCCTGCACCCGCGCCGCGACGCCGCGCGGCAACGGCCCGAGCGAATTGCCGTCGAGATAGATCACGTCTCCGGGCAGATCGAAGCGCGCGCGGGTGGCGGCGAAGTCGGTCATCGCGCAGGGACCTTCAGCGCGGCGCGCACCGCGGGCAGCATCCGCGCGACGATGATCGCGACGCCGCGCGCGTTGGGATGCAGTCCGTCCGCCTGGATCAAGGCGCGGTTCGCGGCGACCCCGTCGAGATAGAAGCGATAGAGCGGCAGGCGATGCGCCCTGGCGAGCGCGGGGTACATCGCATCGAAGCCGCGCGCATAGTCCGCCCCCATATTGGGTGCGGCGCGCATCCCGGCGATCAGCACGCGGATATGGCGGCGCTGCAATTCGGTCAGCACCGCATCCAGCTTCGCGCGCGCCTGCGCCACCGGCAGCCCGCGCAGCATGTCGTTCGCGCCCAGCTCGACGATGACGAGATCGGGCGGCGTGCCGAGGCCGCGCAGCCCCCAGGCGAGCCGCGCCTGCCCTTGCGCGACGGTATCCCCCGCCACCCCGCCGTTGCGAACGGTCGCCGCCACCCCCGCCCGGCGCAACGCGGCCTGCAACTGCGTCGGAAAACCCTGGTTGGGCGGCAGGCCGTAACCCGCCACCAGACTGTCGCCGAACGCCCAGACGACGGGCCGCGTCGGCGAAGCGACGGCCGGCGACGTGGCGAAGATCAGCAGCGTCAGCAACGCGCGGTGGACAGACCGGCCCCGGCATCCGTATCGCAGGCT
Source organism: Sphingomonas bacterium (assembly GCF_903642285.1). GTDB lineage: Bacteria > Pseudomonadota > Alphaproteobacteria > Sphingomonadales > Sphingomonadaceae > Sphingomonas. The sequence goes on from NZ_CAHJWJ010000027.1 coordinate 22,241, forward strand.
ATATGGCATCCGCACCGGCTTCTCCGACGATCGAACCGCCCGTGGCCGATCTGATCGACGTGCGCAATCTGTCGCTGTCGCTTGGCCGGGTTCCGGCACGCGTCGACATCCTGCGCGGGATCGACCTTCGCGTCGCCGGCGGCGAAAGTGTCGCGCTGCTCGGGCCGTCGGGGTCGGGCAAATCGTCGCTGATGGCGGTGCTGGCCGGGCTCGAGCGACCGAGCGGGGGCGATGTGCGTGTCGCCGGGCTGAACATCGGCACGCTCGGCGAGGATGCACTGGCGATCGCCCGGCGGGGGCGGATCGGGATCGTGCTGCAGGCCTTTCACTTGTTGCCGACGATGACCGCGCTGGAAAACGTCGCGGTGCCGCTGGAACTGGCGGGCGAGCGCGATGCGTTCGCGGGCGCGGCGGACGAACTCGCCGCGGTCGGGCTCGGCCACCGGACGGGGCATTACCCCGCGCAATTGTCGGGTGGCGAGCAGCAGCGCGTGGCGATCGCACGCGCACTCGTCGGCCGCCCCGCTTTGCTGTTCGCGGACGAACCGACGGGCAATCTCGACACCGTCACCGGTGCATCGATCATGGATCTGCTGTTCGCGCGCCATGCCGCGGCGGGAACGACCTTGTTCGTCATCACCCACGACCCGGTATTGGCGGCGCGGTGCGCGCGGGTCGTCGAGCTGGCGGACGGCCGAATCGTCTCCGACCGCCCAGCATGACGATCGCGCTTCGGCTGGCGGTGCGCGACCTCGGGCGCGGCGGGCGCGGGTTGTTGCTGCTCGCCTTGTGCCTGTTCCTCGGCACCGCCGCGCTGGCCGGGATCGGCAGCCTGTCCGCGAGCATGCTCGCCGCGCTCGACGCGCAGGGGCGGACGATTCTGGGCGGCGACGTCGAGCTGACCGTATCGCAGCGCAGCGCCACCGTCGCGGAGGCCGCCGCGTTCGCCGACGCGGGACGACTGTCCGAGACGATCGGCATGCGGGCGATGGCGGACCCGGGCGGTGGCCTGGCACCGACGCTGGTCAACCTGCGCGGCGTGGATTCGGCCTGGCCGCTGGTGGGGCGATTGCAACTCGCGCCCGGCGGACACCGGCCCCGCGGTCCGGAGATCGCGGTCGCGCAGGCGCTGGCCGACCGGCTGGCGCTTCGTATCGGCAGCCCGGTGCGCATCGGTGCGGCACGCTTCACGGTATCGGGGGTGATTGCGGACGAACCCGACCGGCTCGGTGCCGGATTCACGCTCGGGCCCTCGGTCATTCTCGACATGGACGGCCTGCAGGCGACGCAATTGGTCCAGCCCGGCAGCCTGTACGAGACCCGCTACCATCTCCTGCTGCCAGCGCACGGCGATCCGGATTCGGTTCGCGACCGGCTGATCGCGCGGTTCCCGGGTGCCGGATGGAACGGACGGACCAGCGCGCAGGCGGCGGGGGGACTGAAACGCGGGATCGCCCAGCTGGGACAGTTCCTGCTGCTCGTCGGCCTGGCCGCGCTGGCCATCGCAGGCGTCGGGGTGGCGAGCGGGGTGGCGGCGTATCTGGGCGCCAAGACGCGGATCATCGCGGCGCTGAAAGTGCTCGGCGCGGACAGCCGGACGATCGTGACGATGTTCCTCACGCAGCTGGCGCTGGTCGCCATGGTCGGGATCGGTGCCGGGGTCGCGGTCGGTGCGGCGGTGCCGTGGATCGTCGCGCGATCGGCGGGGGATGCCCTGCCGGTGCCGCCGCGGATCGCGCTCTACCCGGTACCGCTCGGCGTCGCGGTCGCGCTGTCGCTGATCGTCGCGCTGCTGTCCGCCCTGCCGGCGCTCGCCCGCGCCCGGCAGGTACCCGCCGCGACGCTGCTGCGCGATACGCTGGCACCGCGCACGCTGCCTTCGATACGCGTGCTCGCGGGCATCGCCGGGTTGCTGGTCTTGCTCGTCGCGCTGTCGGTGCTGACCGCGTCGGATCGACCGCTGGCGCTCGGGTTCGTCGCTGGGACCGCGGCGACGATCCTCGCTTTGTGGCTGGCCGGACTGGCGATCCGCGCCGTTGCCGCGCGGCTCCCTCGGCCGCGGCGGCCGCTGTTGCGGCTCGCCATCGCCAATCTGCACCGGCCCGGCGCGCAGACTGACCGGCTGGTGGTGGCGCTGGGGCTCGGCTTTTCGCTGTTCGTCGGGCTCGCGACGATCGACACCAGCGTCTCCGCCGAACTGCAGCACACCGCCCCCGCCACCGCGCCGCGCTTCTTCGCGATCGACCTGCAACCCGACGATGCGGCGCGCTTCCGTACCGTCGTGGCCGCCGCCGCGCCGGGGGCGCGGATCGAGGCGGTGCCGTCGCTGCGCGGATCGATCGTCGCGCTGAAGGGCGTACGCATCGCCGATATGAAGACGCTGCCGCCCGGGGCCTGGGTGCTTCGCGGCGACCGGACGCTGACCTGGTCGGCGACCGTGCCCCCGCGCAATATCGTCGTGGCGGGGCGGTGGTGGCGCGCGGATTACCGCGGCCCGCCGCTCGTTTCGATCGAGGACCGAACCGCGGAGGCGCTCGGCCTGCACGTCGGCGACCAGGTCACCATATCCGTCCTGGGCGTCGATGTCCCCGCGCGGATCGCGGCGTTGCGCAAGATCGACTGGGGTGGGCTGGGGCTCAACTTCGCGGTCGTCTTCTCGCCCGGCTATATCGAGGAGGCACCGCATGGCCTCCTCGCCAGCGTCTATGCCGCCCCGGCGCGCGACGAGGCGATCGCGCGGAAGGTCGCCGCCACGCTGCCGTCGGTGACCCTGGTACGCGTCGGCGACGTGATCGGGCAGATCGGCGAATTGCTGGGGAAGATCGCCTTGGCGATCCGGGCGGCGGGGGCGGTGACGGTCGCGGCCGGCATCGCGGTGCTGGTCGGCGCGGTCGCCGCGTCGGGACGTACGCGACGCTATGACGCGACGATCCTCAAGCTGCTCGGCGGCAGCGGCGCGCAGGTGCTGGCGGCGCAGGCGATCGAATATGCCCTGCTGTCGCTGATCCTCGTCGCGGTCGCGCTGGCGGTCGGGTGCGGGGCGGGCTGGTATGTCGTCACCCATGTGTTCCAGCTTGCCTGGGCCCCCGATTGGGACGTCGTCGCGCTGACGCTGGCGGCTGCGACGATCGTAACGATGGGGATCGGCCTGCTCGGCAGCCTGACCGCGCTGCGCGCGCGACCCGCCACGGTTCTGCGCGCGCTCTAGATCGCGAGCGCCAGCCGATCAGCGTCGGGAAATCGTCTCGTTGAGCGCGGCGATCCGGATGCCGAGCTTGCGGACGACCAGATGGTTCGTCGCGACCTGTCCGCCGGGCTTGAGGAACAGCCATTGCTCGATCCGGAGGCCGCCCTTCGCGGCATAGGCGATGTGCAGCGCGTTGCCGTGCGACTCCACGTGCACGGGGCCCACAGCGTCGCTCAACGTGCCGGTGTAGCGATCGCCGCCGATCGGCCGGATGTGCCAGGTGCGCAAGCGTTCGGGCTTTTCGCCCTCGCGCACATGCTGGACCAATGTCAGCGTCCCGTCGGCCGCGATCTGCCCATGCCCGACGACGTGGACCGGACGGACATGCAGCAGGTCGATCTTGAGCGATCCCTCGCCGACCGTGTCGCCACCGAAAAAAGCGATCGGCGAAAAAACCGGGCTGTTCGCCACCTCGTGCCGGTACGACGGCGTCGCGGCGCACGCCGATAGCATCGGCAAGGTCAGTAGGAAGCCCGCATAGGCGCGCATGTATCGGGCGTCTCCATTACGAGCCAAGGGCTCGGCCTTGTGACGATATGACCGTTTCGACAAGTGGCTTGGCCCCTACTTGGGCACGTCTTGCCCGACCGCATCCTGCGTCTGCTCGCAACCGTACCCGCTGCGGATCGTTCATCGCGCAGATCAGCATAGGACGTGACCATGACGGACGAAGTGAAGGCACAGGGGCGACGCGACGTCCTGATCGGCGCGGCGGCTCTTGCCGGCCTTGGTTCGGCGGCCGGCGCAGCAGCGCAGGTTCCCGCCGATCCGCGCAGCGCAGGGCCGATCACGCCCGGCCGGGACACCAAACTCGCAGGCAAGGTCGCGTTCGTGACCGGCGCGGCGCGGGGCATCGGCCGGGCGATCGCGGTAGAGCTCGCCGCGAACGGCGCGGACGTCGCGATCTTCGACATCGCCGGCTTCGTCAGCCCGGCGTCGAATGCGAAACCGGCTACCCCGGCCGATCTGGCCGAAACGAAGCGTCAGATCGAGTCAGCGGGCCGTCGATGCATCGCGATCCAGGGTGATATCCGCAAGCTCCCCGAACTCCGGCACGCGCACGACCGCGTGCTGAAGGAACTCGGCCGGATCGATATCGTCGTTGCCGATGCGGCGATCCAGCGCTGGAAGGATCTCCTCGAAATGGAGGACAGCGACTGGTACGACGTGATCGACAACAACGTGAACGGCACCGCCAATACCGTGCGCGCCTTTGCGAGGACGCTCTGCGACCAGGGCAGCGGGCGCTTCATCCTGCTTTCATCGATGCAGGGCAAGCATGGCACTTCGGGGGCGTCGTCCTATTCGGCGTCGAAGCACGCCATCATCGGCCTGATGAAATCCGCCGCCGAGGAGTTCGGCAAATACGGCGTCACGGTGAACTGCATCCTGCCCGGGCTCGTCGACACCGCCCTGACACGGTATCCGGCGCGCTGGAGTCACGTGATCGGCGAAACGCAGGAGAACCCGCCGAAGAACCCGACCGAGGCGGAAACGTGGAACAATCGCGCGCCGCGCGTGCCGCTGCGGGTGGCGTGGCTGAAGGCGGAGGACATCTCGCCGATGGCGGTGTTCCTTGCATCGGACGCGAGCGCGATGTGCTCCGGGGCGAACTTCGAGGTGACCGGGGGCGACAGCGCGCAGGACGTGTGACCGGGCCCGGTCGCGTTGATATCCGGGCGGACCCGCCCGGCTTCGCGCCAAGCCGCCGGCACCGGTCTGGGCGTCTACCCGCCCATCGAACGCGACCGTGCGCGGAATTCACATGGTGAGAACGATCTTCCCGCCCCCGCCTTTCTCGAGCAGTTCATGAGCAAGGCCCGCATCCCGCAGGGGCATGTATCTGCTGATCGGCAGGACGAAGCTGCCGTCGCGGACGTCGTCGGCAAACGCGCGAAGCTTGGACGGATCGGGCTGCGCGAACACGCGGCTCATCTCTACCGACGCGCCTCTCGCGGCGTCTTCCGGAACCACCGATGCATAGCCGAACCGGCCACCAACCCTGACCTTGCCGATCAGCTTCGCCGCGATGTCTCCGCCGACCGTATCTGCGACGCCGTCGACGGCGTCGAGCCGCGCAAGGGCGTCGTCGTCGTCGAGAGCCACGGTGGAATGAGCGCCCAGGCTCTCGGCGTCCGCCAGCTGTCGTGCTCGGACCCCGACGATCACGGTCGCACCGAGCTTCTTTGCGGTGTGCACCGCGGCGCGGCCCACGCTGCCGAGCGCGCCGCTTACGAGAATGGTCTGACCTGCCGCCGCTCGCGTTGCGATCCGGACGAGCTGATCGCCTGTCAACGAAACCAGCGGGATTGCGGCGGCGTCGACCGGATCGACCCCGTCGGGGAGGTGAGCCACCACGGCCTCGGGTACCGCCACGAGCTGAGCGTAGGTCGCGTCGGCCATCGCGATCACCCGATCGCCGGGCTTGAAGGTTCGGACCTCGCTTCCGACCGTCAGCACGGTGCCGCTCACGTCCCTTCCGAGAATGGCCGGCAGCCTCAGCGGGAAATCCTTCTGTCGGGTGCCGGAGCGAAGTTTCCAGTCGATCGGATTCACGCTGGTCGCGACCGATCCGATGAGCACCGTGTCGGGACCGATTGCGGGGTCAGGCACATCATCCTCGTACCGCAGGGTCTCGGGGCCGCCGTACTGATGAATCCGAACCGCTCTCATTCCATTCCTCCGATTGTCCTCGGCGCGCGATATCTGCGCGCGAATGTGTCGAGGCGCTATGAAACGCGTCGTGGCGGTCGCGCTAACCGTTTGCGGCCCAACCGTTATCAGCTGGCGCGCTTCGATCAATAGCGCTTCACCGACGATTATTGTACGCCGAAGACGAAACGAAACAGCCGCTTTCATCTTACGCCAATTGCGCAGGCTCAAGGCCTTCGACATAGCGCGTCTTTGCGGAAGACAATCCTGCCGCGGCCACTCCTGATACCAAGCAGCCCGCGATCGCTGCGCTCACATAGGCGACGTTATGTCTCGGGCTCCTGCTCAGCGTATCCTGATCTGCTTTCATGATTTCCCCATGGGCGGTACGGAGCGGATCGCGATCGGGCTCGCTAAGGCATGGGTCGAGGCGGGGCGTGATGTGACGATCATTTGCGGCACCGAGGCAGGGCCACAGCGCGCGTCCGTGGATGGTCGCATAAAGGTGGTGCAGCTCGATCCGCCGATCATGCGCAGTCCGCTCTCGCGGTTCAGGCTGGGGCACGAGATGGGGAAGATGCTTGCCGCCCTCGCGCCGGATGTCATCTTTCTGCCGGGGAACTTCCACCTGTTTCTCGCGAATAATCTGCGGAAAGCCGATCCTTATCCGGCCATCGTGCTCAAAGTGTCCAATCCGCCTTTACCGCGTGGTTTCGGCGCGCCGGTCGCCCGCACGATCTTCCGACGGTTTGCGCGCGGGGTGGATGCGCTGGCACCGATGAACGCTGGGCTGACGACGGTGCTTCGCGAACTGCTGCCCGACAAGATAATAACAGCCCTAAATGATCCGATATTCGTCAACGCGAACGTTCCGCAGCGTCGCGCGCGTGCCCGCGGGGTGCCGCACAGCATCTTATGGGCGGGGCGGCTTGAGCCGCAAAAGGATGTGCCGCTGGCGCTCGAAACCCTGAAGGCCCTTCTCCGGCATACCCCTGCCCACCTCACATTGCTGGGAGACGGCACGCTCCATTCGGACACCACGAACCACATTGCGCGTCTCGGTCTCGAGGCACATGTCACGCGCACCGGTCATGTCGCCCGGATCGAGCCATTCATGGCGGAGGCGGATGCGCTACTCATCACCTCGCATTATGAAGGGGGGCCGGCGGTGGCGGCCGAGGCGTTGGCGCTCGGCGTACCGGTGGTGAGTACCGATTGCTCGTCATTCCTGCACGATATCCTGACCCGGCCGTACGCTGGGGAAATCGTGGAATCACGCAATCCGGATGATCTGGCGCGCGCGTTGTACGTAACGATACAGCGCGGCCGCCCGCCTCCCGCCACGCTTGCCGCGTTGGTCGCGCATCTGGAGCCGCGTGCCTGCGCACGGGCTTATCTCGACTGGTTCGACGCGATCGTAACGCAGCGCGCTATTTCAGCCGATAGACAAGCCGATCGCGCACCGCACCGGTGCGATAGCGCAACGCGAGCCGATAATCCTTCGCCAGCGCCGCCTGAACCAGCGCGTGGGTGGCAAGGTTGACACCGGCATAGGCCGGTGTGTCGGTGACGATCACTTCGGGGTGTGTGGCCAATATCCGCGTCTCTTCTGCCACCGGATCAATCCCGAGCGCCGCCGGAAAGGCCTCGTCTTGCGTATTGAGGTGGCCGGGGAAAGCCCAGCGCGTCGGCAAACAGGAGTGGGTGAGCATATAGAGGGCGGGGTAACCATCATAGACATAGATACAGCCATGCGTGGGGCGCGCTGCCGACGCGATGGCGCGCGCCGCCGCATTACCGCCCTTGAGAAATTCGACCCGCGCCAGCACGACTTGGGCCGCGATGAACAGCAGGCCCATGATAATCAGGGCATAAAGCTTCGCGCGCTTTGCCGCTGCGAAAAACGGTGCGGCGGCAAGTGTCGCGGGTACCAGAATGGGCATCCCGTAATGGGAGGTTCCGTAGGAGCCCATGACCATGACGCCCAAGATCGATGCGAAGATCCACACGCAGACAAAGCGCGTGGAAGCATCTCGCCGCCAGCACGGCCAGCTTAGCAACAGCAGCGGCAGCAGGATCAATATTATCTCGCCGGAACCATAGATTTGGTTCCCGACGTGCTTGCCGAACATCGAAAAAAAATTAGCGAAGACGAATTGCTGCAGCGCGCCGATGTGCCAATACCATGCCGCCGCCAAAATCGTCGGTAACAGGGCACAGCCTATCCATAGCAAGGCGGCGAGCATCAGTACGCCCACGCGCTTGTGTACGAGCCAATGCGTCCAAAGCAGGGCACATCCGAAAAAGATTCCTTCGAACACCACGGTATATTTGATCTGCAGCGCGACGCCGACCAGCAGCATCGTCTCGACGCCCCGTCGCAGGACATGCCGTCGTGTTTCGAATGCGCGCCATGCGATCAGTCCTGCAGCGATCATCGGCAGGTTGAAAAACACCTCCGATTGCCCGCCCTCGCCCTCCATGAAGTTGAGCCAGAAAATATACAAGCACGCTACGACAATGGCCGAGAACGGCGTACTGATCCGAAGTGCCCCGCAATAAACGAGATAGGCCGTTGCGACGACGAATCCCAAAGCAACGAGCTTATATTGGAAAAACCCATCGCCACCGATTCCATCCGCGACCGCATAGATCAGAAATAGTCCAATTGGCTTACGATCGAAAATGTCGACATAGGGCACCATACCGTGCCACATCCCGTCACCGACCAGCAGATAGAATTGTTCATCGAAGCCGATCACCGGATTGCCGAAGGTTTGCCCGCGCACCAGCACCGCCAGCAGCAACAGACCGAAGACGATCAAAAATTCGGATGCATTTTTCGACGCAACGACGCGCTTTTTCATGAATTGGCATTCGCGCCGGTTGAGCAGAAATTAGGGATCATGATTCATACCGACCCGAGGATGACACCTGATTGAACAGCTTCGACCAGAAGCGCCCGGCGTTTCCTATCCGCATTTCCCGTTCGGACGCTCGTTTCATGTCGGCCGGCATCGGCGACGACCTCCCCTCAGAAGCATCAGGCGTGGGCGAGCGCCGAATAGTCCATCGCGGCGAGGTCGGCGAGCAGATCGGGGCCGGCCGGCTCCCACCCCAGCCGCGCTCGGGTCCAGGCGTTCGACGCGGTCATGTCGAGCGCCGCGAACGGTGCCATCCAGCCGAAATAGCGCTCGACCTCGTCGGCCGCGACCGAGCGGACCGGCAGCCCCGTGCCCTTTCCGATCGCCTCGGCGATGGCGCGTGCGGTAACGCCCTCCTCGACCGACGCATGGTATCGCGCGCCCGGCTCGCCCTTCTCCAGTGCCAGGACGTAGAGCTTCGCGACGTCGCCGATGTGCGCCGCGGACCAGCGCATCCGCCCTCGCCGAGATACGCCACCGCCCCGGCACGGCGCGCCTCGGCGACCAGCGGCGTGATCAGCCCGGCCCTGGCGGTATCGTGAACCTGCGGCAACCGGATCGTGCGCACGTCGATGCGACGCGCGATCAGCGCCGCGCCGGCGAGCTCGGTCGCGATGCGCGGATTGGCGTGGCGCGGGTTGAGCACGTCCTCGGTCGCGGGGCCACCGTTCAGCGGCGTGCCGATGCCGACGCCCGAGGTGATGAGGATCGGCTTCTGCGTCCCCGCGAGCGCGTCGCCCATTGCGGCGATGTTGCGTTCGTCCTTTTTCGTGTTCTCGAAGAAGGTCTCGAAATTATGATCGAACGCGCAGTGGATCACCGCATCCGCCGCCGCTGCGCCGCTGGCGAGCGTCTCGGGTTGTTCCAGATCGCCGCGGTAGACTTCCACACCCGCCGCCTCGAGCTGCCGGGCACCGGCGTCGGAGCGGGTCAGGCCGAGCACCTGATGGCCGCGACCCAGTAGCTCGGGAATGACGTCCGAGCCGACGAAGCCGGTCGCGCCGGTCAGGAACACGCGCATGAAAAATCTCCTACTCGCCGAGGCCGCATTTCGCGACGCGTTCGTATATTTTAAAGTAGCGACGCTATCACGGTATGATATTCAACAGGATCGATCATGGCCAGCGGAGCGCCCAATCAGCTCGGTGCCTATTCGCGTGATCGCCGCACCCGGCTCGTTCATGGACAAATTAATGCTCGCGCCGGACATCGTTACGATCAGCAGATCGATCAAGCCGCGCAGGATCGCCGCCAGCGGGGATCCCGACTATCAAACGCAACGGTGCCTCTCCTGCTCGGGAGTGGTGCGGCCGAGAAGACTCGAACTTCCACGTCCTTTCGGACACAACGACCTCAACGTTGCGCGTCTACCAATTCCGCCACGGCCGCACGTGATACAACCGCCGGCGCGAACGCCCCGCGGCAGGTAGGCGAGCGCCCGTAGCAAAGCGCATCGGCGGCTGCAACGCCAATCGGTCCCGCAACCGGCAGGGCTATCCGCCACCGCCCATGCAGGCTAGCGCCCCCGCGATGCCGACGACCGATCCATGCGACACGACCGGTCCCGCGCCCGGCGAAGTGCGGCGGATCGCGAGCTTGGCCTGGCCGGTGATCCTGACCAGCCTGAACTGGACGATCCTGCACGTGACCGATGTCGTGGTCGTGGGACTGGTCGGGGCGCACCAGGTCGCAGCGCTCGGTGCCAGTCGGTCGCTGACCTTCGTCGGCATCGTCACGGGGCTTGCCTGGCTGTCGGGCGTGCTGGTGACGGCGGCACGCGCGGATGGTGCCGGCGACCGCGTCGCCACCGGCGCAGCGCTGCGCGACGGCTTGGCGCTCGGCCTGGGGCTCGGGATCGCGGCCGCGCTGCTGCTGTGGTTCGAAGCGGCACCGATGCTTCGGGGGTTGGGCGTCGCAGCGGCGCTGATCGATCCCGCCGCTGCGGTCGTGCGCGTGATGGCGGTCGCCTATCCGTTCCAGCTGCTGATCGTCGCCGCGAGTTTTTTCCTGGAAGGCGTGTCGCGGCCGCGGCGCGTGGCGGCGGTGAACATGGCGATCCTGCCGCTCAACGCGCTCCTTGCCTGGGCGTGGTCGGGCGGGCATCTCGGATTTGCGGGACATGGCGCGGTGGGTGCCGCGAGCGCGACCGTCGTGGCCTCGATCATCGGCGCGGTCGTCATGGTCGCGAGCGCGTTGCTGCTGCCCGATCCCCATGCGCGCGGCTTGCGGACGTGGCGCGTGACGATCGCCGGGGCAGTGGCGCTTGGACGGTTCGGAATCGTACCGGCCCTCGCATCGGGGCTCGAACTCGGCGGCTTTTCGATCCTGATCGCACTGTCGACGCGGTTCGGGGACGATACCGCGCACGCGTTCCAGATCGTGTTCGCGGTCCATAACGTCACCTACGGCATCGCGATCGGGCTCGGGTCGGCGGCCGGCGTGCGCGTCGGCAACGCGATCGGCGAGGGACAGCCGGTCGCGGCGATCGCGCGGACGCGGATCGCACTGGCGCTGGCGGTTGGGCTGCTCGGCGGTGCGGCGCTGCTGCTCGGGTTCGGGGCGCGGACGATCGTCCGGGGTTTTCCGGCGGCGGATGCGGTTCATGCCATCGCGGGGTCGATGCTGTCTTTATGGGCACCGTTCATCCTGTTCGACGGCGCGCAGGTCGTGCTGGTCTATGCGCTTCGCTCGCTCGGCGATCAGGTTGCAGCGGGGATCAACAGCATTATCGCCTATTTCGTCGTGACGGGCGGGCTCGGCTGGCTGCTGGTCATGCACGGCGCGGCGTCGATGGCATTGGTATGGGCATCCGCGGCGGGGATGGTCGCGGCGGCGATGCTTCACACCGGTCGCTTCGTCGTGGTCAGCGCGCGGCTTCGCCGGCAAAACTCAGTTCCAGCCGCTTCGAATTCGCCGGCACATCCAGTTTCGCCGAATTGAAATCGATCGTCGCCCCCGCCGACAGCGATCGCTGCTGCGGCGTGATCGTCCAGCTATAGACGAGCTTGCCTTGCGCATCGCGCAGTTCGGCGCGGATGTCGGGAACGCGCTGCATCGCCCCCGACGGGTTCACCACCTGGCCGCTGACCGCGAACAGTTCGGACCCGTTTTCCAGTTGCCGCCGCTCGATCGGGTTGTCCTTCAGCTTCAGCGGCGATTCGTCGGACGCGATCGACAACCCGAGCCGCCCCGCGATCCCCGGCGCGCCGAGCCAGACGATCGCTGCCACCGCGACCAGCATCGCCAGCCCGGCGGCGGCGGCGATATAGGTCCAGCGGCGCGCCATGTTGCGCCGCGGGCGAAAGGGCGGTTGCGGCGCGAAGGCGTCATAGCTTGCCGGTTCGACATAGGGTTCGACGAAGACGGGCGGCGCTACGGGATCGGCGACCGCTGCGACGATCGCATCGCCGGCGGTGGCGACCGGCGGCGTTCGCAATGGCGGCGGCGGCGGCGCGGGATCGGGGGTGGGCGGATCCTGGAACCAGCTATGCCGGCAATTGGCGCAGCGCACCGTCCGCCCCGACGGCCCGATCGCGCTGTCGGGGACGAGATAGCGGGTCGTGCATTCGGGGCATTCGAGGATCATGCGGACGCTTCACTTCAGGTCGCCGGAACGCGTCCTTTACCGACGAATCTAAGCACGTCGCCGCATGTCGTGGCAAGCTTGAAGCGGCGCGACGATCCGTGCGAAAGCATCATGGTCCCTCCCGGGCCAGAGAGGCCGCAGACACCCTTCGCATGACGAATCCGATCACATGACGAACATCGTGCAGTTCGAGAATGTGGGCCTTCGCTACGGCACGGGGGCCGAGACGCTGTCGGACGTCAGCTTCAGCCTCGGCAGCGGCGCATTCTATTTCCTGACGGGGGCCAGCGGTGCCGGCAAGACGTCGCTGCTGAAGCTGCTGTACCTCGCGCAGCGGCCGAGCCGCGGGATCATCCGCCTGTTCGGCGAGGATGCCGTCATGTTGTCGCGCGCGCGGCTGCCGGGGTTTCGCCGGCGCATCGGCGTCGTGTTCCAGGATTTCCGGCTGGTCCCGCATCTGTCCGCGCACGACAATATCGCGCTGCCGCTGCACGTCGCCGGGGTCTCCGAAGCGGAAATCCGGCAGCCGGTGCGCGAGATGCTCGCCTGGGTGGGCCTGGCCGAACGCGCGAACGCCCGCCCCGCCACGCTGTCGGGCGGCGAGCAGCAACGCGTGGCGATCGCGCGCGCGGTGATCGGCCGACCCGAAATCCTGGTCGCGGACGAGCCAACCGGCAATGTCGACCCCGACATGGCGGAGCGGCTGCTGCATCTGTTCGATTCGCTGAACAAGCTTGGCACGACGATCGTCGTCGCGACTCACGACCTGCATCTGCTCAGCCGGATCCCCGGGGCGCAGATGATGCGGCTCGATCATGGGCGTCTGCTCGATCCGACCGGTTCGCTGCGCTATCCGCCGGCACCGCGCCAGGCCTGACGGGAATGGCCCGCCCCCGCCATGACGGTGCCCGCGCGCGCCGCGTGCTCGACGAGGCGGGCGGCTTCGGGGCGATGACTTGGGTCATGGCGATCATGCTGTTCCTGACCATCCTGTCCGCCGCGCTCGGGCTCGGGACGGGACATGCGACGCGGTCGCTCGACCGACAGCTGAGCGGACGGCTGACCGTGCAGATCGTGGTCGGCGATCCGGTGCGGCGCGACGCGCTGGCGGCACGAGCGCTGGCGACGCTTCGCCGCGTGCCCGGTGTCGTACACGCCGTCCCCGTTCCACGCGCCGAACTGGAACGGCTGCTGGCCCCCTGGCTCGGGGGCGATGCGGCCGATCCCGCGCTGCCGGTGCCGGCGATGATCGATGTCGATCTGGCGGGCGACGGCGATGCCGCGCGCGTCGCCGCCGCGATGGCGGCGGTCGATCCGGCGATACGGGTCGACCGGCACGAAGCGTGGATGTCCCCGGTCAGCGGGTTCATGACGACGATGACGTTCCTCGCCGCGGCGCTCGTCGTGTTGATGGCGGTGGCGACGGGGGCGGTGGTGCTGCTCGCGGCGCGTGCGGGGCTGGAGACGCACCGCGAGACGATCTCCGTCATGCACATGCTCGGATCGACCGATGTCCAGGTCGCGCGGCTGTTCCAGCGGCGGATCGCGCTGGATGCTGCGATCGGCGGCGCGATCGGCGCGGTCGCCGCCTTTGCCGTCGTCCTGTTCCTGGGCTTACGGCTGCAGGCGCTCGGGTCGGAATTGCTCGGCGGGGTGACGCTCGGTGCCGGCGACTGGATATTGCTCGCGCTGCTGCCGCCGTTCTTCGTCCTGCTGGCGATGCTGGCGGCGCGCACTGCGGTCCTCGGCACGCTGAGGCGGGTTCTGTGATCACCCGCCTCCTCGCGATCCTCGCCATCGCCTGGGCGTTCGGCTTCGTCGTCTTCATGCTGACGATGCCCGGACCGCTCGGGGGATCGACCACCGATGCGATCGTCGTGCCGACCGGCGCGGCGGGCCGGATCGACCGCGGGATCGACCTGCTGCGGCACCGCCAGGCGAAGCGGATGCTGGTGACGGGCGTCGCGCCGGGGGTCGATGCGGCGGTGCTGGCGAAGGAATATCGTGCGCCGCCGTCGCTGTTCCGATGCTGCATCGATCTCGGCGACGAAGCGGTCGACACCCGATCGAACGCGGAGGAGACGGTCGGCTGGGTGCGAAGCCATCGTTATGCCTCGGTCCGGCTGGTGACGTCGGACTGGCATTTGCCGCGCGCGCGCATGGAACTGGCGGCGGCGCTCGGCAAGGACGTGGTGATCCTGGGCGACGGGGTGCCCGGCAATCCGCGCCTCACGACGTTGGTCAGCGAATATGACAAGCTGCTGCTGCGCCGCGTCGCCCTGTGGCTGGGGATGAGGTCGTGATCGCATGGGTGCGCACGATCCTGTTCCGGGTCGTGTTCTACGGCGGTTCGGTGCCGATCGTCGGCACCGTGCCGATCACCGCCTTGTTCGGCCAGCGCGCGATCATCGCGCATGCCGCGGTCTGGACCGGGTTCCACCGCTGGGCGACGCGAACCCTGCTCGGCATCCATATCCGGATCGAGGGAGAACGACCGGTCGAACCCGCCTTCTACGTCTGCAAGCACCAGGCGATGTTCGAGACGGTCGAGCTGCAGATCATCCTTCACGGCCCGGCGATCGTGCTGAAGCGCGAATTGACGAAGGTCCCCATCTGGGGCTGGGCGGCTAAACGCTACGGCGCGATCGTCGCGGACCGCGACGCCAACGCCGCCGCGCTGCGGTCGATGATGCGCGAGGCGACGGTGGCGCGGGAAGCCGGACGATCGATCCTGATCTTTCCCGAGGGAACGCGCGTCGCGCCGGGCGATCGACCGCCGCTAAAGGCCGGATTCGCGGGATTGTACCGGATGCTCGGCATGCCGACGGTGCCGATCGCCTGCGACAGCGCCCGGGTCTGGCCGCGGCACGGCGCGAAGCGGGCGGGGGTGGTGACGTTCCGCTTCGGCGACGTCATCCCGCCGGGGTTGCCGCGCGCGGAAATCGAGGCGCGGGTGCATGCGGCGATCAATATTCTGGATTGAGGCAGTATGGGCTCGCACGAAGACGCGAAGGCGCAAAGGAAGGAAGCAGTCCTCATTGCCCCACCAGGCATCGGTTGAAGATCACGCCACCTCTTCGTGTCTTTGCGTCTTCGTGCGAACCAATCTTCTTCGTCTTCCGATCGAACGCGGCCCCGTTCAGTCGTGCGTCCGCCCGAAATCGGGCGCGGCATCGTCCTGACCCTGTTCGACGATCGACCGCCGTACCGCGCGGGTGCGGGTGAACAGGTCGAACAGTTCGTCGCCCTTGCCCCAGCGGATCGCGCGCTGCAGCTGCGACAGGTCCTCGCTGAAGCGCTGCAGCATCTCCAGCACCGCCTCGCGATTGGTCAGGAACACGTCGCGCCACATCGTCGGGTCGGATGCGGCGATGCGGGTGAAGTCGCGAAAGCCGCCCGCGGAATATTTGATGACCTCGCCCTGCGTCACCTCCTCCAGATCGCTCGCGGTGCCGACGATCGTATAGGCGATGAGGTGCGGCAAATGGCTGGTGATCGCGAGCACCCGGTCGTGATGCTCGGCCGCCATGATTTCGACCTCGGCCCCCAGCCGCGTCCAGAATGCACGGACCCGCTCGGTCGCCGCCTCGGGCGTCTGCGTGGCCGGGGTCAGGATGCACCAGCGCCCCTTGAACAGCGTGGCGAACCCCGCCTCGGGTCCGCTGCGCTCGGTCCCGGCGACCGGGTGCGCCGGGACGATCGTCGCGCCCGGCAGCGCGGCGGCGAGCGCGCGCGCGACCTCCGCCTTGCAGCTGCCGACATCGCTGACGATCGCGTCCGCCGGCAAGTCGGCCGCGAATTCGCCCGCGACCGCCCCCATCGCGCCCACCGGCACGCACAGGATCACCAGATCGGCGTCGATCACCGCCGTCCCCGCACTGTCGGCGACATCGTCGACCAGCGCCATCCGGGCGACGGTGGCACGCACGTCGGTGTCGGCGTCGTACCCCGTCAGCCGCACCGTCGGCATGGTCGCCCGCACCCCGCGCGCGATCGACGATCCGATCAGCCCCAGCCCGAGGATCGTGACCCGGGCGAACGGCAGCATCAGGCCTTCGCCGCTTCCGCGCGCAGGACGTCGACGACGGCGCGCATCTCGTCCGCGCGGCCGATCGTGATCCGCAAGGCGTGGGGCAACCCCTGCCCGGGCAGCCAGCGAGTCGCATAGCCCGCCGCCATCAAAGCCCGGTAGGCGGTCTCCGCGGTCAGCGATCCCTCGAACAGGACGAGCAGGAAATTGGCCTTGCTCGGCACCACGCGCAGCCCGGCATTGCCGAGGCCGGCGACCTGGTCGCCGAACCACGCCCGCCATTCGTCGTTGTGACGGCGGCTGTCGGCGACGAAATCGTCCGCGTCGAGCGCCGCGATCGCCGCGCGCTGCGCCCCGATCGAGAACGCGAAGGGCGCGCGGATCCGGTGCATCGCGTCGATGATCGCGGGCGCGCCGTAGCCCCAGCCGACGCGTTCCGACGCCAGCCCGAAGATCTTCGAGAACGTTCGCGTCACCAGGACATTGGCCTCGGTGCGCGCAAGGTCTAGGCCGCCATCGTCGTCGCCGGGGCCAAGATATTCGGTATAGGCCTGGTCCAGTACCAGCAGCACGGATTGGGGCAAGCCGGCATGAAGCCGCGCGATGTCCGCCTTGGCGGTATAGGTGCCGGTCGGGTTGTTGGGGTTCGCCACGAACACCACGCGCGTCCGCTCGGTCACCGCGGCCAGGATCGCATCGACGTCGGTCGCATAGTCGCGGTCGGACGCGATGACCGGCGTCGCGCCGACCCGCCGCGTCGCGATCTCGTAGACCGAAAAACCGTAGCGGACATGGATGATCTCGTCCCCCGCCCCCGCGAACGCGCCCGCGGCGAGGTGGAGCACCTCGTCCGATCCGGTGCCGTAGACGATCCGGTCCGCCTCGATCCCGTAATGCGCGGCGAGCTTCGCGCGCAGGTCGACCGCACCGGCATCGGGATAGCGCTCCAGATCGTCCGCCGCCGACCGGTAGGCCTCGCGTGCTGTGGGGGCTGTGCCGAGCGGGTTCTCGTTCGACGACAATTTGACGATCGTGCGGCCGTCGTCGGTGGTCGATCGACCGGGAACATAGGGCGCGATGCCCATGATCCAGGGTTTCGGGGCGGGGGCGTTCATGCGCGGGCTGTACGCGGTCGGCGCTTGCGTTGACAAGCGGAGGTCTTGGGCTGTCCTCACCCTTCCCACGGCCTACGGCCGCGGGCCCCTTCCCGCTCCCAACGGGAGGGGAGAGACGCCGAAGCGGCGAAGGGTGAGGGCAGCAGGAAGCAGTTCCAACGGGGGACTTCTCGCACTAGACGAACGCCATGCAAGACGACCCCCGTTTCGGCCTGTCGCGCCAGGTGACGCTGCCCGGGCCGCTGGCGCTCGACGGCGGCGGCCTGCTGGCACCGGTCGCGATCGCGTACGAGACCTATGGCGCGCTCGACGCCGATGCGTCGAACGCCATCCTGGTCTGTCACGCGCTGACCGGCGACCAGCATCTGGCGAGCGTCCATCCGCGCACCGGCAAGTCCGGCTGGTGGGCACGGATGGTCGGGCCGGGCAAGCCGATCGATACCGACCGCCATCTGGTGGTGTGCGCGAACGTGCTCGGCAGCTGCATGGGCTCGTCGGGCCCCGCCTCGATCGATCCGGCGACAGGCCGGGCTTACGCCATGGCCTTCCCCGTCATCACGATCCGCGACATGGTCCGCACGCAGGCGATGCTGATGGATCATCTCGGCATCGATCGTCTGGCGGCGGTCGTCGGCGGATCGATGGGCGGGATGCAGGTGCTGGTTTGGGCCGCGACCTATCCGGACCGGGTCCGCGCCGCCGTCGTGATCGCCGCCACCGCGCGCCACACCGCGCAGAACATCGCGTTCCACGAGGTCGGCCGCCAGGCCATCATGGCGGACCCCAGATGGGCAGGCGGCGCATATCATGAAACCGGCGACGCACCCGCCGCCGGGCTGTCGGTCGCGCGGATGGCGGCGCACATCACCTATCTGTCCGAAGCCGGGCTGACCGAGAAATTCGGTCGCCGGCTGCAGGCGCGCGATCAGAAATCCTTCGGGTTCGACGCCGATTTCCAGGTCGAAAGCTATCTGCGCCACCAGGGGATCGCGTTCGTCGATCGGTTCGACGCCAACAGCTATCTCTACATTACGCGAGCCATGGACTATTTCGATCTCGCCGAAGAGCATGGCGGCATGCTGGCCAACGCGTTCCGGGGAACGGCCACGCGATTCTGCCTCGTCAGCTTCGACACCGACTGGCTCTACCCCACGACCGAATCGCGGATCATCGTCCAGGCGCTGAACGCGGCGGGCGCGCGCGCGAGCTTCGTCGAACTGTCGAGCCCGTTCGGGCACGACGCCTTCCTGCTCGATTCCCCCGAACTCGACCGGGTGGTGGGCGGTTTCCTGCGGGCGGCGGCATGAATCTTCGCCCCGACCTCGCCGTCATCGCAGACCACGTGATACCCGGCACGCGCGTGCTGGATGTCGGATGCGGCGACGGCGCGCTGATGGCCGCGCTTCGGGATCGGGCGGGGGTCGATGCGCGCGGGCTGGAGATCGATGCGGGCAACGTCGCCGCCGCGGTCGCGCGCGGATTGTCGGTCGTGCAGGGCGATGCCGATATCGATCTGGCGGGCTATCCCAATCGCAGCTTCGACTATGCGATCCTCAGCCAGACGCTGCAGACCGCGCGCGGGCCGGACAAGGTGCTCGACGAACTGCTCCGCATCGGCACCCGCGCGTTTGTGTCCTTTCCCAATTTCGCGCATTGGCGGGTACGGCTGTCGCTGTTGTGGGGCGGGCGCATGCCGGTCACGCCGCTGCTGCCCGAACGCTGGTACGATACGCCCAATATCCATCACGTCACGATCGACGATTTCCGCGCCTTCGTCGCCGAACGCGGCATCGGCGTGGAGCGCGCCTGGTTCCTGTCGCGTGGCAAGCAAACCACATCGGCCGCCGCCAATGTCCTGGCGGAACATGCGGTATTCCTGCTTCGGAACTAAATCCCGGACGAAAGGTTGCTATGGGTTAATATCGGAAACACTATGACCAGAACTGCGCTCATCGTCGAGGACGAGATTTTCGTCGCCATGGATCTGGAACGGATCCTGACCGATGCCGGCTATAGCGTCGCCGGAATCGCGGCAGATCACGACAGCGCGATAAAGGTCGCGCCGGGCTGCGAATTCGCGTTCGTCGACGTTAACCTGCGCGATGGTCCGACCGGCCCCGCCATCGCGCAAAGGATCGCGCGGGATTACGGCATCAAGGTCGTGTTCGTGACCGCAAATCCGGCGCAGATCGGCGACGCGCCCGAAGCGCTCGGATATATCCGCAAACCCTTCAGCGATGCCGCGATCCTGGCGGCCGCGCAATTGGCGGCCGACGGTGTACCGACTCCGCACCGCGACGTCGTCCTGCCGCTGCCCGCTAGGGGCTGACGATACGCCGGTTCCGATCGGCCGGTTATGCGCGTCGGAACGAGGAAATCGGCGTCTCGATCGTCAGACACAGGCCCTGGGCTTTCCACGCGCGCGTCACCTGCCCGCCCATTTGGCGCACCGCGCTCATCTCGATCAACCGGCTGCCGAACCCCGCCTTGTCCGGGATGCGATCGATCATCGGACCACCCGTCTCCTGCCAGCGGATGGCTACGCGGTCGTCGATCGTCTCGATCGCGACCAGCACCCGGCCATTCTGGTCGGACAGCGCGCCATATTTGGTCGCATTGGTCGCCAGTTCGTGGAACAGCAGCGCGAGCGGTGTGGCGGAACGATCGTCCACCGCCACGTCCTGCCCCTCGACCGCGATCCGCGGTATCGAACCCTGCTGATACGGTTCGAACAATTCGCCCAGCAGCGCCTTCAGGCTGTCCTGCGGCACATCGGGCCGCGACTGCGCGCTGTGCGGCCGGACGAAATCGTGCGCCCGGCCGAGCGCGGTGATCCGCTGGCGCAGATCGACCGCAGCCGGCGCGAATTCCGGCCGGGCGCGCGCGGCGAAGCCGATCAGCCCGGCGATGACGGCGAAGATATTCTTGATCCGGTGCGACAATTCCTGGCTGATGATCTCGCGCTCCTCCAGCGCCAGTTTCTGCGCATGGATATCGGTGCACGTCCCGAACCACCGCGTGATCGCACCGCGTTCGTCGCGGACGGGCAGGGCCCGGCCCAGCACCCAGCGATAGGTGCCGTCGAAATGCCGCAACCGGTATTCGATCTGATAGGGGTCGCCGGTCGCCAGCGAATGACGCCATACCGCCCACGCGCGGTCCTGATCTTCGGCGTGGAACATGCCGTTCCAGCCTTCGCCATCGGTGGAGCCTGCGGGGACGCCGGTGAATTCGTACCAGCGCGCATTGTAGTAATCGTGGAAGCCGTCGGGCAGCGTCGACCATACCATCTGCGGCATCGTGTCCGCCAACGTGCGGAAGCGCAGCTCGCTTTCTTCCGCCGCGCGGGCAGTGCGGTGCTGCTCCAGCCGCGCCATCGTCGCAGCGGCCAGCACCTCCAGACCGCGTCGCTGAAATGCGGTGAGGCCGGTCCGGGGCCGGACATCGAGGACGCAGACCGCCCCCAGCGGCACGCCGCCGCGGTCGACGAGCGGCGCGCCGGCGTAGAACCGCAGATGCGGTTCGCCGGTGACGAGCGCATTGTCGGCGAAGCGCGCGTCGCGCGTCGCGTCCGCCACTTCCATGATTGCGCCCGCCGTCATCGCATGCGCGCAAAAGGACAAGGATCGCGGCGTTTCCAGCAGCTCGGTCCCGACCCGGCCGAGGAAGGACTGGCGCTCGTCCTCCACCAGACTGACCAGCGCGACGGGCGTATCGCACAATTCCGCCGCGAACGCGGCGAGATCGTCGAATGCCCCGGCGTCGCGAAGCGACAACGCGTCATAGGACCCCACCACCTGCGACCGCTCGTCGGGATCGCGTAGCAGCGCGTCGACCGTCATATCGTCAGTCTGCGGAACGTTCGCCGGCACCCGGGCGCAGCGCGATCGTCAGAAAGGAACGTCGTCGTCGAGATCGTCCGCGAAACCACCACCTTGACCGAACCCGC
>NZ_CAHJWJ010000028.1 GCF_903642285.1 Sphingomonas bacterium
TGCCGACCGCGCGCGCGCCGGCCGACGCGCAGGTCGCCATTTCCGCCAGGTCCGCGCCCGCCAGCGCGCGGGTCGCGGCGGCGATGGGGTGGATCCACAGGTCGGGCTTGCCGACCAAGGCGGACCGCTGGACGATGCCGGGGTCGTCGAGCACGGGCGACTGGTCGGGCATCAGCCCCACGCGCACGATGCCGCCCGCGCGGCAGGCGGCGCGATCGACCGCGAAGACGCCGAGGTCGATGATGCCGGGGGCAAGGACCGCGCCGTTGCAGTCGACGACCTCGGCCGGGCCGTCGAGGGTGTCGACGATGACGCCGTCCGCGACGAACAGGTCGCCGGTTCGCTCGCCGTTCACGGGGCAGACGATGCGGGCGTTGGTGAAGTGGAGGTTCACGCCCATCCCTCCACACCGCGAGCGCGCCGCGTCAGTACATCCAGGCACGCCATCCGCACCGCGACGCCCATCTCCACCTGTTCGGTGATCGCCGATCGGGCGTGGTCGGCGACGGCGGAGTCGATCTCGATCCCCCGGTTCATCGGCCCGGGATGCATCACCAGCGCGTCCGGCACCCGCGCGAACCGCTCCGCCGTCAGCCCGTAGCGGAGGCGATATTCGCGTGGGCTAGGGACATATCCCCCCGCCATCCGCTCGGTCTGGAGGCGCAGCATCATGACCACATCCGCCCCTTCCAGCGCGGCGTCGAAATCGGTGAACGGGGTAACGCCCATGCGCTCGATCGCCGCGGGCATCAGCGTGGTCGGCGCGCAGACGCGGACCTCGGCGGCGAGCGCGGTCAGCGCCAGGATGTTCGAGCGCGCGACGCGGCTGTGCAACAGGTCGCCGCAGATCACGACGCGCTGCCCCGCGATCGACCCGCGTCGCCGCCGGATCGTCAGCGCATCGAGCAGCGCCTGCGTCGGATGCTCGTGCCGCCCGTCGCCGGCGTTCAGCACTGGGCAGTCGACCTTGTCCGCGATCAGCCGCACCGCGCCAGACGACATGTGGCGGATGACGATGACGTCGGCGCGCATGGCATTGAGGGTTTGGGCGGTGTCGATCAGCGTCTCGCCCTTCTTCACGCTCGACTGAGCGGCGTGCATGTTGACGACGTCCGCCCCGAGCCGCTTGCCCGCGATCTCGAACGACAGCAGCGTGCGCGTCGAGTTCTCGAAGAACGCGTTGATGAGGGTCAGTCCGTCGAGGCGCTTGTCGGGCGTCGCGTGCGCGCGGTTCGCGCCGACCCAGGTCTCCGCCTCGTCGAGCAGGAACGCGATCTCGTGCGGTTGCAGGCCATCGATGCCGGTCAGGTGGCGATGCGGGAAGACGGCACCGCCTTCGATCATATTGGCGGGGCGGTGGTCCGATCGTTCCATCGAGAGGGCGGGGTAAAGCGGGAGCGACTGGCGCGCAAGGCGTGCGCGACCTATGGCGCGGCCATGCCCGCGCACAGCATCTTCGCCTCGCTCGTCGCGGAGGACCGGATCGACGATCCCGCCTTCGTCGCCGCGCTCGACACCGCCTGTCGCCGGCTCGCGGTGGACGACGGCGCGGGGCGGCGCTGGTCGCGGGACCATGGCTATCGGGGCTATACCTCCTACGCCTCGCTCGGCGACCTGCCGAAGCGCGACCCCGATTTCGCGGAACTGAAGCGGCGGCTGGACCGTCACGTCGCGGCGTTCGCCAAGGACTGCGCCTTCGATCTGGCGGGGCGGCGGCTGAAGCTCGACAGCCTTTGGGTCAATATCCTGAAGGCAGGCGGCGCGCATTCGGGGCATATCCATCCGCACAGCGTGGTGTCGGGGACCTTCTATATCGCGGTGCCGGCGGGGGCGGGGGGATTGCGGTTCGAGGACCCGCGGCTGGCGATGATGATGGCGGCCCCGACCCGGATCGCTGATGCGCCGGTCGCGCTACGTCGGTTCGTGACGATCGATCCGGTACCGGGAACGCTGCTGCTGTGGGAAAGCTGGCTGCGGCACGAGGTGCAGCCGAACGAGGGCAAGGGCGAGCGGATCAGCGTCAGTTTCAACTATCGCTGGTGACGGCGGTTACGCATGGCTTTCACGCCCCCCGACCGTCATCCCCGCTTTCGCGGGGATGACGAAGGAAAGGGTGGCCGGCCGGCCCTAGCTCAACCGATCGATCTGCTCCCGCGTCAGCGATCCCGGCACGATCATCAGCGGCACCGTCAGCGCGCCCGCGTCGGCACCCGCGAAATGCGTCACCAGCGCCCCCGGCGCGCCGCTGGCCGCCGCGCCGAGCACCAGCGCGGCGATGTCGGGATTGCCGGCGATCAGCGCGCGCACGATGGTCGGAGCGTCGCCTTCGCGCACCGTGATCGAGGGGCGCAGACCGGATTCCTCGATGATGGTACCCGCCGCCGCGGCGACCAGCCCCTCGGCATGCAGCCGCGCCTCCTCCTCGATCGTCGCCTGCACGCCGCCGAACGCCATGAACTCCGCCGGCGGCAGGATCGTCAGGATCTCCACGCCGCCGCCGGTCTTGACCGCGCGCCGCGCGGCGAAGCGGAGCGCGATGCTCGATTCCGCGCTGTCGTCGACGACCACCAGATAGATGCGCATGGGCTGCCCTTTCGCGGCGCATGGTGACGCGCCTGCGAGCCCCGCGCAAGTATCGTGCCTTGACCGCGTGGTGATGGAGGGCGAGAGAAAGCCGTGCCGGATATGTTCGAGGAACCGCATGTCGATCGAGATCAAGATGCCCGCTTTGTCGCCGACCATGGAGGAAGGCACGCTGGCCAAATGGCTGGTGAAGGAAGGCGATGCCGTGAAATCCGGCGACATCATGGCCGAGATCGAGACCGACAAGGCGACGATGGAGTTCGAGGCGGTCGACGAGGGGGTGATCGCGAAGATCCTGGTGGCCGAGGGCACCGACGGCGTGAAGGTCGGCACCGCGATCGCGATCCTGGCGGAGGACGGCGAGGATGCGTCCGCAGCCCCCGTTCCGACCAAGAGCGACACGCCGGTGCCGGCGGCGGCGGCGTCCGAACCGCGACCCGATCCGACCGATCCCAATGACAATTGCGACGAGGCGAAGCCCGTGGCACGGACCGAGGCGGGGGCGGAGGATCATGGTCGTCCGGCGGACGCCGGCCCCGCCGCCGTATCGGCCGATCATGGCGACGCAGGCGACCGCCTGAAGGCCAGCCCGCTCGCACGCCGGATCGCCGCGGACAAGGGCATCGACCTGTCGGGCGTGACCGGTTCGGGGCCGAACGGGCGGATCGTGAAGGCGGACGTCGAGGGGGCTAAGCCCGTGGGGGTGGAGTCGGCTGCGGTCGCGTCGGCGGGGAAGGGGGAGGACGCGCCCATCGCTGCGACACCTGCCGCCCCGGCGAAACCGGCGGCGATCCCGGATATCCCGCACGAGACGACCAAGCTCAGCAATATCCGCAAGACGATCGCGCGCCGGCTGACCGAATCGAAGCAGACCGTCCCGCACATCTATCTGACGGTCGACGTCCGGCTCGACGCGCTGCTGGCATTGCGGACCGAGCTGAACGCCAGCCTGGCGTCGCGCGGGGTCAAGCTGTCGGTCAATGACCTATTGATCAAGGCGCTGGCCGTCGCGCTGATGCAGGTGCCCAAGTGCAACGTGATGTTCACGCCGGACGCTCTCGTCAGCTTCCGGCGGGCGGACATCTCGGTCGCGGTGTCGACGCCGTCGGGGCTCATCACGCCGATCGTCGCGGCGGCGGACACGCGCTCGCTGTCGTCGATCTCGACCGCGATGAAGGACCTCGCCGCGCGGGCTCGCGACAACAAGCTGAAGCCCGAGGAATATCAGGGCGGCACCGCGTCGATCAGCAACATGGGGATGTACGGCATCACGCAGTTCGACGCGGTCATCAACCCGCCCCAGGGCATGATCCTGGCGATCGGCGCCGGCGAGAAGCGGCCCTGGGTGATCGACGATGCGCTCGGTATCGCGACGGTCATGACGGCGACCGGCAGCTTCGACCACCGCGCGATCGACGGCGCGGACGGCGCGCAATTGATGCAGGCGTTCAGGCAGCTGGTCGAACACCCGCTCGGCATGCTGGCCTGATGCGATGATCTCCGCCCGTCGCCATTTCTGGACCGAGCTGGCGTTCTTCATCGGCAGCGTGGGCGCGATGTTCGCCTTCGTCTGGGGGATGACGTGGAGCTATCCGCTGGGCCACACGACGCTCTGGTCGATCGGGATGGTCGCGGTCGCATCGGTCGCGGCGATGGGATTGCCGTCGCTCGCCCGCGCATGGAACGCATGGCGTCGCGCATGACGGACGTGCTGCCCGGCGCCGCGCCGACGATCCGCGTGACCGCGATGCCGGGCGATGCGAACCCTTACGGCGACATCTTCGGCGGCTGGCTGATGGGGCAGATGGATCTGGCCGCGGGATCGGTCGCGTCGCGCCATTCGGGCGGGCGCGCGGTGACGATCGCGGTCGACGCGATGAAATTCCACGCGCCGGTGCTGGTCGGCGACGAGGTGTCGGTGTTCGCGACGCTGATCGCGGTCGGCAACACGTCGATGACGATCGAGGTCGAGGCCTGGCGTCGCGCACGGCACGTCGAGGACATGTGCAAGGTGACGCAGGCGCGGTTCGTGTTCGTCGCGACGGACGAGGAACGAAGGCCGCGGCGGCTCGCTGGTTGAACCGAGGCGACAAAAGTGTATCTTGGGGTGACACTTTCGGGGCGGCCATCATGAAAATGGGGATCAAGGAATTTCGCGAACGCCTCGGCGAGGTGGCGCGAGGTCGTGAGCAGGTCCAACTGACCGATCGGGGCCAGGTGATCGGCACCTATACGCCGTGGCCGAAGATGGACCCGGAAAGGCTGGAGCGCGCGCGTTTGGCGGGCATCAGGCATCAGGAAGCGCAGGACGAACTTCGCGCGCACGGCATCGATACCAGCGTACTGCTCGCAGAAATCGGACTCAGTCCTTGGGGTGAGCCGCTCGAACAAGCCAATGATCGTTGATGCAAACGTCGTCATATCCGCGTCGCTCGGGCAATCTCGGCCGCTTCTTCAGTACCTGGCCGACCGCGGTCATACACTGCTGATCCCATTTGCTCAGATGAGGGAGGCGAGGCTCGTAACGGCCGCACAAGCCGTCAAAGTCGGTCGAGATGGTGCGGACTTGTTCGGTTGGGCGGAAGAGCTGCTGTTCACGATTCCCGCCGAGCAATATGTCGGTCTCGAGGACGAAGCGCGCGGCCGGCTGCAACGAGGCGGGGAGAAGGATTGGCCACTCGTAGCGCTGGCCCTCGCCAGCGGAGACGCGATCTGGAGCAACGATCGCGATCTGTTCGGGGTGGGCGTGGTCGTCTGGAACAGCTTCAACATTCGGCGGGCGTCGGCGGCTGATGCCGATGCACGCTTCGATCAAGACGGGAAGAGATGATGCCTGACCAATTCGACCTCGTGATCCTCGGTTCCGGGCCCGGCGGCTATGTCGCGGCCATCCGCGCGAGCCAGCTGGGACTGAAGACCGCGATCGTGGAACGCGAGCGGTTGGGGGGGATCTGCCTCAACTGGGGATGCATCCCGACCAAGGCGCTGTTGCGCACGTCGGAAATCTATCATTACATGCAGCACGCCGCGGATTACGGGCTGAGCGCGGACAATGTCGGGTTCGATCTCGCCAAGGTCGTCGATCGCAGCCGCAAGGTGGCGGGGCAGCTGAACGCTGGCGTCAAGGGCCTGATGAAGAAGAACAAGGTCACGGTCTATGAGGGCGTCGGCACGCTGACCGGCAAGGGCGGGCTGAGCGTCAAGCAGGGCGACCCCGGATCGGGGTCCGGGGCAGGCAAGACCGTCGAGCTGGTCGCCAAGAACATCATCGTCGCGACCGGTGCCCGCGCGCGCGACCTGCCGTTCGCCAGGGCCGATGGTGCGCGCATCTGGACCTATCGCCACGCAATGGTGCCGACCGAGATGCCCACCAAATTGCTGGTCATCGGATCGGGTGCGATCGGCGTGGAGTTCGCCAGCTTCTACAACGACATGGGCGCGGACGTGACGATCGTCGAGATGCTGCCGCGAATCCTGCCCGTCGAGGACGAGGAGGTGAGCGCGTTCATGGAGAAAGCGCTGACCAAGCAGGGGATCACTATCCTGACGGGTGTCGGGGTCGAGAAGATCGAGACCGGCGCGACCGAGGTGACGGCGTCGATCAAGGGCCGGGACGGCAAGGTCGCGACCGATGCGTACAGCCATGTCATCGTCGCGATCGGTATCGTGCCGAATACGGAGGATATCGGGCTGGAGGCGCTGGGCGTCGAGACCGAGCGCGGGCATATCGCGACCGACGGCTATGGCCGCACCAATGTCGATGGCGTGTGGGCGATCGGCGATGTCACGGGTGCGCCGTGGCTGGCGCACAAGGCCAGCCATGAAGGCGTGATCGCGGTCGAGAAGATGGCAGGCGGATCGCCGCACCGGATGGACAAGGGCAATATCCCCGGCTGCACCTATTCGCGCCCGCAGGTGGCGAGCGTCGGGATGACCGAGGCGAAGGCGAAGGAAGCGGGTTACGACCTCAAGGTCGGCAAATTCCCCTTCATCGGCAACGGCAAGGCGATCGCGCTCGGCGAAGCCGAAGGGTTCGTGAAGACGGTGTTCGATGCGAAGACCGGCGAATTGCTCGGCGCGCACATGGTCGGCGCGGAAGTGACCGAGCTGATCCAGGGCTATGTCGTCGCGCGGCAGCTGGAGACGACCGAAGCCGAACTGATGGAGACCGTCTTCGCGCATCCGACGCTGAGCGAGATGATGCACGAAAGCGTGCTCGGCGCGTACGGCCGGGCGATCCACTTCTGATTTCGATCGATACCGGTCGCAGGTCGGCGAGGATATGCGGCCAGGGCCCAAGGAACGATCCGGGGCAAGCCGCTTGCCCGGCCTGCCCCCGCGTGCCAGCACTGGTCGCATGGCGAACGATGATCGGCGATGGATGACGGCGGCACGGCGTTACGCGGTGGTCGCGGCGTCGCTGTGCGCCCTGTCGATCGCGCTCTTCTGGCCCGGCTACGCGATGTACGACAGCGTCGCGCAGTATGAGCAGGTCGTGACCGGCGCGTATGACGACTGGCACCCGCCGGTGATGGCGCGGTTATGGTCGGTGCTGCACCCGCTTGGCCCGGGTGCCGCGCCGATGCTGGTGCTGCAGATAGCGCTGTATTGGACCGGATTGGGCGGCATCGCGGCGGGGCTGGCGGCGGGGGGCAGGACGCGCGGTGCGGCGGCGATGCTGGCGATCGGCGTATTGCCGCCGTTCCTGGGATGGCAGGCGGTGGTGTTGAAGGACGCGCAGGCGACGGGGGCGTTGCTGGCCGCGGTGGGACTGACGGCGTGGTGGCGGCTGCGCGGTGTACGCGTTCCCGTCGCGGCCGGGATCGCGGTGGTCGTGCTGATCGCCTATGCGACGCTGGCGCGCGCCAATGCGGTGTTCGCCGCGGTGCCGCTGGGGGTCTTGTTGCTGCCGGGGACCGTCCGCTGGCCGGTGCGGACCGGGTCGTGGATCGGTATGACGCTCCTCGTTCTTGCGCTCGCGCCGATCGTCAACCACCGGCTGCTGGGCGCGAGTTCCAGCGGCGTCGAACTTACCGCGCCGTTGTTCGACATGGCGGGGATCGCGGCGCGGACGCCGGATGCGGACGGCACCGGGCTTCTTGCCGAAGAGCGCGCGGTGGTGATCGCACGGCGTTGCGCGCGGCCGTTCTTCTGGGACCCGCTCGGCGATCCAGCGCATTGCGGGACGGCGATGAACCGATTGCGCGCCCTGCCGACCGGGGCGGTCGACCGGCTGTGGCTGACCGCGATCATCCGGCATCCGCTGGCCTATGCCGCGCACCGTGCCGCGCACCTGAACTCCACCGATCGATGGCTGGTGGCGGCGCATTGGCCCGACGCCAATCCGCCCCAGGCGACCGAGCCGAACGCGCTGAAACTGGGATCGCCCGGGCGGGTCGCGGTCGCGTGGCAGCGGTTTGCGGGGGTGCTCGTGGAAACGCCGCTCGGCTGGCCGATCGCGTGGATCGTGATCGCCATCGTCGCGATGGCGGTGGCGACGGGGCGTCCGCGCCCCGCACGCGACGTGGCGACTGCGCTATTGGGGTCGGCACTGTTGCTCGAGGCAAGCTTCGCGGTGCTGAGCATCGCGTCGGACCTGCGCTATCATCTATGGCCGATGATCGCGACCGCGGCGGCGGCGGTCCTGCTGGCGGACGGCACCCCGGTGCCACGGCGGGCGGCGCGCGGCGGGGCGTTCGTCCTGGTGCTGGTGATCGCGACCGCGGTGGCCGCGCGGGTCATGCTGCCCGCTGCACCGACGACGTATCTGGGAATGCTGGGGTAGGCACACCCGTTCACGCCACCTGCGATTGTCGCCAGTCGCGATTGGCCAGCGCGCGCGCTTCCTCGACGGGGAGGGGGCGACCGAAATAATAGCCCTGGACCTTCGAACAGCCCAGCTCCTGGACCATCCGGTGCTCCGCTTCGGTCTCGACGCCTTCCGCGGTCGTCGCCATGCCAAGGCTCTTGGCAAGCGCGACGACGGCGCGGATGATCGCGATCGCCTCGCGCACGCCCTTCGACGCGCCCTGCACGAAGCTGCGGTCGATCTTGATCGAGGAGAAGCGCGTGCGGCTGAGATAGCCGAGCGACGAATAGCCGGTCCCGAAATCGTCGAGGCTGAGGCGAACGCCCATGTCGAGCACCTTCTCCAGCACCTTGGTCGCGCCGAGGCCCTGCATGAAGACGCTCTCGGTCACTTCCAGCTCCAGGCGTTCCGCGGACAGGCCGCTATTCGCCAGTGCCGATGTGACGACGGTCACGAAATTGGGGTTCTGCAGCTGATCGGGCGAGACGTTGACCGCCACCCGGATGTCGGTCGGCCACCGCACGGCCTCGTCACAGGCGGTGCGAAGCACCCATTCGCCGATCGGCGCGATCAGTCGCGCCTCCTCGGCGAGCGGAATGAACTTCATCGGGGAGACGGTGCCGAAGATCGGGCTGTTCCAGCGGAGCAGTGCCTCGAACCCCATCAGCGACCCGGTGCCGGCATCCACGACGGGCTGATAGGCGAGGTGCATCTCGCCTTTTTCCAAGGCGGTGCGAAGCGCCATCTCCAGCACGCGGCGCTCCTCCGCCTGCACGTGCAATTCGGGTTCGTAGACATGGACGAGGCCGCCGCCGCCGTCCTTCGACCGGTACAGCGCCAGATCGGCGGAGCGGATCAGCATTTCCGCGGTGCGGCCGTCGCGCGGGCCCACCGCCAGGCCGATGCTGGCACCGACATAGAGCTTGTGCTGATCGACTTCATAGGGTTGCGACAACGTATGGATGATATGACGTGCGAATGCCTCGACCGCGGCGATGTCGCGCGCATCGCGGACGATGACCGCGAATTCGTCCCCACCCAGCCGACCGCACATCGCGTTCGTGGTCATCAACTGGCCAAGCCGTTCGGACACGCGCCCGAGCAACCGGTCGCCGATCGGATGGCCGAGCGTATCGTTGACCGCCTTGAACCGGTCGAGATCGAGCATCATGAACGCGCAGCGGCCGCCCCATTTGTCCGCATCGGTCATCGCGTGCACCAATGTTTCGTTGATGAGCAAGCGGTTGGGCAGACCGGTCAGCGTGTCGAACCGCGCCATGCGGTTGATCTTGTCCGCCGATGCGCGCTGTTCGGTGACGTCGGAGCCGACGCCGCGAAAGCCGATGAACGCGCCGCGTTCGTCGAAGCGGGGGCTGGCCGCCAGTTCCCACCAGCGTTCCTCGCCCGCCACGCTGACCGGCAGGCGCAGGTCGCGGAAACTTTCGCGCCCCTTCAGCTTGTCGGCGAGGGTGTGGAGGCTGACGGCGAAATTGCCGGTTTCCCAGGCGGGCCCGGCCAGCACCTGAAGGAATGGCATGCCGTTGATCGTGACCGGATCCAGCCCGCAGGCGAAGGCGAAGCGCGGCGATGCCTTCACCACGCGGCGCGCGGCGTCGGTTTCCCACAGCCAGTCGGCTCCGTTGTCCTCGAATTCGCGAAGCAGCAGGCTGACCGTTTCATCGCGTTCCGCCAGTGCGAGTTCGGCGGCGCGGATCGCGATCAGCCCGCGGGCGCGGCCCACACAGGCGGTACCGAGCAGCAGCGTGAAGAGCAGGACGCCGACCGCCGCCGCATAGGCACCCGACCATATGAGATCGACCGCGGTCGCGGAGCCGATCCCGGCGAGAAAGACGAGCGTGGCCAGAGCAAGTGGTGCCATCGTCAGCGATGCGGCCGTCATCAGGATGGCGAGCGTGACGCCCAATCCGGCGGACGTGCCCGGCGAGTGGGGACAGAAAATGAGCGGTACGACCGCCCAGACGATCGCCAGCGCAGCGCCTTCGAACGCGGTGTCGCGCAGTTCGGGCAGCCGGGCATAGCCGTCTTCGCGGTGAT
Source organism: Sphingomonas bacterium (assembly GCF_903642285.1). GTDB lineage: Bacteria > Pseudomonadota > Alphaproteobacteria > Sphingomonadales > Sphingomonadaceae > Sphingomonas. The sequence goes on from NZ_CAHJWJ010000028.1 coordinate 10,448, forward strand.
GCGCCGCCAGTCGCCGGAACGCGACCGTGACCGCGACGACCGCTACGGCGGCGGACCAGGCGATCAGCCAGGAAAGCGCGATGGTCTTCGCCAGCAGCACGAACGATGCGGTCGCACCGGTCAGATTGGCGGCGAGCAGGACGAAGGCGAGCTGCCGCCCGGCGGCCAGCTGCGTCGACCGCAATCGACCCGATTCGGCCGGGTCCGCGCCGTCGCGCAGGCCCAGAAGTATCGTAAAGCCGATTTGCGTCGGCACGGGTGGAGTTTGGGTCTCGATCGTCACCCGTGGATCGATACGGCAAATCCGTTAGCGGTTCGTTGCCATTCCGGCCCGATTCATCGGATTTGGATCCTATCGGTTCGGATCGACCGCCGGCTCAGGCGGCGATGTCGTACGGCTTGATCTCGCCCGCCAGATACAGGTTGCGCGCCTTCGCGCGGCTGAGCTTGCCGGAACTGGTCCGCGGCAGCGTACGCGGCGGGATCAATTCGATGACGCAGTTCATGCCGGTCACCGCACGCACGCGTTCGCGGATGGCGTCGCGAAGGCGGGCGCGTTCGCCCTCGTCGGAACTGCGGCACTGGACCAGGACCGCCGGTGTCTCTTCGCCGCCCGGCGTCGTGATCGCGAAGGCGGCGATGTCGCCCGCCTTGAAGCCCGGAAGTTGCTCCACGGCCCATTCGATGTCCTGCGGCCAATGGTTGCGGCCGTTGACGATGATCATGTCCTTGGCGCGGCCGACGATGTAGACATAACCGTCGCTGAGATACCCCATGTCGCCGGTGTCGAGCCAGCCGTCGACCAGGCAGGCATCGGTCGCGGCGTCGTCGCGGAAATAGCCGACCATCACCGACGGCCCCTTGCACCACAATTTGCCGATCGCGCGTTCGGGCAGCGGCGTACCGTCCTCCTCGCGGATTTCGATCCTCATGTCGCGCACCGCCTTCCCGCAATTGACGATCGCACGGAAACGCTGCGGGCGTTTTCCGTCCGGGCCGTGCCCTTCGCCCGACAGCTGCGTTTCCTCGACCAGTTCGACGCGGATACCCTCGCCGGGCGGCATGATCGACACCGCCAGCGTCGCCTCCGCCAGCCCGTAGCTCGGCAGGAACGCCGACGCTGCGAATCCCGCATCGGCGAAGGCGTCGACGAAGCTTTGCATCACGTCGGGCCGGATCATGTCCGCGCCGTTCCCCGCGAGCCGCCAGCGCGACAGGTCGAAGCGTTCGGCGGCCTTGGTCTGGCTCGACATCCGCCGTGCGCAGATATCGTAGCCGAAGGTGGGGGAATAGCTGATCGAGGTGCCCGTATTGCGGCTGATGAGATCGAGCCAGGCGAGCGGACGGCGCGCGAAATCCTCGGTCTTCAGATAATCCGCCGACACCTGGTTGGCGATCGGCGACAATAGGCACCCGACCAGCCCCATGTCATGATACCAGGGCAGCCATGACACGCAGCGATCGGTATCGACTACCTCCATGCCGTGGCTGTGCGCGGCCAGATTGTTCAACAGCGCGCGGTGGGTGATGACGACGCCGTGGGGAAAGCGGGTCGAACCGCTGGAATATTGCAGATAGGCGATCGAATCGGGACCGGCCGCCGGCAAAGCGGCCTCGGGCGCAGGGCGCGTTTCCAGTTCCGCCCAGTCGACGCCCGTGGTGGCTGCCGCCACCGCAGCCGCGCCTGCCATTTCGGCCAGCTCGGGCGGGTAGATCAGCATCACCGGGTCGCAACTGGCCAGCTGGACGCGCAGCTGTTCGATATAGGAATCGCGCCCGCCGAACGACGTCGGCAGCGGCAGCGGCACCGGCCACGCGCCGGCATAGACCGTACCGAAAAACAGGGCCGCGAAGTCCGGGCTGGTTTCGGCAACCAGCGCGATCCGGTCTTCGGGCTTCACCCCCGCCGCAATCAGCCGCCGCGCCATCGCCAGCGCATCGTCGCGCAATTCGGCAAAACGGTAAGGGCGGATCAGCGTCCCGCGCGCATCGTGGAAATTGAGACCGCGCCCGCCCGCCGCGGCATAGTCCAGCGCGTCGCCGAGCGTCGCGAAATCGGCGAAGCGGCGCGCCAGGCCATCCTCGGTCGGCGTCGCGCGCAAAGCTGCGTCGCTCGTCGCCGTCGAAAGGATGTGGTCGGTCTTCATGCTCGTCTTTCGTCCGGCGGATCGCTGGCGATCCTCATGCGATCTTGCACAATGCCCGTTATGCGCGTTCAAATTCGGGTGCGACTGTGGCACAAACATGGCGCATGCGGCGCAATCGTTCCTCCCCCGGGTCGCCGATCCCGCCGCTGGACGCCGCCGCGCTCGACCGGCTGGCGCTGCGATACGTCGAACGCTTCGCGACCACGCGGGGGAAACTCGCGGATTATCTGCGCCGCAAGATCCGCGAACGCGGGTGGGAGGGGCCGGCAGCCGACCCCGCGGCGCTGGCCGAGCGGATGGCGGAACTCGGCTATGTCGACGACCGTGCGTTCGCCGCGGCGCGCGCCGGGCTGATGGCGCGGCGCGGCCTCGGCGCGCGGCGGATCGACGGTGCGCTTCGGCAGGCGGGGGTTCGGGAGGCGGATCGCGAGGATATCGCGCCCGACATCGCGGAAAGCGGCGTGGCGGCGGCGTTGGCCTATGCGCGGCGGCGGCGGATCGGGCCATGGGGCATGGGCGATCCCGACCGGGCGACGCGTGAGAAGCAGGTCGCGGCGATGCTGCGCGCGGGGCACGGCTTCGATCTGGTGCGGCGGATCGTCGCGCTGCCCGCGGGGGAGCCGATCGACCCGGATTCGCTTTGATCGTCTTTGCGGGAAAGGACGGCGTTGCAGCATGCGCGAACCATGCTAGCGTCGCATCACAGGGGTGAGTGCGATGCGTAGCGAAACGCCACAGGATGCGGGGGGGTCGGCCCGGATTGGCCCCGACGACCTCGACGGGCCGGACGCTACGGAATCGGTGCCGCTGGCCGGGACGGTCAAATGGTTCGACGTGACCCGCGGATTCGGATTTGCGGTGGCGGACGACGAATCGATCGGCGACATCCTGATCCATTTTTCCGTGCTGCAACCGCATGGCCGGCGCAGCCTGCCCGAGGGCGCACGCGTCGAGACGCTGGCGATCTCACGCGGGCGCGGGTTCCAGGCGCGCGAAATCGTCGCGATCGACCTCACCGACGCGGTCGACGAACCACCCCAACGCCCACGCCCGGTTGGCGACCGGGTCGATCCCGCGTCCCTGATCGCGGATGCCGGGCCGTTCGAGGCGGTCACGGTCAAATGGTTCAACAGGCTGAAAGGCTATGGCTTTCTCGTCCGCCTGTCCGATGGCGCTGACGTGTTCGTCCATATGGAAACGCTGCGCCGCGCCGATATCGTCGCGGTCGAACCCGACGAACCGCTCCGCGCGCGCATCGTCGAGGGTCGTAAGGGGCCGCTGGCGGTGATGGTGGAGAAAGACGCGTGAGGCAAGACGCGGTCCGGTCGATGCCGGTTGATGGCCGCGGGCAGGCGCGGTAAGCGGGCCAATGGGCATCAATCTCAATCCCCTCACCTGGTGGAACGGCGCGACCTGGGGCACCTGGTTCTACGGGTTGCGCGACAAGGTCCGCGTCGGCGCCGATTCGCTCGGCAACGTCTATTATGAGGGCGGCCGCGATACCGCGGGCAATCCGCGCCGCTGGGTGATCTACAACGGATCGAACGATGCCAGTCGGGTGCCCCCCGAATGGTTCGGCTGGCTGCACCATCAGATCGCGGACGTGCCCGAACGGGCGCTGCCGATGCCGCGACCGTGGCAGAAATCCGCCATGGCCAACATGACCGGCACCGCCGATGCCTATCGTCCCTCCGGTGCGCTCGAAATGGGCGGCAGGCGTGCGGCGGCGACCGGCGATTACGAAGCCTGGACGCCCGAGGGGTGACGAGACGCTCGATTGCCGCGGCCGTCCTCGCCGTGGTGCTGTTGGTCGGCGGGGTGCTCGGGTTCCGTGCATGGCACCGGACCACCCCCGCGGACGGCGGCGATTCGGTCAGCCAGTCGATACCCGAAATGCCCGGCCAGCCCGTGGCGGCGGACGGCGTCGAGACGGTCGATACCGGCGACGCGGCCGTCGATGCGGGCGCGACCCCGATGGCGCAGCGCGTGGCGGTGATCGGCCTGCTGAACAAGCGCAACGGCGATTCGCGCGATCTGACGCTGAAGGTCGGGCAGGCCGCGCGTGTCGGCGATACCGTCGTCCGGCTGCGCGCGTGCGAGGAAACCGCGCCATGGGAGAACGAGCATCTGACCGGCGCGTTCGTACAGCTGGATGTGCGTGGCTATGACCGGCATTGGCGGCGGGTCTTTTCGGGCTGGCTGTACAAGGAACGGCCGTCGCTGAACGTCGTGCAGCACCCGGTCTACGACGTCTGGACCAAGAGCTGTACGATGTCCTTCCCCGACAAGGGGCCGGACACCGTCGCGTTGACCGACCCCGCGGCACGGTCGGCCGCGAAGAGGTCGCCGGGGGCGGACGAACCTGCCGATGCGCCGACGACACCCGACAGCGCGGCATCCAGCAACACGCAGTAATCCGCCCGGTCGATCTCCACCGCGCCGAGCGAGGCGAGGTGGCTGGTCTGGAACTGGCAGTCGAGCAGGGTGAACCCGCCCGCCCTCATCCGCGCGACCAGCCAGGCGAGTGCGACCTTCGATGCGTCGGTCGCGCGACTGACCATGCTTTCGCCGAAGAATGCGCGTCCCAGCGCAAGGCCGTAGAGCCCGCCGACCAGCCGATCCCCGTCCCAGCATTCGATCGAATGCGCGAAACCCATGGCGTGTAGCGTCCCGAACGCCTGTTCGATGCCGCGGTTGATCCACGTCTCCGGCCGACCCTCGACGCTTTCCGCACAAAGCATCACGATATCGGCGAAGGCGGTATCGATCGTCACGCGGAACCGGTCCGCCGCGATCGTCTTGCGGAGCGATTTAGACAGGCGGAGCCCGTCCAGCGGCAGGACCGCGCGGCGTTTCGGTTCGACCCAATATACGCTTGCGGCGTCGCGGTCGTCCGCCATCGGAAAGACGCCGATGGAATAGGCGCCGAGGACAAGTTGGGGATCCAGGCGGTTCATTAACTCACCTTCTCGTCTCCCCTCCCGTAAACGGGAGGGGGCTAAACATCCCTACCCGCCAATCGCAACTCGATCGTCCGCCACAGCGCGTCGAATGCCTTCGCGCCCTCGGATCGCGGCGCGAACGATCCGACCGGCGCGCGCTTCGCGGCGGTCTGTTCGATCACGCTCGCCATCGGGATGACGGGCCAGTCGGGATGCCGTTCCACCGCGGCGGCGTGCAGGCCGCGGCGGCGATCGACCATGACGTGGACGGGCATCACCGGCGTCCTGCCGCCGAGATGCGACACCACCGCCCGATAGGCGCGTTCGGACAGTGGCGAGGGGATGACCGGCGCGACGATCAGGTCGGCGGCGCGCATCACCTGGTCAGCGGTATCGGTCAGCCCGGGCGGGCAGTCGAGCACGATCCGGTCATAATCCTTCAGTCCCGCCAGCAGTTTCGCGAGCCGCTTCTTCTTGTCGAGTTCGTGGAACAACCGGTCGAGCCCGCGCAACGATTCGTCGGCGGGGATCAGGTCGAGGCGCGGATAGGGCGTCGGACGCGCCCGGTCGGCGATCGATATCGCCTTCGAGAAGACTCCTTGCGCGTCGTTGTGCGTCGTATCGCAGCCGAGCAACCAGCTGCTCGCGGCCTGCGGGTCGAGGTCCCACAGCAACGTCCGCCGCGCCGATCGCTCCGCCGCGCACCAGGCCAGATTGATCGACAGCGTCGTCTTCCCGACGCCGCCCTTCAGGCTGTAGATCGCGACCGTCGTCATGCGCGCGACCCTGCCGATTGCGGGGTGGTGTGGCAAGCGGCGTCGCGCCGATGAAAAGGGCCGGCGGATCGCTCCGCCGGCCCGGAATTTCATGCGAACCCTAAATCAGGACTTGCAGCTCTGCGCGGCCTTGCCCGGTTGCGTCAGTTCGATGCTGTCTGGGCTGCCGGTCAGCTTCCAGCCGTCGGCAGTCAGCGGCGCACCGGTCGTGGGCGCGGTCAGCTTCGTCGCGGTACCACCCTGCGTCGTGCGCACCATCGCCAGCTTGTCGCCTTGGAAGAACGTGACGTAGACGAGGCTGTTGTCCTTGCAGCGCAGCGACTTGTCCGCCTTGATCGCAGGCGGCATCTCGATCGGCGCGGCGTTCTTCAGCGCATTGGCCATCGGATCGGGGTTCGCATCGACGACCTCCGGTGCCTTTGGCTGTGAGTTGCAGGCAGCCAGCGCGAGCAGCGACGCGGCGGCGACGATAGGGAGGAAGGGGCTTTTCATGGCGACCGAACATCTCGCTGATGCAGCATCCTCCGTCAAGGACGATATGGCGCGGTTTGGGCCGCTGGATGCTGATATTCCCGCGCCTCGGACGGGCCTATCGGACGTAACGCCGCCATGTTATTTCGCAGTCGCAACATGCCATACGGGCATGCGGCCGATCGTTGCAGTTGCGCATCATCCCGTCCCAAGTTTCGATCGCTTGCTCCCGCCCGAGCATGAGGCCATCTAACGGGCATGCACACGATACCCGACACGCTTTCGCTTATCGGCAACACGCCGCTCGTCCGGCTGAAAGGCCCCAGCGCGGCGACCGGCTGCGATATCTTCGGCAAATGCGAATTCGCCAATCCCGGTGCGTCGGTGAAGGACCGCGCCGCGCTGTTCATCGTCGAGGATGCGGAGGCGCGCGGCACGCTTCGCGCCGGTGGTACCATCGTCGAGGGGACGGCCGGCAATACCGGCATCGGCTTGGCGCTCGTGGCCAATGCCAAGGGGTATAAGACGATCATCGTGATGCCGGACAACCAGGCCAAGGAAAAGATGGACACGCTGCGTGCGCTCGGCGCGGAGCTGATGCTGGTTCCCGTCGCGCCCTATTCCTCGCCCTGCCATTTCGTCCACACCTCGCGCCGGGTGGCGGAGGAGACGAAAAACGCGATCTGGGCGAACCAGTTCGACAATATCGCTAATCGGCGCGCGCACATCGTCGGCACCGCCGAGGAGATGTGGGAACAGATGGAGGGGCGGATCGACGGCTTCACCTGCGCGGTCGGCACCGGCGGCACGTTCGCGGGGGTCGGGCTCGGGCTGAAGGCCAAGGACGAGGGCGTCTGCATCGCGCTGACCGATCCGCACGGCGCGGCGCTGTACGATTATTACGCGCATGGCGAACTGCATTCGGAAGGGTCGTCGGTCGCGGAAGGGATCGGGCAGGGGCGGATCACCGCCAATCTGGAAGGGGCACCGGTCGATACGCAGTTCCGGATTTCGGATGCGGAAGGCTGGGACTGGACCCGGCGGCTGCTCGACGAGGAGGGGCTATGCCTGGGCCTGTCCGCCGGGATCAACGTCGCGGGTGCGGTCCGGCTGGCGGAACGGCTGGGGCCCGGCAAGCGGATCGCGACCATCCTGTGCGATACCGGCTTCCGCTATCTGTCGACGCTATATTCGCCGGAATGGCGCGCCGCCAAGGGGCTGGCGTGAGGCGCGTTCGACAGGAGGGGCGCAGCGGAGTATTCTTCGCCCGGATGAAGCGGCGAAGCGACCCGAGCCAGTCGATGCAGCGCGTGAAGGTCGGGATGATCGGCCTGGCCGTCGTCGTGCTGCTGATCGGGCTGGCCAGCGCGATCATCGGATCGGCGACGCGCGAACGACCGGGGCTTGGCACGGCCACATCGCAGGCGATGGCGTCGAACGCGACGATGGCGAACCAGACGGCGGCCACCGAGCCGCTTGCCGAACTGGGCGTCGCGCCGATGGCGGGCAACGGCTCGGCTATCGGTCATTGACGGCCATCGAGAACACGACCTCTCACGCAGCATTCGGCCATTTTTTCCCGACCGATGAGCGCCGGATCCGTAAAATCCCCAAAAATCCCGTTGCGTCCCCGACTAACCCTTGATAACCAGCGTTAACAGCGGGGCAAGCTAACCGTCTGCTTTATGCAGAGCGGGGGGACGATCATACGTTTCTCCGAAAGCGGAGACGCGTGCGCGCCAGGGCGAGGTCGGCGTGGCGGACAGGGGGTATTATCAGGGGGACGGTATCGGCCTTGTCGACGACAAGGGCCGGGTCGCGATTCCCTCCGCGCTGCGCACCATCCTCGCCGCGAACGCACCCAAGGCGAACGGCAAGGACGGCGGCACGATCGTGATCGGCGCGCACCAGAAAAGCCGCTGCCTCGTCGCCTACGATCCCGGTTTCCTCGACATCATGGCCGCGCGGCTCGACCGGCGCGAGGCGGAACATACCGGCGCGGACGGCGAGTTCGACTACAACATCAAACGGCGCGCGACGAGCGGGGAGGCGGTGCCGTTCGACGGTTCCGGCCGCTTCATCATGCCCGCTTTCTCCCGCTTCCATGCCGGCATCGGCGTCCATGCGTTCTTCTACGGCGTGTTCGACTATATCGAGATCTGGGACCCGAAGACGCTGGTCGAGACCCCCGACGCGCCCGAGATCATGAAGTCGATGGCGCGGTTCCACATGGCCGGGCGGGGCGTCGCGCTGTGACCGACGCCCCGCACGTCCCCGTGCTGATCGCCGAGGTGGTCGCTGCGCTTGCCCCAGCGCCCGGCGAGACGATGGTCGACGCGACCTTCGGCGCGGGCGGTTACACGCGGGCGCTGCTGGCGACGGGTGCACGTGTCGTGGCGCTCGACCGCGATCCGGATGCGATCGCAGGCGGACAGGCGCTTGCGGCGGCGGAGGATCGGCTGACGCTGATCGCCGCGGACTTCTCCGCGATGGCGGCGGTGGTCGGCGAGGGCGTCGACGGCGTGACGATGGATATCGGCGTGTCGTCGATGCAACTCGACCAGGCGGAGCGCGGATTCTCGTTTCAGTCCGACGGGCCGCTCGACATGCGGATGAGCCGGGAGGGGATGTCCGCCGCCGATTTCGTCAACGACGCGGACGAGGGCGTCATCGCCGACGTCCTCTACCGCTATGGCGACGAACCCAAGTCGCGGCGCATTGCCCGCGCGATCGTCGCTGCCCGCCCGCTGACCCGCACCGGCGCGCTGGCGCATGTCGTCCGCCGCGCGCTCGGCCACAAACCGCACGACAAGAAAGACCCGGCCACGCGGACCTTCCAGGCGATCCGCATCCATGTGAACCGCGAACTGGACGAACTGGCGGACGGTCTGGCGGCGGCCGAGCGTGTGCTGAAGCCGGGCGGGCGGCTGGCGGTCGTCACCTTCCACAGCCTGGAGGACCGGATGGTCAAACGCTTCCTGCGCGACCGCTCCGGCAGCGCGCCCGCGATGTCGCGGCACATGCCGCAGGTATCGGCCGGCCCCGCGCCGACGTTCGAGAATGTAGGGCGCGGCGTTCGCGCAGGCGATGAAGAAGTGGCGCGCAACCCGCGCGCGCGCTCCGCAACCCTCCGGACGGCGCGGCGCACCGCAGCCCCCGCCTGGGCCAACGATATCGGACATGAAGAGGTGATGGCATGACCGCTGCATATCGGTTGAAGGGTCTCGGTTGGTTCGCGGCTTGCGTGGCGGTGACGCTCGGCTTCTACCTGGTGTCGCTGCAGGTTGCGTCGGAACGCAAGAAACTGGAGGCGGTCGACGGCCGGATCGGCGCGGCGCGGCGCGACATCCGCGCGCTGGAAACCGAATTCGACACCCGCGCCAACCTGACGCAGCTGGAGAAATGGAACGGCGACACGCTGGCGCTCGCCGCCCCCGCCGCCGGGCAGTTCGTTCGCAGCGAGGCGCAGCTGGCGGCGATCGACGTCAACGCGGCGGCGGCGCCGGGCACCGTGCAAGCGGTCGCGCTGGTCGTGCCGTCCGCACCGCTGGCGTTCGCGCCCGCGACGCCGATCCCCGCCACGGTCGCCCCGGTCCGCGCCACTGGCGTTGCGCACGCCGACATCACCGCGCCTCGCCCGGCGGTCCATGCCGCGACGCTGCATGACGAGCCGATCCACGTCGCCGCCGCGGCGAAGCCGAAGTTCGTCGCATCGAAGCCGGTCGCGGTCGCGATGCTCGACCACAAGCTGCTGTCGGACCACACGCTGGGCGATATCCTGTCAGGCGCGCGCGCCGAGGCCGGTCGCCGGCGTTGACGGTCGTCGTCGCCCGGCCGACGCCGCAGCGGCGGTCCGCCGGCCAGCGCCACGCGCTGGTCGCGACAGCGCATATGCGCCTGATGATGCTGATGCTGTTCTTCGCCGCGGCGGTCATGGTGGTGATCGCGCGCCTCGCGATGCTGGCGATCGTCGATGGCCCCGCGGACGAGGCGGCGCGCGTCGCGACGATCGCCGCCCGGGGCGACATCGTCGACCGCAACGGCCGGCCGCTGGCACGGACGATCGACGCCTGGACGATCGCGGTGCATCCCAAGCAGTTGATCGGCGACCCCATGGACATCGCCGCGCGCCTCGCCGCGCTGATGCCCGATCGCGGCGACCAGGCGGCGTTCTACCGGCTGCTGACGTCGAAAGTCAGCTTCACCTATCTGCAGCGCCGCGCCTCGCCCGCGCTCGTGGAGCAGGTCAACGCGATCGGCGAACCCGCGATCGTCTTCGCGCGCGAGACGCAGCGGCTGTATCCGCAATCCTCGCTCGCAGCGCATGCGCTCGGTTTCCTGTCGACCGACGGACACGGCATGTCGGGGATGGAGCGCGTGCTCGACCAGCGGCTGCTAGACCCGACGAAGAACGGGCAGCCGGTCGCATTGTCGATCGACACGCGCGTGCAGGCGGCGATGGAGAGCGAACTGGGCCGCGCGGCTGCGACGTTCCAGACCCGCAGCGCCACCGGGATCGTGCTGGACGTGCACAGCGGCGAGGTGATCGCGCTCGCGTCGCTGCCCGTCTACAACCCCAACCGGGTCGGCATGGCCGGCAGCGACGAACTGCGCAACACCGCGACGCAGAGCGTGTACGAGCTGGGATCGACGTTCAAGCCGATCACCATGGCGGCGGCGATGGACGGCGGCGTCGTGACGTCGATGGCGCGGCGTTTCGATGCGACGGTGCCGATGAGGATCGGCGGCTTTACGATCCACGACGATCGCGGCGACGAACAGAGACGCTGGCTCAACATCCCGGAAACCTTGGTCTATTCGTCCAACATCGCCACCGCGCGGATCGCCGACGAGGTCGGTTCGGCACGGATGCAGGCGATGTTCAGGAAACTGGGCTTCGATACCAAGCCCGACATCGAACTGCGTGAGAAGGCGCACCCGCTGTGGCCGAGCTTCTGGGCACGGACGACGGTCATGACCAGCGCGTATGGCCACGGCATCGCGGTGACGCCGCTGCACCTCGCCAGCGCCTATGCCGCTTTGGTGAATGGCGGCATCTGGCGGCCGGCGACCCTGATGAAGGTCGCCCCCGGCCATGAGGCGGCGGGCCGCCGCGTGATCGGCGAGGCGACGAGTGCGCGTATGCGGCAATTGTTGCGGCTGGTCGTGTTGCGCGGAACGGGGCGCAAGGGCGATGCGCCCGGCTACCGCGTCGGCGGCAAGACCGGCACTGCCGAAGCCGCGGTTGCAGGCGGATACGACCACCACCGCAATGTCGCGACCTTCGCGGCGGCTTTCCCGATGGAGGCTCCGCGCTACGTCGTGCTCGTAACCCTCGATTCGCCTATCGGCACCAAGGAAACCGCAGGCTTCAAGACTGCGGCCTGGAACGCGGCACCCGTCGTGGGGCGGGTGATCGCACGGACCGGATCTATGCTCGGCGTCATCCCCGACATGAATAACGATATCGACGAGAGCGAATTGCTGCCTTTGCTGTGGCGCGGGTCGGGCAAGGAGGCCGTCGGCACATCGCCGGGCTCGGTCGAATGAAGCTGGGCGCGTTGACCGGGGGCGGAGAGGATAGCGTCGTCACCGGCTTCGCGATCGATCATCGCAAGGTCGCGCCGGGCACTGTCTTCGGCGCGTTCCGCGGCGCGGCGGTCAATGGCGAGGATTTCATCGCCGATGCGGTGAAGGCGGGTGCGATCGCCGTCGTCGCCCGGCCCGAGGCGGTCGTCCGGGGCGCGACGCATATCGCCCATCCCTCCCCGCGCGAGGCGTTCGCGCACCTCGCCGCACGATTCTTCGCGCCGTTCCCCGCGACCGTCGTCGCGGTGACGGGCACCAACGGCAAGACGTCGGTCGTCGAGATGACCCGGCAATTGTGGCGTATGACGGGGTGCCATGCCGCGTCGATCGGTACGCTGGGCGTGACGACCGCGGAGGAGCGGACCAATACCGGGTTGACGACGCCCGATATCGTGACCTTCCTGTCCAACGTCGCCGGACTGGCGCGCGAAGGCGTAACGCATCTGGCGTTCGAGGCGTCGAGCCACGGGCTGACCCAGTACCGTACCGAAGGCCTGCCCGTCGCTGCAGCGGCGTTCACGAACCTCAGCCGCGACCATCTCGATTATCACGGCGACATGGCGAATTACCTGACCGCCAAGCTGCGGCTGTTCTCCGAAGTGCTGGCCCCGGGCGGCACCAGCGTCGTTTGGGCGGACGACGTGCAGTCGGCGCGCGTGATCGACCTGGCGCATGCGCGCGGTAACCGGCTGATGACCGTCGGGGAGAGGGGCGACGCGCTGCGGCTGGTGGCGCGGACGCCGACGTTGCTGGGGCAGGGGCTGACGATCGCGGCGGACGGGCGGACCTTCACGATCCAGCTGCCGCTGATCGGCGCGTATCAGGCCGCCAACGCGCTCGTTGCAGCCGCGCTGGTGATCGCGACCGGCGGCGACGTAGCGACGACGCTGGCGAACCTCGCGCGGTTGCAGCCGGTCCGCGGACGGCTGGAGCGTGCGGTCATCACGGCGAGTGGCGCACCGGTCTATGTCGACTATGCGCATACGCCCGATGCCGTCGAGGCGGCGATCGCCGCGCTGAAGCCGCATGCGGGCGGACGGCTGATCGTCGTGCTCGGTGCCGGCGGCGACCGTGACGCCGGCAAGCGCGAGGAAATGGGCGCGGTCGCGGCGGCGCGCGCCGATGTCGTCATCGTGACCGACGACAATCCGCGAAGCGAGGATCCGGCGGCGATCCGTGCCGCGGTCCTGAAGGGTGTGCCGCGCGCAACCGAGATCGCCGATCGCCGCGCGGCGATCGCGGCGGCGATCGCGCAGGCCGGGGCGGCGGATATCGTGCTGATCGCGGGCAAGGGGCATGAACAGGGGCAAATCGTCGGCGACCGCGTGCTGCCGTTCGACGATGTCGCGGTGGCAAGGGAGTTTGGGGGGTGAGGGGCCGGAACCCATTCCTCACCGTCCCGGGGAGGATTGCGCAATGACCCTCTGGACATCCCCCGAGATCGCCGCAGCCACTGGCGGTGCCGCGTCCGCCGACTTCGCCGTCACCGGCGTGGCGTTCGACTCGCGTGAAGTCGGGCCCGGCGACCTGTTCGTGGCGATGAAGGGCGAGGCGACCGACGGGCATCGATTCCTCGATCAGGCGTTCGCGCAAAGCGCGGGCGGGGCGATCGTATCAGAGCCGACCGGGCACCCCCATGTCCTGGTGAACGATGGCTTCGCCGCGCTTCGGGCACTGGGCCATGCCGGCCGCGCGCGGACCGCAGCCAAGATCATCGGCGTCACCGGATCGGTCGGCAAGACATCCGCCAAGGAAGCGCTGTTCGCCGCGCTCGACCGGTCGATCCCCGGACAGGTCCACCGCTCGGTCAAAAGCTACAACAACCATACCGGCGTGCCGCTGAGCCTCGCCAGGATGCCGCGCGAGGCAGCGGTCGGCGTGTTCGAAATGGGGATGAACCACGCGGGCGAACTCGCCGACCTGACCCGCATGGTCCGGCCCGATGTCGCGATCGTCACTGCGATCGCGCCGGCGCACACCGAATTCTTTCCGGACGAAAGCGCGATCGCCGACGCCAAGGGCGAGATATTCCAGGGCCTCGAACCCGGCGGCACCGCGATCGTCCCCTTCGACAGCCCGCACCGCAACCGCCTGATCGCCGCCGCCCGGCCCCATGCCGCGCGCATCGTGACGTTCGGGCTGAACGACGGTGCCGATGTCCGCGCGATCGAGGCGATGCGGTTGCCGACCGGCACGTTCATGACCGCGCGTATCGGCGACGATGAACTGAGCGTCACGATCGCGCAAGCGGGCATGCACTGGGTGTCGAACGCGCTCGCGGTGCTGGCGGCGGTGCAGGCGGTGGGTGCCGATCTCGGGCTCGCCGGGCTCGCGCTGGCCGATCTCGGCGGGCTCGCCGGGCGCGGCGCGCGACGGACGATCGCGGTCGACGGGGGCGAGGTATTGCTGATCGACGAAAGCTACAATGCCAATCCCGCATCGATGGCGGCGACGTTGGCGGTGCTGGCGCACGAACCCGGTCGCCACGTCGCGGTGCTCGGCGAAATGCGCGAGCTGGGCGCGGCGTCGCCGGCCTATCACGCGGCGCTCGCCGAGCCGATCCTGGCGGCCAACGTCGAACGGGCTCTCCTGGTCGGCGAAGCGATGACGCCGCTTGCCGAAGCGCTTGAGGGGCGCATCGATTTCGTCCATGCCCCCGACGTGCAAGCCGCACTCGTGTCGCTGCGGCGGATGCTGGCGGCGGGCGACACCGTGCTCGTCAAGGGATCGAACGGGGTCGGGCTGGCGCGATTGGTGGCCGGGCTCGGGGGCGTGACATAATGCTGTTCTGGATCGCCAAGCATTTCGGGTTCGAAGGGCTGCTGAACCTCATCCGCTACCAGACCTTCCGCACCGGCGCGGCGGTCGCGACCGCGCTTGTCATCGGGCTGATCATCGGGCCCACGTTCATCGGCTGGCTGCGCGTGCGGCAGGGCAAGGGGCAGCCGATCCGCGCCGACGGCCCGCAGACGCATCTGGCCAAGCGCGGTACGCCGACGATGGGCGGACTGATGATCCTGACGTCGATGGTGCTCGCGATCCTCATCTGGATGGACCTGACCAATCCCTATGTCTGGTCCTGCCTTTTCGTGACGCTCGGCTTCGGCGCGATCGGGTTCATGGACGATTACGACAAGGTGCGAAAGGCGAGCACCACCGGCGTGTCGGGCCGGGTGCGGCTGATGATGGAGTTCGCGGTCGCCGGCATCGCCGCGGTCGTCATCATGCAGTCGAACGGGCCGCATCTGTTCCTGCCGTTCACGACGCGGCTGTATCTCGACCTCGGCTATGCGTTCCCGGTGTTCGCCGCGTTCACGATCGTGGCGTTCGGCAACGCGGTGAACCTGACCGACGGGCTCGACGGGCTGGCGACGATGCCGGTCATTATCGCGTCGGTCGCGTTCATGGTCATCGTCTATCTGGTCGGCAACGTGAAGTTCGCCGATTATCTGGGCATCCCGCACGTGCCCGGGGCGGGCGAGCTGGCGATCTTCTGCGGCGCGGTGGTCGGCGCGGGACTGGCGTTCCTGTGGTTCAACGCGCCGCCCGCGGCGGTATTCATGGGGGATACCGGTAGCCTTGCGCTGGGCGGCGCGCTGGGGACGATCGCGGTGGTCGCGCATCACGAGATCGTGCTGGGGATCATCGGCGGTCTGTTCGTGGCGGAGGCGCTGAGCGTCATCATCCAGGTGTTCTTCTACAAGCGCACCGGCCGGCGCGTATTCAGGATGGCACCGATCCACCATCATTTCGAACAGCTCGGCTGGAGCGAGCCCACCGTCGTGATCCGCTTCTGGATCATCGCGCTGGTGCTGGCGCTGGCCGGGCTTTCGACGTTGAAGTTGCGGTGATGGTGATGGCGCAGCCAGCGGCGGCACCACATCCCCGCGCAGGGCACCCATCAAAGTATTACTTTGATGGGACCCCAGGCGGGGATCCAGATCAAAAGAAGACTCTGGGCTCCCGCCTTCGCGGGAGAACAGTCATATGATCGTCGCGCGCGCCTGGGCCGGCAAGCGGTACGCGGTCTTGGGGCTTGCAAGGTCGGGCAGCGCGACGGTGAGCGCTTTGTTGGCGGGCGGCGCTACGGTTGTGGCTTGGGACAGCGATCCGAACAAGCGCGTCCACCCCCGCGAAGGCGGGGGTGGTGTGGAGTTCGCAGACCTCGATACCGTCGACCTCACCTCCATCGACGCGCTCGTCGTTTCCCCCGGCGTCCCGCTCAACACGCATCCGCTCGCGGCGAAGGCGCGCGCGGACGGCGTGCCGGTGATCGGCGACATCGAGCTGTTCGCCGAAGCACGCGTCGACCTCCCGCTGCACAAGGTCGTCGGCATTACCGGCACCAACGGCAAGTCGACGACGACGGCGCTCGTCCACCATATCGTCCGGACCGCGGGCATCCCGAGCCTGATGGGCGGCAATATCGGCCTGCCGATCCTCGCCGCCGCGCCGCTCCCGGCGGGCGGCGTCTACGTACTCGAACTTTCCAGCTACCAGCTCGACCTGACGCTGACGCTCGATTGCGACGTCGCGGTGCTGCTCAACGTCACGCCGGACCATCTCGATCGCTATGACGGCTTCGATGCCTATGCCGAGTCCAAGGCGCGGCTGTTCGCGATGCAGTCGCCCACGAACGAAGCGGTCATCGCGATCGGCGATTCGCCCTCCGCTGCGATCGCGCGCAGCCTGTCGGCGCGGGGCGAGCATCTGAGCAAGATCGCGCCGGGCATATGCATGGACCAGTCGCGCTGGCCGGCGCTGCAAGGGCCGCACAATGCGCAGAATGCGCTGGCAGCCATTGCCGTCGCGAGGGCGTTGGGCGTTCCCGAAACCGCCATCGATCGGGGCCTGGAGACGTTTATCGGCCTGCCGCACCGGATGGAGACGGTCGCAACCCGGCACGGCGTTCGCTTCGTCGACGACAGCAAGGCCACCAACCCCGAAAGCACCGCCCCCGCACTCGCCGCGTTCGAGCGGGTCCACTGGATCGCGGGGGGTCGCGCCAAGGGCGACGATCTCGACGCCTGCGCGGCCTATTTCGACCGGGTGGTCGCCGCGTATACGATCGGCGAGGCGGCGGCTTCGTTCTTCGATCTGTTGAAGGGCCGGGTACCAGCGGTCGAGCGTGCCGGCGATCTGGCCACCGCGGTTGCGCATGCCGCATCGGCGGCCCGGCCGGGCGACGTGGTATTGCTGTCGCCCGCCGCCGCCAGTTTCGACCAATTCACCGATTATGTCGCGCGCGGCCTCGCCTTCCGCACCGCGGTGGAGGCGCTGCCATGACCGATGCCAAGACCGAGGCGCGCGCCGGCCTGATCGCCAAGGTCAAGCGGCGCGGCGGGCGTGGGGACCGGTCGCCGCTCGGTACGTGGTTCTTCGATATCGACCGGATGCTGCTGCTGCTCACGCTGTTCCTGATCGCGATCGGGCTAGTCGCGGTCGCCGCCGCGTCGCCGGCCAGTGCGGTCCGCTATTCGGGCGAACACCACAAGATCGCGCCGCTATTCTATTTCTGGCGGCAGTTACTGTGGGTCGCGGTGTCGCTGCCGGTCCTGTTCGGTATGTCGATGCTGCCGCTCGCGACCGCGCGGCGGATCGCCATCATCGGTGCAGGCGTCTTCGTCGTGTTGCTGGCGGCGACGCCGTTTGTCGGCGTGTCGGTCAATGGCGCGCGGCGCTGGATCGGGTTCGGCTTCGCGCAGTTCCAGCCGTCCGAGTTCCTGAAGCCGCTGTTCATCGTGACGGTGGCGTGGATCCTGTCGCTGAAGGCGAAGGACGACGAACTGCCGACCGTGCTGATGACCGGGGCGATGACCGGCGGCGTCGCGGTGCTGCTGATGCTGCAGCCCGATTTCGGACAGACGGTGATCTTCTGCGCCGTCTGGCTCGCGCTGCTGATGATCGCGGGTACGTCGACGAAAGTCCTCGTCGGGATCGTCGCGCTGGTGCCGGCGGGGCTGGTATCGGCCTATCTCTTCTACGGTGTCGCGCGGTCGCGGATCGACGCGTTCCTGTTTCCCGCGGTGGACGGCGAGGGCGCGGCGGATCATTTCCAGACCAACGCGGCGCATGCGACCCTGGTCGCGGGCGGATGGTCGGGGACGGGGCCGGGCGGCGGGGCAGCCAAGTTCGGGCTGCCCGAGGCGCATACCGATTATATCTTCTCGGTGATCGGCGAGGAGTTCGGGCTGATCGCCTGTTCGATCATCGCGCTGGTGTTCCTGGCGATCGTGGTGCGCGTGTTCGTCAAGCTGCTGGACGAACAGGATGAATTCAAGCTGCTCGCCGCGTCCGGCCTGGCGGTGCAGTTCGGCGCGCAGGCGCTGGTCAGCATGGCGGTGAACACCGGGCTCGCCCCGTCCAAGGGTATGACGCTGCCGTTCATCAGCTATGGCGGATCGTCGATGATCGCGCTTTCGATCGGCATGGGGTTGCTGCTGGCGCTCACCCGGCGCAATCCGTTCCTGACGCGGAGCCCCTATGTCGTCCGCTGGAGCGGTAGATGAGCAAGCATTTCGTCCTGGCGGCCGGTGGGACCGGGGGTCATATGGTGCCCGCCGCGGCGCTTGCCGCGGAACTAACGAAGCGCGGCCACCGCGTCGCACTGGTCAGCGACGCGCGCGGTGTGCGCTTCCCCGGATTGTTCGCCGAGGGTCCTGGGGGCGTGCAGACGCATGTCCTTCCCGCCGGTCGACTGAGCGGCGGGCCGATCGGCTGGGCGAAGGCGACGCGCGAGATGTGGCGCGGGCGCGGGATGGCGCGCGAGCTGTATCGTAACTTCAAGCCGGCGGCGGTCATCGGTTTCGGCGGCTACCCCGCGCTCCCCGCGCTGCTGGCGGCGTTCGCGGAAAAGGTGCCGACCGCGATCCATGAGCAGAATGCCGTGCTGGGCCGGGTCAATCGGCTGGTCGCGCGCCGGGTCGACGCGATCGCGACGTCCTATGGCGAGGTCGAGCGTCTGAAGGCCGGCCTGGCGGGCAAGGTCCACGACGTCGGCAATCCGGTGCGCGCGGAGGTGCTGGCGTTGCGGGCGAAACCCTATCCGCTGCTGGAGGAGGACGGCATCTTCCGCGTGCTGGTAACCGGCGGGTCGCAGGGTGCCGGCATCCTGTCGAAGGTCGTCCCCGACGGACTCGCGATGCTGCCGGTGACGTTCCGGCGGCGGCTGCAGGTGACGCACCAGGCGCGGATCGAGGATATCGATGCGGCGCGCGCACAATATGCTGCGCACGAGATTCCTGCCGAACTCGCGACCTATCTGCCCGACCTGCCCGAACGGCTTGCCTGGGCGCATCTGGTGATCGCGCGCGCGGGCGCATCCACACTGGCGGAACTGACCGCGGCGGGTCGCCCGGCGATCCTGGTGCCGCTGCCGAGCGCGACCGACGACCACCAGACCGTCAATGCGCGAGAGATGACCAGGGCGGGCGGCGCACGGACGATCACGCAGGCGGAATTCACGTCGGTGGAACTGGCCAAGCAGATGCAGAAGCTTGGGCTCGACCCGGCCGCACTGGAAAACGCCGCCGCGCGCGCGAAGGGCTGCGGGCGGCCCAACGCGGCGAGCGATCTGGCCGATCTGGTCGAGAGCCTGGACGCGCCGCGCGTCCGGCTGCCGGTGACGACGCGTGCGCCGAAGGAAGCGTTCGCGTGACGGCCCTTCTTCATTCCTCCCCGGGACGGGGAGGGGGACCATCAGCAGGATGGTGGAGGGGGTTCTCCACGAGCCGGATCGCGGGTGGAGAACCCCCTCCACCGGCTGCGCCGGTCCCCCTCCCCGTCCCGGGGAGGATTTTCCTGTGAAAGGCGTCGCGACCGATATCGGCACGATTCACTTCGTCGGGATCGGCGGGATCGGCATGTCGGGCATCGCCGAGGTGATGAAGAATCTCGGCTACAGCGTACAGGGGTCGGACGTGGCCGAGGGCTATGTCGTGCAGGGCTTGCGCGAGAAGGGCATCCCGGTCGCGATCGGGCATAGCGCGCACAACCTCGGCGATGCCGCGGTCGTCGTCGTGTCCACCGCGATCGTTCGGTCGAACCCCGAGATCGAATGTGCGCTGGAACGGCGAATTCCCGTCGTGCGCCGGGCGGAAATGCTCGCCGAACTGATGCGCCTGAAATCCACCGTCGCGGTCGCGGGGACTCACGGCAAGACGACCACCACGTCGATGATCGCGGCGATCCTCGATGCGGGCGGGGTCGATCCGACCGTCATCAACGGCGGCATCATCAACAGCTACGGGTCGAACGCGCGGCTGGGCGCGAGCGACTGGATGGTGGTCGAGGCGGACGAGAGCGACGGGAGTTTCCTCAGGCTCGACGGCACGATCGCGGTCGTGACCAATATCGATCCCGAACATCTCGATCATTACGGCTCGTTCGACGCGGTCAAGGACGCGTTCGTGGCCTTCATCGAGAACGTCCCTTTCTACGGTGCGGCGCTGATGTGCCTCGATCACGCAGAGGTGCAGGGTATCCTGCCGCGACTGCGCGACCGGCGCGTCGTGACATACGGCTTTTCCGCGCAGGCCGATGTACGCGGGGTCAACGTGACGCCGATCCCCGGCGGCAACCGGTTCGAATGCATCGTCCGCGCGCGCGACGGGTCGGTGCGGTCGATCGAGCATATCGTCCTGCCGATGCCCGGCCGCCACAATGTCCAGAACGCGCTGGCCGCGATCGGCGTGGCGCTTGAGCTGGGGATCGACGACGCGACGATCCAGCAGGGGTTCGCCAAGTTCGGCGGGGTGAAGCGGCGCTTCACCAAGGTCGGCGAGATCGCGCTGGCGGGCGGCGCGGCGACGGTGATCGACGATTACGGGCATCATCCGGTGGAGATCCGCGCGGTCCTGGCCGCGGCACGCGAAAGCGCGGTCGGCCGCGTCATCGCGGTGGTGCAGCCGCACCGCTATTCGCGGCTGGGCAGTCTGATGGAGGATTTCCAGACCGCGTTCAACGACGCCGACCGGGTATTCGTGACGCCCGTCTATGCCGCGGGGGAAGTCCCGGTCGAGGGTGTCGATGCGAACGCGCTGGTCGAAGGGCTGAAGCGGCGCGGCCACCGGTTCGCGACGACGGTGGCCGACGCGGATACGCTCGCGGCGGAGCTGGCGGCGACGGTGCAGATCGACGACATGGTCGTGTGCCTGGGGGCGGGGGACATCACCAAATGGGCCGCCGGGCTGGCGGAGGCGGTGGCGACGCGGGTCGAGGTGGTGACGTGAGTCTTCCCGCGCAAATCCTCCCCGGGACGGGGAGGGGGACCACCAGCCATAGGCTGGTGGTGGAGGGGGCTATCAACGGGCGTGCCGTTGGTGGCAGCCCCCCCTCCACCAGCTTCGCTCGTCCTCCTCCCCGTCCCGGGGAGGATTTGCGTGGATCGCTTAATGCAAGCGGCCCTCTGGCCGACTTCATCTGGTTCCGTACCGGTGGTCCGGCCGAATGGCTCGTCCGCCCCGCCGATACGCAGGACCTGGCCCTATTCCTCGGCACGCTTGACCGCGAAATCCCCGTCCTCCCGATCGGCGTCGGCTCGAACCTGATCGTCCGCGACGGCGGCGTGCCGGGTGTCGTCGTGCGCCTGCCCAAGGCGATGGCGAAGGTCTCGATCGAAAACGGCCGCGTCCGCGCGGGCGGAGCGGCGATGGGGATCAGCGTCGCCAGCGCAGGCCGCGATGCGGGGATCGCCGGGCTGGAATTCCTGCGCGGTATCCCCGGGACGGTCGGCGGTGCGGTGCGGATGAACGCGGGCGCGTATGGCCGCGACGCCAGCGATATCCTCGTCGAGGCAACGGTCGTCACGCGCGACGGGTCGGTCGAGATATGGCCTGCCGAGCGATTGGGCTATTCCTATCGGCATTCGAACCTGTCCGCGGGCGCGGTGGTGGTCGAGGCGGTGTTCGAAGGCACCGCGGGCGACCCTGCGACGATCGGCGCGGAAATGGACCGTATCGCCGCCGAGCGCGAGGCGTCGCAGCCGTTGCGATCGCGGACCGGCGGGTCGACGTTCAAGAACCCGGACGGGCATAAGGCCTGGACCTTGATCGATGCCGCCGGCTGTCGCGGGCTTCGGCATGGCGACGCGCAGGTGAGCGAGAAGCATTGCAATTTCCTGCTCAACCTCGGCGGTGCTTCGAGTGCCGAGATCGAGGCCCTCGGCGAAGAGGTGCGCGAACGGGTGAAGGCGCATTCGGGGGTGACGCTGGAATGGGAAATCCAGCGGGTGGGGGTCGTGGCGTGAGGGAGGCTTTCCCTTGTTCCCCGGCGAAGGCCGGGGCCCAGGCTCGGCGAGGCGCGCCAATCCATGCGCTGCCGCGCATGTTTCTTGTTACGGACTGGACCCCGGCCTTCGCCGGGGAACGGGCATGACGCAGCCCCTCCACATCGCGGTCCTCATGGGCGGCTGGTCCGCGGAGCGCGCGGTGTCGCTGCTCTCCGGTACCGGCGTCGCCGACGCGCTGGAGTCGCTCGGTCACCGGGTGACGCGGATCGACATGGCGCGCGACGTCGCGGCGCGGCTCGCCGAGGCGCGGCCCGATCTCGTCTTCAACGCGCTCCACGGGACGCCGGGAGAGGATGGCAGCGTGCAGGGGATGCTCGACCTGATGGGGCTGCGTTATACGCATAGCGGGCTCGCCACCTCGGTCATCGCGATCGACAAGGTGCTGACCAAGCAGGCGCTCGTTCCGCACGGCATCCCGATGCCGGGCGGCCGGGTCGTCCGGTCCGCCGACCTGTTCGAGGGCGATCCGCTCGCGCGGCCCTATGTGCTCAAACCCGTCAACGAAGGGTCGTCGGTCGGCATCGCGATCGTCACCGCGGACGGCAATTACGGCAGCCCGATCGGCCGCGATGTCGCGGGGCCGTGGCAGGATTTCGCGGAATTGCTCGCCGAACCCTATATCCGCGGCCGCGAACTTACCGCGGCGGTACTGGGCGACCGGGCGTTCGGGGTGACCGAGTTGAAGCTCAAGAGCGGCTTCTACGACTACACCGCAAAATATACCGAGGGGATGGCCGAACACGTCTTCCCCGCGCCGATTCCCGACGCCATTACCAATGCGTGCAAGGCGCTGGCGCTGGAGGCGCATCGGCTGCTCGGCTGTAAGGGCGCGAGCAGGTCGGATTTTCGCTGGGACGACGAGCGCGGGGTCGAAGGATTGTTCCTGCTGGAGGTCAACACGCAACCCGGCATGTCTCCCCTAAGCCTTATCCCCGAACAAGCGCGACATTGCGGGATGAGCTATGCTGATCTCGTTCAGGCGATCGTCGACGAGGCCATGAAGGACGTGAGGCCATGAGCCGTACGATCAAGCGCGGCTCGCCCCCCCGCCGCCCGCAGCCGCGGCGCAAGCAGCCGGTGCGCAAGGTGTCCGCGCTGGACCGGCTGGTCGGCGCGCTGCCGGTCAGCGAGGCGACGCTGCGCCGGATCGCGACCTGGACGATCCTGGGCGCGGTCGGCATCGCGGCGGTGGTCGCGGCGAGCCTGGCGGGGGTGCCCGGCATGGTCGGCAGCGCGCTGGCGGAGGGCGCGGGGCGTGCCGGCTTCCGCGTCGAGCAGATCGAGATCACGGGCCTGAAGCGGATGGACCGGATGAGCGTCTATGCGGTCGCGCTCGACCAGAAATCGACCGCGATGCCGCTCGTCGACCTGGCGGCGGTGCGCGACCGGCTGCTGCATTATGGCTGGATCGCCGATGCGCACGTCTCCAGGCGACTGCCCGATACGCTGCTGGTCGATATCGTCGAGCGCACCCCCGCCGCGGTGTGGCAGGACAATGGCCAGCTGACCCTGATCGACGCGAAGGGCGTGTTGCTGGAGCCGGTGAAGCCTGACGCGATCCCCAATCTGCCGCTCGTGATCGGCCCCGGCGCGGACTTGCAGGAGGCGAGCTATCAGAGCCTGCTCGCGGCCGTTCCTGCGCTGAAATCGCGGGTGACCGCGGCGACCTGGGTCGGCAATCGTCGATGGGACTTGACGTTCGACTCGGGCGAGACTCTGCTGCTGCCCGAAGAAGGGGCGGACCGGGCGATCATGAAATTCGCGGCATTGCAGGGAGATCGACCGTTGCTCGGGCGTGGCTGGCTGCGGTTCGACATGCGCGATCCGGCAAAGCTCGTCGCGCGCAAGCCGGGCGCGAGCATGGCGCGCCAGGTCGCCGATCCGGGCGATGTGAAGACGGACGACGCCAAGACGAACGACAAGACGACGGGGGCGGTCGCTGGGGCCGGCGGCCCGGCGATCAGGGAAGGCTAGGGGCATGGCGAAGGCCGCACCGGAAGGACTCATCACCGCGCTCGACATCGGATCGTCGAAGGTGTCGGCGATGATCGCGCAGAAAGGCGATGGCGGCGAACTGATCGTGCTCGGCACCGGCCAGCGCGAAAGCCGCGGCGTCAAGCGCGGCTATATCGCCGACATGGCCGCGACCGAAGCCGCCGTGCGTGAGGCGGTCGAGCAGGCGGAGCGGATCGCGGGGATCAACATCGAGAATGTGTGGGTCGGCTTCTCCGCGGGCGGCCTGGTCAGCGACGTCGCCGAGGTCGAGTTCGAGCTGGGCGGCCACCGCGTCGAGCAGCAGGACATCGACGCGCTGCTGGCGGCGGGGCGCAACTCGATCGACCCGCAGGGGCGCATGGTGCTGCACGCGCAGCCGGCGCTCTACACGCTGGACGGGCTGACCGGGGTCAAGAAGCCGCTGGGGCTGCATGCCGACCGGCTGGGCGTCCATATCCATGTCGTCGCCGCGGACGGATCGCCGGTGCGCAACCTCGATCTGTGCGTCCGGTCGGCGCATCTGGAGGTGAAGTCGATCATCGCATCGCCGGTCGCCACCGGGCTCGCGTGCCTGAGCGAGGAAGAGCGCGAACTCGGCGTCGCGCTGGTTGAGATGGGCGCGGGGATCACCAACGTGTCGCTGTTCGCGGGCGGGATGCTGGTCGGGCTGACGTCTATTCCCGTGGGGGCGCAGGACATCACCGACGATATCGCCTCCGCCTTCGGCACCCGGCGACAGAATGCCGAGCGGATGAAATGCTTTCACGGTTCGGCCAACGCGTCCCCGCGCGACAATCACGACATGATCCCCGTCATGCCGATTTCCGCCGAAGACGGTGCTGGTGACGGGATGCAGATCACCAAGGCGCAGTTGATCAGCGTCATCCGCCAGCGGCTGGAATATCAGATGGGCGAAGTACGCAAGGCGCTGACCGCGCTGAAGTTCGAAGGGCCGGTGGGGCGGCAGGTCGTACTGACCGGCGGCGGCGCGGAACTGAAGGGCGTGGCGGACTATGCGCAGGCGGCGCTCGGCCGGTCGGTCAGGATCGGGCGGCCGCGCGGGCTGACCGCCTTGCCCGAGGCGCATGGCGGGCCGGCATTCGCGACGCTGGCGGGCTTGGCCTTCTACGCGGCGACCGATCCGGTCGACCTGCGCGCGCTCGCGCCGCAGCCGCAGACCGTTCATCGAACCCGCGGGCTCGGCATGTTCCGCAAGCTGATGCAGACTGCGCGAGCGAATTATTGACGAAACAGGGCGGACTTGCGCTTTCGGCTGGCACCATGCGATCCGATGGGGCATCAAGGTTAATCAGGGGCTCGGGCGTAGCGTTCCACCGGGCAAGGGGCTGGAGATACAGGCGATGAGCATCGAATTCCTTTCTCCCGAAGTGGACGAACTCACTCCGCGCATCGCGGTGATCGGCGTCGGCGGCGCGGGCGGCAACGCGATCGCGAACATGATGCGCGCCGACGTGCAGGGCGTCGACTTCCTCGTCGCGAACACCGACGCGCAGGCGCTGAAGCAATCGACCGCGCCGCAGCGCATCCAGCTTGGCGCGAAGATCACGCAAGGGTTGGGCGCTGGCAGCCGTCCCGAGATCGGCCGCGCCGCCGCGGAAGAGACGATCGACAGCCTGGCCAAGCAACTGGAAGGCACGCACATGGTCTTCATCGCCGCCGGCATGGGCGGCGGCACTGGGACGGGCGCGGCACCGGTGATCGCCAAGGCGGCGCGCGACATGGGCATATTGACCGTCGGCGTCGTGACCAAGCCGTTCGCGTTCGAGGGCAATCGGCGGTCGAAATCCGCCGAGGCGGGCATAGAGGAACTGCAGAAATACGTCGACACGCTGATCGTCATTCCCAACCAGAACCTGTTCCTGATCGCCAACGCGAACACCACCTTCAAGGAGGCGTTCACGATGGCGGACGAGGTGCTGCAGCAGGGCGTGCGCGGCATCACCGACCTGATGGTAATGCCCGGCCTCATCAACCTCGACTTCGCCGACGTCCGCTCGGTGATGCAGGAAATGGGCAAGGCGATGATGGGCACCGGCGAGGCGTCGGGCGACAACCGCGCGCTGGAAGCGGCGCAGAAGGCGATCGCCAACCCGCTGCTCGACGGCGTGTCGATGCAGGGTGCGAAGGGCGTCATCATCTCGATCACCGGCGGCGACGACATGCGCCTGCTCGAGGTCGACGAGGCGGCGAACCATATCCGCGATCTGGTCGATCCGGACGCGAACATCATCTGGGGATCGGCGTTCAATCCCGAGCTGGAGGGCAAGATCCGCGTGTCGGTCGTCGCCACCGGCATCGAGGCTAGCGCGCGCCCCGCGATGGTCGCCGAACCCACGCGCAGCTTCAGTTTCGGCGGCGCGCGCAAGGGGGAGGACACCGCCACCTCGTTCCGCCCGAGCGAACCCGCTGCGCCGGCCGCGACCGCGACCGCGCCGGTCGCCGAACCGGCCCCGGCCCCGGCCCAGGCTCCAACGCCCGTCGCAGCGGCGCAGGACCATGCCACCGCCGACGCCGCAGCCGCCGATGCCAAGCCCGAGACCGCCGATGCAGCGGATGAGGAACTGGTGCTCGGTGCGGAGACGATCGTATCTGCCCCGCCGCGCACGTTCGACGACGGCGCGTTCGGTGCCTCGACCGCCCCGGTGACGCCGTCCGCCGCTGCCCCGGTACCGTCCTTCGGCACGCCCTCCGCCGATGGTGGCCGGCGCCGCTGGATCGCACCGGGGGCCGAAGCGCCTGCCGCCGCCGAACCGGTGGCGACTCCGCGGGTCAAGCTGGGCGGAACGCTGTTCGAACGCATGTCCAACGCCGCGCGCGGCACCGCGCGCGAAGAGGATGCCCCCGAAGACCCGCCGCTCGATATCCCGCGCTTCCTGAACCGGCAGAATAACCAGTAGGTCTGCTTTCATGGTACTATTTGCCTCCCCGGCGAAGGCCGGGGTCCAATTGCCGAGGTCGAGGTAACGAGGGACATCGCGCCATCGTGGCCGTTCCGCCGCTGGACCCTGGCCTTCGCCGGGGAGGCTCATCAATACGTTCGGTCTGCTCGACCTGCCGTTCTCCTGCGAACGCAGGTGCCATGATATCAGGGTACGCCGCTCGTGGCCCCGGGCTCCTGCTTTCGCAGGAGAATACCGATCCCGACAGATTGCCGAGCATGATAACGTGGAGCTACCCGCTTCGTCGCCGCATGGGCTCGTTTCATCGTGGTGCCGACAGCGCCATGTTGCCGTCCGCGCGGCTCTGGCCTCTAGCATCGCCGACGCATGCATTTCCGTTCGATCCCCTTCCTGTCGCTCGCGCTCGCCCTCGCGATCGTTCCCGCCCCCGCCGATGCACAGGCGGTGGTGCAGCCGTTGCCGGGGACGACCGATGCCGATCGGCTTGCCGATCAGGTCCACCGTCTCGCGGCGAACCCGCAGGACCTCGACGCGCTCGTCACCGCTGGCGCGCTGTCGATCAAGCTCGATGACCTGACCGCCGCTGCGGCGTTCTTCACGCGCGCGGACAAGGTCGATCCGCGCAGCGCGCGGGTGAAGGCGGGGGAGGCGTCGCTGCTGGTCCGCAACGAGCGTCCGGGGGAAGCGCTGCGGTATTTCGCACAGGCGGAAAGCTACGGCCTTGCGCCCGAGGCATTCGCCGCCGATCGCGGCCTGGCCTATGATCTGGTGGGCGATCAGCCGCGCGCGCAACGCGATTATCGGCTGGCGCTGAAAGCGACCCCGAACGACGACGAGACGATCCGGCGTTACGCATTGTCGCTCGGCATTTCGGGCAAGAAGCAACCGGCGCTCGATACGCTCGCGCCGTTGCTGACGAAGACCGATCGCGGCGCATGGCGGTCGCGGGCGTTCGTGCTGGCGATGAATGGCGATATCGCGGGCGCGGAGCATATCGCGACGACGATGATGCCCGGCGGGATGGCGCTGGGGTTGCAACCGTTTTTCGAGCGTCTGCCGATGCTCGACCCGATCGACCGCGCGTTCGCGGTGCATTTCGGCGAAGTCCGGACCAGTCCGGAGCGAGTCGCCGATGCGCGCCTGGCACCGGCGACGACACCGCTGCCCCCGGAACCCGTCGCGGTCGCTGCGGTGGCGGTCCGGCCCACGCCCGAGCCACGCCACGGCCGCAAGGATCGCCGCGGTCGCAGCGTGCCGACGTCGGCTCAGGCCGCTCCGGCCGCGCCGGTTCAGGTGGCGCAGGCGGCCGTGCTTCCGCCGATCCCGACGCCGCGTGGGCAGCGCCCTGCCGCGACGGCGGTACCGGCGCTGGCGATACCCCTGACACCGCCTGTCGCGGTCGCGGCGATCGCTCCGCGCGCGACGGTCCCGCCGGCCGTCG
>NZ_CAHJWJ010000029.1 GCF_903642285.1 Sphingomonas bacterium
GGCCTGGCGGTCGTCACGCATGCCGAGGACGCCGGGCTGGTCGCGGGCGCGGTCGCGACCGAGGGGGAGACCGCGACCCGCCTCGGCCTGCCCGCTGCCCCCGCGGTGGCCGAGCCGATCGCCATCGCCCGCGACCTGATGCTGGCGGAGGAGACCGGCGGGCGGCTCCACATCCGGCAGGTCACGACCGCGGCGGGCTTCGACCTGATCCGCGCGGCCAAGCGTCGCGGCGTCGCGGTGACGTGCGGCATCACGCCGTCGCATCTGCACCTGTCCGACATCGCGATGAGCGATTTCCGCACCTTCGCGCATCTGTCGCCCCCCTTACGCAGCGAAGCGGATCGGCTGGCGGCACGCGCGGCGATCGCGGACGGGACGATCGACGTGCTGTCTTCCGGTCACGACCCGCAGGGGCCGGAAGCGAAGCGCCTGCCCTTCGCCGATGCCGAAGCCGGCGCGGCGGGCGCGGAGACGCTGCTCCCGCTCGCGCTGATGCTGGTCCGCGACGGGCTGCTACCGCTCGACCGCCTGTTCGCGCTGCTCGCATTGGGTCCGGCGCGCGTGCTGGGGCTGGAGGCCGGGAGCCTGGCGGTCGGGATGCCCGCGGATGTGATGCTGTTCGACGACCGCGTGGCGTGGCGCATCGACGGCTCCGCGTTCACGGGCCGCGCGGGGAACACGCCGTTCGACGGACTGCCGGTCGAGGGGCGCGTGCTGCGCTTGTGGAAGGGGGGACGAGAGGTTCGGTGATGATATAGGTCGAATGACGGGGATTGCTGGTGAGCGGTGCGGCGGCTGTCATTGTATGATGTGCATATAGTCGTCGTCTGGGCAGGGGGTGCATATGGACGGAATTATAGGGATCGCGGGTGTGATCGCGCTGCTTGTCGGCGCGGGCGTTGTCATAGGCCTTTGGCAACGCGGTCGATTTGCTTTCAAATGGCTTATGGTCGCTGCCGGCCTCGTGATCTTGAACGATGCCATGCTGACGCGGGGATATGGATTGATCCCTCGTCTGCTGCCCGCCTCCGACTGGAACTGGCAAGGCAAGATCATGGCGCTTGTCGTCACGGTTGCGATTGCGGCCCTCCCTTCTTTCGGATTCCGAGGCTCGGGAGTGACAATCCGGCAGGCAGAGGGCAGCTTGCCAAAAAGTCTACCGATTGTGCTGCTTTATTGCGTTTTCTTCGCAATCTTGGCGCACTTCTTCCCCAGCGATCATGCCGATCGTGAGACCATCGCGTTTCAGTTGACTATGCCGGGACTGGAAGAGGAGCCGTTCTATCGCGGAATTCTGCTGTTCGCGCTCGATCGGGCGTTCCTCGCCCGGTGGCGGTTCCTCGGGGTTGATTGGGGTTGGGGTGCGGTGCTTTCATGTGCGCTGTTCGGTCTCGCACACGCTTTCGGCTATTCGGCTGGTGCGTTTTCCTTCGATCCGCTGACGATGGTGCTGACGGCATTACCCGCGTTCATAGCGGTCTGGCTTCGGCTGCGGACCGGTAGCGTGCTCCTACCGATCCTGCTTCACAACTTCGGCAACTCGATCTCGCTGTTCGCGTGATCCCTCGACCGGGCATTTTCGCGTATCGCGCTCCGGGGTTCGGGTGAACGCAAAGCGGCAATCCCCCATTTCCGCGCTGTCCTACAAACCACCCGCCATGCCATGTCCGCTCAATGCCGACCCGCGCCGACCATCCAACAGCGATTGCCACCCCGAACCGCGCAAGTCCTTCTTTTCACACGATGTGGAAAGGCGAATGGCACACCTCCACTTCCTCCACTTCCGCGCCTATTTCGACGGGTGGGATCGGGCGATCGGGTAGCCGTCCTTTTACAGCCACCCCCCTTCTTCACCCCGGACTTGATCCGGGGCCCCGCTTCTTCGGCGGACAGGAAGAAGCGGGGCCCCGGCTCAAGGCCGGGGTGACGGACGTTGCGGGGCCGACACGTACGTCCGAACTACGGTCAGATCCCACCTTGGACCACGCTGCGCCCCCCGGCCTCCAGCGCCTTCGCCAGCTCCGCCACGCACGCCGCTGCCAACCCCGCATCCGGACTGCGCACCACGAAATTCGCCCCGACCTTCCCGTCGCGGAAGAACGGATAGCTCCCGATCGCCACCTCCCCCCGATCGCGGAAATCCTTCTCGGTCGACCGCAGCAGGTCCGCGACCTCGCTTTCCGCGACCCAGCAGCCGATCGTCTCCGACACCACCGGCCGCCCGCCTTCCAGCGTGCC
This sequence comes from Sphingomonas bacterium, assembly GCF_903642285.1. Lineage (GTDB taxonomy): Bacteria > Pseudomonadota > Alphaproteobacteria > Sphingomonadales > Sphingomonadaceae > Sphingomonas. The sequence goes on from NZ_CAHJWJ010000029.1 coordinate 2,239, forward strand.
GGTCAGCGCATCCAGCATGCCCGCGGTGATGTGCGGCACCCCCGCCATGATGAACACGTTGCCGATCCTGATCCCCGGCGCGCCGGACAAACGGTTCTCGATCAGGTCCGCGCCCTCGGGCACGCGCGCCATCCGCGCCCGCGTCTCGCTCAGCCCGCCGCGCGTCTCGTAATAGCGCGTCAGCGTCTCCATCGCCTTCGGGTGATGGACGACGCCGACGCCCAGCGCCTCCGCGATCGAGTCGATGGTGATGTCGTCATGTGTCGGTCCGATCCCGCCCGTCGTGAACAGGTAATCGTTGCGCGCGCGCAGCGTGTTTACCGCCTCGACGATCGCCTTCGCATCGTCGGCGACGACGCGGACTTCGGCGAGGCGGATGCCCTGCACGCCGAGCCAGGTCGCGACCTGCGCGATGTTCTTGTCCTGCGTCCGGCCGGAGAGGATTTCGTCGCCGATGACGACAAGGGCGGCGGTCCAGATACGCTCGTTCTGCATGGTGCCGCCCTACGCTCGCAAAGCCGGTCGCACCACGCTATATCGCCGCAATGACAGACTATGTAACCGCGCTCGTCGATGCGCACGACACCCGCACCGGCGCGATCAAGCTCCACGGCCGCGCCGCGTTCGACGGCATGCACAAGGCGGGCCGCCTCGCCGCCGAGACGCTCGACATGCTCGTGCCGCACATGGTGCCGGGGGTGACGACGGGCGAGATCGACCGGCTGATCTACGATTTCGTCGGGTCGAAGGGCGGCGTCCCTGCGACGCTCGGCTACCGCGGCTACACGCATTCCAGCTGCATCTCGGTCAATCACGTCGTTTGCCACGGCATTCCGGGCGAGCGCACGCTGAAGGCGGGCGAAATAGTGAACGTCGACGTGACCCCGATCCTCGACGGCTGGCATGGCGATTCGAGCCGGATGTTCCTGATCGGCGACGTACCGCTCAAGGCGCGGCGGCTGGTCGAGGTGACGTATGAATGCCTGATGCTCGGCATCGAGCAGGCGCGCCCCGGCAATCATATGGGCGACGTCGCCAACGCGATCCAGCGGCATGCGGAGAAGCACCGCTACGGCGTGGTCCGCGATTTCTGCGGGCACGGGCTCGGGCGACTGTTCCACGATGCGCCCGAGGTGGTGCATGTCGGCAAGCCCGGCACGGGGCCGGAACTGCGGCCGGGGATGATCTTCACGATCGAACCGATGATCAATATCGGCCGCCCCGACGTGAAGCTGCTCGACGACGGCTGGACCGCGGTCACCCGCGACCGGTCGCTGTCCGCGCAGTTCGAGCATTCGATCGGGATCACCGAGAAGGGGTGCGAGATCTTCACGCTGAGCCCGGCGGGGTTTACCCAGCCGCCTTATGGGCAATGAAGCACCATGACCGAGATCAGCCCGCAGATCGTCGCCGAACACGGCCTGTCCCCCGACGAATATGACCGCGTGCTGAGCGCGCTCGGTCGCGCACCCAATCTGGTCGAACTGGGCATCTTCTCGGTCATGTGGTCCGAGCATTGCAGCTACAAGTCGAGCCGCATCCACCTGAAGAAGCTGCCGACCACCGGCCCGCAGGTCATCTGCGGCCCGGGCGAGAATGCCGGCGTGGTGGATATCGGCGACGGCCAGGCTGCGATCTTCAAGATGGAGAGCCACAACCACCCGTCCTATATCGAACCCTATCAGGGTGCGGCGACAGGGGTCGGCGGGATCCTGCGCGACGTGTTCACGATGGGCGCGCGGCCGGTCGCGAATCTGAACGCGCTTCGCTTCGGGCGGCCCGATCATCCGAAGATGCGCCACCTGATCGCAGGGGTCGTCCACGGCATTGGCGGGTACGGGAACTGCGTCGGCGTACCGACGATCGGCGGCGAGGTGAATTTCCACAAGGCCTATGACGGCAACATTCTCGTTAACGCGATGACCGTCGGGATCGCGGACCAGGACAAGATCTTCTATTCCGCCGCCAGCGGCATCGGCAATCCGATCGTCTATGTCGGTTCCAAGACCGGCCGCGACGGCATCCACGGCGCAACGATGGCGTCCGCCAGCTTCGACGAAGACAGCGACGAGAAGCGCCCGACGGTCCAGGTCGGCGATCCCTTCACCGAAAAACTGCTGATCGAGGCGTGCCTGGAACTGATGGCGACCGACGTGATCGTCGCGATCCAGGACATGGGCGCCGCCGGCCTCACCTCCTCCTCGGTCGAGATGGCGAGCAAGGGCGGCGTCGGCATCGAACTCGTCATGGACGACGTGCCGCAGCGCGAGACGGGAATGACCCCGTACGAGATGATGCTGAGCGAGAGCCAGGAACGCATGCTGATGGTCCTGAAGCCCGGCCGCGAGGCGGTGGCGGAGGCGATCTTCCGCAAATGGGAGCTCGACTTCGCGGTGATCGGCCGCGTCACCGACACCGGCCGCATGGTCCTGACGCACAAGGGCGAGACGGTGTGCGACATCCCGCTCGGCCCGCTCGCCGACGATGCGCCGCTCTACGACCGGCCGCATGTGAAGACCGAGCCGCCCGCCCCGCTCGCGAGCATACCCGACTGCGCTGATCCCGCCGCGAACCTGCTGACGCTGATGGCCTCCCCCGACATCGCCTCGCGCCGCTGGATCTGGGAGCAGTACGACCACATGGTCGGCGCGGACACGGTGCAGCGCCCCGGCGGCGATGCGGGTGTGGTGCGCGTCCACGGTACGGACAAGGGGCTTGCGGTCTCGACCGACTGTACGCCCCGCTATTGCTATGCCGATCCGTACGAAGGCGGCAAGCAGGCGATCGCGGAGTGCTGGCGCAACCTGACCGCGGTCGGCGCGACGCCGCTCGCCACCACCGACTGCATGAACTTCGGCAACCCGCAGCGCCCGGAGATCATGGGCCAGTTCGTCGGCTGCATCGAGGGCATGGCGGAAGCATGCACCGCGCTGGACTTCCCGATCGTGAGCGGCAACGTGTCGCTCTATAACGAGACGAAGGACGAGGCTGGCGGCGCGGCGGCGATCCTGCCGACGCCTGCGATCGGCGGCATCGGCCTGCTGGCGGACTGGTCGAAATCGGCGACGATCGCGTTCAAGGGCACCGGCGACATCATCGTGCTGGTCGGCGGTCACCGGGGACATCTCGGCCAGTCATTATGGCTGCGCGAAGTCCACGGCATCGAGGGCCGCGACGCCGGGCCGCCGCCGCCCGTCGATCTGAAGGCCGAACGCACGGCGGGCGATCATGTCCGTACCGGCATCGAAAGCGGGATCGTCACCGCATGCCACGACGTGTCGGACGGCGGCGTCGCGGTCGCGGTCGCCGAAATGGCGCTGGCCGGCGGGATCGGCGCGATGCTCGACACCTCCGCCGAATGCGGCATTGCGGGCACGTTCTTCGCGGAAGATCAGGGGCTTTACCTCGTCACCGTCGAGGATCACGCGCTGTACGATTTCCTGCTTGGCGCGGAGGCCGGCGGCGTCGATGCGCATCCGATCGGGCGGACGATCGCCAGCCGGATCGTGTTCGAGCTTGAGGCGGGGGATTATGTCGTGACGCTCGACGACCTGCGCCGGGCGCATGAAGGGTTCTTTCCGGCGCTCATGGGCGTGGATGCGGCCCTGGCCTGAGTTGCGTCGTCCGTGAGACGGCAAGCCTATTTCACCGGTACCCAGTGCTGCGTCTGGCAGATGAACGCGATACAGCCCTGGACCTTGAGCGATCCGTCGGGCTGACGGCGGACGATCGACTTGTAGGTCCGCCCGGATTTGGGGTCGTAGATGCGCCCGCGCCACGCGTCGCCCGCATCGGCGAAGCCCGACAGGACCGCCAATCCCAGGAACGGGCGGTCGCGAAGTGCGGGATCGGGATTGTTGATATCGGTATGCGGCCGCGACGGATCGACGCGAACGAAGCGTTCGATGTGCCCGCACGTCGACGCACCGCACCGCCCGACCGCGATGACCGCGGTGCCGTCCTCGACCAGCCAGCGGCCGTCGATCGGCACGGCACCGAGCGCAGGTGCGGCGGCGAGCAGAAGCGTGAGGATCGCAGCTGCGATTCGCATATCGTCATCACCCTAGATGTGGACGAGCGCCCAATGCGCGATACGCGATGAACGAGCAATGCATGACATATGGCGATTCGCGCCGGTTTTGCCGTTTCGTCGCAATCCCTTCGTTGTCCCGGCCGCGTCGATCCGGCAAGGCGGACCGCGATGCCGCCACTCACCGAACCTGCGCCCGCTGTCCCGGCCCCGACACGGTCCGACGGCCATCGCAGCATAACGGTGCCCGACGGCGCGTCTTTCTGGCGGCGATTGTTCGCTTTTGCCGGGCCCGGCTATCTGATCGCGGTCGGTTACATGGACCCGGGCAACTGGGCGACCGACCTCGCCGGCGGATCGGCCTATGGCTATACCCTGTTGTCGGTCGTGCTGCTGTCGAACCTGATGGCGATGGTGTTGCAGGCGCTGTCCGCGCGGCTCGGCATCGCCGGCGGGCTCGACCTGGCGCAGGCTTGCCGCGACCGCTACCCGCGGCCCGTCGCACTGATGCTGTGGCTGTTGTGCGAGATCGCGATCATCGCATGCGATCTGGCGGAGGTGCTCGGCACCGCGATCGCGCTGAAGCTGCTGTTCGGGATGCCGCTGGTATGGGGCGTGTGCGTCACCGGGCTCGACGTGTTCCTGATCCTGGCGCTGCAACGCTACGGCTTTCGCAAGCTGGAGGCGTTCGTGGTCGCGTTGCTGCTCGTCATCGCCGGGTCGTTCGTCTTCGAACTCGCGCTCGCGAAACCCGATTGGAGTGCCGCGGCGGCGGGACTGGTTCCGAGCGGTCGCATCCTGCGCGATCCGGCGATGCTGTATATCGCGATCGGCATCATGGGCGCGACCGTCATGCCGCACAATCTGTACCTTCATTCCTCGATCGTGCAGACCCGCGCCTGGCGCGAGGACGATGCCGGGCGCGCTCAGGCGATCCGGATGGCGACGATCGACAGCACGATCGCGTTGGGGTTGGCGTTCTTCATCAACGCCGCGATCCTGATGCTGGCGGCGGCGACGTTCCATGTCGCCGGCCATACCGGCGTCGCGGAAATCGACGAGGCGTATCGCCTGCTGACCCCGTTGCTGGGCGGTGCCGCCGCCAGCATCGTGTTCGCGGTCGCGCTGCTGGCATCGGGACAGAATTCAACCGTCACCGGGACGCTCGCCGGGCAGATCGTAATGGAGGGGTTCCTGCATCTGCGCATACCCGTCTGGCTACGGCGGATGGTCACGCGCGGACTTGCGATCGTGCCCGCCATCGCGGTTGTCGCTGGCACCGGGGACGCCGGCGCGACGAAGCTGCTGATCCTGAGCCAGGTCGTGCTCAGCCTGCAATTGCCCTTCGCGGTCTTCCCGCTGATCCAGTTCGTCGGTGACCGCGATCTGATGGGACGGTTCGCGATCGGCCCGGGGCTGCGCGTCCTGGCCTGGAGCATCGCCGCCGCCATCTTCCTGCTGAACGCGGTGCTGGTGTACGGATTGTTGTGACAGGGCGGAGGCGTCGTGACCCTGTCCCGGCAGAAGGCGACGTCCTTCTTGCTCCCCTCCCGCAAGCGGTAGGGGAAGAAAAGAAGTAGGCAAGTGACTTTACCCCGCGTCCGGTTAGGATGCCCGCCGACGACGTCATGAGGGATGCCCGCGTGCCCGCTACCGCTATTGTCCCCGATACATGTTCCGCTGCACCCGACTGTACCGCACTCGCCGACGCCATCCTCGACACCCTCGTCCACCGTATCGGCAAGGATGCACAGGCCGCGCTGCCGCACGATTGGCTGGCGGCCACGATCTTCACGGTCAGGAACGACATCATCGAACGCTGGATGGTGTCGTCCAAGGCGGCGCACGCGGCGGGCGCGAAGAAGGTCTATTATCTCAGCCTGGAATTCCTGATCGGCCGGTTGCTGCGCGACGCGCTCGGGAATTTGCAGCGCAGCGACGAGGTGAAGGCGGCGCTCGCGGTCCACGGCGTCGACCTGGCCGAACTGGAGGAGATCGAACCCGACGCGGCGCTCGGCAATGGCGGGCTGGGGCGGCTGGCGGCGTGCTTCATGGAGAGCCTCGCGAGCCTCCAACTCCCCGCATACGGCTATGGCATCCGCTACATGAACGGCATGTTCCGCCAGCGGATCGAGAATGGCTGGCAGGTCGAACTGCCCGAGAACTGGCTGGTCCACGGCAATCCCTGGGAGTTCGAGCGCCGCGAAAGCGCGTATTTCGTCGGCTTCGGCGGCGAGGTCGTCGGACACGACGACGGCACGATCCACTGGAAACCCGCCGAGGCGGTCGAGGCGATCGCGGTCGACACGCCCGTCGTCGGCTGGCGCGGCAAGCGGGTCAACACGCTGCGTCTGTGGACCGCACGCGCGTTCGATCCGATCCGGCTCGACCGGTTCAATGCGGGCGATTTCTCGGGCGCGCTCGCCGGACAGATCGGTGCCGAGACGCTGGTCCGCGTCCTGTATCCGAACGATTCCACCGCGGCGGGGCAGGAACTGCGGCTGCGGCAGGAATATTTCTTCTCCTCCGCCTCGATCCAGGACATCGTCCGCCGGCACGTCCAGTATTTCGGCGATATCAAGACGCTGGCCGACAAGGCGGCGATCCAGCTGAACGACACCCACCCCGCGGTATCCGTCGCCGAACTGATGCGCGTGCTGGTCGATTATCACGACCTCAATTTCGACGAAGCGTGGGACATCGCGAAGCGGACGTTCGGCTATACAAATCACACATTGCTGCCCGAAGCGCTGGAAAGCTGGCCGCTGCCGCTGTTCGAATGGCTGCTGCCGCGGCACATGCAGATCGTCTATGCGATCAACGCCAAGCTGCTACGCGAGGCACGCGCGGTCGAAGGGATCGACGACCGCGCGATCGCCGCGATCAGCCTGATCGACGAGGGCGGCGAGCGGCGGGTGCGGATGGCGAACCTGGCGTTCGTGGGATCGCACAGCGTCAACGGCGTCGCCGCGCTCCACACCGACCTGATGAAGCGCACGGTGTTCGCGGACCTGCACACGCTCTATCCGACGCGGATCAACAACAAGACAAACGGCATCACCCCGCGCCGCTGGTTGCAGGAATGCAATCCGGGGCTGACCGCGCTGATCCGCGAGGCGATCGGCGACGCATTCCTCGACGATGCGGAGAAGCTCGCCGATCTCGCACCGTTCGCGGAGGATAGCTGGTTCCGCGAGAAATTCGCCGCGGTGAAGCGTGCGAACAAGGCCGCGCTGGCGGATTACATCAAGACGACGCTGGGCCTCAGGATCGATCCGACCGCGATGTTCGACGTCCAGATCAAGCGCATCCACGAATATAAGCGCCAGTTGCTCGGCATCATCGAGACGGTCGCGCTGTACGACCAGATCCGCGGCCATCCCGAACGCGACTGGACCCCGCGCGTGAAGCTGTTCGCTGGCAAGGCGGCGTCGAGCTATGCCAATGCGAAGCTCATTATCAAGCTGGCGAACGACGTCGCGCGACGGATCAACAGCGATCCATCCGTCGGGGGCCTGTTGAAGATCGCGTTCCTGCCCAATTACAACGTGTCGCTCGCCGAGAAGATCGTGCCCGCCGCGGATCTCAGCGAACAGATATCGACCGCCGGCATGGAGGCGTCGGGCACCGGCAACATGAAGTTCGCGCTGAACGGCGCGCTGACGATCGGCACGCTCGACGGGGCGAATATCGAGATCATGGAGCGCGTCGGGCCTGAGAATATCGTGATCTTCGGCATGACCGCGGACGAGGTCGCGGCAAAGCGCGCCGCCGGTTACGATCCGCGCGCGACGATCGAGGCGTCGGGTGCGCTGAACCAGGCATTGTCGGCAATCGCATCGGGTGTGTTCTCGCCCGACGATCCGACACGCTACAAAGACCTGATGAACGGCCTTTACGACCATGACTGGTTCATGGTCGCCGCCGATTTCGACGCCTATGTCGCCGCGCAGCGCGAGGTCGATACGCGGTGGGCGGACACGCCGGGCTGGGAAGCCGCCGCCGTCCGCAACGTCGCGCGGGTCGGGTGGTTCTCGTCGGATCGCACCATCCGCGAATATGCGACCGATATCTGGGGTGTGCTGTGAAACCTTCTGCTGACGCCATCGCCGCGCTCTTGGAGAGTCGGCATACCGATCCGTTCTCGCTGCTGGGTGTGCATGAAGGACCTGCGGGCCTGTTCGCGCGGACCTGGATCCCGGGTGCGGAGACCGCGGAGGCGTTCGACCTGGCGGGCGTATCGCTCGGTACGCTGACCCGAATCGACGAAGAGGGGCTGTTCGAGGGGGCGATCGCGGGCGGTCGGCAACCCGTGCGCTACCGGGCGACCGGCGGCGGCGGCGAATGGTCGCTGGCGGACCCGTACAGCTTCGGCCCGGTGCTCGGTCCCATCGACGACGTGCTGATGGCCGAAGGCACGCATCTCAGGCTGTACGACAAGATGGGCGCGCATCCGATCACGCACGAGGGTGCGGACGGCATCCACTTCGCGGTCTGGGCCCCCAATGCGCGGCGCGTTTCGCTGGTCGGCGATTTCAACGACTGGGACGGTCGCCGCCATGTCATGCGCCACCGTGGCGATACCGGCGTATGGGAAATCTTCATTCCCGACATCGGCGAAGGTCGCCGCTACAAGTTCGAGATCATGGGCGCGGACGGCATCCTGCAGCCGCTGAAGGCCGATCCCTTCGCCTTCGCCGCAGAACTCCGCCCCGCCACCGCCTCGGTCACCACCGCGCTCCCGCGCCACGTCTGGAAGGACGACGCTCACCGCGCGCATTGGGCGAGCGTCGACCCCCGGCGGGTGCCGATCAGCATCTACGAGGTGCACGCCGGTTCCTGGGACCGCGACGCGAACGGCTGGTTCCTCAGCTGGGACGCGCTTGCCGACCGGCTGATCCCCTATGTCGTCGACATGGGCTTCACCCACATCGAATTCATGCCGGTCAGCGAATATCCCTACGACCCCAGCTGGGGCTATCAGGCGACCGGGCTGTTCGCCCCCACCGCGCGGTTCGGCGATCACGAGGGGTTCGCGCGCTTCGTCGAGGGTGCGCACGAGGTCGGGATCGGCGTCCTGATCGACTGGGTGCCCGCGCATTTCCCGACCGACGCGTTCGGCCTCACCCGGTTCGACGGCACCGCGCTGTATGAGCATGAGGACCCGAAGCTCGGCTTCCACCCCGACTGGAATACCGCGATCTACAATTACGGGCGGCGCGAGGTGGCGAGCTTCCTCGTCAACAATGCGCTATTCTGGGCCGAACATTATCATGTCGACGGGCTTCGCGTGGATGCGGTCGCGTCGATGCTGTACCGCGACTATTCGCGCGAAGAGGGTGAATGGGTCCCGAACAGCGACGGCGGGCGCGAGAATTGGGAGGCGGTGGCGTTCCTGCGCGAAACCAACAAGCAGCTGTACGGCCGGCATCCCGGCCTCTTCACCGTAGCGGAAGAATCGACCGCCTGGCCGGGCGTCACCGCCCCCGCGCATGACGGCGGGCTTGGGTTCGGGTTCAAGTGGAACATGGGCTTCATGCACGACACACTGCAGTACATGCGGCGTGAACCGGTGCATCGGCGGCATCATCACGACGAGATGACGTTCGGGCTGATGTATGCCTTCAGCGAGAATTTCGTCCTGCCGCTCAGCCATGACGAGGTCGTGCACGGCAAGGGATCGCTGCTGACCAAGATGGCGGGCGACGATTGGCAGCAATTCGCCAATCTGCGCAGTCTGTACGCGCTGATGTGGGGCTATCCCGGCAAAAAGCTGCTGTTCATGGGCCAGGAATTCGCCCAGCGCGCCGAATGGGACGAGGGTCGCGCGCTCGACTGGCACCTGCGCGAGGCGCGTGCGCACGAGGGGATGCGGACGTTGGTCCGCGATCTCAACCGGCTCTACGCGGCGAAACCCGCGCTGCATGCGCGCGATTGCGAGCCGGAGGGGTTCGAATGGCTGGTCTCGGACGATTCGGCGCATTCGGTCTTCGCCTGGGTGCGCCGCGCGCCCGGTGTCGCCCCGATCGTCGTCATTGCAAACCTGACCCCGGTCGCACGTGCGCCCTACGTCATCCGGATGCCGGAGAATGGCCGCTGGCGGGAGATCCTGAACAGCGATGCACAGGAATATTGGGGCAGCGGCCTCGGCAATATGGGCGTGGTCGAAGCCGCGGGCGACAAGGCGCTGATCACGCTGCCGCCGCTGGCCACGATCATGCTCGAATTCGAAGGCTGAACCACAGGCCGATCGCGGCAGGCGACGAGAGGGGACCGGGATGGATCACCGCAGACAACCGCTCGCCCGCGATGCGATGGCCTATGTGCTGGCGGGCGGTCGCGGCAGTCGCCTCGCCGAACTGACCGACACCCGCGCGAAGCCGGCGGTGTATTTCGGCGGCAAGTCGCGGATCATCGACTTCGCGCTGTCGAACGCGATCAATTCGGGCATCCGCCGGATCGGCGTCGCGACCCAGTACAAGGCGCATTCGCTGATCCGCCATCTCCAGCGCGGCTGGAACTTCCTGCGCGAGGAACGCAACGAGAGCTTCGACATTCTGCCCGCCAGCCAGCGGATCAGCGAGTTCCAATGGTATGAAGGCACCGCCGACGCGGTGTTCCAGAATATCGACATCATCGAAAGCCATGGCCCCGAATTCATGGTGATCCTGGCGGGCGATCACATCTACAAGATGGATTACGAGCTGATGCTCCAGCGCCATGTCGATGCGGGCGCGGACGTGACCGTCGCCTGCATGGAGGTGCCGCGCAGCGAAGCGAGCGGGTTCGGGGTCATGGCGGTCGACGACGCCGACCGGATCACCGCCTTCGTCGAGAAACCCGCCGATCCGCCGCCGATGCCCGGCAAGCCCGATATCAGCCTGGCGTCGATGGGGATCTACGTCTTCCGCACGCCCTTCCTGTTCGACCAGCTGCGCCGCGACGCCGCGACGCCGGGATCGACCCGCGATTTCGGCACGGACATCATCCCGTACCTCGTCGACCACGGCAAGGCGGTCGCCCACCGCTTCGCCGACAGCTGCGTCCGCGCGCCGGAGGAGGGCGATGCCTATTGGCGCGATGTGGGCACGGTGGACGCCTATTGGGAGGCGAATATCGACCTGACCGACGTCGTGCCGAAGCTCGACCTTTATGATCGCAGCTGGCCGTTATGGACGTATTCCGAAGTCACGCCGCCCGCCAAGTTCGTCCACGACAGCTCGGGTCGCCGCGGCGAGGCGGTGTCGAGCCTGGTGTCGGGCGACTGCATCATATCGGGCTCGTCGATCCACCGCAGCCTCGTCTTCACCGGCGTGCGCGCGCACAGTTTCTCGCAGTTGGAACAAGCGGTGATCCTGCCCCGCTGCACGATCGGCCGCGGCGCGCGGCTGCGCAAAGTAGTGGTCGACCGGGGAGTCGCGATTCCCGAAGGATTGATCGTCGGCGAGGACGCGGTGCTGGACGCGCAGCGGTTCCGGCGGACGGACAATGGGGTATGCCTCATCACCAGCGCGATGGTGGAGCGTTTGGGAGCGTGACCCTCACCGCCCTCTCCGTCGCGTCCGAAGCCTTCCCGCTCGTCAAGACCGGCGGGCTCGCCGACGTCGTCGGTGCGCTCCCCGCCGCGCTGGTGCCGCACGGGGTCGCGACCACCACGCTCCTGCCCGGTTACCCCGCGCTCGCGGCGGCGTCGAAGGGTGCGAAGGTCGTCCACCATTGGCCCGACCTGCTCGGTACGAGCGCGCGGCTGCTGGCGGCGGAGATCGCAGGCCATCCGCTGCTGATCCTCGACGCGCCGACGCTCTTCGCACGCGGCGGCGGAATCTACGGCGATGCGGGGGGCAATGACTGGCCCGACAATTGGCACCGCTTCGCCGCGCTCGCCCGTACCGCCGCCGATCTCGCTTCGGGCGCGGTCGCGAAACAGCATTTCGATATCCTTCACGCGCATGACTGGCAGGCGGCGATGGCCCCCGCCTATCTGCGCTACGCCCCCGGCCCCGGCATCCCGGCGCGATCGGTCGTCACGATCCACAACATGGCATTCCAGGGGTGGTTCGACGCCGGCGTCTTTCCCGAACTCGGCCTGCCGCCCGGCGCATTCGCGCTCGACGGCGTCGAATATTATGGCGGCGTCGGCTTCCTGAAGGCGGGGCTGGAGGCGGCGGATGCGATCACGACCGTCAGCCCGACCTATGCCGACGAAATCCGCCGCGCCGCATTCGGCATGGGGCTGGAAGGCCTGATCGCCACGCGCGAAGCCCGTGTCCACGGCATCGTCAACGGCATCGATCGGGGGGTCTGGAACCCGCAGACCGACCCCGCCCTGCCCGCATCCTATACCGCTGGTACCCTCCGCCGGCGGCTGACGAACAAGCGCGCGGTGGAGACGATGTTCGATCTGGACCGCGGCGACGGCCCCATCTTCACCGTCATCAGCCGGCTGACCGGACAGAAGGGGATGGATGTCCTGGTGGAGGTACTCGACGATCTCGTCGCGATCGGCGGTCGCCTCGCGCTGCTCGGCTCGGGCGATGCGGGATTGGAGGCGGCGTTCCAGGCGGCGGCGGCGCGGCATCCGGGGCGGATCGGCGTCCGGATCGGCTATGACGAACCGCTGTCGCATTTGCTGCAGGGCGGTGCGGACGCCATCCTGATCCCGTCGCGGTTCGAACCTTGCGGGCTGACGCAGTTATACGGCCTGGCCTATGGCTGCGTCCCCGTCGTCGCGCGTACCGGCGGGCTCGCGGATACCGTCATCGACGCGAACGACGCGGCGATCGCGGCGGGGGTCGCCACCGGTATCCATCATGACGGCGTCACGCGCGACACGCTGATCCGCGCGATCCGCCGCACCGTGGCGCTATACGATCGCCCCGAAATCTGGCGCCGGATGCAGAAGAACGGCATGCGCGCCGATGTCGGTTGGACCGCGAGCGGCATGCGCTATGCCGATCTCTACCGCAGCCTGATGGAAGCTCGATGATCCGTATCGTACAGACGACCCCCTATCCCGACCAAAAGCCCGGCACGTCGGGCCTGCGCAAGAAAGTGCGTGTGTTCCAGCAGCCGCATTATGCGGAGAATTTCATCCAGTCGGTGTTCGACGTCGTGCCGGACAAGGCGGGTGCGACGCTCGTCATCGGCGGCGACGGGCGCTTCCTGAACCGCGAGGTCATCCAGATCGCGATCCGCATGGCCGCCGCGGCGACGTTCGGCCGCGTGATCGTCGGGCAAGGCGGCATCCTTTCGACTCCCGCCGCGAGCGATCTGATCCGCCGTCGCGGTGCGATCGGTGGGCTGATCCTGTCCGCGAGCCACAATCCGGGCGGCCCGGACGAGGATTTCGGGATCAAGTACAACATAGCCAATGGCGGCCCAGCGCCGGAGGGCGTGACCGAGGCGATCTACGCACGGACGAAGACGATCGACCGCTGGCTGGCGGAGGATACCGCGGACATCGATCTGGATACGCTCGGCGACGTCAGCGTCGGCGGCATGCCCGTCGAGGTGATCGACCCCGTCGCCGATTATGCCGCGCTGATGGAGACCCTGTTCGATTTCGATGCGATCCGCGCGGCGAAGCTGACGATGGCGTTCGACGCGATGAGCGCGGTGACGGGGCCGTATGCGACGGAAATCCTCGAACGCCGGCTGGGCTTCGCGGCCGGCACGGTCAGGAACGGGACGCCGCTGGAGGATTTCGGCGGCCACCATCCCGATCCCAACCTGGTCCACGCACACGCGCTGTACGAAACGATGATGGGTCCGGATGCCCCCGATTTCGGCGCGGCGTCGGACGGCGACGGCGACCGCAACCTCATCATCGGCCGCGGGATCTTCGTGACGCCGTCGGACAGCCTCGCGATACTGGCAGCCAATGCGCATCTGGCACCGGGATATGCCGGCGGCCTGAAGGGAATCGCGCGGTCGATGCCGACCAGCGCGGCGGCGGACCGGGTCGCCGAAGCGCTCGGCATCCCTGCGTTCGAGACGCCGACCGGGTGGAAATTCTTCGGCAATCTGCTCGACGCCGGGCTGGCGACGATCTGCGGCGAGGAGAGTGCCGGCACCGGTTCGGATCATGTCCGTGAGAAGGATGGGCTGTGGGCGGTCCTGCTTTGGCTCACTATCCTCGCGGTGCGGCGGCAAGGCGTAGCCGAGATCGCGCGCGACCATTGGGGGAAATTCGGGCGGAATTACTATGCGCGGCACGATTACGAGGGCGTCGAGAGCGAGCGTGCGGATGCGGTGATGGCGGCATTGCGCGGCAAGCTGAGTGCGTTGCCGCGCATGCGGATCGGCGACCTGACCGTCGCCGCGGCGGACGACTTTTCCTATGCCGATCCGGTCGACGGGTCGGTGAGCGCGCATCAGGGCGTGCGCGTGATGTTCGAAGGCGGCAGCCGCGTCGTGTTCCGGCTGTCGGGAACGGGGACCAGCGGTGCGACGCTGCGGGTGTATCTGGAACGGTACGAGGCGGATGCGATCGATGGCGATACGACCGCGATGCTTGCAGGTATCGCGGCGGGGGCTGAGACGATTGCGGGCGTGGTGCGGCATACCGGGCGGACCGCGCCGGACGTGGTCACGTGAACGAGACTCAATCCTCCCCGGCACGGGGAGGGGAACCGCGACGCGAAGCGGCGTGGTGGAGGGGGCGGGCCGCAAGCGGGTCGCCGGCCGCGCCCCCCCTCCACCCCGCATCTGCGATGCGCGGTCCCCCTCCCCGTCCCGGGGCGGAATTCGGGGCGTACGCGACCGATCATGGTACCCGCTTCTCGGTCCGCTCCCCCCTTGCCACCAATGTCACCCTGTGCCTCTTCGACGGAGTCCAAGAAACGCGCATTCCGATGACCCGTACCGGCGAAACCTGGTCGGCAATGGCAAACGCCCCGCCCGGCGCCCGTTACGGCTACCGCGCCGACGGCCCCGCCCACTGCTTCGACCCCAGCAAACTCCTCGTCGATCCCTATGCGACCGAACTCGACCGCCGCTTCGCCTACGACCCGCGCCTGTCGCAACATGGCGCGGACACCGCGGCGCTCGTTCCCAAGGCGATCGTTCCCGCGCCGCTGCCCCCAATCGACCCGCCCCAACCGCTCTTCACCGCTGGCGGGCTGATCTACGAACTCAACGTCCGCGGCTTCACGATGCGGCACCCCTATGTACCGCCGGAGCAACGCGGCACGATCCGCGCGCTCGCGCATCCGGCGATCATCGCTCATCTGAAAAAACTGCGCGTCGCGGCCATCGAATTGATGCCGATCGTCGCTTGGATCGACGAGCGGCATCTTGCCCCGCTCGGGCTCACCAACGCCTGGGGCTACAACCCCGTCGTGCCTATGGCGATCGACCCCGGCCTCGCGCCCGGCGGCGTCGCCGAGTTGCGCGAGACGGTGGCCGCGCTCCGGGCGGCGGGGATCGGCGTGATCCTCGATCTCGTGTTCAACCATACCGGCGAGAGCGATGCGTCCGGCCCGACGCTGTCGCTGCGCGGGCTGGACGACGCGAGCTACGCGCGAACGCCGGACGGCATGCTCGTCAACCATACCGGCACCGGCAATATGCTCGATTTCGCGCAAGACCACGTTCGCGCGCTGACGCTGGCGTCGCTGCTCCACTTCGCCGCGATGGGCGTCGACGGGTTCCGCTTCGACCTCGCGCCCGTAATAGCGCGCAGCCCCGGCTTCGACCCCCGCGCGCCGATCTTCGCGGAGATCGCCACCGATCCTTTGCTGTCGACCCGGATCATGATCGCCGAGCCATGGGATATCGGCCCCGGCGGCTACCAGCTCGGCGCTTTTCCCGACACCTGGCTCGAATGGAACGACCGCTACCGCGACGATGTCCGCCGCTTCTGGCGCGGCGACGGCGATGCCGGGACGCTGGCGACGCGGATCGCCGGATCGCCGGACATCTTCGGCGGCACACGCACCCGGGCGGTCAATTTCATCGCCGCGCATGACGGCTTCACCCTGGCCGACATCGTCGCCTATCGACACCGTCACAACGACGCCAATGGCGAGGACAATCGTGACGGGCACGGCAACAACCTATCCTGGAATTACGATGTGGAAGGTGCAACCGACGACCCCGCGGTTCTCGCCCGCCGCGACGCCGACCGGCGCGCGCTGTTGGCGACCCTGTTCGCCTCCAAGGGCACGATCATGCTGACCGCCGGCGACGAATTCGGTCGAACGCAGGCCGGCAACAACAACGCTTATGCGCAGGACAACGCGATCAGCTGGACCGACTGGACGAACCGCGACGTGGCGCTGGAGGATTTCGCCGCCGCGCTCGCCGATTTCCGCGCATGCTCGCCGATGGCGCAATCCGGCTGGCTCGCCGATGCCGACTGGCGCGGGCTGGACGGACAGGCGATGACGCCCGATCGCTGGGCCGGCGCTCAGGGTTTCGAACTGCGCTTGCCCGACGGCGCGGAAACGGTGATCCTGCGAATCGACCGACCCCAGCGCCGCGTGACGATGGCGCGGGCAACGATATTGGAGAGCCGCCCGTGATCCCGCCGACCGCAACCGCCCCCGTTCGTCCGCCCAGATGGTGGCAGCATCTGTATCTCCAGGTCGTCGTCGCGATCGTGCTCGGCGCGATCATCGGCCATGTCTGGCCCGATACCGGCAAGGCGCTCAAGCCGCTCGGCGACGGCTTCATCAAGCTGGTGAAGATGGTGATCGCGCCGGTCATCTTCCTGACGGTCGTCGGCGGGATCGCGGGCATGCGCGAACTGGGCGCGGTCGGGCGGGTGGCGGCGAAGGCGCTGGGTTATTTCCTCGTCGTGTCGACGATCGCGCTCTTCGTCGGGCTGGCGGTGGCGAACGTCGTGCGGCCGGGCGCGGGAATGGGGATCGACCCGGCAACGCTCAACGCCGGTGCGGTCGCGGATTATGCGCATCAGGCGCACGAGACGACGCTGGTCGGATTCCTGATGGCGATCATCCCGACGACGATGGTGTCCGCCCTGACCGAAGGGTCGATCCTCCAGACGCTGTTCGTCGCGATCCTGTTCGGCATCTCCCTGTCGCTGGTCGGAGAGCCTGCGCGGCCGGTGTTCGATCTGATCGAGCGGCTGACGCTGATCGTCTTCCGCATCGTGGGCATCCTGATGCGGGTCGCACCGATCGGCGCGTTCGGCGCGATCGCCTTCACCGTCGGCCAATATGGCGCGGGCAGCCTGGTGCAGCTGGGCGGGCTGGTCGCGACCTTCTATGCGACGTCGATCCTGTTCGTCGTCGTTGTCCTTGGTATCATCGCCCGGCTGCACGGCTTTTCGATCCTGAAGCTGATCGCGTATCTGAAGGCCGAACTGCTGCTGGTGCTCGGCACCTCGTCCTCCGAGGCCGCCTTGCCCAACCTCATGACCAAGCTGGAGGCTGCGGGATGCGACCGCGCGGTCGTAGGCCTGGTCGTGCCGACCGGCTATTCGTTCAACCTCGACGGCACCAACATCTATATGACGCTGGCGGCCTTGTTCATCGCACAGGCCTGCGGCGTGCATCTGTCGTTCGGCAATCAATTGGCGCTGATGGCGGTCGCGATGCTGTCGTCCAAGGGTGCGGCGGGGGTGACGGGTGCCGGGTTCATCACGCTGGCCGCGACGCTGTCGATCGTACCGTCGGTACCGGTTGCCGGCATGGCGCTGATCCTGGGCGTCGACCGGTTCATGAGCGAATGCCGCAGTCTCACCAACTTCATCGGCAACGCGGTCGCCGCGATCGTGGTGGCGCGCTGGGAGGGACGGCTGGACCGCGCAAGGCTGGATGCGACGCTGGCCGGTTCGCGGTAAGAATACGCGCCGCACCGGCAAAGCGACGGCGAAAGGGCGGCGGAGGCGTATCCGCGCCCGGTGACGGCGCGCCCGAACCTGCATGTCGTCACGAATGCGCGGACGACGCGGATCGTGATCGAGGACGGGCGCGCGACCGGGGGCGGGTGGCGCTGGCGGCTTAGTCGGCCCTGCCAGGGCCGCGCCCCTAATGCTGCATCCGCTGCATCATCTCGGGTGACATCAGGTTATGGTTCAGATGCGCCATGATCCACAGCGATCCGACCATCACCAGTGCGACGATCAGCACGCCGAATGCCAGCGCCAGGACGTTATTGGTATTGTCCGACCCTGTCGTAATGTGGAGGAAGAACACCAGATGCACCCCCATCTGGCCTATCGCCAGCGCCATCAGCGCGACCGGGATGCCGGGTCCGTAGATCAGCCCGCTGCCCGCGACGTAGAAGCTCGCGCCCGTCAGCAGCGCCGCCACGACCAGCCCCACGACATAACCGCGAATGCCCGACAGCAATTCGCCCCCGCCGGTTTCCTGCCCGGGGGCGGAATCGGCGACTTCGGTATCAGCATCGACCGGACGATTCATCATCCCGCTCCCATCAGATAGACGATCGTGAATACCGCGATCCAGATAATGTCCAGCGCGTGCCAGAACAGGCTGAAGCACAATATCCGGCGGACGATGGCGTCCTGGAAACCTTTGGCCTGAACCTGTGCCATCATCGTCGTCAGCCACAGCATACCGATCGTGACGTGCAGCCCGTGACAGCCGACGAGCGCGAAGAAGGCAGACAGGAAGGCGCTTCGATCGGGGCCTGCGCCGCGCGCGATCAGACCGGTGAATTCATGGATTTCCAGGCCGAGGAAGCCGGCACCGAACACCGCGGTCGTCGCCATCGCGATCTGGAACCACCACCTGTTCCTCGCCGCCATCGCAATACCCGCCATGCCGCACGCAAAGCTGCTGGCGAGGAGCAGCGTGGTTTCCACAGCAACCGTCGGCAGCTCGAACAGCTCGCGCCCGCCGGGCCCGCCCGCGGTATTGCCGACGAGCACCGCATATCCCGCGAAGAAGGCGGAGAACATGATGAAGTCGGACAGCAGGAAGATCCAGAACCCGTAGGACACCACGATCAGCTTCGGTGCCGGCCCCTGTTCGCTGATCGGGGTTTGGCCGCGGCCGAACTGGTGCGGATCGGCGGTTCGCTTCGCCGCCGCGGTCATGCGACCGCCTCTTCGGCAATATCCAGCATTTGCGCCTTCGCACGGCGACGGTCGCGATCGGCGCGTTCCAGATCGGCGGCACGGACCTCGTATTCGGCTTCGTCGCGCCAGGCGAAGACGACGAACGTCGCCCATGCGCCGAGCAGACCGAGAATGACCAGCCACCAGATGTGCCAGATCAGCGCGAACCCCGTGATCGTCGCAAAGAAGGCGCTGACGAAGCCGGTCGGCGAATTGTGGGGCATATGGATGTCCGCATAATCGGGCAAATCGCTGAGCTTGCGGTCCTCGCGCGCAGCGGATTTCACGCGCCAATAGGCTTCTTCACCGCGCACGTCGGGAAGCACCGCGTAGTTGAACGGCGGCGGCGGCGATGTCGTGCCCCATTCGAGCGTCCGGCCGTCCCACGGATCGCCGGTCCGGTCGATCAGCTGCGCACGATCGCGGATGCTGACGTATAGCTGGATGATCTGGCAGCCGATGCCGGCCGCGATCAGCAGCGCGCCGACGCCCGCGACCAGCAGCCAGGGCTGCCAGCCGGGCACGTCGTAATGCTGCATCCGCCGGGTCATCCCCTCGAGCCCCAGCACGTAGAGCGGCATGAACGCCACGTAGAAGCCGGTGATCCAGAACCAGAAAGCCGCCTTGCCCCAGCGTTCGTCCAGCCTGAACCCGAACGCCTTGGGGAACCAGTAGGTGTAGCCCGCGAAACCGCCGAACAGCACGCCGCCGATGATGACGTTGTGGAAATGCGCCACCAGGAACAGCGAATTGTGCAGCACGAAATCCGCCGGCGGCACCGCCAGCAGCACGCCCGTCATCCCGCCGATCACGAACGTCACCATGAACCCGACCGCCCACAGCATGGGCGAGGTGAAGCGGATCCGCCCGCCGTACATCGTGAACAGCCAGTTGAAGACCTTCACGCCCGTCGGCACCGCGATGACCATCGTCGTGACACCGAAGAACCCGTTGACGTCCGCGCCCGCCCCCATCGTGAAGAAATGGTGCAGCCAGACCATGAAGGCGAGGATGCAGATCGCCATCGTCGCCATGATCATCGACCGGTATCCGAACAGCGGCTTGCCCGAAAAGGTCGCGATGACTTCGCTGAAGATGCCGAACGCCGGCAGGATCAGGATATAGACTTCGGGATGCCCCCAGGCCCAGATAAGGTTCACGAACATCATCTGGTTGCCACCGGCTTCGTTGGTGAAGAAGTGGAAGCCCAGATACCGGTCGAGCGTCAGCATCGCCAGCGTCGCGGTCAGGATGGGAAAGGCCGCGACGATCAGCAGATTGGTCGCCAGCGACGTCCAGCAGAACATCGGCATCCGGGTATAGCCCATGCCCGGTGCCCGCATCTTCAAGATCGTGGTCACGAGGTTGACGCCAGACAACAAGGTGCCGACGCCCGATATCTGCAACGCCCACAGATAATAATCGACACCGACGCCCGGCGAGAACCGCAGCTCGCTGAGCGGCGGGTAGACGACCCACCCGGTCTTCGCGAACTCGCCGACCACCAGGCTGATGTTGACCAGCAACGCGCCCGATGCGGTGAGCCAGAAGCTGACCGAGTTGAGCGTCGGGAACGCCACGTCGCGAATGCCCAGCTGCAGCGGCACGGCAAAGTTCATCAGCCCGATCATGAACGGCATAGCCACGAAGAAGATCATGATCGTGCCGTGCGCGGAAAAGACCTGATCGTAATGATCGGGCGGCAGATAGCCGTTGTTTCCCATCGCGATCGCCTGTTGCGACCGCATCAGCAGCGCATCGGAGAAGCCGCGCAGCAGCATGACGAGGGCGAGCACGCAATACATGATGCCGATCTTCTTGTGATCGACCGACGTGATATATTCGCGCCAGAGATAGGGAAAATGCCCCGCCCGCCAAACCCAGAACAATACGCCGCAGATAACGAGCGCGACGACTCCCGACGCGACCATCGGGATCGGCTCGTTTAGCGGGATCGCGTTCCAGCCGAGCTTGCCGAAAAAGGTCATTGCAACCTCCCGTCGACCGCAGTCTTCGTCGACAACGTGCCCGAATTGCGCACCACCGCCTCGAACAGCTTCGGCGCGACGCTGCGGTAGGTATAGGGTTTCACGTCGACGCTGTCCCGGTCGAGCGCGACGAAGCCGGGCTCGTCGAGCACCGGTCCCGCGGTCCTCGTGCCGGCGACCCATGCCCCGAACTGCGTCGGCGTCACCGAATGGACGACGAACCGCATGTCGGGGAACCCCTTGCCGCTGTAATGGACCGACCGCCCGAGATAGCGACCGGGATGATCCGCCATCAGGTTCAGGCGGGTCGTCATGCCGGACATCGCGTAAATCTGGCTGCCGAGTTGCGGCACCAGGAAGCTGTTCATGACGGTCGCGGACGTGATTCGGAAACTGACCGGGGTGCCGGCCGGTATGACCAGTCGATTGACGCTCGCGATGCCCAGGTCGGGATAGATGAACAGCCATTTCCAATCGAGCGCGACGACGTCGACATCGATCGCCCTGTTCATCGAGCGGAGCGGCTTCGGCGGATCGAGCTCGTGGCTGCCGACCCAGGCGACGCCGCCGAGGAACATGACGACCAGCGCGGGGATCGACCAAACCAGCAGTTCCAGCCGGCCCGAATAGGCGAAGTCGGGAAGCCGTTTCGCCTTGTCGTTGCCGGCGCGGAACCACCACGCGAAGGCGATGGTGAGACAGATGACGGGAATGATGATCGCCAGCATGATCGCGAGCGAATCGAACAGGATCAGCCGCTCGCCCGCCGCGACCGGGCCCGCGGGAGTAAGGATACCCGGCACGCAGCCACCCAGCCCCAAAGTGGCGGCGGACACCGTCGCGCACCGCACGCGACCGGGAGGGGCATTGCTGATCATTCCGCAGGCGGAGCGTCCCTGGAACGAACTGGTTCCATCAGGTCGCGCGGGTCGCGGTCCAAATGACGTGCCGCGGCCCCTTGCCGTTCGACCGCGCGCGCACCCGATGCTCGACGACGCCCAGTCCCGCCCCGCGCAACCTGTTCGCGAACGCCTTGTCGGGCGCGGCGGACCAGATCGCGAGCACGCCGTCGGGCGCCAGTGCGGCGCGGGCACGGGCGATGCCGGCCACGCCGTATAACCGGTCGTTACCGGGCATGGCGAGCCCGTCGGGGCCGTTGTCGACGTCGAGCAGGATCGCATCCCAACCGCCGACCTGGATGGCGTCGGCCACATCGCCGATCCGGACGCGCACGCGCGGATCGTCGAGACTATCGCCGAACAGCGACGCCATCGGTCCACGCGCCCAGGCGACGATCGCCGGTACGATCTCGGCAACGACGATCTCCGCATCCGCGCGAAGGACCCCGAGCAGCGCGCGAAGCGTGAAGCCCATGCCGAGTCCGCCGACCAGCACCCGCGGCCGGGGGTGCGTAACGAGCGACGCACAGCCGATCGTCGCCAGCGCCTCCTCCGACCCGCTCATCCGGCTGTTCATCAGGTCGCTCATCCCCAGCATGATCGCGAAATCCCGGCCATGCTGGAACAGACGCAGCGTCGCGCCACCCGGGACTTGCGCGGTATCGAGGAGGATGCGGGGGATCATCCGGGGGTGTTAGGCGGGTTTGCGGCAGGACGAAACCACCCGTTCCCCCCGCCCCGCCCTGCCGTCGGAAAGGGCAGTGCAAGGCTCGACGCTCGCCCTACCACCCCAATCGCACGCTCGCCCCCACCGCCGCATCGATCCGCGGCAACACCACCTCGCGCCCGTCCAGCAATACCCGCGTCGTCGCGCCGTCCTGCGCGACCACCACGCCGGTCAGCGATCGCGTCGGCAGCATCGCGCCGGCCGGGCCGACACCCGTCACCCGGCCATTCTCGAGCCGAACGACGACATCGCCCAGCAACCGCGCCTCGTCCGCGCTATGCGTGACATAGACCATAGGCAGCGCGAAGCGGCGCTTCAGATCCTGCACGAACGCCAGCACCGCGCCGCGCCGATCCGAATCCAGCGCGGAGACGGGTTCGTCGAGCAGCAGCAGATCGGGCTGGCTCAGCATGGCGCGACCGATCGCGACCCGCTGCCGCTCGCCCCCCGAAAGATCGTGCGGGCGTCGGTCGAGCAAATGCCGGATCGCGAGCACGTCCACCATCTCGTCGAACCCGATCCGCTTCTCCGCCCGCGTCCGCCGCCAGCCATAGAGCAGGTTGCGGCGCACGGGCATGTGCGGGAACAGCCGTGCCTCCTGGTGGACGATCCCGATCCGCCGTCGCTCCGCGGGCACGACGACCCGGATCGCGGTATCCGTCAACACCAGGTCGCCCAGCACGATGCGCGCGCGCGTTGGTCGCGACACGCCGGCGATGGCGGCCAGCGTCGCGGATTTGCCCGCGCCGGACGGCCCGAACAATACGGTGATCCCGTCCGCCGGCCCCTCGAACGCGACATCGAGATCGAACCGCCCCAACGTCGAGCGGACAGCGACCGACAGCATCCTACCGCCCCGCCGCGCGCTTGCCAGCGCGCAGCAGGACTTCCGACAGCAGCAACGCGACCAGCGCGGCGGCGAAGGATACCAGCGACAGCCGCATCGCGATCGCCTCGCCCCCCGGAACCTGCAGCGCGGCATAGATGGCGAGCGGCAGCGTCTGCGTTTCGCCGGGGATGTTCGCGGCGAAGGTGATGACC
Organism: Sphingomonas bacterium; assembly: GCF_903642285.1. Taxonomy (GTDB): domain Bacteria; phylum Pseudomonadota; class Alphaproteobacteria; order Sphingomonadales; family Sphingomonadaceae; genus Sphingomonas. The sequence goes on from NZ_CAHJWJ010000029.1 coordinate 25,973, forward strand.
GCGCCGAACTCGCCGAGCGCGGCGGCGAAACCGACGACCGCGCCGGCGATCAGCCCGGGCAGCGCGATCGGCAGCGTGATCGTGCACGCGCGGTCGATCGGCCCCGCGCCGAGGCTGCGCGCCGCCTCTTCGAGTTTCGGGTCGACGCCCTCGATCGCGAGGCGCACCGCGCGCAGCATCAGCGGGAAGGCGCAGACGCCCGCCGCCAGCGACGCGCCGGCGGAGGTAAACACCAGCCGATACCCGAAATGCCGATCGAGCCACCCGCCGATCGGCCCGTGCGTGCCGAAGAGCAGGAGCAGCACGAATCCGACGACCACCGGCGGCAGGATCAGCGGCGCGTGGAGCAGCGCGTCGAGCAACGTCCGCCCGGGAAACCGGTACCGCGCAAGCAGCCATGCAAAGGCCAGCGCGGCCACCAACCCCCAGGCCGTCGCGCGACCCGCCACGATCAGGCTCAGCCGCAGCGCCTCCCAGATGTCGGGCGTCATCGCAGGATCGACGGCGTTCTATCGGCCAATCGGCCGGAACCTGTATTTCGCATAGATCGCCCGCGCCGCCGGTCCGGTAGCGAAGCGGTAGAAGTCCGCCGACCCCGGTACCGCCGACTTCGTGATCGCGACCGGATAGACGATCGGCGCATGGCTCGCTTCGGGGAAGAAGCCGACGATCCGCACCCCGGGTTCGATCGCGGCGTCGGTTTCATAGACGATGCCGAGCGGTGCCTCGCCATGCGCGACATAGGTCAGCGCGGTCCGGACGTTATCGGCGCGCACCAGCCGATCGGCGACCGTCGGCCAGACCCCGAGGTTGGTCAGTGCCGCGCGCGCATAACGCCCCGCGGGCACCGAATCGGGATCGCCCGTCGACAGCCGACCTTTGGGACCAAGCGCGGCGGCGAGCGCGAAACCGGGTTTGATCGTCAGCCGAACGGTGCTTGCCGCGGAAGCGATCAGCGCGAGGCGACCACGCAGCAGATCGCGCCTGGTCGAAGGATCGATCAGCCCGCGCGTCTGGACATAGTCCATCCATTCGGTGTCGGCGGAAAAGAACAGGTCCGCCTTCGCCCCCGCTTCGATCTGCCGCGCGATCACGCCACTGGACGCGAACGAGAAACGCACCGGCCGACCGGTCTTCGCGGTGTATGCCTTGCCGATTTCGGTCAGCGCATTGGTCAGCGATGCTGCGGCGAACACCGTCAGCGGCGGCTGCGGCTGCGCTGCAGCCGGTGTCGCCGCCGGCATCAGCGTCGCGGCGATCGCCATCAGCCAGCCGAGGATCGCCCGGCGCGTCGTAACTGTCATCGCAATATCCCCGAAAAGCGCTATATCCGACCGAATATCGAGGGCGGCACGAACCGGCAACCGCGCCGGCGTCTTTATTTGCCTGAACTCAGCTGCGCGGCAGCCAGTCGGTCGCGACGACCGAATAGCGATCGACGAAACCGGTGGCGGCGATCAGCGCGGCTTCGTCGAGCAGCCGCACGCGCTTGCCCATGCGCGCGATCATCCCGCGCCGTTCCATTTCGCGCAGCGTACGGTTGACGTGCACCTTGGTCAGCCCGGTCGCATCGCCGATATCCGCCTGCGTCAGCGGCATCTCGAACGAGTCGACGATCCCACCGGCGGTCACGCGCAGTCGTGCGACCATGTCGAGCAGCAACGTCGTCACCCGGTCGATCGCGTTCATCCGCCCGACCGACGTCAGCCGGTCCGCCATCGCGACGCTTTCCGCCGCCGCGATCGCGTACAGCAGACCGCCCAGCCGCCGTTCGGTCGCGAACAGGTGTCCGAGTGCGACCTTGGGCACCTCCGCCACGGTGCAGTCGACGATCGCGGTCAGCGTCGTCGCGGATTGCGACCAGGCGATGCTCGACACGCCCATCAGGTCGCCGGCATAATGGAACCGCACGATCTGCCGCCCGCCCATCGCCAACAGCGCCGACGAATGCAGCCAGCCATGTTCGACGACATACATCGCGTCGTTCTGGCCGCCCTCCTGCATCAACGTATCGCCCGGGGCGAGTCGCCGCGACGGGGCCTGCATCGCCTCGACCGCGGCACGCTCGTCGTCGGTGAGGTCCAGATAGCGTCCCAGGCGATTCAGCAGCGCGCCTCCACCCAGGCTGATATGTTCGACATAGTTCATTCATTCAGTCTGCCACGCGGTTGCGCCGGGGACAATGCCGCACACGGGGCCGCACACGGGGGCAAACGCGGGCTCGACAATCCCGCATCCACGGTGGCAAGCCTCGGCCAGGAGAGGTGCCATGGCGCAATACGGCGATTACCAGACCGCGATCTACGCCGCGGGGCTGTCGGGGGTGGTGCCGAATATCCCGGTCGACTCGGCGACGCTGGAGCGGCGGGCGATGGCGGCGATGCCGCCCTCGCTCCTGACATATGTCCAGGGCGGGTGCGGCGATGAGACGACGCAGGATCGCAACGTCTCCGCCTTCGGTCATTGGGGCATGGTGCCGCGGATGCTGGTCGACACCACGCGCCGCGACCTGTCGATCGCGTTGTTCGGCCGCACGCTGCCGAGCCCGATCTTCATGGCACCGATCGGCGTGACCGGGATGTGCACGCAGGACGGGCACGGCGACATCGCCGCGGCGCGCGCCTCGGCAATGACCGGCGTGCCGCTGACCGCCTCCACGCTGTCGAACGATCCGCTGGAAGCGGTCGCGAAGGCGAAGGGCGACACCCCCGGCTGGTTCCAGCTCTACACCCCGCGCGATCCGGACGTCGCCGCCAGTCTGATATCGCGCGCCGAGGCGGCGGGGTATGAGGCGATCGTCGTGACGCTCGACACCTGGGTGACCGGTTGGCGACCGCGCGATCTGAACACCGCCAATTTCCCGCAATTGCGCGGCCATGTGCTGGAGAATTATTTCAGCGATCCGGTCTTCCGGAAACTGCTCGCCAAACCGCCGCGCGACGATCTGCGCGCCGCGATCGGCGCATGGGGGTCGATCTTCGGCAGGGTGCTCACCTGGGACGACATCGCCTGGTTTCGCTCGCTCACCACGTTGCCGCTGGTGCTGAAGGGAATCTGCCACCCGGACGACGCGCGCCGCGCCGCGGATGCCGGCGTCGACGCGATCTATTGTTCGAACCATGGCGGTCGGCAGGCGAATGGCGGAATCGCCGCGATCGACATGCTGGCGGGCGTCGTCGCGGCTGCCGGCGAGGTGCCGGTGCTGTTCGACTCGGGCGTTCGATCGGGCACCGATGTCGTGAAGGCGCTGGCGATGGGCGCGCGTGCGGTCGGGATCGGGCGGCCCTATTGCTACGGCCTCGCGCTCGGCGGTGCGGAGGGCGCGGCACACGTGCTTCGCTGCATCCTCGCGGAGGCGGATCTGCTGATGGCGGTGAACGGCTGGCCGACGATCGCGGATGTACGGGCAGCGGGCGTGATGCGGGTTTAGGAGGTGAGCCTCACCGTTCCTTATCTTCCCCTTCCCGGCGAAGGCCGGGGCCCGGTTGCGGGATGCGATCAAGGGGTCCCGCTTCGTCTCCACGACCTTCGCGCCGGTGCCCCGGCCTTCGCCGGGGAGGGTAATGATTGCAACGCATTCCCTACCTTTGCCACCCCTTGCCCCCCGCTACCCCAAAGGCCATGCGCCACCGGTGAACCGCCCGCTCCTTCCCCTCGCATTGCTCGCCGCTGCGCTACCGACCGCAGGAACCGCGCAAACCACCCCCGCGGACCCCGCCGCCATACCCGACATCGTCGTCCTCGGCCGCGGGCTGGACCTCCCCCCCGGCACCCCCGCCTACGGCACGACGATCATCGGCCGCGACCGGCTCACGGGCGATGCATCGGGCCGGGTCGAGGACGTGCTGTCCGACGTCGCCGGCCTCGCGCAGTTCCGCCGATCGGACAGCCGATCGGCCAACCCGTCGGCGCAGGGGATCACGCTCCGCTCGCTCGGCGGGAACGCGACCAGCCGGACGCTCGTGTTGCTCGACGGCATACCGATCGCGGACCCGTTCTTCGGCTATATCCCGTTCAACGCGCTGTCGCCCGAACGCCTGTCCGCGGTCCGCGTCACCCGCGGCGGCGGCACCGGCGCGTTCGGCGCGGGCGCGGTCGCCGGGACGATCGAATTCGTCAGCGCTGGCCGCGCCGACCTGCCGCTCGTCAGCGGCGAGGCGGCCTATGGCAGCTATAATTCGCAACAGATCGCCGCGACCGTCTCGCCCGACATCGGCGCGGGCTATGTCTCGCTGTTCGGGCGATACGAACGGTCGGACGGCTTCCAGACCACCCCCGTCGACGAGCGCGTCGCCGCCACCGTCCCGGCCGCGTACCGCGACTGGACCACCGGCTTCCGTGCGGTCGCGCCGATCGATGCGCAGACCGAATTGCAGGCGAGCGGCACGATCCTGCGCGACGACCGCGTCCTGCGCTTCGCCGGCGCGACCTCGTCGTCGGACGCTGAGGACGCCAGCATCCGCCTGATCCACCGCGGCGACTGGCAGGTCGATGCGCTCGCCTATGTCCAGGCCCGCGATTTCGCCAACAAGGTCGTCAGCGCGACGACGTTCCAGTTGACCTTGGACCAGCGCCACACTCCTTCGACCGGCATCGGCGGCAAGCTCGAGCTTCGCCCCCCGGTCGGTCCCGACCATGTCCTGCGCATCGGCATCGACGCACGCCGCGCCGACGGCACGCTGTACGAGGACGCCTATGGTGCCGCCGGTGCGATCACAGCGCGGCGGACCGCGGGCGGCGAGACGAGCACGACGGGCGCGTTCGCCGAGGACGACTGGACGATCGGCCGACTGGTGCTGACCGGCGGCGGCCGAGTGGACCGGTGGACGATCGATGACGGCTTCTTCCGCCAGACGACGGCGACCGGCACGCCGACGATCACCAGCGCCTATCCCGACCGCGACGGCACGATCGGTACCGGGCGCGTCGGCGCATTGCTCCATGCCGCCTCCGCGATCGATCTGCGCGCTGCCGCCTATACCGGCTTCCGCGTGCCGACGCTGAACGAGCTGTACCGGCCGTTCGTCGTCTTCCCGATCACCACGCAGGCGAATGCGGACCTGAAGCTGGAGCGGCTGAAGGGTGTCGAGGGCGGCGTCGATCTCCAACCGGCCCGCTGGCTGTCGCTGTCGCTGACCGGCTTCTACAACCGATTGGAGGACGCGGTCGCCAACGTCACGATCGGTACCAATCTGCGCCAGCGCCAGAATGTCGACGCGATCGTCGCGAAGGGGATCGAGGCGTCGGTCGACCTCCGTCGCGGCGCGGTATCGCTGACCGGCTCCTACGCCTTCGACGACAGCCACGTGCGGGCGACCGGCCTCCAGTCGCAATTGGATGGCCTCGCCCCCGCGCAGAGCCCCCGCCACGCCGCCGGCGCGACGCTGGCCTGGGCCCCCGCAAATGGGCCGTCGCTGTCGGGCACGCTGCGCTATGTCGGCGCGCAATATGAGGACGATCTGCAGACCGCGATCCTTCCGCCCGCAACGGTGTTCGATGCGGTCGCGGGTGTCCCGGTCGGCCACGGCGTATCGATCGTGGCGCGCGCCGAAAACCTGTTCGATGCAACCGTGGTCACGCGCAATTCGGGGGGCTCCATCGACCTGGGCACCCCGCGTACGCTATGGATCGGCGTGCGATTCGGGAGAGTGCGATGAGCGGCGAGATGGTGCCGGTGCCGGCATGGGCAGCGGAGACCGGGATCGATGCGGACGATTATGCTGCGCTCTATGCTGCGGCGGAACAGACGCCGACCCGCTTCTGGCTGGACGTGGCGACGCGACTCGACTGGACGCAGCCGCCGAGCGTCGCCGATGACAGCAGCTTCGCCGAAGCCGACTTCCGCGTCCGCTGGTTCGCCGACGGTACGCTGAACGTGGCCGCGAATTGCCTCGACCGGCATCTGGCCGAACGCGGCGGTCAGACCGCGATCGTCTGGGAACCCGACGAACCGTCCGAAGCTTCGCGCACGCTCACCTACCGCGAACTCCATGCCGTGGTCTGCCGCTTCGCCAATGTCCTGAAGCACGCCGGTGCGACCAAGGGTACGCGGGTCACGCTCTACATGCCGATGATCCCCGAAGCGGCGATCGCGATGCTGGCCTGTGCGCGGATCGGTGCGGTGCATTCGGTGGTGTTCGCCGGCTTCTCCCCCGACGCGCTCGCCGGGCGGATCACCGATTGCGGCTCCACGATCCTCGTCACCGCGGACGAGGGCCGGCGCGGCGGCAAGCGCGTGCCGCTGAAGGCGAATGCCGACAAGGCCGCCGCGCTCGCCCCCGTCCTCGAACGCATGATCGTCGTCCGCGCGACCGGCGCGGAAGTGGCGATGACCGAGGGTCGCGACATCTGGTATCACGAGGCCGACGTCGCCGACGACTGTCCGGCGGTCGCGATGAACGCGGAGGACCCGCTGTTCATCCTCTACACCTCGGGCTCGACCGGCAAACCCAAAGGCGTCGTCCACACCAGCGGCGGCTATCTGTTATGGGCGAACCTGACGCACGCATGGTGCTTCGATCCGCGCCCGGACGAGATTTTCTGGTGCGCGGCCGATGTCGGCTGGGTCACCGGGCACAGCTATATCGTCTACGGCCCGCTCTCCAACGGCTGCACGACATTGATGTACGAGGGCGTCCCCAACTGGCCGACACCCAGCCGCATCTGGGAAGTCATCGACCGCCACCAGGTCGCCACCCTGTTCACCGCGCCGACCGTGCTGCGCGCGCTGATGCGCGAGGGCGATGCGCCCGTCGCGCGTACCAGCCGCGCCTCGCTTCGGCTGCTCGGTTCGGTGGGCGAGCCGATCAATCCCGAGGCATGGCGCTGGTATCATCATGTCGTCGGCGGCGATCGCTGCCCGATCATCGACATGTGGTGGCAGACCGAGACGGGCGCGGGCATGATCGCTCCCCTGCCCGGCGCGACGCCGCTCAAGCCGGGCTCCGCGACCACGCCGCTGCCCGGCGTGTTCCCGCAGATCGTCGACAATGACGGCGTGGTGCAGGACGGCGCGGCGGAGGGGCCGCTGGTGATCGCGAAGAGTTGGCCGGGACAGATGCGCGGCGTTTGGGGCGATGCCGAACGGTTCTTCGAAACCTATTTCCGCGCCTTCCCCGGCAAATATTTCACCGGCGACGGCGCGCGGCGCGACGGCGACGGCTATTACTGGATCACCGGGCGGATCGACGATGTCATCAACGTGTCCGGCCACCGCATGGGCACCGCCGAGGTCGAGAGCGCATTGGTGCTGCACGAACATGTCGCCGAGGCCGCCGTCGTCGGCTTCCCGCACGACATCAAGGGGCAGGGCATCTATGCCTATGTCACGCTGAACGCAGGCCAGGAGGCGTCGGACGACCTGCGCCGGACCTTGATCGGGTGGGTGCGGAACGAGATCGGCCCGATCGCCGCGCCCGACGTCATCCAGTTCGCCCCCGGCCTGCCCAAGACGCGGTCTGGCAAGATCATGCGCCGCATCCTGCGCAAGATCGCGGAGGGCGACGTCTCGACGCTCGGCGACACCTCGACGCTTGCCGATCCCGCGGTGGTGGACGATCTGGTCGCGAACCGGGCGCGCTGACCGGCGCTTGCCCCGGCCGCGCATTCCGGCGAAGGGGTATTCATGTCCATCCTGTCCGACCGCTGGATCCGCGAGGCTGCGCTCAGTCGCGGCATGATCGAACCCTTTGTCGACGCCCAGCGGCGCGACGGCTGTATCAGCTACGGCCTGTCCTCCTACGGCTATGACGCGCGGGTCGCGGACGAGTTCAAGATCTTCACCAATATCGACAGCGTCATCGTCGACCCGAAGGATTTCGCCGCGAACAGCTTCGTCGATCGCAAGACCGATTGCTGCATCATCCCCCCGAACAGCTTCGCGTTGGCCCGCACTGTCGAATATTTCCGCGTACCCCGCGACATACTGGTCATCTGCCTCGGCAAATCGACCTATGCGCGGTGCGGGATCATCGTGAATGTCACCCCGCTGGAGCCCGGCTGGGAGGGGCACGTCACGCTCGAATTCTCCAACACCACGCCGCTACCGGCGAAGGTCTACGCCAACGAAGGCGCGTGCCAGTTCCTGTTCCTGCAAGGCAACGAGCCGTGCGAGGTGAGCTACGCGGACCGCGCGGGGAAATATATGGGTCAGCGCGGAGTGACGTTGCCGAAGCTGTAAGAGTGCGACAGGCGGGAAGGCGAACGGCCAGCCTCATCCCCCTGGCGCAGGCTGGGGCCCGGCGGCGAGACGGTCGCGACGGGCGCTGTCGCTCCGCTACGGTCAACTCGGCATAGCGGCAATGGTACGCTTGCATAAGCGGCTAATTGGTTCGCCCATCAGTGCGAGCCCGGCCGAACGTCTGTAATTGGGTGGTTAGCTGTCGTTCGTCCGCTGTCTAAAAGGAAACCGGAACAGTGCCAGCGCAACCGATAATATGATTATTGGTAGCCCGAGATAAATTCCCACAACGAGTATCGCACCGATAAAACCCCCTTCTTCCGAAGGAAAGAAAAATAGCGAGGTCAGGCCTATGAAGATCAATATCGCGCCGATCCGAATAATGGATACAACAAGCGTCTCCCGAAGGCGGCGACGTAGTCCTATCGCGTGCCTAACGCTCCACCAATTAGCAAAAGCAAACACTAGTATGTAGAGCGACAATATCAATTTGTCTTGAAAAAGCGTAAAGTATTCTGAGAAGATTAGGAAGATAAAAAGGCCGCATAATAGCAGCCGGTCCCCAATCCCATTTTGCTTGAAAATTGTTCCCATGCGCGGTTTATGCCCGAAAGCCTCAAAGAGGCAACGTCTGGTATTGGGCGAAAGCGGTCGTCCGGCAGTCCTGCTTTTGCGTCGTGCATCACCCAGACGAAAAAGGGCGGCCCCCGCAGGAGCCGCCCCGGCCGGTCGAATCCAACCGCCACCGATCAGAAGTCGTTGAAATACTGCTCGTTGCCGATGAAGCCGAGCTTCGACACCGAAGACCGCTTTATGACCGCCAGGGTCCGGTCGACGACGTCGTACTTCGCGTTAGGATCGGGCTGGAAGTGCAGTTCCGGCTCCGGGTTCATCTGCGTCGTCTGGTCAAGATACTGACGCAGCGTCATATCGTCCACCGGAACGCCGTTCCACGCGACGGTGCCGGCGGCGTCGATCGATACCTTGTTCTTCTGCGCATCGATCGGCGGCGGGTTGTTCTGCGTATTGGACGGAAGGTCGACCTTCACCGCGTGCGTCTGGATCGGGATGGTGATGATGAACATGATGAGGAGCACGAGCAGGACGTCGATCAACGGCGTCATGTTCATTTCCATCATCGGCTCGCCATCTTCGCGGCCGCCGCTCATTGCCATAGCATTATACTCCTGATGTCACGGGGCGGGGCGTCACAGACGCACCACGCCTTCGCCCGGAGGCGGTTCGGAAATGAAGCCGACCTTGGCGAAACCGGCCTGCTGCATCGTGTAGATCGCACCGCCGATGCACTTGTACGGCGTGTTCACGTCGCCGCGGATATGCGCTTCGGGCAGTTCGAGATCGGGATTGCCGACGCCGCCCTGCCGCGCGATCTCCGCCTTCAACTTGGCGACCGCCCGGTCGAGCAGTTCCTGGTGGGTCACCGGGGACACGCCCCAATAGACCAGACAGGTGCCGTCCGGCTTGCTGGTGATCGCCAGCGAGACGTTCTCGGGCTTGGTGGTGGTCGGGTCGAAGCGCACGTTCGGAAGCTTCAGCTTCACAGCCTGTACGGCGACGGTCGCGGTCACCAGGAAGATTATGAGAAGCACCAGCATGACGTCGACGAGCGGCGTCGTGTTGATATCCGAAATCGGGGTTTCGGTGGAACCGGCAATGCCCATCGCCATATGCGAATGATCCTATTTCTTACCGTGTTTCGAGTCCCCGGTACAGAGGCCGGGAACCGTATCGTCCGGTATCGGCACCGATGCGCCGATACCGGATGATCCTGTTGGTCAGACGCGCGGGGCAGTCGTCGCACCGACCGGCTTGGCGGCGACCGGCGCGGGCTTGGCGACCGCCATCGACGGACGAACAGCGCCGTCCGATGCCAGGAAGCCGAGCACGTCGTTCGAGAAGGCCGACAGGTCCTCCGCGATCGACTTGTTGCGACGCTGCAGCCAATTGTACGCCAGCACCGCGGGCACCGCGACGACGAGGCCGAGCGCGGTCATGATGAGCGCCTCGCCGACCGGACCGGCGACCTGGTCGATCGAGCCCGAACCCGACGCACCGATCTTCACGAGCGCGCGGTAGATGCCGATCACGGTGCCGAACAGGCCGATGAACGGCGCGACCGAGCCGACCGTCGCGAGGAAGGCAAGACCGCCGCCGAGCTTCGAATTGATCGCGCCCTCCGAACGGGCAAGCGAATTGTGCAGCCAGTCATGTGCCTCGACCGGATCGGTCAGCTTCGCGTGCTGGTCCTGTGCGGCCAGGCCGTCGTCGACGATCTGCTTGTAGGCCGAGTTCTTGTCGAGCTTGGCCGAGCCTTCGCGAAGCGAATTCGCCGACCAGAAGCCCTGACGGACGCGCTTGGCCTGGTTCATGATCTTCTGCTGCTCGAACAGTTTCGAGAACAGGATGTAGAACGATGCGATCGAGAAGATGACGAGGATCGTGAAGACCGTCTGCGAGATCAGCCCGCCTTCCTTCAGCGACTGCTGGAGCCCGTATGGATTGTCACCCTTGGCGGCCGCGGTCCCGGCCGCAGCGAGAATGGTCGTGATCATGGTCGGTAATTCCCTCTGAATGTTCGATGCTGGGTCATCTGAAAATGAAACGCTGAACCGGTAGCGTTCGGATCAACGGTCGGTCGGTATCTTCCATACCACACGCCTGCTCTGGGTCACCGCGATCGGATTGCCCCCGGAATCCGTCGCCGGGCTGTACCGGCCGCGGCGGCTGAGCGCCCGGCAGGCCGCGTTGTCGAGCGACGACGAGCCGCTGGACTGCGTGGTGTGGCACCCTTCGACCTTGCCCGCGGTGTTGATCGTCCACGCGATCACGCTGACGCCCGCCTCGTTGGCGCGCAGCGCGTCGGGCGGATAGTCGTCGTTCGTGATCCACTGCGACGGATCGCCCTTCGCGCCCGCCGCCTTGCTGACGGTCGGCGGTGCCGGCGGGGCTGCCGGTGCCGGCGGGGCGGCCACGGGAACATACTGGATCGCCTTCGGCGGCGTCGGCACCGACTGGATGATGACCGGCGACGGCACGGGTGCGCGCACGATCGGCGGCGGAACCACGACCGGCGGGGGCGTGAATTTCTGGTCGGGCGGCGGCGGCGGCGGCGGGACGTCCGGCGGCGGCGGC
>NZ_CAHJWJ010000030.1 GCF_903642285.1 Sphingomonas bacterium
GCCGGCCCCGCGCCCCGCGCGATCCCGGCGAGATAGGCTTCCCAATCGGACGCGATCAGCCGCGCGGCGTGGTGCGTGCGCTCGCCCCCGTCCGCCGCGGCGAGCCGGTCGAGCCGCGTCAGCATCGCCATCGCCAGGCGGTTGTCGTAGCGGTGGCGAGTCACCTCGCTGCCGTCCGCGCGGGTGATCGTCTCCACCTGCCCGTCGATCGCGCGCGCGGCGAGCGTATCCGCGAAGGTATCGCGCGCGAGCAACGCCGCCGCCTGCCACCCGAGCGCAAACGCCGCCCCCGCCGCCCGCCGACGCAGCGCATAGGCCGAACTGACGGTCAGCCCGACGAAGCGGCAGCATTGCTCGACGGTATGCCCCTCCGCCAGCGCGGTGAGGAAGGTGTGTTGGCGCTTGGGCGTCCACCCGTCCTGCCGGGAGCGGCCCTGTGGGTCCGTGGCGGGGGATTCGAGGGCGTAGGTGCCGTCGTCGTCCTCGTCGCTGTCGAAGCGGGCGGGGGCGTTCACTTCGCGGCTCCGCGGCGGGTGGGGCGGAGGATCGCCTCCATCCGCGCGATGCGGGCGAGCGCCTCGGGCGGCATCGGCGCGCGGGTGCCGATCCGGCCCGCGGCGACATGCGCGGCCCAGGCGTGGAGAGCGGGGTGATCTTCGGGCGCGAGGCCCGCGGGGTGTGGATCGCGGTGGGTGATGCCGTTCGACAGGAGCGGCCGTTCGGTCTGGGTCATGGCGATGTCCTTTCGTTGCGAGAAGGACTCGCTAGGTATGCGGAAACGGGGGCTGTAGGACAGCCCCGGTGTTCCCGAGAAATTAGCGAAGCTAATTGCGAGGCTCCGCCGAACACCGGGGCGGCCGGCGTCGCTACAGCGACGACCGACGACGCGGGATTTACTCCCGCGTCAGGCCTGCGGCTTATCCCGACCGCGCCCCGACGGGACGCCGCGCACGACGCCGTTCGGGCCAAGATAACCGGTCGCCGCGCGGATCAATTTACCTCCGGTCCTGAACTCAACGGTGTCGAGCATCTCGTCGGTCCATTCCGGCGCGTCGTCAGGATCGAGCCAGCCGCCCTCGGCATCTGGATTCCTATCGCCCATTATCCCTTCCCCACCGCGTCGATCGCTTGCTGTAGATGACCGGCCGCCACCTGCTCGCCCTCCCGGTCGAGCAGCGCGAGCGCCATCCGCATCAGGGTCAGCGCGATTTCGATGCCGTTCGTCATGGTCCGGTCTCCTTGGCGCGAAGCCGGCGGCGTGCCCGGAGACACGCCGTCGCTTCGAGAACCGGGTGTTGGAAACCTAAGGTCAGTTAGGCGCGAACGCCTTTAGCCGGGGCTTGGACATACGCGTCCGCCACCCGGTCGGTCGAACCGGCCCTGACCTTTCGAGGTTTCCACGCCCCGCCCGCGTCTCCGCAGGAGGCGATAGGGTAGATGGTCGCGCAAGCGGCGGCAAGCGCCTCTGCTTTCGCCGTCAGACGTTTGCCTTAAGCTAAATAGGGCGGCAGCAAATCAATAGAATCAGCGCTGCTTGGCGCGGTCGATAATGACCTGGGCCTTTGCCATGACCTCTTCGTGCGGAATGCCGGGTGCTGTGGAAGCCATTGCCCGCTCGACCTTGGCGCGGAACCATGCGTCGTATGCGGCGGCTTCCTCGCTGGTCGCGAATTCGGACTCGATGGGGGTCAGGTCGGCCATAATGAATGTATAACGGGTTGTGGCGGGTATGAAAGGCTGAAGCGATAATCTCACAATCCGGCGTGCTTGTTAAAACGGCATCGAATTTCTAGAACACGAGTTTTTATTTTGATTCACTTCGTAGTGATACGCTGTTAACCTCGGGACGTCGGGAGATTTGGAAATGGATGCTATCACCAAAGCGAATCTAAGTCAGTTTGTTACCGCTAATGGCGTTGAAACATCCAATGAGGACCAACAGTTCGAGTCGTTTAGTTCGTATTGCGTGCTATCTTCGGTTTTTGAGGACTCGTTCGATCTCGAGCTAATATCTACTGGAAGTGGTGATGATTGCGGAATCGATGCGCTAGCGATAGTCGTCAACGGTGCGCTCGTTACTGACCCGGAACAGGTTCAAGACATTCTTGATAATAACAAATATCTCGACGTACAGTTCTTTTTTATTCAATCAACCACATCCTCTTCATTCGAGGGCGCAAAAATAAATACCTTCTTTTTCGGTATTGAAGATTTTTTCAAAGAGTCCCCGGCCTTGCCTTCAAATAGTGCGATGAACAATGCGCGAAAGATAAGGCAGGCCCTCTATGAGCGGGCCGCAAGCTTCAAGCGAGGCAATCCAGATATTTTTTGCTATTACGCGTCAACGGGTAGCTGGAGCGCTCCGCAACACACGGTAGCAATAATCGCTGCATTCAAAGATCGCCTTCAGGCTACCAACTTGCTTGATAATGTTTCCATCGATATGCTTGATGCTAAAGCGCTTCAGAAGATGTATCGTTCCACGCAGAATGGGTTAAAAGCCGAAATTACGATTCAGAATGTACTGACTTTACCTCCCATCTCCGGCGTAGATCAAGCCTATCTTGGCTATATTCCGGCTGTGGAATATCTAAAACTAATCACAGACGAGCATAGCAACATCAGGAAAACCGTATTCTACGACAATGTTAGAGATTTTCAGGGCGAAAACAAAGTCAACGCAAAGATTGCTACAACATTAGCTTCTGACAGCAAGGCTGAGTTTATCATCAGGAATAACGGCGTTACGGTGGTAGCAAAAGGTCTCACTCGCACAGGTGATAAATTTGCACTTACGGATTTCCAGATTGTTAACGGTTGCCAAACGAGTCATGTGCTATTCTCAAATTCTGGAGTGTTGGACGGCTCGGTCTCAATCCCAATTCGTATTGTTGCCACTGAAAGTGATGAAGTTACGAGGGGTGTGATTGAAGCGACAAATAGCCAAACAGAGGTATCAGACGAACAATTGCGAAGCCTGTCCGATTTCCAGAAGACTTTAGAGGAGCATTTCGCAACATATGACAGCGATCATCGCCTCTATTATGAACGAAGGTCAAAACAATACGCGAGCAATTTAGATATTGAAAAGACGAGAATCGTCGGTATTCCTTCCCAAATAAAAAGCTTCGGCGCGATCTTTCTTGGAGATCCTCACCGCGCGGGCAGGTATTTTGCGACTCTCAGAAAAATACATGAGGATCAACTTTTTAGAAGTGATGATAAACCAGAAACTTACTACACATCTGCTTACGCCCACTACAGGCTAGAGTTTCTGTTTCGTAACAACCTTCTACCAGTACAGTACAAGGCTGTGCGCTGGCTTTTGCTGATGACGATGCGTGCGCTGATAGCGAAGACTGTTACAGTACCGCCGATGAACTCGGGTCAGATCAAAAAGCTATGTGATAAAATCAATACCGCAATGTGGAACCAAGAACAGGCAGTAAATATCTTCACCGATGCTATCGGTATTGTTCAAGCGGCCTTTACTAAAACGAATCGTGCACTAGATAGAGATGTGGCACGAAGTCAGGATGCAACGGAAGTTGTCGTTGACGAATTAAAGCTTGTTTTATTTCCAGCAACTTGAGTTAGTTTATAAAGAATAATGAATGATGGCGGGAACGAGCCGTGCGGCCCAATGGCGTCGAGGTTGTGCTCGATCATTACGATGGTGCCGCGCCACATAGCCAACTGCGACCCAGGCGCAGTCTACCACTCCCCACCCGCATCCTCGATCGCCTTCAACAACGCCCGCTTACTCGGCGTCCGGCGATTGCCTCCATTCCGCGGCAGGTCGGTCACGCCCGTCTCCACACGTCGCCGCTCAATGTCAGCGACAAACGCCGCAAGCGGGATAGCCGTGTCAGGCCGTGAGGTCTGCGACACCATAATCGCCTCCGCTTTCGTGCCGGATACGGCGATCCATATACGCCAGATCGGCATCGGCATGAAGGATGAAGAGCCGGCGCGCCTGTTCGAGCATTTCGGGGGCGATGCCGGACGCGTATTGGCCCATCCGGTCGGCGATCATGTCCTCCACCGATATGATCGCGGCCTCGCCGTCCTCGCCCAGGTCGATGAGGACCAGCCGGTCCCGGTCAGCCATGCCGTTCAGCACCGTCGCCGACACGATCTCGAACCCCAATCGCAATTCGGGATGGATCCAGCCGAGCGGCGTGTGACCGAGACCGACGGGCTTGGTGAAGCCCAACAGCCTCAGCTCGCCCTCGAACTCCTCCTGCCGAGGGGTGACGATATCGAAATCGCCGGTCGTCACCGCGCTGTTCGAATACAGCTCGACCGCGCCGCCGCCGACCAGGATGGGTGCGGGAAAGCCGCGCGCCTTCATCGCCTCGCTGGCCCGCGCGAACAGGCGCAGCGCCGCCTCGAATTCGGCCCGATACCCGCTCACCCTACCCCCGCCACCTTCCCCCGCGCGGTCAGCAACGGCGCCAGATACCGCCCCGTGAAGCTCCCCTCCGCCTTCGCCACCGTCTCCGGCACGCCCTCCGCGACGATCGCGCCGCCCTTCACGCCGCCTTCCGGCCCCAGGTCGATGATCCAGTCGGCGGTCTTGATGACGTCGAGATTGTGCTCGATCACCACCACGCTGTTGCCCTGCTCGACCAGCGCGTGGAGGACCTCCAGCAGCTTGCGGACATCCTCGAAATGCAGGCCGGTGGTGGGTTCGTCGAGGATGTACAGCGTGTTGCCGGTCGCGCGCCGGGACAGTTCCTTGGCAAGCTTCACGCGCTGCGCCTCGCCGCCCGACAGCGTCGTCGCCTGCTGGCCGACCTTGACATAGCCCAGGCCGACCTCGACCAGCATCGCCATCTTGTCGCGGATCGGGGGGACCGCCTTGAAGAATTCCGCGGCGTCCTCGACCGTCATGTCGAGCACGTCGGCGATGCTGTGGCCCTTGAACTTCACCTCCAGCGTCTCGCGGTTGTAGCGCGCGCCGTGGCAGACGTCGCAGGTGACGTAGACGTCGGGGAGGAAGTGCATCTCGATCTTCAGCACGCCGTCGCCCTGGCACGCCTCGCACCGGCCGCCCTTGACGTTGAAGCTGAAGCGGCCGGGCTTGTAGCCGCGTGCCTGGCTTTCGGGGAGGCCGGCGAACCAGTCGCGGATCTGCGTGAAGCTGCCGGTGTAGGTCGCGGGGTTGGACCGGGGCGTGCGGCCGATCGGCGACTGGTCGATGTCGATGACCTTGTCGAGATATTGCAGGCCAGTGATCCTGTCGTGCTTGCCCTGCACGATGCGCGCGCCGTTCAGCTCGCGCGCGGCGGCGGCGTAGAGCGTGTCGATGGTGAAGCTCGACTTGCCGCTGCCCGAGACGCCGGTGATGCAGGTGAAGGTACCGAGCGGGATGCCGGCGGTCACCCCGCGCAAATTGTTGGCGGTGGCGTTGTGGACGGTCAGCTTCTTGCCGTTGCCCTTGCGGCGCGTGGTGGGCACGGCGACCGCGCGCGTGCCGTTCAAATAGTCGGCGGTGATGCTGCCCTTCGCCTTCAGGATCTGCTTCAGCGTCCCCTGCGCCACCACCTCCCCGCCGCGGACGCCCGCGCCGGGGCCCATGTCGATGATGTAGTCGGCGGTGCGGATCGCGTCCTCGTCATGCTCGACGACGAGCACGGTGTTGCCGAGATCGCGCAGCCGCCGCAGCGTCTTCAGCAGCATGTCGTTGTCGCGCTGGTGCAGGCCGATGCTGGGTTCGTCGAGGACGTAGAGCACGCCCGACAGCCCGCTGCCGATCTGGCTCGCCAGGCGGATGCGCTGGCTCTCGCCGCCGCTGAGCGTGCCCGAGGTGCGGTCGAGGTTGAGGTAATCGAGCCCGACATTGTTGAGGAAGCCGAGCCGCTCGACGATCTCCTTCAGGATACGCTCGGCGATCGCCTTCTGCTGGTCGCCGAGATGCTGCGGCAGGTCGGTGAAGAATTGCAGCGCGTCGACGACCGACAGATGCGTGGCGTAGCTGATGTCCTGCATGCCGATCTTGACCGCAAGCGCCTCGGGTTTCAGGCGCGCGCCGTGGCAGGTCTCGCACGGGGCGGCGGACTGGTATTTCGACAGTTCCTCGCGCATCCACGCGCTCTCGGTCTGGAGCAGGCGGCGGTTGAGGTTGCCGATCACACCCTCGAACGGCTTGACGACATCGTATTTCTTCTTGCCGTCGATGAAGGTCAGCGTGACGGGCTTGCCCTTGCTGCCGTACAGGATGACGCTGCGGACCGCTTCGGGCAGTTCGCCCCAGGGGGTGTCGAGCGCGAAGGCAAATTCGCGCGCCAGGCTGCCCAGCACCTGCATGTAATAGGGCGATGGCGGGTTCGATTTCGCCCAGGGCACGACCGCGCCCTTCTTGATGCTGAGCGCGTGGTTGGGGACGACGAGGTCCTCGTCGAAAAGCTGCTTCTCGCCGAGACCGTCGCACGCCGGGCAAGCGCCTTGGGGCGCGTTGAAGCTGAACAGGCGCGGTTCGATCTCGCTGATCGTGAAGCCGCTGACCGGGCAGGCGAACTTCTCGCTGAAGACGATGCGGCCCGCGGGGGCGTTGTCGCCCAGCACCTCCTGGCGCGGGGTGTGCGGCTCGACCGGATCGGCGGGATCGACATAGGCCAACCCCTCGGCGAGCTTCAGCGCGGTCTCGAAACTCTCCGCCAGCCGCGTCGCGATCTCCCCGCCGGTCACCAGGCGGTCGACCACCACCTCGATGTCGTGCTTGTATTTCTTGTCGAGCGCGGGGGCCTCGTCGATCTCGTGGATCGTGCCGTCGATGCGGACGCGGGTGAAGCCCGCCTTCTGCCACTCCAGCAGCTCCTTGCGATACTCCCCCTTGCGCCCGCGCACGACAGGGGCGAGCAGGTACAGCCGCGTTCCCTCGGGCAGCGCCATGACGCGGTCGACCATCTGCGACACCGTCTGCGCGGCGATCGGCAGGCCGGTCGTCGGACTGTACGGCGTGCCGACGCGCGCCCAGAGCAGGCGCATGTAGTCGTAGATTTCCGTCACCGTCGCGACGGTCGATCGCGGGTTGCGCGACGTCGTCTTCTGTTCGATCGAGATCGCCGGCGACAGCCCCTCGATATGATCGACGTCGGGCTTCTGCATCAGCTCCAGGAACTGGCGCGCATAGGCGGACAGCGATTCGACATAGCGCCGCTGCCCCTCGGCATAGATGGTGTCGAAGGCCAGCGAGGATTTGCCCGACCCCGACAGCCCGGTGATGACCGTCAGCGTGTCGCGGGGGATGTCGATATCGACGTCCTTGAGATTGTGCTCGCGCGCGCCGCGGACGGAGATGGTGGTCAGCATGTCGGGAGTTCTACTTCTGTTCTGAACGGGATGCCAGTGGGGGAGATAGGATCGCGCATCCCCGATCGCCACCATGGTTGCACCCGCGCTTTCGTGTATTATCTACATGACACACGAGGCGAGCGAGGGACCATGATGGCCAAGACCAGGAAGACGAAGATCCCCAAGCGGATCGCGGGCGTCAAGCTGCCCAAGGATCTGCGCAAGACCGGCGAGGCGATCCTGGAACGCGCGAACAGCCCGCAGGGCCGCGAGATGCTGGCGGCGGGACTGACGATGGCGGCCGCGGCGGCGAGCGCCGCGGTGACGCGGAGCCGGGCGGCGGCGGAGGCGCAGAAGCCCGCGGGCGAAGCGGCGTCAGGCGACACGACGGCGGGCGACCCGGGAAAGCCTGGCGTGACGGACCCGCATGCGCTCGTGACCGCGATCGGCGGGATCGCTGAGGCAGCGCTGGGGAAGTTCTTCGCGGCGAAGAAGGTCTAACCCCGACCCAATCGCGATTGCGCGGCGTCCCGCACAGGCTACGGTCGGCGCGGGAGACACGATGAGCCGGCAACTGATCAACGAATATCGCGGCGACCTGGACCGCTTGCGCGCGGTCAGCGGGAGCCGACGCGAATCCGTCCTGCGCGAAGCGTTCAAGGACCTGTTGAAGCGCTGGGGCCGCTCGCACGACCTGCAATTCGTGTCCGAACACGATATCGTCACGCCGCAGAAGAACCGCATCTATCTCGACGGCGCGCTCCTCCACGCGCTGCGCGTCCCGTTCGGCTATTGGGAGGCGAAGGACGCCGACGACGATCTCGACGCGGAGATCGCCGCCAAGACGCGCAAGGGCTATCCGCGGGACAACATCATCTATTCCGACGATCACACCGCGGTCCTCATCCAGGACGGGCACGAGGTTGCGCGCGCCCTGATGGACGACACCGACGCGCTCTATCCGCTGCTCGTCCGCTTCTACGCGCACGAACGGCGGGAGATCGCCGATTTCAACAAGGCGGTGAAGCAATTCGCGGCCGATCTGCCCGAAGTGCTGAAGGCATTGCGCAATCTGATCGCCGAAAAGCGCGCCGCCTCCTCCGCCTTCGCCGCCGCCGAACGCGCCTTCCTCAAACACGCGCAGGACGCGATCAACCCGGCAGTCCGCGAAGACGATGTGCAGGAAATGCTGATCCAGCATATCCTGACCGAGGACATCTTCGCCAAGGTGTTCGACAATCCCGACTTCCACCGCCAGAACAACGTCGCCTCGGAACTCTACAAGCTCGAGGAAAAGCTGTTCGCGCGCGGCGAGAAATCCACGCTGCTGCGCGCGCTGTCGCCTTATTACTCGGGTATCGCGCAGACCGCCGCGGTGATCCAGAGCCATTCGGAAAAGCAGGGCTTCCTGAAAGGGCTCTACGAGAATTTCTACAAGGTCTACAACGCGAAGGCCGCCGACCGGCTGGGCGTGGTCTACACGCCGGGCGAGATCGTCCGCTTCATGATTCGCTCCGCCGACTGGCTGTGCGAACGGCATTTCGGCAAGAACCTGATCGACCGCGGCGTCGAGATCCTCGACCCCGCCACCGGCACCGGCACCTTCATCGTCGAGCTTCTGGAGCATTTCCGCGGGCATCACGACAAGCTGCGCCACAAATACAAGGAGGAGCTCCACGCCAACGAAATCGCGATCCTGCCCTATTACGTCGCCAACCTGAACATCGAGGCGACCTATCAGGCGATCACCGGGCAGTTCGCCGAGTTCGAGAACCTGTGCTTCGTCGACACGCTCGACAATGTCGATGCGCTCGGCATCCATTCGGGCCATCAGTTCGACATGCTCGGCACGCTGACCGACGAGAACATCGAGCGCATCAAGCGCCAGAACCGCCGCAAGATCAGCGTCATCATCGGCAACCCGCCGTATAATGCCAATCAGCAGAACGAGAACGACAACAACAAGAACCGGACATACGCGCACATCGATAAGCGCATCAAGGACACGTACATCAAGGCGAGCACGGCACAGAAGACCAAGCTCTACGATATGTATGCGCGCTTCTATCGCTGGGCGAGTGACCGGTTGGGAGATGAAGGGCTGGTGGCGTTTGTCACGAACAGCAGCTTTCTGGAGGCGCGCACGTTCGACGGTTTTCGCAAGCGCGTGGCACAGGATTTTAGCGAAGCTTGGGTAATTGACCTCAAAGGCAATGCGCGAAACAGCGGCGAGCGGCGTCGACGCGAAGGTGGCAACGTATTTCAAGACAAGATTAAAGTGGGTGTAGCAATCGCCTTCTTTGTCAGACGCCGCGACAAGCAGCCGTTTAAGCTCCACTACCTCGCCGTTGACGATTATGTTCGCGAGGACGACAAGCGTGAGTTCGTGGCGCGACGCAATCTGGCAACTGATCGCTTCACGGTGATCAAGCCGAACGAAGCCGGTGATTGGCTGAACCAACTTGAGGTGGGGGAGTGGTCGAACTTTATTGCGACCGCTGACAAAAATACTAAGCAAGGAAAGAGCGCTACTACTGAGAGGGCGATCTTCAAACTGTATTCGCTCGGCGTCAAAACTAATCGCGATGATTGGGCAGTATCTTTTTCGCGCGATGCGCTCAATCAGCTCTATCGGTTCATGATCGACCACTATTTGGCATTTCTCAAAACGCTACCTGGCGGGCAAAAACGTGATTGGAAGCAAATTGAGTTTGATCAGACGATCAAATGGACGCGCAAATTACGCAGGCTAGCGACAGCTAAAACGCCGTTACAAGTCCGACCCGATGCTATCGCACCTTCGCTATATCGCCCTTTCACCCGCCTCCCCATGACTTTCGTCGCTGAGCTGAATGAAGATCAGTACCAGTTAGACCACATCATTCGGCGGGGTGAGCCGAACCCAACGATGATGCTGAGTGGCTATCCAAGCGCTAAGCCCGCGCAGGCGCTCGCCACCAATATTGTCTGGCACCACGACACCCTCGACAAGACAAATGGGCTTCCCCGCTACCGCTACACCAAAACCGGCGAGCGGATCGACAACATCACCGACTGGGCGCTCAACAAGTTCGTCGCGCACTATGGCAAGAAGGGCGTCACCAAGGGCGCGATCTTCCACTATGTCTACGCCGTCCTCCACGATCCCGTCTACCGCGAGACCTACGCGCTGAACCTCAAGCGCGAGTTCCCGCGCATCCCCTTCTACCCCGATTTCGCCCGCTGGGCGGCATGGGGCGAAACGCTGATGGCGATGCACATCGGCTATGAGGACGTCGCGCCCTGGCCGGTCGAGCGGATCGACGTCGCCAGCAAGCGCGCGGCGGGAACGACGCCGAAGCCGATCCTGAAATCGCAGTCCGAGGCGGGCGCGGTGGTGATCGATGCCGATACCCAGATCACCGGCATCCCGCCCGAGGCCTGGACCTACCGGCTCGGCAACCGCTCGGCGATCGACTGGGTGCTCGACCAGCACAAGGAGAAGACGCCACGCGACCCGACCATCGCCGCCAAGTTCAACACCTATCGCTTCGCCGATTATAAGGAGAGCATGATCGCGCTGCTGGCGAAGGTGGTGCGGGTCAGCGTGGAGACGGTCGCGATCACCGACGCGATGAAGGCGCTGGATCGCGGGCGGTCGGAGGCCGCCTGACCGTCGAGGTCGGTCAGGCCGACCCCTTCCCCCGCCACGCCAGCGACTGCCGGTTCAGCGCCGCCATGTCCGCCCCGCCCGCGATCGCCGCTTCGCCGAGCGCGATGGCGCGGGTCAGGGCGGCGGGGCCGGCATGTCGGTAGGCCGGGCGCTCGGCGACGTGATCGTACCAGCGGCCGCCGAACGCGTGATCTAGCAGGATACGCTGGAAGCAATGATCCGCGCTGACCGGCCAGCCGCGGGCGGCGGCGAGGGCCGGGAGGGTCTGGCGGGTGAGATGGAGCCATTGGGCTCGGAGGGGGGTGTGGGTCATGGGTCGCTTGGGTTGGCGGTCACCCTCACCCTTTGCCGCCTTCGGCGTCTTTCCCTCTCCCATTGGGAGAGGAGGGAGCTGCACAGCTGCGGACTGGTGAGGGCGACGCCCATTACCCATACGCCCCGTCATGGGAGTAAATCCCATGACGTCGAACGCGGCTTTAGCCGCGTCGGCCGGGCGGTGCCCGCAAAGCCACTCCGTTTAGCCTATGGCTAAACGTGAATGGCTTTGCCGGTCACCGCCATCGCCGCCTCCTTCAGCGCCTCCGCATGCGTCGGATGCGCGTGGCAGGTGTAGGCGATGTCCTCGCTCGTGGCGCCGAACTCCATCGCGACGCAGGCCTCGGCGATCATCGTGCCCGCCAGGCTGGCGACGATCCACACGCCGAGCACGCGGTCGGTCTTCGCATCCGCGATGACCTTCACGAAGCCGTCGGTGTCGCGGTTGGTCTTCGCGCGGCTGTTGGCCATCATCGGGAACTTGCCGACCTTCACCTCGCCGCGCTCCCTGGCCGCTTCCTCGGTGATGCCGACGCCCGCGATCTCGGGCATGGTGTAGACGACGCTCGGGATCACGTCCTCGTTCACGATGCCGGTCTGGCCCGCGATGTTCTCCGCGACCGCGATGCCTTCGTCCTCAGCCTTGTGCGCGAGCATCAGGCCGGGGATGACGTCGCCGATCGCCCAGACGCCGTCCGCTTTCGTGCGGAAGCTGTGGTCGGTGTCGATCTGCCCACGTGCGTTGAGTTCGATGCCGATCGCCGACAGGTTCAGCCCATCGACATTGGGGCTGCGGCCGATCGCGACGAGCACCGCGTCCGCCTGCAGCGTCTCGCCCTCCCCGCCCGCGGCGGGTTCGACCTGCACGCTGGCCTTGCCGCCCTGCACCGTGACGCCGGTGACCTTGGTCGACAGGCGCATTTCCATACCCTGCTTCCTGAACAGCTTCGCGCTTTCCCTGCGCACCTCGCCGTCGAAGCCGGGGAGGATGGCGTCGAGATATTCGACGACGGTCACCTTCGCGCCAAGCCGCCGCCAGACGCTGCCAAGCTCAAGCCCGATGACGCCGCCGCCGATCACGACCAGGCGCTCGGGGACCTTCGGCAGCGCGAGCGCGCCGGTGCTGTCGACGACGACGCTCTGGTCGATTGCGACGCCCGGCAACGGGGTGACGCTGGAACCGGTCGCGATCACGATGTCCTTCGCGGTGACGGTCTGCTCGCCGACCGTGACGGTGTGCGCGTCGACGAAGCTGGCATAGCCTTTCAGCCAGTCGACCTTGTTCTTCTTGAACAGGAATTCGACGCCGCCGGTCAGTTCCTTGACCGCCTTCGCCTTCTCGGCGTGCATTTGGTCGAGGTTCAGCGTCGCACCCTGAAGCTCGATCCCGAACTTGGCGAGATGGCCGCCAACCGCCTCCTCGAAGATCTCCGACGCGTGGAGCAGCGCCTTGGACGGGATGCAGCCGACGTTGAGGCACGTGCCCCCGAGCGTCTCGCGCCCCTCCGCACAGGCGGTCCGCAGGCCCAGCTGCGCGGCGTGGATCGCCGCGACATAGCCGCCAGGGCCGGCACCGATCACGAGGACGTCATAGTCGTATTGGTCAGGCATGGTCTTCTTCCGGCTCGGGCAAGCGACGATATCGCGTGTTGTTGGGTTTGATTACGACCATATGGCCATGAAGCCGCGCATTTTCGACTATTTCGAGAACACGACCGACAAGATCGATTTGGTCGCGCGGGCGGCACCGGATGAACACGATACCCAGCGGGGCAGGAGCATCGAACGCAAATACCAAATCGGAAAAGTCGCTGTCTTGCGTAACGATGACCCGATGCTCTCGGATCGCAATCGCAAGCAGCTCCTCGTCGGCCGACATCGGGTAGTTGAGCGCGGCTTCGACGACGTCATGGTCTCGATCGGCAAGCGCACGCGCCAGTGTCCGGCTTACATGCACATCGATCAGGAACTTCAAGCGGCCTTTGCCTGTCCGATCGCAACGCCCCCGTCCTCACGGATCAGGTCGGCAGCGAAGGCCGCCGCTGCCCGAAGATGCTGCGGCTCGATACCGGGATATTCCTCGGCCATCTGTTCGGCGGTCCAACCGGTGCCCATCAGGTCAAGCACGAATTCGACCTTTATGCGCGTGTCCCGGAAGATGGGCTTTCCAAACCCGATCTTGGGATTTGAGTAGATGTGGTCTTGCCAATTGATGTCCATCGCCGCCTCCTCACAAATCGATCAATATCCGCGTCGGGTCCTCGATAGCATTCTTCAGCGCCACCAGGAACGTCACCGCCTCACGCCCGTCGATCAGACGATGGTCGTAGCTGAGCGCCAGGTACATCATCGGACGGATCACGATCTGGCCGTCGACGACGACCGGCCGCTCGTCGATGCGGTGGAGGCCCAGCACCGCGCTCTGGGGCGGGTTGATGATCGGGGTGGACATCAGCGATCCGAACACGCCGCCGTTCGAGATGGTGAAGGTGCCGCCCTTCATCTCGTCCATCTTCAGCGTGCCGTCCTTCGCGCGCTTGCCGAAGTCGCCGATCGTCTTCTCGACGGTCGCGACCGACATCTGGTCGGCGTCGCGGATCACGGGGACGACGAGACCGCCGGGCGACGAGACCGCGACCGAGATGTCCGCATAGTCGTGATAGACGATATCGTCGCCGTCGATCGACGCATTGACGCTGGGGATATCCTTCAGCGCCATGCACGCGGCCTTCACGAAGAAGCCCATGAAGCCCAGGCGCACGCCGTGCTTCTTCTCGAACAAGTCCTTGTACTTGGCGCGCGCGGCGATCACCGCGGTCATGTCGACGTCGTTGAACGTCGTCAGCATCGCGGCGGTGTTCTGCGCCTCCTTCAGCCGCTTGGCGATCGTCTGGCGCAGCCGCGTCATCCGAACGCGTTCTTCCTTGCGGCCGGTTGAGGCCGCGGCGGCGACCGAGGCGGGCTGCGGCGCGGGAGTCGGGGTTGGGGCGGCGGCTGCCGGTTTCGCGATGGCGGCGGCGGTCACGTCTTCCTTCGTGATCCGCCCGTCGCGGCCGGTGCCCTTGACGGTCGAGGGATCGACCCCGTGCTCGAGCACCGCGCGGCGTACCGAGGGAGACAGCGCGGCTGGGCCGTCGCCCGCGGCGGGGGAGTCGCTTGCCGATGTCCCGGGCTGATCGCCATAGCCCGCACCGCCTTCGCTCGCGGCAGGTGCAGGTGTCGGGACGGCGGGTGCGGCGGGCGCGGGCGCGGCGGCCTGCGCGGCACCGGCCGCATCGATCGTCGCGATCATCGCGCCGACCTGCACCGTGTCACCGACCTTGACCGCATGTTCGCCCATCACACCCGCGACGGGGGACGGCACTTCGACCGAGACCTTGTCGGTCTCCAGCGACGCGATCGGCTCGTCGGCCTTTACCGGGTCGCCCGGCTGCTTGAGCCATTCGCCGAGCGTCGCTTCGGTGATCGATTCGCCCAATACGGGGACGGTGACTTCGGTTGCCATTTTATTCTACTTTCTGTGCTCCTGCAAAAGCAGGAGCCTAGGGTTGTCCTGCCGGACCCTGGGTTCCTGCTTTCGCAGGAACCCAAGGAACGGAATCAATTATTCCGCGTGCGCCGGATCTCGTCGCGGACATTCTGGCCGAGCGCGTCGGCGACGAGCGCGGCCTGTTCCGTCTTGTGCCGCTTCATCAGGCCCGTCGCAGGAGATGCCGACGCCGTACGGCCGGCATAGCGCGCGCGCTTCACCGAACCCGCGACGCCGCCGAGCGCCTCCTCGATCATCGGTTCGACGAAAAACCAGTATCCCTGATTCTTCGGCTCCTCCTGCGCCCACACCACTTCTTCCAGGTTCGGCATACGCGCGAACCGCTTCGCCAGCGGATCGCCGGGGAAGGGATAGAGCTGCTCGACGCGCACGATCTGGGTTTCGGTATCGCCCGCCGCGTCGCGCGCCTCCATCAGGTCGTACGCGACCTTGCCGGTGCACAGCACGACGCGCTTCGTATCCGCATCGGCGGGCGCCGCGGGGTCGGACAGGATGCGCTTGAAATGCGTATCGCCGACGAACTCCGCCGCGCTCGACACCGCCAGCTTGTGGCGCAGCAGCGACTTGGGTGTCATCACGATCAGGGGTTTACGGAACGACCGGTGCATCTGCCGCCGGAGCAGATGGTAATAATTGGCCGGCGTGGTGCAGTTCGCAACCTGCATGTTGTCGCCTGCGCACAGTTGCAGGAACCGCTCGGGCCGTGCCGACGAATGCTCCGGCCCCTGCCCCTCATAGCCATGCGGCAACAGCATCACGAGGCCGTTGGCGCGCAGCCACTTGGCCTCGCCCGACGCGATGAACTGGTCGATCATGATCTGCGCGCCGTTGACGAAATCGCCGAACTGCGCCTCCCACAACACCAGCGTCTTGGGGTCGGCGAGCGCATAGCCATATTCGAAGCCGAGCACGCCATATTCGCTAAGCGGCGAGTCCAGCACTTCGAACCGGCCATGCTCGATCGATTGCAGCGGGACATATTTATGCTCGTCGGTCTGGTCGACCCACACCGCGTGACGCTGCGAGAAAGTGCCGCGGCCCGAATCCTGTCCCGACAGGCGGACTCCATAGCCTTCCGACAGCAGCGACCCAAACGCCAGCGCCTCGCCCGTCGCCCAGTCGAAATTGGCGCCCGTCCTGAACATTTCGCGCTTGGCGTCGATCACGCGGCCCAGAGTCTTGTGGATCGTCAGGTCGCCCGGCACCGTCGTCAGCGTGCGGCCCAGCGCATCGAACAGCTTCTGGCTGACCCCGGTCTCCAGGTTGCGCCGCGCGCTCTCCGCATCCGCCGGCGCGTGCAACCCCGACCAGCGCCCGGCGAACCAGTCGGCCTTGTTGGGCTTGTACGCCGCGCCTGCCTCGAACTCGCCTTCCAGCAGCGTGGTGTACTGGTGGACGTCCTTGTCGATCCAGGCCTGGTCGACGACCTTCTCCTCGATCAGCCGCTGGCCATAGACCGCGCTGACGCCGGGATGCCGGCGGATCTTGTCATACATCAGCGGCTGGGTGAAGCTCGGCTCGTCGCCCTCGTTATGCCCGAAGCGACGATAGCACCACATGTCGATCACGATGTCGCGGTGGAATTTCTGTCGGAACTCCATCGCCATCTTGGTCGCGAAGGTCACCGCCTCGGGATCGTCGCCGTTGACGTGGAAGATCGGTGCCTGGACGCCCTTGGCGACGTCGGACGGATAATCCGACGAGCGCGCGAATTGCGGGCTGGTCGTGAAGCCGATCTGGTTGTTGATGATGAAGTGGACGCAGCCGCCGGTATTGTAGCCACGGATGCCCGAGAAGCCCAGGCATTCCCACACGATCCCTTGCCCTGCGAACGCCGCGTCGCCGTGGATCAGTACGGGGAGCGCGCGAAGATGCTCCTTCAGGTCGTCGGAGATCGTCTGGATCGCGCGCGTCTTGCCGAGCACCACCGGATCGGCGGCCTCGAGATGCGACGGATTGGCGACCAGCGACATATGGACCTTGATCCCGTCGAACTGACGATCGGTGCTGGTGCCGAGATGGTATTTCACGTCGCCCGAGCCGCCGACCTCCTCCGGGTTCGCGGAGCCGCCGCCGAATTCGTGGAAGATCACGCGCAGCGGTTTGGCCATCACGTTCGCCAGCACGTTCAGCCGGCCGCGATGCGCCATGCCGAACACGATCTCGTTCACGCCGAACTGACCGCCATATTTGATGACGGATTCCAGCGCGGGGATCATGCTCTCGCCGCCGTCCAGCCCGAAGCGCTTGGTGCCGACATATTTGCGGCCAAGGAATTTCTCCCATTGCTCCGCCTCGATGACCTTGGTCAGGATCGCGCGCTTGCCCTCGGGGCTGAACTGGATCGCCTTGTCCTTGCCCTCCATCCGGTCCTGCAGGAACCGCCGCTCGTCGACATCGGCGATGTGCATATATTCCAGGCCGACCTTGCCGCAGTAATTGGCGCGAAGGATCGCGACGACTTCGCGCGCGGTCGACCATTCGAGGCCGAGCGTGCCGCCGAGATAGACCGGCCGGTCGAGATCGGCATCGGAGAAGCCGTGATATTCGGGGCTGAGATCGGCGGGAAGATGCTGCCGCGCGAGATGGAGCGGATCGAGATCGGCGGCGAGATGCCCGCGCACGCGGTAGGTGCGGATGAGCATCTGCACGCGGATCGCGTCGGAGGCGGCCTTGGTGACGTCGACCGCAGGGGCGGCCGTGGCGGCGGGGGCCGGCGCGGGCTTGCCCCTGGAGGGCTTAGCCGCGGGCTCCATCTGCGTCGGATCGAGCGCCGCGGTCAGATCGTCGGTGGACGACAGCGGCCAGGCAGCGTTCAGCCAGCTAGGTCCGCCTGCGGAGCCTTCCAGCCCCTCGAAAAAGGATCGCCAGCCCGACTCGACGCTGTCCGGCTTGTCCCGGAAGCGTGCGTACAACGTCTCGACGAACGCCGGGCTGACGCCGGCGGCGATGTCGCTGAAATCCTGGCCTTCGTAACCCATCGTTCGTTCCTTCCTACCCCTCTCCCCTTGTGGGAGAGGGAGGGGCCCGCCGCTCGAAGAGCGGTGGGAGGGTGAGGGGGACTGCCTGCGAGATTTCCCGCCTCACTCCCCCTCATCCGGCGCTCCGCGCCACCTTCTCCCACAAGGGGAGAAGGGTTTTAACCCTTCAACACGTCCAGCAACGTCTCGCCCAGCAAGGACGGCGACGCCGACACCCGGATCCCGGCGGCTTCCATCGCCGCGATCTTGTCCTCGGCACCGCCCTGCCCGCCCGACACGATCGCGCCCGCATGGCCCATCCGCCGCCCCGGCGGCGCGGTGCGGCCGGCGATGAAGCCCGCCATCGGCTTCTTGCGCCCGCGCTTCGCCTCGTCGATCAGGAACTGCGCCGCCTCTTCCTCCGCCGAACCGCCGATCTCGCCGATCATGATGATCGACTTGGTCGCCTCGTCGGCCAGGAACAGTTCCAGCACGTCGATGAAGTTCGTCCCGTTGACCGGATCGCCGCCGATGCCGACCGCGGTGGTCTGGCCGAGCCCGGCGTTCGATGTCTGGAACACCGCCTCATAGGTCAGCGTGCCCGAGCGCGAGACGACGCCGACCGAACCCTGCTTGAAAATGCTGCCGGGCATGATCCCGATCTTGCATTCCCCCGGCGTCAGGACGCCGGGGCAATTCGGGCCGATCAGCCGCGACTTCGAGCCGCTGAGCGCGCGCTTGACCTTGACCATGTCGAGCACCGGAATGCCCTCGGTGATGGTCACGATCAGCGGGATCTCGGCGTCGATCGCCTCAAGGATCGAATCCGCGGCGAAGGGGGGCGGGACGTAGATCACACTCGCGGTCGCCCCGGTCTTCGCCGCGGCCTCCGCGACGGTGTTATAGACCGGCAGCCCGAGATGCTCCGTCCCGCCCTTGCCGGGCGTGACGCCGCCGACCATCTGCGTACCGTAATCCAGCGCCGCCTTGGTATGGAAGCTGCCGGTCTCGCCGGTCATCCCTTGCGTGATGACCCGGGTGTTCTTGTCGACGAGGATGCTCACGCGTCAGTTCCCCTTGGAATATTTCTTGGCGTATTTGCCGTTGCGATTGGCGACGACGAGCTGAATGTACTGAACGCCCTTCTCTGCCCCGACCTGCACGACCATCAACTCGCCGTTTGGCAAGTCGACGACCGGTTTGGCCTTGTCGATCGTCACGCCTACCTGCTTGCCCAGATCGGCATAGAAACGGGTCGGACCGAACGCGGCATCGCCCCGCGCGTCGACGACACAGCCGCCATCAACCCCGGTCGCTACCACCAGCCGCACGCCATCCTTCGACGCGACCCGTTTGGCCGCGCCGCTCGGGTCTTTGTCGGCATCGCTGCCGATGACCGACGGCCAGCCCGTCAACCGGGCATCCTGGCCGGCCGGATCGACGGTCGCGCCGACGCAGGCCCTGGCACCGGCCAGCACTGCAGCTTCGCTCGCGGGCAACAACTTGCCATCGGCCGTAACGGCGGAGCCGACCTGGAGCGCCGCGAGCAGAACCGCGCCGAGGATCACGCCAGGGTCCCGTCGATGCCTTTACACGCCTCCAGCAATTCCTTCACTGCGTCCACGCTCACCGCCAGGTTCGCCTTCGCCTCGTCGTCCAGCGTGATCTCGACGATCTGCTCGACCCCGCCGGCACCGATCACCACCGGCACGCCGACATACAGCCCGTCGAGCCCGTACTGACCCTCGACATACGCGGCCGCGGGCAGGACGCGCTTCTGGTCGTACAGATACGCCTCCGCCATCGCGATCCCGCTGGTCGCGGGCGCGTAATAGGCCGACCCGGTCTTGAGCAGCGCGACGATCTCGCCGCCGCCGCCGCGCGTGCGCTTGACGATCGCGTCGATCTTGTCCTGCGTCGAACGGCCCATCGCGATCAGGTCCGGGACCGGAATGCCCGAAACGGTCGAATAGGAAATCACCGGCACCATCGTATCGCCATGTCCGCCCAGCACGAAGCTCGTCACGTCCTTCACCGACACGTTGAACTCGTCGGCCAGGAAATGGCTGAATCGCGCGCTGTCGAGCACGCCTGCCATGCCGACGACCTTGTGCGTCGGCAGCCCGGAAAATTCGCGCAGCGCCCATACCATCGCGTCGAGCGGGTTGGTGATGCAGATCACGAACGCATCAGGCGCGTTCGCCTTGATCCCCTCGCCCACCGCCTTCATGACCTTGAGATTGATGCCGAGCAGATCATCGCGGCTCATCCCCGGCTTGCGCGCGATACCGGCCGTCACGATGATGACGTCCGCGCCGGCGATGTCGGCATAGTCGTTAGAGCCGGTGATTTTGGCATCGAAGCCCTCGACGGGCCCGCATTGGCTGAGATCGAGCGCCTTGCCCTGCGGCACCCCTTCGACGACGTCGAACAGGACGATGTCGCCGAGACCCTTGAGCGCCGCCAAATGCGCGAGCGTCCCGCCGATATTCCCGGCGCCGATCAGCGCGATCTTCTTTCGAGCCATTCCAATACTCCGTCGTGTCGCGGGTGCGATTGGCAACGCCGAATAGGCGCGAACGGTCGATGGGGCAACCGGTAAAGCAATCTTCTTAAGACCCAATACTGCTAATCGTTCGCAATATCTTTATACGCCGTGACCTAGCGCCAGATAGTCGTCCGATCGCATCTCCTCCAGTCTGCTGACCGTACGCTGGAACTCGAACGCACCGTCGCCGTCCCGGTACAGCGTACCGGGTTGCGTATCTGCGGCGGCCAGCAATTTGACGCGGTGTTCGTACAGCGCGTCGATCAGCGCGACGAACCGCGCGGCCTCGTTACGGTTGTCCGGACCCATCGCGGGGATGCCGACCAGGATCACGGTGTGATAGCGCCGCGCGATCGCCAGGTAATCCGCCATACCCCGCGCCTCCGCACAAAGCCGCCTGAACGAGAAAACCGCCACGCCCTTCAGCGCCTTTGGCACATGCAGCGTCCGGCCCTGCACGGTCAGGTCCTCGGACGGGACATGCGCCGCGTCCTCGACGGGATAGTCCGTCAGTCGGAAGAACGCAGCGGATAAAGCCGCGGTGGCGGCGGGCCCGTTCGGGACCAGCCATGTGTCGATCGCACCCAGCCGGTCGCGCCGGTAATCGACCGGGCCGTTGAGCGGCAGCACGTCCAGCCGCGCCTGGAGCAGCGCGATGAACGACAGGAAATGTTCGCGGTTGAGCCCGTTCTTGTAAAGGTCCTGCGGCGGCCGGTTCGAGGTGGTGACGATCGTAACGCCGTGATCGATCAGCGCCGTGAACAGCCGCGACAGGATCATCGCATCCGGGCTGTTGGTGACCATCATCTCGTCGAATGCCAGCAACCGCGCCTCATCGGCGATGGCGGCGGCGACGGGAGCGATCGGATCGCCCTGTTCCTTCACGCGCTCGGCGGCGATGCGCTGGTGGATCTCCAGCATGAACGCACCGAAATGGACGCGGCGCTTGCGCCGGATGTCGAGGTTGACGAAGAACAGGTCCATCAGCATCGACTTGCCGCGCCCGACATCGCCCCAGAGATAGAGCCCGCGCGGCGCGGGCGGCCTGGCACGGGCGAGCCGCCAGAGAACGCTGCCCCGCCTGGGAGCGACTTCCAGTTCCGACTGGAGCGTGGCGAGGCGTGCAGCGGCGGCGGCCTGTTCGGGATCGGGACGCAGCTCGCCATCGGCGATCAGGGTTTCGTAGGCGGCGAGGACGCTAAACATGCGTCGCCCTCATCTGACGGAAGGCTTGCGGATCGTCCCCGAAAACGCCGCGATCCGCGTGTCGTCCTCACCCTGCACCACCAGCCCGCGCAGGAACAGCAGCCGGCCCGTTTCCTTCAGCAATTCGACCTGCGCCTCGATCGGCTCGCCGATCTTGCCGCCGCCGATGAACTGCGTGTTGAGGT
This sequence comes from Sphingomonas bacterium, assembly GCF_903642285.1. Lineage (GTDB taxonomy): Bacteria > Pseudomonadota > Alphaproteobacteria > Sphingomonadales > Sphingomonadaceae > Sphingomonas. The sequence continues at coordinate 21,716 of NZ_CAHJWJ010000030.1, forward strand.
CGAGCGTCACCGCCGTGCCCGCGGTAATCAGCCCGAACCCGCGACTGGCCGCAAACAGCGCGATATCGATGAACGCGAGCAATGCGCCGCCGTGGACATAGTCGCGCAGATTGGAATGCCGATGCTCCGGCGTCATCCGAACCCGCGCGACCGTGCCATCGACGCGAAACAGCATCGGCCCGAGCAGCGTGTTGAACCGCGTTGGATCGGTCGGCGACCAGGTGCGCCAGCCGGGGTTGGCGGCGTCTTCGGTGTCGGTGAAATGCGGCGTGTCGGTCAAATTGCCACCCCGGCGAAGGCCGGGGCCCAGTCGGGATAACCGGCGTGATGAGCGGCAACGCTTGCCAATGATCGTCTGGATACTGGACCCCGGCCTTCGCCGGGGTGGCTAAATCAAATAACCCGCTCGGCTTCCATCTTCTTGATCTCGGCGATCGCCTTGGCCGGGTTCAGCCCCTTGGGACACACCGTCGCGCAGTTCATGATCGTATGGCACCGATACAGGCGGAACGGATCCTCCAGTTCGTTCAGCCGATCTCCCGTCATCTCGTCGCGGCTGTCCGCAAGCCAGCGATACGCCTGCAACAGGATCGCCGGCCCCAGGAACTTGTCGCTGTTCCACCAATAGCTCGGGCACGACGTCGAACAGCAGGCGCACAGGATGCACTCGTACAATCCGTCCAGCTTCTCGCGATCCTCGGGCGACTGCAGCCGCTCCTTGCCAGAGGGCGGCGGGGTGACGGTCTGCAGCCAGGGCTTGATCGACGAATATTGCGCGTAGAAATGGGTGAAGTCGGGGACCAGGTCCTTGATGACTTCCATGTGCGGCAGGGGCGTGATCCGCACTTCGCCCTTCACGTCCTCGATCGCGGTGGTACAGGCAAGACCGTTGCTGCCGTCGATGTTCATCGAACACGATCCGCAGATGCCCTCTCGGCAGGACCGGCGGAACGTCAGCGAGCTGTCCTGCTCGCCCTTCATCTTGATCAGCGCGTCGAGCACCATCGGCCCGCATTCGTCGAGATCGACGTCGAACGTGTCGAAGCGCGGGTTCTCCGCCTTGTCGGGATCGTAGCGATAGACCTTGAAGCGTTTCAAGCGCTTGCCGGCGGTCGGCGAGGCATGCGCCTTGCCCTTCTTGACGACACTGTTCTTCGGCAGGGTGAACTCGGCCATCGCCGCGATGCTCCTCGGTTTCTCGCGTCGCAGCTATGCCTTCCGCCTCCTGTGCGCAAGTCAGATGACGTCGAGGACTAACCCAAGATCGCGCGCCTCGTCCGCGCCGATATACCAGTTGGCGGGCGCTTTCTCGTGCAGTTCCTCGAACGTCACGCGACTGCCGGCGATCAGGTCGCGGAACCCCTCTTCCTCGATGTCGATCGACTGCTCGATCTCATGCAGCGTCGCCTGGATCGACGCCACGCACATCCGCAGGGGGCCGCTGAGATTGATGGTCTTCGTGATCTGGCGCTCGTGCAGCATCAGCCGCGTGCCCCGCGTCAGAATGCGCTTGTCGACCGGGAAGGCGGACATGAACGTCGCGCCGGCGGAATAGACCGCGACCTTACCGAGGAACAATGTCTCGCGCTGGGTATAGTCGCGCAGCAACCGCACATCGTCCGCCATCGCCCGCGCGACCTCGGGGTCGCCGCCAAGCGTGGTGATCGAAAACACGATCGCGCCGTCTGTGGGCACGTCGGCGAGCTGCTGCTTGAAGGCCGCGTACATCTGGTCGTTCACCTGCCCCGACAGCTGAACGTGCGGCTGCGCGAGGAGCGGGTAGTTGCGGGCGTTGTTGGCGGCGTCGGTCATGGGGCGGGGCAACGGTTTGGCTGGCGGGGGGTTCCAGACATTCAGAACGCCGGCTTGATCCCGGCCTGTTTCAGCGTGCCGTTCGCCGTGAACCTGTTTCGCGTGCCGGCATCGACGGTGAAGTGCAGGCCGCTGATCGGGCTGAACCAGATTTCGTGATCGCCTTTGCCGTTGCGGACGAAGCGGCATCCGTTGTCGAGCAAGATGCGCTTCAAGTCTCGCCCATAACTGCTGCCCATCAAGCCGCGACCGGTACGGTGCTTTCATGGAAGGCCACAAGCCGCAATGAATGGGGGCCTCGTCGCCGCTCTATCGGCAACGCATCGGCATTGTCGGCGATCAGTTCCGGCATAACCGCGACGGCACGGTCGCGGAGTTGCTCCAAAGTCTCGCCTTCCGTCACGAGCCCCGGTACGTCGCAATCGAGCGTATACCAGACCCGCGTTTCCGGATCATAGGCGGCGTGAAGCGTCCAGAGTGTCATGCTGCTTCCCTCACGTCCATGTAACGCCGGGCATGCCGGAACGCCATCCGCATCGAGAAGATATCAGCGTAGATTGATCAGCCCTATTCAAGGTGCTATCAACCGGTCATGATTGAAACCATCAACGCCGGCGCAAGTGTGAGCATCAGCGACCTCAAGAAGAACCCGACCGCCGTCATTGTGGCAGCGGGCGGATCTCCCGTGGCCGTCCTCAACCGCAATAGGCCCGCGGCGTATCTCGTTCCCGCCGCGGCGTGGGAGGAATTGCTGGACCGGCTTGACGATATGGAACTGGCCAACATCGTCCGCGCGCGCGCAGGCGAAGTCGGCATACCGGTCGATATTGCCGACCTATAATCTCGAATTTCTTCCCAGCGCGCGGAAGGAATGGGACAAGCTTGCCCCTTCGATCCGCGAACAATTCGTGAAGAAGCTACGCGAGCGCCTTAGCGCGCCGCATATATCATCTGCCAAGCTCAGCGACATGCCGGGCTGCTACAAGATCAAGCTGCGTGCCGCTGGATACCGACTGATCTACCGCGTCGACGATGGCCGAGTGACGGTGATTGTCGTGGCCGTCGGCAGGCGCGATCGTAACCTCGTCTATAAGCTGGCGGCGGGGCGGATCGACTGATCCACCCCGCCGGTCTTCTCAATACACCCGCTTCTTCGGCTTGATATATTCCGCATCGTCGGTGAGCGTGTAATCATGCACCGGCCGGTAATCGATCGCGGTCGCGCCGCCGACGCCGCCCCAGCCCGTGAAGGTCGCGATGGTGTGCTTCATCCAGCCTGCGTCGTCGCGGTCTGGATGATCCTCGTTGACATGCGCGCCGCGGCTTTCCTTGCGGTTGGCGGCGCTGTCGATCGTCACCTTCGCCTGTGCGATCAGGTTGTCGAGTTCGAGCGTCTCGACCAGGTCGGTGTTCCAGATGAGGCTCCGGTCGACGATGCCGATGTCCGCCATCCGGCCATAGGTCGCGGCGATCTTCTCCTGACCTTCGGTCAGCAGCGCGTTGTCGCGGAACACCGCGCAATGCTTCTGCATCGTGCGCTGCATCTCCAGGCGAACCTCGGCGGTCGGCGACGATCCGCTCGCATGGCGGAATTTGTCGAGACGGCCGATCGCCAGTTCTTCCGAACCCTTGGGCAGCGGCGCGTGGCTGGTGCCGGGCTTCAGCGTATCCTTGATCCTGAGTCCCGTCGCGCGGCCGAAGACGACCAGATCGATCAGGCTGTTCGACCCCAGCCGGTTGGCACCGTGGACCGAAACGCACGCCGCCTCGCCGACCGCGAACAGGCCGGGGACGACGCTGTCGGGATCGCCGTCCTTCAGGCGGACGACCTCGCCGTGATAATTGGTCGGGATGCCGCCCATATTGTAATGCACCGTCGGCGTCACCGGCAGCGGCTGGCGCGTCAGGTCGACACCGGCGAAGATCTTGCCGGTCTCGGTGATGCCGGGCAGCCGTTCGGCCAGGACCTTGGGATCGATGTGGTCGAGATGCAGCCAGATATGGTCGCCATTCTTGCCGACGCCGCGACCCTCGCGCATTTCCAGCGCCATCGACCGCGACACGACGTCGCGCGACGCGAGGTCCTTCGCGGACGGAGCATAGCGTTCCATGAAGCGCTCGCCCTCGCTGTTGGTCAGATACCCGCCCTCGCCGCGCGCGCCCTCGGTGATGAGGACGCCAGCGCCGTAGATGCCGGTCGGATGGAACTGGACGAACTCCATGTCCTGCAGCGGTAGCCCGGCGCGCAGCACCATGGCATTGCCGTCGCCGGTGCAGGTATGCGCCGAGGTCGCCGAGAAATAACAGCGGCCATAGCCGCCGGTCGCCAGCACGACCTGATGCGCGCGGAAGCGGTGAATGCTGCCGTCTTCCATACATAACGCGATCACGCCGCGGCAGACGCCGTCTTCCATGATGAGATCGAGCGCGAAATATTCGACGTAGAAATCGGCGTCGTATTTCAGGCTCTGCTGGTACAGCGAATGGAGCATCGCGTGGCCGGTACGATCGGCGGCAGCGCAGGTGCGCTGGACCGGCGGCCCCTCCCCCATATTCTGCATATGGCCCCCGAACGGCCGCTGGTAGATCGTGCCGTCGTCGTTGCGGCTGAACGGGACGCCGGCATGTTCCAGCTCGATCACCGCGGCGGGTGCCTCGCGCACCATATATTCGATCGCGTCCTGGTCGCCGAGCCAGTCCGACCCCTTGACGGTGTCATACATGTGCCACGACCAGTGATCGGGCGAATTGTTGCCGAGGCTGGCGGCAATACCGCCCTGCGCCGCCACGGTATGCGAGCGGGTCGGAAACACCTTGGTGATGCAGGCAGTCTTCAGCCCGCTTTCGGCAATACCCATCGTCGCGCGCAGGCCGGAGCCGCCCGCGCCGACGACGACCGCGTCATAGGTATGATCGATGATCTTGTAAGCGGCAGTCATCAGACGGAAGCTCCCAGCGCGACCTTCAGGATCGCAAAAAGGGCGGTGGCGACGCACGCGACGATGAACAGGTTCAACGCCACCATGGCGACGACGCGGGTCTCGTTGTGCTGATAGTCTTCGATCACGACCTGCAGGCCGAGCCGCGCATGGTAGAAGACCGACAGCACGAGCAGCGCCATCGGCACCGCCGCCCAGCCATTGGCGAGCCAGGCGTGCACCCCGGCGAAGTCGTACGACCCCATGCGAGCGATCGAGATCATCAACCAGGCCATCAGCAGCAGATTGCTGCCGGCCGTCAGCCGCTGATGCCACCAATGGCCCGTGCCCTCATGGGCGCTGCCAAGCCCGCGCACCCGTCCGAGTTCGGTTCCGCCGCGCATCACTTCATCCCCAGATAGAGCCAGAACAGGACGGTCATCGCGATCGAGAACACGAACGTCAGATAGGATCCGATCCGGTTGATCTTCAGTTCGTAGCCGGCACCCATATCGAGCACGAGATGTCGCACCCCGTTCGCCATGTGCTGGAACAGCGACAGCGTCAGGCCGATGCCGATGACGTAACCGATGATGTTGAGATGCCCGGACGCGGTCGTGAAGACGTTCGCGAACGTCGCATAGCTGTCTGCGCCACCCGCGATGGCGGCGAGCCACCATACCAGCAGGATAATGCCGACGGTGCCCATCCCGCTGCCGGTCACGCGGTGGAGGATGGAAACGGTCATGTTCACGCGCCATTTCCAGATGCCCAGATGCGGGCTTACGGGGCGCGTGCCCGGGCGGGCGGGAGATCGGGTGGCCAAAGGGCGGGTCCTCGAACGACGAAGGGAATGTGACCGGTCTATTAGGTGCGCATCCCCGTCACCGCAATGGCCGCGACGGAGCCAAGTGGCGCGTACGGCATCGGTTGTTAATCGCCGACGCTTTGATCCCCCTGCCGCGAATTGGTTTGCCATGCGTAGCCGAAGTGCGGGCAAATCGACGCGTTGGCGACAGCGCTAGACCAGCGCCAGCAACGCGTCCCGCATCGCGACCAATTCCGCGAAATCGCCCTGCGCCGCCGCGCGCCCTGCCATCGCCCGGTCAAGCCGCGCGCGCGAAGCGGGGGCGATCTCCTCCAGCCGATCGGCGATCGCGACCATCTCGTCCATCCGCGCCCAGCAATCCAGCACGACATCGCACCCGGCAGCGATCGCCCCCGCCGCCTTGTCCGCCGCGGTCCCGGACAATGCCTTCATATCGATATCGTCCGTCATCAACAGTCCGTCGAACCCGATAGTCCCGCGGATCACCTGTTCGATCACGACGGGCGACAGCGTCGCGGGGCGGTCGGCGTCCCATGCCTCGTAGACGATATGCGAGGTCATTCCCATCGGCGCCTGGTTCAGCGTACGGAACGGTTCGATGTCGATCGCAAGCGCCGCTTCGTCCGCGGTAACCGTCGGCAAAGCATGGTGCGAATCGACCGGCGTCCGACCGTGCCCAGGCATATGCTTGACGACGCCCACGATCCCGGCCGCGGCCAGCCCGCCCAGCATCGCCCGGCCGAGCGCCGCGACACGCATCGGATCGCGGCCGAATGCGCGGCTTGTGATTGCGGCCGTCGTGTCGGGCCGCGCGACGTCCAGCAACGGCGCGCAATTCACGGTAACACCCACCTCCGCCAGAATCATCCCAAGCGCCTGACCGTTGGCGCGCGACGCCTGGATCGCGGACATCGGCGCGATGTCGTAGAGCCGGTCGAAGGCCGGACCAGCCGGAAAAGCCGGCCATTCGGGCGGTTTCATCCGTGCGACCGGCCCGCCCTCCTGATCGATCAGGATCGCCAGATCCTCACGGCCCGCCAGCGCACGCAGGCTGTCGGTCAGCGAACGCAGCTGCGCGCGGTCGACGATGTTGCGGCCGAACAGGATATAGCCCGAGGGTTCGACGTCCGCGAAGAAAGCGGCTTCGTCGGGAGTTAGGACGGGACCGGACAGGCCGAAAATCACGGGCTTCATGCGCTAGCGTTTACGTTATCCGCGCGCGCATGCCACCCCAGGCTATGCCGCCACCCCGGCGAAGGCCGGGGCCCAGCTACGGCGCATTGCGTTGGAGAGCGTCGGACGCGCCAACGCAAACCGTGGCAACTGGGCCCCGGCCTTCGCCGGGGTGAGGCGAGTAGACGATGCAAGTTACCCGCCTCCGCAGTGGAAACGCCGCTCAACTCGCGACGAAGCAGCTTTCCCCCGCCACGCGCAGCCGGCCGCAGATATCCGCCGCCTGGTTCGCGCTGCCCGCGTTCACGCGCAGCCGGTAGAGCGTCCGTCCGCCGATCGAGACGGGCTGCACCGCCTTGCCCAGCGGCGCGATATACGCGAACCGCTTGGTGAAGGTCGTCCAGGCTGCGTCCGCCACCGCTTCGCTCGGATATGCGCCGAGCTGCACCAGCGAACCACCCGCCGCCGCCCCGGCCGCGCCCAAGCGCGAGACGGTGACCGGTGCTGCGGCGACCAGCTTGCCGCCGGGGCCGGGGACTTGTGCCACTGCGTTATGACCCACCGGCGCGGTCGACTTCGGGGCGGCATGCGCACCCTTCATACCCTTCACCGGTGCCTCGGGCACCGCCTTCAGGTCGATCGCGCCATTGCCGGCACCCTTGCCCGCGCTCGTCGCGATCGCGCTGTCGCCCTCGCCCTCGACCTTCAGGCCGCCCGGATCGCCCGGCTTGACCTTGTAGTCGCCTTCCTGCGCGGCGATCAGCTGGCCGTCGGGACCGGTCGGGCGATGCTGCAGCTTGAAGATGCCGAACACGATCGCAGCAAGGACCGCCAGCCCGACCGCGACCAGCGCGATCACGCGGCCCAGCCCGGGACCGACATGCTCGTCCGGCTCGACGGTTTCCAGCCACGGCAGGCGATCTTCCTCGCGCAAGTCCATGTCGTCCGTCATCAATTCATCTCCGATACCGCTTCGACGCCCATGATCGACAGCCCGTTACGAATAATCTGTCCGACCCCCGCCGCCAAGGCGAGACGCGCGCGCGTGGCTTCCGCGTCGTCGACCATGAGAAAACGCCGGTCGGGCCGGTCGTTACCGACGTTCCACAACGCATGGAACGCAGCGGCCAAGTCATAGAGATAGAATGCTATTCTATGCGGTTCGCGGGTGTTCGCCGCGGTCTCCACCGTGCGCGGAAACTGCGCCGCCAGCTTCACCAGCGCCAGCTCTTCCGTATCAAGCCGGGACAGGTCGGCCGTCCCCTCCGCGATACCCGCCTCCACCGCGCGCCGGTGCAGCGACGCGATCCGGGCATGCGCGTAGTTGACGTAGAAGACCGGATTGTCCTTCGACGCCTCGACGACCTTCGCGAAGTCGAAGTCCATCTGCGCGTCCGACCGCCGGGTCAGCATCGTGAAGCGGACGACATCCTTGCCGACTTCGCGCACCACGTCCGCCAGCGTCACGAAATTGCCGGCGCGCTTCGACATCTTGACCGGTTCGCCGCCGCGCAACAGCCGGACCATCTGCACCAGCTTCACGTCGAACCGCGTCCGTCCCTCGGTCAGCGCCGCGACCGCGGCGGTGATCCGCTTGACGGTGCCGGCATGGTCCGCGCCCCAGATGTCGATCAGCTGATCCGCGCCTTGCGCCTTCTGGAAATGATAGGCGAGATCGGCCCCGAAATAGGTCCAGCTGCCGTTCGATTTGCGGATCGGCCGGTCCTGGTCGTCGCCGAACCGGGTCGAGCGGAACAGCGGCAGCACGACCGGCTCCCAATCCTCCGGCGTCTCGCCCTTGGGCGCTTCCAGCACGCCGTCATAAATCAGATCACGCGCGCGCAGCACCGCCTCCGCGGCTTCGGGCTTGCCCGCCGCCTGCAACGCGGCCTCCGATGCGAAGACATCGTGATGGACCCCAAGCAGCACCAGATCCGCTTTGATGAGCGTCATCATCGCAGCAACGGCGCGCGTGCGGAACAGCACCAGCCAGTCGGCCTCCGGCGCGGTCGCGTAACGGTCGCCGAATTCCTCCGCCAACGCCGCCCCTACCGGAACCAGATAGTCGCCCGGATACAACCCCTCGGGCACCGCACCGACCGCCTCGCCCAGCGCCTCTCGGTAGCGCAGGTGGACCGAGCGGGCGAGCACATCGACCTGCCCGCCCGCATCGTTGATATAGTATTCCCGCGTCACGTCGTAGCCGGTGAACGCGAGCAGATTGGCGAGCGCATCGCCGACCACCGCGCCGCGGCAATGCCCCATGTGCATCGGCCCAGTCGGATTGGTGGAGACATATTCGATGTTCACCGTCGTCCCCGCGCCGGTGTCCGAGCGCCCGTAATCCGCTCCGGCCGCGGTGATCGCCGCGATCTCGTCGCGCCAGATGGCGTCGACGAGGCGAAGGTTTATGAACCCCGGCCCCGCGACCGCGACCGCCGCGACGCCGTTCACCTTGCGCAGTTCGGCGGCGAGCGCATCGGCCAGCGCGCGCGGGCTGGTCTTCGCGGGCTTTGCCAGCACCATCGCGGCGTTGGTCGCGAGATCGCCGTGCGTCGTGTCGCGCGGCGGCTCGACCGTCACGCCGCGGCGATCCAGCCCCTCCGGCAGGACACCGGCCAGGGTCAGATCATCGAGCGCGGCATCGAGATAATCGGCGAAACGGGTATAGAGCGTCATACCCGCGCGCTTACGGGCACCCGGTGCGCATCGCAATGCCGGCCGATCCGTGCTTTGTTCGAACCGCGACTCAGCCGCGCGAGGTAGCCACGCATGTTCGTCGATTTTAACAACGCTTGGCCGCCGCCCGAACCCTGGCAGCCCAAACGGCCGCCCCGTCGCGTCACGAAGCGTCAGGAGCGGATGATCGGCTGGATCGTCGGGCTGAACTTGCTGATGCTGCTGGTCGGACCGTTCGCCGGCGCGACGATATTCGATGCCATCTTCGCGCTGGTGCGGGGCTGACGCCACCGCGGATATGTTCTCCTGCGAAAGCAGGAGCCCCGCGTTACCGGGGGCGACGCCCGTTACCCCCGATTTCTGCGTTCGCAGGAAAACACCGGACTACGCCCGCACCAGCCCCTCGATCGCCGCCGTTCCCCCGCTCGTCGGGAACAACGCCGCCATCGTCCGCTCGGGATCGGTCGCGAAGTGGCTTGCCACCGCGCCGCCGATGAACGCGTCGAGCGGCGTGGTCGGCTTCAGGTCGCGGTTCTCGTACAATTGCGATCCCTTCAGGCCCGGCCAGTCCGCCACCACACGCCCGCCCTTCACCGCACCGCCGATCAGCATCGCCGAGGTGCCGGTGCCATGATCCGTACCCCCGGTGCCGTTGACCGCGACGGTGCGGCCGAACTCGGTCGCCACCAGCACCATCGTATCGTCCCATAGCGGCCCCATCCCGACCTGCAGCGCGGCGATCATCGCGTCGAGGCCCTTCAATTGCTGGCCGAGCCGCTGGCGCTGCGTCGTGTGCGTGTCCCAGCCGCCGGTCTCGATCATCGCGATCCGCGCGCCGTCCGCGGGGGACAGCAGCTTGGCCGCGAGCGTACCGGTCGCCGCGGCATTCTGTCCGCCGTTCTGGCCGAGATCGCTGGTCAGCTGGCGAGTCGCCATCGCCTCGCTCCACAGCCCGTGAAGCTGGCTGTCGCCCTGGTACAGCATCGCCACGCGCTGGAGCAGGTCGTCCGAGGCCGCAGGCAGCGCGCTCGGGGCATAGGATGCGACCTCATGGCTCCCGCGCAGCGCCATCGGTACCGTAGCGGCGACCGCAATCGCGCGCGCATCCTGGGTCGGGACGACGCCCAGCAGCCGATTGAGCCAGCCGTCGCGCACCTGATACGCCCCCGCCCCACCCGTCTCCAGCACGTTCTGTCCGTCGAAATGCGACCGGTCCCGGTAGGGCGAGGCGATGGCGTGCGCGAACAGCGCCTGGCCCTGGCCGTACAGCATTGCGGTGTGCGCCATCGAGGGGTGGAGCGCGAACATCGCGTCGAGCTTGGCACCGGTCGCGAAATCCTCCGCCAGCGCGCCGCGCTGATGCGTGAAGGCGGAGTCGCCGACCGGGCCGACGGTGCCCAGACCATCCGCCGCACCGCGCTGGATGATGAAGACGAACCGCTTGGTGGTGGCGGCCTTCGCGAACGCCATGCGCGGCGCGAAGACGGTGCCCAGCGTCGCCAGCGTGGCGGTCGAGAGGAAGCTACGACGATCGAACATCATCTATCTCCGCATCATTTCGGGGGCGACCAGCAGGAGTGCCAGCGCCTGGGCAGGACTTTCGGCGCGCGCCAGCGCCTGGGTGGTGGCGGGACTGACCGCGGCGGGGAACAGCGTGGCGGCCAGCGCGCGGGCGTCGATCGCGGCGGGTGCCTTGGCGGCGAATCGTTCCGCCGCCTCGACCCGGCGCATCACCGCGTCGGGCCCCGCCCAGCTGGCGGCGATGTCGTCATATCCGACCGGCTGGCCCGGCTTCCACACCGGCTGGCCGAGCTGGTTCATCAGCCCGACGATGACGCCGGGCTGTACCGTCGTCGCGCCCAGTGCGCGGTAGCTGGATACGGTCCATTCCCACGGCGTCTTGAATTTCGGCGACGCCTCGACCCATGCCTCGGGCGAGTTCACGATCGCGCGGTAGACGGTAGGCAGGTCGCCGCCCGACGACAGGAACGCCGCCTGCAGCCGGGCGACCATCGCCGGCGGCGGGGTGTCGCCGGCGAAATGACGCGCCAACTTGGTCGCGATATGGTTGGCGGTGGCGGGCGCGACCGCGACGTCGTCCAATACTTCCTGCGCCTGGTTCACCCCACTCTTGGCATAGCGCTTGCCCATGACGTGCCGCTCACCGGGCTGATGAAGCGCTTCGGCGAACACGAACTGGCCGGGCGTCCCGAAATTGCCGAGCACGCGCGCGCCCGGCCCCTGCCCGATCCCGGCGACCGTCCAGCCCGTCATCGCGCGGGCGAATTCGGTTACGTCGGTCTGCGTGTACCCGGACCGCACGCCGAGCGTGTGCAGCTCCAGGATTTCGCGCGCCAGATTCTCGTTCAGCCCGACCTTGCGCTTGCCGCGGAACGCGATCCGCTGGCCGAGCGGGCTGTCGGGGCCGACCGACACCGCCTGGTCGAGGTAGATGAGCATCGCCGGATGCCGCTCCACCGCGGTCAGCATGTCGCGGAAATTGCCGAGCACGTGCGGGCGGATCGCCTCGAACTCCAGCGTGCCCGACAGGCCGATCACCGCCAACTTGTCCGCCGAAACCGCGAAATGGTTCGCCCAGAAATACACCAGCCGCTCGACGAACGGCGTGTCGGTCGTCAGCGCGGCGATCGCGCGTGCGGCAACCGCGCCAGCGTAATCTTGGCGACCTTCGCGCTGCGCGAACTGGCGCGCGGCCTTTTGCGCGTCGGTGCGGGGGGTCTTGGCGGGATCGGCGGGGGCCATGCCGGGCGGGAGCGGCTGGGGCGCGGCGCCGGTCATCTGCGCGCCGGCGGCGGGGGATGGCGGCGTCATCGGTGGAGCAGCCTCGGGCTGGGTTGGTCCGCCCGTCTGCGCCTGCTGACGAAGTGTACGCTGCTGCTCGAAATAATCGGCGAGTTCGGCAGATACCGCGGCGCTGGTCGGCGCTCCCGCCAACGCGGCAGGCCGCGGCTGGTAGGCGGCGAACTGCCCGAGCAACCAGGCCTTCGCATCGGTCGGGACCGAATCCCCCGGCCGGCCACCGAGGCCGAAGCGGTTGAGCGCGGTACTGGATGCCGACATCGTCCGTCTCCTTCAGCCATTGGCCTATACCGGTATACGCCGAGCCTGTCGCAAGACTATGCCCGAACGATGCCACATGGTCGCAACTCGTCGCGCCGCCCCGACCATCACGGTTGCAAAAGCTGCATTCGCACCGCGATGGGTTTGCATTTGCAACCTATGCTGCGTCGCAATAAACCGACCTTCGAAAGCGGGAGAGGAAGAACGGGTGCGATCAGCACCGATCTTTCGGGAGTTTTCGATCATGCGCAAGACCAGCATCACCATCGCCGCCGCTATCGCCGTGCTCGGTTCGACCGTCGCCATGGCGCACGAAGCACCGACGCGTTTCGTTCGCGACGGCGTCACCTACGAATATACCGCCGAACAGCATGGCGCGCGTCAGGTCCTGATCGGGCGTAGCCTGCCATCGGGCGAACCCTTCCGCCTCGTCGTCACGAACGGCCATGTCCATGGACTGGTGTCCGGCGTGCAGGTCGCCTTCAACGTGGCGGATATCGAGCCGACCAATACGCAGATCGCATCGCGCTGACTGGCTCGCGTCATCCTCGCTTTTCGCGGGGATGACGATGGGCAAGGCTCCGGGGGGATTCAGAACCCTTCGGGCAAGTCGATCGGGCCGACCTGCTCGCGGTACCGCGCGACGGCGTAGCGATCGGTCATGCCGGCGATGAAGTCGCCGATGTGCCGATCACGCGTCACGCGGTCCGCGGGCAGGCGATCGCGCCATTCCGCGGGCATTGCCGACGGATCGGCCCGATAGGCCGCGAACAATCCGCCGACGACGCCGCGCGCAGCCTCCGCCGCCGCCAGCTGTACCGGATGATGGTACAGGTTCGCGTACATGAACCCTTTCAGATCGCGCTCCTCGATCCGCATCGCGTCCGAAAAGCCGACCAGTGGCCGACCGGCGTCGCGAACGTCGTCCGCGCTCGTCACGCCGCTTGCCGCGATCCTCGCCCGCGTTTCGGCGATCACATCGTTCACCATCAGACCGATCTGCGCACGCACCAGTTCGTGGCCGAGACGTTTGTGCTCGACACCCGGATACCGCCCCTGCGCCGCGGTCCAACCCCGCGCGACGATCGGCACCGCGCAGAGCTGATCGACGCTCAGCAGCCCGGCACGCAATCCATCGTCGATATCGTGATTGTCGTAGGCGATATCGTCCGCGATCGCCGCGACCTGCGCCTCCAACGATGCGTGCGTGTCCAGCGCGAGGGGAAAGGCCGCGTCCGCCGCCGCCAGTGCCCAGCCCGGATCGCGCACCGGGCCGTTATGTTTCGCCAGTCCCTCCAGCGTTTCCCAACCGAGGTTCAGTCCGTCGAACCGCGGGTAAGGGCGCTCGATCGTCATCAGCGTGCGCAGCGTGTGCCCGTTGTGATCGAAGCCCCCCGCCTCAGCCAGCGCCGCTTTCAGCGCATCCTCGCCGGCATGGCCGAACGGGGGATGCCCGATATCGTGCGCCAGGCACAATGCCTCGGTCAGGTCCTCGTTCAGCCCAAGCACCCGCGCGATCGTCCGTCCGATCTGCGCGACCTCCAGGCTGTGGGTCAGGCGGACGCGGAAATGATCGCCATCGGGGGCCATGAACACCTGCGTCTTGTGGCGCAGGCGGCGAAACGCGATCGAATGGACGATCCGGTCGCGGTCGCGCTGGAAGCCGTCGCGCGGGCCGCGCTCGATCCCGCTTTGTTCCTCGTGAAGCCGTCCTCTGCTCGCCGCCGGGTCCGAAGCCCAGGGCGCGACCGCCGTCATTCGGCCGGCAGCTTCTCGACCTTCTGACCGGCGTCGCTGGTAAAGGTGAAGCCGGACACGCCATTTTTCTTGAGCGAATTCACGAACGCACGCGCATCGGCGTCGGTCTTGAACGGCCCCGCCAACACGCGATTGGTCGCGCGCAACGGCGTCTTCCACCCACCATGGCCGGCAAACACATCGGGGGCTTTCTTCTTCACCGCGGCCCAGGCCTTCGGCAGATCGTCCGCGTTCGCGCCGCCCGCCACTTGTACCCAGATCCGCGCGGGGTTCGATCGCGCGGCCTTACGCTCGGCAGCGGCCTCCTTGGCCGCTTCCTTATCCGCGGCCGCCTTCTCCTCGGCGGCCGCCTTCCTAGCGACGATCGCCTTCGTCGCGGCAGCGGCCTTGCGATCCGCGGCCCTGCGTTCGGCCGGGGTCAGGGGTTCGTCGGTGGGTGCAGGCGTCGGGGCGGTATCGTGACGACCGCGTCCGCTGCGCGTCGGCTTCGCGTCGACGGCGGCGATCTCGCCCGGCGCGGCGTGAGCCGGCCCGGCGGCATCCAGTTCCGATGCGGGGATCGACAGACCGGCGATGATCCGCGCGAGCACCGCATCCTCGCCATGCGCACGGCGCGCGGTCGTGCGAGGCATGGTGGCGGCACCGGCAAGCGCGGTGAAGCCCGGCGTCGGCAACGGCGCGGCGCTGACGGGTTCGGGCGTCGGCGCTTTGCGCACAGGTATCGCCTGCACGACCGCGACCGAGGGCCCGAATACGGGTCCGGGCGGAGCCTGGACCGCCGGTATCGTCATAGGCGCAGGCGTCGCTGCGGCGACCGTCACCGGCGTGGAGGCGATCGCACCGGGCGTCGCGGGCGACTCCGCCGCGGCGACAAGCGTTGCCCGAGGGCGCGGCGCGGGTGCCGGGGCAATCGCCGCGGGTGTGCCGGTGTGGAGCGATGCGGAGCTGCTGTACCAGGCGGTGCGGGCCATCGGGTCGCGC
>NZ_CAHJWJ010000031.1 GCF_903642285.1 Sphingomonas bacterium
GGCCCGGGCGGTTCGGTCGCCAGCCGTTCGCCGAGCGCCGCCACGCCGTCCGCCCGCGCCGTCGCGATCGCCGCGCCGTGCGCCGCCATCGCGGTCTCCAGCGCGGCCAGCCAGTCGGGATCGATCCCGTCCTCGCTCGCCAGCAGGCGGTTGCGCGCGCGCATCGCCGCTTCGTAGCGCGCGGCCTGGACCGCGTGGCCGGGATCGAGCGCCAGCACGAGCCGGTCGAGAAAGCGCCGCCGCTCGCCCGCGGTGTCGACGAACAGCCGGTCCATCGCCGGCGTCAGCCACAGGATCGTCAGCCATTCGGCGAGTGCGGTCGCCGCCGCGGTCGCGCCCTGTATCCGGACGAGCCGCCGTTCGGGCGCGGCGCGCCCGGTGCCGGTCGCCAGTTCCACCGGCCCGCCCGCCGCCTCGAGCGTCGCCGCGATCCCGAAGCCGCCCGGTCCATCCTGCCGCGCGACCGCGGAAAGTGCGGCACGCCGCAAGCCCCGGCCGGGCGCGAGCAGCGACACCGCTTCCAGGATATTGGTCTTCCCCGCGCCGTTCTCGCCGGTCAGCACGACGAAACCGCCGCCGGGCGCGAGCGTCAGCGCGGGGTGGTTGCGGACATCGGTGAGGACGAGGCGCGACAGCATCGCGTCGGCTCTAACGCAAAGCGGCGCGTGCTGGAATCGCGGGCTTGCCCCCTTTCCGTCAGGCCGGGCGCGTCCCGGCATCCACCGTGCCGTGCCGTCCCACGCTTCTGCGCTCGCGGTACGATGGACCCCGGCACGAGGCCGGGGTGACGGATATCGTGGCAATCCTTCTCAGAACGACATCCCGATCGTACCGAAGAACTGCCGCGGGGCGACGGGGAAGAAGTTGTAGGTCGCGTTCGGTGCCGCGATGGCGAGCGACGATTCGGCCCGCTTGTTGGTGATGTTCGTCACGTTCAGGCTGACGTTGACACCACGCCCGGCGGCACCGTCGCCGAGCGGGATCCGCGCACCGATCCGGCCCGCCAGCGTGAAATAGGCCGGGACCTTCGCCGCGCCGTCGCCGGGGACGAGATCGTCCGTGAACGTGGTGTAACGCCGGCCGAGATAGTCGCCGATCAGTTGCACGTCGAAGATCCCGGCATTGGCGGACACCACGGTCTTGTTCAGCCAGTCGGGGCTGCCGGGCACCTTTTTCCCTGCGGTCGGGACCGTCGTCGTGCCCGTCACATAATTATCGTCGTAGCGCGAATTGTTATACGACAGCGCGTTGTAGACCGAGAAATGGCTGCCGAAGTGCAGCGTCCCGGCGGCGTCGAAGCCGTCGGTCGTCACGCTGCCGACATTCTGCAGGATCGTCGCCCCGCTGGCGATCGCGGTGATCGTGACGGTCGGGCTGATCGCGAGCAGGCGGTTGCTGAAATCGACGTGATAATAGCTGATCTGCCCTTCGAACGCGGTGATCGGCCCGAGCGCCAGCGCATGATGCGTGCGCAGACCGCCTTCATAGGTCCAGCTCGTCTCCGGCTTGGTATTGGCCTTGAAGAAATCGAACAGCGTCTGGCTGCCGAGCGCGAACGGCGACAGGCCGGCGGCGGCACTGGTCTGGAACTGACGGACATTGTTCTGCGCGTTGGCGAAAAGCTGTTCGTGATCGGTCGCATCCCAGACCGCGCCGATCTCCGGCAGGAACGGCTTCGTCGTGTCGAGCTTGCCGACGGGCAGGCCGAGCGATCCGGTGAACGAGCCGGGGATCGGCTGGACCGGCACCGCCTGCGACGCCATCTGGAACGTGCTCTTGAAGCCGGCGAGCAGGGTCAGGCGCGGCACGATCTTCCACGAATCCTGCAGGTGCGTCTGAATCTCGTCGACCCGGACCTCGCTGCCATATTGGGTGATGAGCGGCGTCTCGTAATCATGCGGCCGGGTATAGGGCGACGAGGGATTGCTGAGGCTGACCGCGTACCAGCGGCGGAACGAGGACGAGCTTTGATGTTCGTACCAGCCGCCGAGTTCGATCTGGTGGTTGCCGAATTCCGCCTTCACCGTGGAGACCAGCCCCTCGCGGTCGATGCGGTATTCGGTGGTCCGCGCGGCAAGCCCCGATCCGCCGAAGATGCCCGACAGCCGGGCGACATTCGCCGCCGACGTGGTATTCACGCCCGGCCCCTGCGGACCCGGATAATAATAGGAGAAGAGCAGCGGCAAACCGGCGGCAGTGATCGGCCCGGCGACGACGCCGACGCCGTCGTCATGATGGAAATAGAGCTGGTTGGACCAGCTTATGTGATCCGACGCCTTCCAGTCGTATTTCAGATAGCCGAGATAATCGGTGCGCTGCGCGTCGCTGTAGAAATTCTGATAGTTCGACCCGGGTGCCGCGTTGATCGCGGCATAGGCGGGCGACTGGTAATAGCCGACCACCCCTGCGAAATCCGGATAATAGAATGGCCGCGTGTACGGTGCGGTGGCGCGGTTATCGATCGCAGCCGTGGTCGCGGTGGCCGGCCGCACGACGATCGCGGTCGAATCCTCGTTGGGTTCGGTCTTGTCGGAATAGGCGAGGTACACGGTCAGCTTGCCGTGCGGATCGTCACGGACGATCTTGCCGTCCGCCTGATACCCGCCCTGCCTGCCGTTGAAATCCCAGGCGCGCGCATCCTGGCGCACGCCGGACACGTAGAAACGCGTGCCGTCGCCAAGGTCGCCGCTGTCGATCCGCGCATAGGTACGAAACGTCGAATAGCTGCCGAAGGTCTGCGACACGGTCGCGCCGCGCTGGTCGCGCGGATCGCTGGAAAAGGTGTCGATCGTGCCGCCGAGATTGCTGGTCGATGCGGTGCCGAGATCGCCGGCACCCGAGGCCAGCGTCACCCGGCCGACGTCTTCGGAAATGATCGCGCGCTGCGGCGACAGGCCGTTGTAATTGCCATATTGCTGGTCGCCGAGCGGCAGGCCGTCGAGCGTGTAGCCGAGCTGCTGCTGGTTGAAGCCGTGGATGAACAGCGAGATATTCTGTTCGTTGTTGCCCCAGGGATCGGCCGTCAGGAAGGTGACGCCGGGCAGCGTCTCCAGCGCCTTCAGCGGGCTGATCCCGGGCAGGATCTTCTGAATCTCGACCCCGGTGATCTGCGTGACCGACCGGGTGGTCTTGCCGGTGACGACGATGTCCTGCGCCGGGTCCGCCGGCGTGTCGGGGCCGCCCGCCGGATCGGGATCGACCGCGGTCGCGGTCTGCCTCGTCTGCGCGGCGGCGGGTGCGGCGAACGTTGTCAGCGCGACGCCGAGTAGCAAAGTCGCCTTGCGATGGTCGGTCATGATGTCTCGATTCCCCAATGCCGGTCGCTGCCGGGCCTGGGCGTTGCCTAGGGGCAGGAAAAGACGAATCGGCGACGCAGCCGTGACGGTTCGATGACGCGGCAAAAAGGATCGGCGGGTGCGAACGCCGATGGCCGGGCGGCTACCGCCCGATCGCCGCCGCCAGCCAATGCGCGGCCTGTTCGGGCGATTGCTTGCCGTCGCTTCGATCCACCCGGTAATTCGCCTGCCGCATCGTCGCGACCGGGATGTGCCCGACCAGTGGGCGGAGCGCGGCGATCAGGCGTCCGTCGTGCGCATGTCGCGGATCGACCAGCAGGATCGCATCGTAACCGGGGATCGCGCGGCGGGGATCGGTCAGGATCGTCAGCCCGTCCGCCGCGATCCGCCCGTCGGACGAGAAGGCTGAGATGGCGTCCACCGTCCCGCTCGCCAGCGCCTGGTACATGAAGGTCGGGCTGTACGGTGTCGCGGACGCGAACCGCATCGGATAGGCGTGGCGGACCGCCGCCCATTCGGGCCGTTCGAGAAATTCCAGATCGCTGCCGAGCCTGAGCCCGGGCGACGCCGCCGCGAGATCGTCGAGCGTCGCGATCGCCTTCGCCTTCGCTTCGTCCCCGCGCATCGCAAAGGCATAGGCGTTCTCGAACCCGAGCGGCCCGACCAGCCGGCTGCCCGACGTCGCCCGCATCCAGCCGCCGATCGCCGCGACCATGGCTCCGCGCGGCGGGACGGCGGTGCGCTTCATCGCATTGGTCCAGATCGTGCCGGCATAATCGACATAGACGTCGACATCGTTCGTCGTCAGCGCGCCGTAGATCACCGCGGAACCGAGCCCGTCGCGGTACTGCACGTCATAACCCGCCGCGGTCAGCCGGTCGCCGATCAGCCGCGCCAGGATATATTGTTCGGAAAAATTCTTCGCGCCGACGACGACCGTCCGCTGCCCGCTGCGATGCCAGAGCGGCGCGGTCGCAAGCGCCAGTCCGACGACGAGGATCGACAGCCCGGCGATCACGAACCCGCGCCGCCGCTTCGCCAGACCGTGCTCGACCAGCCCGATCGTGCCGTCCACCGTCATCGCCAGCATCGCCGCGGCGATGCAGCCCGCAAGCACCAGCGTCCAGTTCTGCGTCTGCAGCCCGGCGAAGATCAGGTCGCCCAAACTCGGCTGCCCGACGGTCGTCGACAATGTCGCGGCCCCGATCGTCCAGACCGCGGCGGTGCGGATGCCGGCGATGAGAACGGGTGCGAGCAAAGGGGCCTCGACCAGCCGCAGCTTCTGCCACGGCGTCATGCCGACCGCGTCCGCCGCCTCGATCACCGCGCGGTCGATGCCGCGCAAGCCCGTCACCGCGTTGCGCAGGATCGGCAGCAGGGCATAGAGCGTCAGCGCGATCAGCGAGGGGAGGAAGCCGAGCGCGGGAACGCCCCCGCCGACAAGCCCCGACAGCGCCAGCAGCAACGGGTAGAACAATGCGAGCAGCGCCAGCGAGGGGACGGTCTGGACGAGGCTCGCGAACCCGAGCGCCACCCGCGCCACCGCCGGTCGCCGCGCCGATAGCACGCCAAGCGGAACCGCGATCAGCATGCCGAGCACCAATGCGGACCCTGCGAGCAGGACATGCTGCGCGAGCAGCGACGGCACGCGGGCGAACGCCTCCATCACGCCGTTCATGCGATCCTTGCCTCCGTCATGCCCGGCTCGTCCCGGCATCCGGAGCCTCAGGCGGGACGCTGCTTGGCTCCGGACCCCGGGACGAGCTCGGGGTGACGCTAAGGGCCGCGAGCCGCGCGGCCTGTTCGCGCGGCACCGCGACCAGCGCCTGCGCCGCGTCGCCGCCCGCCCCGCCCGCGAGCGCGGCGGGCGTCTCGTCGGCCACGATCCGCCCTGCCTGCATCACCAGTACGCGGTCGGCGAGCAGCAGCGCCTCCGCCATGTCGTGCGTGACCAGGATCGTGGTGAGGCCCAGCGCGTCGTGCAGCGCGCGGATCGATCGGCCGAGATCGTCGCGCGTGACCGGATCGAGCGCGCCGAACGCCTCGTCGAGCAGCAATATCTTCGCCTCGGGGGCCAGTGCGCGGGCGATCGCCACGCGCTGGCGCTGGCCGCCCGACAGTTCGTGTGGCATCCGTTCGGCGATCGTTGGCGGCAGGCCGACCCGGTCGAGCATCGCCGTCCCATCGACGCGCTTGCCGATCAGCCGCACGCCGATCGCGATATTCTCGGCGACCGTCATGTGCGGGAACAGCCCGATCCCCTGGAACACATAGCCGATCCGCCGCCGAAGCGTAGGAGCCGGGCCGTCCGTCACATCGACACCGTCGATCGTGACCCGCCCGCCCGTCGGTTCGACCAGCCGGTTGATCGTCTTCAGAAGCGTCGACTTGCCCGATCCCGACGTGCCGACCAGTGCGACGAAGCTGCGGCCGTCGATCGTCGCGGACACACCGTCGACCGCCGCGACCGCGTCGTAGCGTTTGCTGAGCGTGTCGAATGCGATCGATTGCGCTGGCATCGCCGGCGACGATGGGGGATGCAGCCGCAAGGGTCAAATGCCGGATTCACACGATGGCGCGAACCCCGTACAGGAGCGGATGATGAGCGAGATCAAGGCGATCTTCATTACCGGCGGCGGGTCGGGGATCGGCCGTGCCACCGCGCGGCTGTTCGCCAGCCGCGGTTGGCGCGTCGGCGTGGCGGACATCGACGACGCCGGGCTTGCCGAGACGATCGCGATGATCGGCGGCGGGATGGCGCAGCGTTACGTGATGGACGTGCGCGACCGCGACGCATGGATCGCCGGTCTCGACGCCTTCACCGTCGCCAGCGGCGGACGGCTCGACGTGCTGTTCAACAATGCCGGGATCGCCACCAGCGGTCCGCTGGCGCAGGCGCGTTTCGCGGACATCGACCGGACGGTCGCGATCAATTTCGTCGGTGTGCTGAACGGCGCGCGGATCGGTCATGCGTATCTGGCGAAGACGCCGGGGTCGTGCCTGCTCAACACCGCATCCGCGTCCGCGATCTACGGATCGTCGGGGCTGGCCACCTATTCGGCGACGAAGTTCGCGGTGCGCGGCCTGACCGAGGCGCTGGACGGCGAATGGCATGCCGAAGGCATCAAGGTGCGCGCCATCGTCCCCAGCTTCATCGAGACGCCGCTGCTCGACGGGGTCGCCGGCGGCACCAACCGGTCGATCCGCGAGGCGGTGGTCGGCGCTGGACTGGAACTGACGAGCGCGGACACGGTGGCGGAGGCGGCGTGGACGGCGGCGCACGGCAAGGCGGTCCACATCTATGTCGGCAAGACCGCGCACCGGCTGGCGTTCGCGGCGCGGTGGATGCCGGGGAGCCTGCGCAAGCGGATGAAGCGGGGACTGGGCAGCGAGGGCTAGTCGCGGCCGCGCTATTTAGCCCCCACCCCGGCGAAGGCCGGGGCCCAGCCGCGGGATGATCGCGGCGGCGCGTTGCCGTTCGTCACAGCAACCTGCGCAACTGGGCCCCGGCCTTCGCCGGGGTGGCAAACGACGGACGCGGGGAACGCACTCAGACCGCCGCCAGCACCCCGGTCGCGATCACCGGCCCCGTCGGCGCAATACCCGGCGCGCCGCCGGCCGGTTCGACCGAGATGGCGAGCGTCATTCCCGATCCCATCTTCGCGCGCGCCGCCGCCGGCAGACCGATCGTGGTCGGCTGGACGGTCAGCAGCCCAAGCGCATGCGGTACCCCGTCGCCGCCGATCAGCCAGAGTTCGGCCACCTTGCGTCCGGTCTGCGCCGGTGTGGCGGCGACCCGGATCGATCCGGCCGCCGGATCATAGGCCGCCGCGATCGGTGCCTTCGCATCGCCGAGCGACGCGATGAGTATCGGCCCGGCCGGTGCTGCGGCGACGGGCACGGGCTGTGAAACCGGCGGCGGCGGTGCGAGCGGGCGCACCAGCAACATGACGAGCAGCACCGCCGCGATCGCGCTGGCGACGATCGCGATCGCGGGCCAGGGCATGCGCGACCGGCGACCGGTGACGGGGCCGCCCAGGCTCTCGTCGATCCGGTCGACCAGCCCCTCCGGAACCTCGACGCCCGGCCACAGATCGAACAATTGCGCGAAATGCAGCCGCCACGCCTCGACGTCGCGCGCGAAGTCCGGTTCGGCCAGCACCCGGCGCAATGCGGCGGCGCGCTCCGCTCCGTCGAGCAGGCCTAGCGACAGTTCGGCGGCGGTCATGTCGCCGCCGTCGGACAGGAGCGCGTCATCCATGATCGAGGCACTCCTTCAATCGCGCGAGACCGCGGCGCACCCAGCTCTTCATCGTGCCCAACGGGACGTTCGCCCGCTCGGCGAGATCGGCATAGGTCACGCCGTCGAAAAACGCGGTGCGGATCGCGGTCCGCTGCCGATCGTCCAGTGCCTGCATGCATATCGCCAGCCGGTGGCTCGACTCGCTCGACAACAGCATCTGTTCCGCGGACGGCGCATCGTCGGCGATGTCGGGCGCGCCGTCGAGCGGATCGGTCCGGCGGACGCCCTGCGCGCGCCGCCAGTCGATCGCCCGGTTGCGCGCAATCGTGGCGAGCCAGGTGATCGGGCTCGCCCGCCCCGGCTCCCACGCGCCCGCCCGGCGCCAGATGATGAGATAGACTTCGTGCAACACATCCTCTGCGGCCTGACGTTCACCGCAGATACGAAGACAGATGCCGAATAGCTTCGATTGCGTCAGGACGTAGAGATCGCGGAACGCGCCGCGATCCTCGCTGCCGGTCTTGACCAACGCATCGGCCAGGCGCGCACGCGCTGCATCGGCATCGGTCTGGGGCGGGGTCACGCGACGGTTCTAGCGGTTCGCCGAGGATCGGCCAAGCGTTGATGGGTGGCCTTTTCGGGTCGTCCCGGGTAAGGGCGGCGCATGCGTATCGCCATCGCTTCCGATCACGCCGCCGTCGCGCTGAAAACCGTCCTGGTCGCGTGGCTGACGGATGCCGGGCACGAACCCGTCGACCTCGGCACGCATGGCAGCGGATCGGTGGATTATCCCGATTACGGTGCCGCGGTCGCCGATGCGCTGGCGGACGGCCGTGCGGATCGCGGGATCGCCTTGTGCGGTTCGGGGATCGGCATCGCGATCGCGGCTAACCGCAACCCGGCCTGCCGCTGCGCTCAGGTATCCGAACCGCTGTCCGCCCAGCTCGCGCGCAGCCACAACGACGCCAATTGCATCGCGATCGGCGCGCGGCTGGTCGGCGAGGACATGGCCAAGGCATGCGTCGCGGCGTTCCTCTCGACCGATTTCCTCGGTGGCCGCCACCGGCCCCGCGTCGACAAACTCTCCATGAAGGTCCCCGCATGAGCAGCCAGCCCATTCCGATCCGCCCCGACCTGCACGACGTCCAGCCGGACGGCTTCTTCACCCGCGGCCTCGCGGCGGCGGATGCGGCGGTGTTCGCCGGCGTCGCGCAGGAACTGGAGCGCGAGCGGACGCAGATCGAACTGATCGCGTCGGAGAACATCGTGTCGAAGGCGGTGCTGGAGGCGCAAGGGAGCGTCTTCACCAACAAATATGCCGAAGGCTATCCGGGCAAGCGCTATTATCAGGGCTGCGCACCGTCCGACGCGGTCGAGACGCTGGCGATCGACCGCGCCAAACGGATCTTCGGGTGCGCGCACGCCAACGTCCAGCCGCATTCGGGTGCGCAGGCGAACGGCGCGGTGATGCTGGCGCTGGTCAAGCCCGGCGACACGATCCTCGGCATGAGCCTCGACGCTGGCGGCCATCTGACGCACGGCGCGCGCGCGGCGATGTCGGGCAAATGGTTCGATGCGGTCCAGTACGGCGTCGATCCGGTCACGCACCTGATCGACTATGCGCAGGTCGAGGCGCTGGCGATCGAGCGCCGGCCGAAGCTCATCATCGCGGGCGGGTCCGCCTATCCGCGCCGGATCGACTTCGCGAAGTTCCGCGCGATCGCCGACAAGGTGGGCGCGTATTTCATGGTCGACATGGCGCATTTCGCGGGCATCGTCGCAGCGGGGCTTCACCCGACGCCGTTCGGCCATGCGCATGTCGTGACGACGACCACGCACAAGACGCTTCGCGGTCCCCGCGGCGGCATGATCCTGACCGACGACGATGGAATCGCGAAAAAGATCAATTCGGCGGTCTTCCCCGGCCTCCAGGGTGGACCATTGATGCACGTCATCGCCGCCAAGGCGGTCGCGTTCGGCGAGGCGTTGCAGCCCGACTACAAGACGT
Organism: Sphingomonas bacterium; assembly: GCF_903642285.1. GTDB lineage: Bacteria > Pseudomonadota > Alphaproteobacteria > Sphingomonadales > Sphingomonadaceae > Sphingomonas. Next base: position 9,548 of record NZ_CAHJWJ010000031.1, read on the forward strand.
ACATCGCCGCGGTCATAGAGAATGCGAGGACGCTGGCGGCGACGCTGAAGGAGCGCGGCGCGGACCTCGTGTCGGGCGGCACCGATACGCATCTGGCGCTCGTCGATCTCACCCCGCTCGGCATCACCGGCCGCGATGCGGACGAGGCGCTGGAGCGTGCGGGCATCACCTGCAACAAGAACGGCATCCCCAACGACCCGCTGCCCCCGGTGAAGACCAGCGGCATCCGCGTCGGTTCGCCGGCGGGTACGACCCGCGGGTTCGGGCCCGAGGAGTTCCGCGAGATCGGCCATATGGTCGCCGACGTTCTCGACGGCCTCGCCGAAAAGGGCGAGCAGGGGGACCCGGAGGTCGAGGCGGACGTTCGGACCCGGGTGCGCGCCCTGTGCGCGCGCTTCCCCATCTATCAAGGATAATGACATGGGCGTCGAAGACGTGAAGGACGACATCAAGAACACGCCGGGCCTCGGCAAGAGCATGGCCAAATGGGGCGCGCTCGGCGCGGTCGTCGCGATCCCGCTGCCGTTCGTCGGCCCGATCATCGGTGCCGCCGCGGGTGCCGGCTATGCCTATTACAAGGCCAAGAAGAAGGGCTGATGCGGTGTCCGTTCTGCGGCCATGACGACAGCCAGGTAAAGGACAGCCGCCCGACCGAGGACGGTGCCGCGATCCGGCGGCGCCGTCAGTGCGAGGGCTGTGCCGCGCGGTTCACGACGTTCGAGCGAATCCAGTTGCGCGACCTCGTCGTGCTGAAATCCGAGGAGCGACGCGAAGCATTCGATCGCGAAAAGCTGCTCCGCTCGGTATCGATCGCCACGCGCAAGCGGCCGATCGACGCGGTCCGGATCGAGAAGCTGGTCTCGGGAATCCAGCGCCGGCTGGAAACGCTCGGTGACGGCGAAGTGACGTCGAAGCGGATCGGCGAGATGGTGATGGAGGGGCTGAAAGGTCTCGATTCGGTCGCCTATATCCGTTTCGCCAGCGTCTACCGCGATTTCAGCGAGGCGCGCGATTTCGAACAATTCGCGGGTTCGGTCGAGGAGATCGGTCGTCAATGACCGATGACGTGAGCGACCCGGCGGCCCTCGCGCCCAGGCCCGTCATCGTGCTGGTCCGACCGCAGCTAGCGGAGAATATCGGCAAGGCGGCGCGGGCGATGCTGAATTTCGGGCTGACCGAATTGCGGCTCGTCGCCCCGCGCGACGGTTGGCCGAACCCCGCCACGGCACCCGCGTCGAGCGGCGCGGATCAGGTGCTGGCGAATGCGGGGCTGTACCCCGACCTCGCCTCCGCCGTCGCGGATTGCCCCAATGTCTATGCGACCACGGTGCGCAAGCGCGGCGTGACCAAGCCGGTCGTGACCCCCGAACGGGCCGCCCGCGACATCCACGCCAGCCCGGCGCGCACCGCGATCCTGTTCGGGCCCGAACGATCGGGGCTGGAAACCGACGACGTCGCGGTCGCACGGTCGATCGTCACCGTGCCGATCAACCCGGCATTCGGATCGCTGAACCTGGCACAAGCGGTGATCCTGGTCGCGTATGAATGGTCCAAGCGGGTCGCCCTCGCGCAACCGCCCGAGACCGAATTGCCACCACCCGCGCCACAGGAGGAACTGGACGGGATGATCGCCCAACTCGATGCGATGCTCGGCGAGACAGGCTATTTCTACCCGCCCGACCGCGCGACGACGGTCCGACGAACGCTGCGAACGCTGCTGACCAAGCCCGCCTGGTCGAGCCAGGAAGTGCGTACGATGCGCGGCATATTGTCGACGCTCGACCGGCCGCGGACGCGGCGCTAGCCGCGAGCGTCGAACGTCGCCAGTTCATATGCGATCGACGCCTCGACCAGCCGATCCCACAGTTCCGCGATCGGCTGCGCAGGAAGACCGGCCGCCTCGGCCGCCGCCACGGCATTGGCGACGACCTGGCTTTTGCGGGCCTCGTCGCGGACGGCCTCGCGCGTCGGCTTGATCCGCGCCGCCGCGTTCATATACGCAAAACGCTCGACAAGCAGCGTGACCAGTTCGCGATCCACCTGATCGACGCCCGCGCGGACGTCCGTCATGGAGGCACAATCAGGGCCGGGGATGCGATCGGTCATGCCGCCTGATAATCGAGCAGGCGATGCTGTCCAGCCTCCCCGATCCGCGCTTGCAGGACGGCGACGCCTTCGATAATCCCGCTTAGGCGGCCGGGCCGGTTTTCGATCGCCGGGGTGCCACCGGTTCGGAGAGTTTCGATATGCGTTCTTTCACGTTCGTCGCGGTGACCATGGCCGCATTCGTCACGGTGCCGACTATGGCCGGAGAAAAGAAGCCGGTCGATCCGAACAAGAAAATCTGTCGCCAGAGCGAAGTCACCGGATCGATCATGATGGGCAAATCGGTCTGCCACACTGCCGCGGAATGGGCGCAGGTCGATCGGCAGAACGCGAGCGACTCGGAAAGCGCACGGGCCATCCTTCATCGCGGCAGCGTCGGCGCACACTGATCGCTTGCCCAAGCTTGACCTCGGCACCTGCTTCTGTCAGAGGCCGCGGCTTCGCGAATGGCTCCGCACCCCGGTGAAGCGGCGGCCCTGCCGATCGAAAGGTCCAAGCAGGCGATGACCGGGAATGATCCGCGCCAGCGATGATGCGGATCCGTCATTGGCACTTGCAAAGGTAATATACATGTCGAAGCGCGCCAGCGCCAAGCACAAGCTCGACCGTCGGATGGGCGAGAATATCTGGGGTCGCCCGAAGAGCCCGGTCAACAAGCGCGAATACGGCCCCGGCCAGCATGGTCAGCGCCGCAAGGGAAAGGTTTCGGACTTCGGCATCCAGCTTCGCGCCAAGCAGAAGCTCCGCGGCTATTATGGCGATGTGACGGAAAAGCAGTTCCGCGCCTGCTATCACGAGGCCGCCCGGATGAAGGGCGATACCAGCCAGAACCTGATCGGACTGCTCGAGCAGCGGCTGGACATGATCGTCTACCGCGCGAAGTTCGCGCCGACGATCTTCGCCGCCCGCCAGTTGGTCAGCCACGGCCATATCCGGGTCGACGGCGTCAAGTGCAACATCGCCTCGCGCCGCGTCTTCGCCGGCCAGGAGATCACGCTCGGCACGAAGGCGCAGGAAATGGCGCTGGTGATGGAAGCGCAAGGCCTGGCCGAGCGCGAAATCCCCGATTACGTCGCCCCCGACGGCAATGCGAAAATCACCTTCACCCGCGTGCCCACGCTGGACGAGGTGCCCTATCCGGTGAAGATGGAGCCGAACCTGGTCGTGGAATTCTACAGCCGCTGATCCGAGGATTTAGCGTAAGTTGAATACGAACGAACGATCAGCGGTTCGGCCGGCGGGGCCGAAGCCCCGACCGACGCCGCTGGTTTCGCCAGCGGCGCGACCCGAACCAAAAAAGGGCGGCTCCACCAAAGTCGCCCTTTTTTGTCGGCACACCTACAGCAACGACTGCTGCGCCCCCTTCTGATGGCTGACCCGCGTTTCGACGCGCGCGGCTTTCTTCACCGGGCTGATGAGCGGCGGCAGCTTGGGTTTCAGCCCCATGGACAATTCGGCGAGCGTGACGATCTGGAGCGCGGGGAAGCGCCCGAATTCGGTTTCGATCGTCGGATGCGAGGCGGCCTCCTCGCGCATCCCCTTGGTCGGCATCGATTTCATGACGAACAGCCCGAAGCGGAACTTGTCCCGCTCCATCACCCGCCCCAGATCGCGCACCATATTGGGGGTGACGATGTCGCCCGCCTTGACCGAGATCACGCCGGTCTCAACCTTGCCGCTTTCGGCCAGATAGTTGAACCAGCCGTCGATCCCCTTGTCGCCGCCCTTCTTGTCGCGCGGATAGCCGCCGACCTGCCAGCTCACCCATTGCTGGAACTGGTGCGGATCATCGGCGGCGAGGCGTTCGGCACTCGCAAGGTCTTTCGGCACGCCGATCGTCTCGAACGCGATGCCCGGATAACCCTCGCGCATCCGGTTCTCGATCATGCCGATCGCGATATGTGTGATGTCGATACCGATCCATTGCCGCCCCAGCTTCTGCGCAGCATCGACCGCCGTGCCGCAGCCGCAGAACGGATCGAGCACGACGTCGCCGGGATTGGAGGAGGTTTCAATAAGGCGGGAAAGAAGTCCTACCGGCTTCTGCGTCGGATAACCCAGCTTTTCATGTTCCGAGTCGAGCCACTTTACATCTTCATCGATGCCTTCGGTCGACCCTGCCAACGTTCCGCGCGTGCCGGGCTGATATGCCCAGATATCCTGATATTGAACGCCTTCGGAAGTCTCCAAATACTGCTTGTATCTTGGCAGCGCTCCTGCGGACTTTGGATGTAATATGAAACCATTGCGATCGAGCGCGTCGAGGATGTCATTGAGCGACTCGAACGTGCCGCCGTTGGTGATTGCGGCCACTAACTTTTTGGGGATCGCCCAATGTCTTCCTTTTGGCGTCGGATCATAGTTTCGCCAAGGTTGACCGCTGTCGCCCGACCGTATCCCTGCGCCGGTTAGCACATTCGATTGATATCGACCTTCATTATCTTCGCTGGAGAACGATCCAGTGATGTAAGCTTGGGAATAGGGACGACGGCCGGGATGAAAGACTACATCGTCCGATCGGGAATAAAACAATATCGTGTCATGGATCGGACCAAATTGCTTCGACAATTTATTATGGGCATTGGTGCGACGCCATACGATTTCATTCCGAAAATTCTCCGCTCCAAACACCGCATCCAAGACCAGTTTCAGATAATGGCTCGCGGTCGGATCGCAGTGAAGGTATAAAGAACCAGTCGACTTCAGGATGCGGTACAGCTCGACCAGCCGTACCGCCATCATCGCCAGATAGGCCATGAGCGGCGAGTCGCCGAGCGCATCGTGCATCGCGCGCATCATCACCTGCAGTGACCGCTTGGTGCCGCTGTCGATGTCCATCAACGCGCTCTTGGAAGCATCGCCCCAGGTCCAAGTATCGTCGAATGCCTCGATGCTGGCGTCCGCTCCCGCGCCACCCGCAGACTTGAACAGCACGTTGTAGCCCGCGTTGGAATTGAACGGCGGATCGAGATAGACGAGATCGACGCTGGCGTCCGGGATCGCGTCGCGCAATACCTCCAGATTGTCGCCATAATATAGCCGGTTCATGGGGCAATCCTTGCGGCACGGCGGCGCGGCTGGCAAGATCGCGTCACCAATCACGGGACGATCCTATGCGCGTGCTGCTCCTATTGCCCCTTCTCCTGATCGCCACCCCGGGGATGACCCAGACCGCCCCCGCGATCTCGGTCGAGACGCTGAAGACCGTCGACAAGGAACTGTCCTCCGACGCCTATGAGGGCCGCGCGCCGACGACGCCGGCGGAGGACAAGACGGTCGCCTATATCGTCGATCGGATGAAGGCCGCGGGGCTGAAGCCCGGGGTGCATGGCGGCTGGACGCAAGACGTGCCGATGGTGCAGATCACCGCGCGCAACGTGGCACCGCTGACCTTCACCGGCGGCAAGACGCCGATCAGCCTCGCCTACCGCACGCAGATGGTCGCGGGCACCTACCGCGTCGTGCCGCGCATCGCGGTGAAGGACAGCCCCGTCGTCTTCGTCGGGTACGGGATCGTGGCGCCGGAGAAGGGCTGGAACGACTATGCCGGGCTGGATGTGCACGGCAAGACGGTCGTCATCCTGGTCAACGATCCCGACTGGCAATCGACGAGCCGCGAAGGTCTGTTCGAAGGCCGCGCGATGACCTATTACGGGCGCTGGACGTACAAGTTCGAAGAGGCGGCGCGGCAGGGCGCGACCGCGGCGATCATCGTCCACGACACCGAACCCGCCGCCTATCCGTTCGCGGTCGTGCAATCCTCCTGGACCGGCCCGCAGCTCGAACTGGACGAGACGGGCGATCACATGGACCAGTCCAAGGTCATCGGCTGGATCCAGAAAGCGGATGCGACCGCGCTGTTCGCAAGCGCGGGACAGGATTTCGCCGCGTTGTCCGAAGCGGCCAAGCACAAGGGCTTCAAGGCGGTGCCGCTGGGCGTGGCGATGTCGACGAGCTTCGACAATGCCATTCGGCGACAGGCGTCGAAGAACGTCATTGGCGTGCTGCCGGGCACGACGGCCCCCGACGACTATGTCCTCTACAGCGCGCATTGGGATCATCTCGGCCACTGCACGCCCGTCGATGGCGACGGCATCTGCAACGGCGCGCTGGACAATGCGAGCGGGGTCGCGGGGCTGATCGCGCTGGCGGAGGCGCAGACGAAGGCGGGCCCGGCGAAGCGGTCGATCGCGTTCCTGGCGGTGACTGCGGAAGAATCCGGGCTGCTTGGGTCGCGTTATTATGCCGAGCATCCGGTCTATCCGCTGGCGCACACCGTCGGCGGGGTGAACATGGACGTGCTGAACGTGAACGGCCGTGCCCGCGACTTCGTCATCACCGGTGCCGGCAAATCCGAGATCGAGGATCTGGTGAAGCCGATCGTCGCCGCCGAAGGCCGGACGATCGGCACGGAGGCGAACCCCGAACGCGGCGGCTATTACCGATCGGATCATTTCAGCTTCGCGAAGCTCGGCGTGCCGATGCTCGACGGCGGGTCCGGCGAGGATCTGGTCGTCGGCGGCAAGGCGGCGGGGCATGCCGCGACCGAGGATTATGTCGCGCACCGCTATCACAAGCCGCAGGACGAATATAATCCGGGCTGGGACTGGTCGGGCGCGGTCGCCGATCTGGACATTTACTACACGCTCGGCCGGAAGCTGGCGGACGACACGACGCTGTGGCCGAACTGGTACAAGACCGCGGAATTCCGCGGCATCCGCGATCGGTCGCGTGCGGCGGGCGCGATGCAGTGAAGCCGCCGCCCCCCGAATGGGCGCATCACAAGGCGGTGTGGATCGGATTTCCGAGCCATCCCGAATTGTGGGAGGACGATCTGGAGCCCGCACGAGCCGAGGTCGTGGCGTTCGCACGGGCGGTCCATGCCGATGGCAAGGGTGAGAAGATCCTGCTCGTCGCCGCGGACGACGAGGCGGCGCTGGCGGCACGGACGATGGCGAAGGACTTCGCCGATATCGTGGTCGAACCGTTCGGCGACATCTGGCTGCGCGACACCGCGCCGATCGTTATGGCGGACGGCAGCGTGCGTATGTTTCTGTTCAACGGCTGGGGCGGCAAATACGACCTGCCGGGCGACGACAGCATCGGCGAACGGCTGGCGATCGGCCGACGCAAGCGCGTCGTATCGTGCGACTGGGTGCTGGAAGGCGGCGCGATCGACGGCGACGGCGCGGGGACCGTCGTGACCACCGAGCAATGCCTGCTGAACCCGAACCGCAACCCGACGCTGTCCAGGAACGAGATCGAGGTGCGGCTGCGCGACGATCTGGGATTCGAACGGATCGTGTGGCTCGGCGACGGGCTGCACAATGATCACACCGACGGGCATGTCGACAATCTGGCGCGGTTCGTGGGGCCAGGCCGTGTCGCGATCCCGGTCGGTGCGGACAATGACCCCAATTGGCAGGTCTATCAGCGCGCCGCCGCCGCCGCCCGCGCCGCCGGGCTGGAGGTCGTGCCCGTGCCCTCCCCCGGCCGGGTGATGCGCGGCGAGGAGATCGTGCCGGCGAGCTACATGAATTTCTACATCGGCAACGCTGCGGTCGTCGTGCCGATATACGGCGCGGCGGACGACGATGCCGCGGTGCTGGCGTTCCAGGCGATCTTTCCCGACCGGCATGTCGTCGGGCTGCACGCGGACCATATCCTGACCGGGGGCGGCAGCTTCCACTGTATCAGCCAGCAGATACCGGGATGATCGTCGGCCAGTTCGCGATCCGCGCCGTATTGTCGGGGCTGATCGTCGCCGCCGTCGCGCTGATCGCACGGCGCAGCCCGGCGGCGGGTGCGATCGTCGCATCGCTGCCGCTGGTGTCGGTGCTCGGCATGATCTGGCTGTGGCGCGATACCGGCGACCGGGTGCGGCTTGCGGCGCATGCCGAGGCGACGTTCTGGTATGTGATCCCCTCGCTGCCGATGGTCCTGCTCATCCCTGCATTGCTCCGCGCCGGGATCGGCTTCGTGCCGGCGCTGATCGCCGGTTGCGCGCTCACCGTCGCGCTGTATCTCGTGACCGCCGCAGTCGCCGCGCGCTTCGGCATCACGCTGTAGGACGACCCCATGACCCAGATCACCGTCGCCGCGCTCCAGCTCGGCTTCACCCCCGATATCGACCGCAACATCGCCGCGGTATCGCGGCTGGCGAAGGAAGCCGCGGCGAAGGGCGCGCAGGTGATCCTGCCGCCCGAACTCTTCGAGGGCGAATATTTCTGCCGCGTCGAGGACGAGGGCCTGTTCGCCAAGGCCGCGCCGGTGGGCGAGCACAAGGCCGTGCTGGCGATGCAGGCGCTGGCCGAGGCGCTGAAGGTCACCATCCCGACCAGCTTCTTCGAGGCGGACGGTCCGCATCATTACAACAGCCTGGCGATGATCGGGCCCGACGGCGAAGTGCAGGGCGTCTACCGCAAGAGCCACATCCCCGATGGGCCGGGATACGAGGAGAAATTCTATTTCCGGCCCGGCAACACCGGGTTCAAGGTGTGGCGCGGCGCGGGGACGACGCTTGGCGTCGGCGTGTGCTGGGACCAATGGTATCCCGAGACGGCGCGGGCGATGATGCTGATGGGGGCGGAAATCCTGTTCTACCCGACGGCGATCGGCAGCGAGCCGCACGACACCTCGCTCGACACCGCCCGACTATGGCGGCGGGCAATGGTGGGGCATGCGGTCAGCAACGTCGTGCCGATCGTCGCCGCCAACCGCATCGGCGTGGAGCACGGCCAGACCTTCTACGGCACCAGCTTCATCTGCGACGAGCGCGGCGATATCCTGGCCGAACTTGGCCGCGAGGACGAGGGCATCATCACCGCGACGATCGACCTCGACATCGCCAAGCGCCACCGCGCCGCGTTCGGGTTCTTCCGCGATCGGCGGCCCGAGCTGTACGGGCGGCTGGTCGAGGATGTCTAGGCTAGACACAACCGCCCCCCCCGGCGAAGGCCGGGGCCCAGTTGCAATGAACTTGGTAGGGACGGTCAGTCCTTCGTTACCTTGCATCCCGCAACCGGGCCCCGGCCTCCGCCGGGGTGGGGACAAAGGCGCATGTCTGCCCCTACCCCGCATAGGCCTTCACCAGATCGAACAGATAATCGCGCCCTTCATACAGTGACTTGACCGGGATCCGCTCGTTCAGCCCGTGGATACCGTCCAGGTCCTTGTCGAGGAAGATACCCGGCGCGCCGTAGACCGGTATCCCGATCGCCTCCAGGAAGATGCCGTCGGTCGCGCCAGTCGACATCACCGGCACCAGCGGCACGCCGGGGAAGTGCTTCGCCGCCACCGCGCGCGCGGGTCCCACGATCTTCGGGTCCAGCGTCGGCGGGATCGCGGTCGGGCGGATCGGCGCGTTGGCGGTCACCGTCACCTTCGGACCCGCCAGCCGCTTCAGCGTCGCCAGCGTCTGGTCGACGCTTTCCCCGGGGAAGATCCGGCAATTGACGTTGGCGGTCGCGCGCTGCGGCAACGCGTTCTCGGCATGGCCGGCGTTCAGCAAGGTCGCGACGCAGGTCGTGCGCAGCGTCGAATGCATCCCCTTGTCGCTGCTGACGACGGCGTCCGCAGCCTTGTCGTTCGGGTTCGCCATCAGCGCGTGGATCGCGTCCGCCATCGGCTTGGGGCTCGCCGCTGCGGTCGCGGTGAAGAAGGCGCGGGTCGTGTCGGTGAAGTGGATCGGAAATTCATACGCCCGCACCGCCTCGAGCGCGTCGGCGATTTCGTAGATCGCATTCGCCGGGGTCGGCTGCGAGCTGTGCCCGCCGGGATTGGTCGCCGCGAAGGTATAGTTCTGCGCCGCCTTCTCGCCGACCTGGATTGCCAGCGTCTCGCGCCGGCCGTCGTCGGTCAGCCGCCCGCCGCCGCCCTCGTTCAGCGCGAATTCGGCGGCGACCAGATCGGGTTTGTTCTTCGCCAGCCATTCCGCGCCGTCGAACGCGAAGGTCGTCTCCTCACCGCAGGTCAGGGCCAGCTTGATCGTACGTTTCGGGACATAATGCGCCTCCTTGAGCCGGATCATCGTATCCGCCCACACCGCCGCCATCGCCTTGTCGTCGACGGTGCCGCGGGCGTAATAATAGCCGTTCTCCTCGACGAGCGCGAACGGATCGCGCTGCCAATCCTCGCGCTTGGCCTCCACCACATCGAGATGCGCGAGGAGCAGCATGGGCTTCAGCATCGGATCGCTGCCCGGCAGGATCGCGACCAGCCCGCCCTCCTTGGGGTGATCGGGCACGGAAAAGGGGATATTGTCGCGCGCCGGATAGCCCGCATCGGTCAGCCGACCGGCGATCTGCGCCGCCGCCTGGGTGCAGCTTCCCGCCGACAGCGTCGTATTGGTTTCGACCAGCTGCTTATAGAGGCCGAAGAACGCCTGCTGGTCGGGTCGGCTCTGCGCCGACGCCGCCACCGGCACCGCGACCATCGCCGCCGTCGCCATCCATGCCGCCAATCGAGCAATCATCCGCCGTCCCCCGTGAAGTACCATCGATTAGAGCGGCATCGGCGGTCCGATGCAACCGGCAAGCCGCTACAGCGCCGGCCCCCCGCCATGCGCCATCCCGCGCGGCAGTTCGAACCGGATCTCGCGATTGGCGAAATCGATCTGCACCAGGCGGAACAGCCGGAGCACGTCCATGCCGAGCATCAGCGCGGGGCGGGTCGTCAGCCCGAACCGGCGGAACGGCGGAACGTCCGAAAAGGCGATGCGGACATTGGCGACATCGACGCTGCCGATGTTCAGCCGGTCGACCGCATAGGCGTCCGCAGTAAGTATCTGGCCGGTCGCGGATACCACCGACAACGGGCCGAGCGGCAAGGGCGGCTTCGTCATCGCGGCGAGCAGCGCATGGTTGCCGATCGACACCGGCGATCCGGTGTCGATGATGACCGCGATCCGGACCCCGCGCCAATGCGCATCGGTGACGATCAACTGCCCGTAGAGCGACTTCGCCACCACGACGATCTCGTCGGGGGCCGCCGCGACATGTGCCGACCGGCTGCGCGAAGGGCGAAGCGTCATCCGCGCATGGTCGAAATCGATCGCGACGCTGTGCCCCTGCAACGCGTCGAGCCCCAGCATGCCGAGCGCACCCAGGTTCCGCGTCTCCAGCGCCGGCGCGGCGATCGTGCGGTGCGAGATGGTGCTGACCGACAGGGTCGGCACGATGACGGTGCCGACCATGGTCGTGCCGGTCATCGCGGTCACGCGAACGTCGGTACCCGCGACGAGCCCGAGCACCCCCGCCAGTTCGCGCGACACCACGGTGCGTTCCGCGCCGGTATCGACGATGAACGGCCACGGCCCGCGTACGCCGATCGTGACCGGCACCGTCATCCGCGCCTGCGCATCGCCGAACGCGAGCGCCCCGTCGTCGGCGAGCGGGACGGGGGCGGGGCTGGGGTTGGCGATGTGGAGCGGCGGCACACCGATCTGCGCCGACGCCGGTATGGCGATCGTTGCGGCCAGCAGTAACGGGCCTCTCCACCCCTTTTTCATGGTGCCGATGCTGCGCCCGGTCGCGGCGTTTGGCAAGCGGCGCGCGCACCCGTCCTCGCCCCACCCCGGCGAAGGCCGGGGCCCAGTCGCGCAAGTCGTCGTAACGACGTGCTCCGCCGCCACGATCGTCCGGCAACTGGGCCCCGGCCTTCGCCGAGGTGGGGGCGGGGCCGCCCGAGTCGCACGTCGCGATTGCAAAAAGGCAATCGGAAGTGGACGAACCACACGGCACGTCAGGGCGGAAATCGCCTCCCGCGCGGCGGTGACGGGCGGACGAGGACAGAAGCCGGGCGAGCGTGGGGATCATGCGAAGGGGTGGATCATAAAGGGGGGTGTGTAGGACAGCGGTTTCTCCTGTCCCCGCCGTCCTGTCTTCTCCCGTCATGTCGGGACGAGCCCCGGGGGCGACAGAGCCCCCCTCAATCCAGCCGCATCGCCTCCGCCGCCAGCGCCTCGGCCTCCACCAGCAGCGCGTCGTCCGACGACCCCGTCGCCACCTTCTCGCGCCCGATCAGCGTCATCACCGGCACCGCGAGCGGGGTGATCCGGGGGAGGTCAATGTGCAGCATCGTCGCGGCCGCGCGGTCGAGCAATGCTGCAAGGCGCCCGACATCGGTCATCTTCGCGCGCGCATCCGCCCACGCCGCCTCCAGCAGCAGATGCCCGGGTTCGTAGCGGCGCAGCACGTCGTAGATCAGGTCGGTCGAGAACGTCACCTGCCGCCCGGTCTTGCGCTTGCCCGGATGCTGCCGCTCGACCAGCCCGCCGATCACCGCGACCTCGCGGAACGCGCGTTTGAGCAGGTGCGACTGCTGCACCCAGTCGACGAACTCATGTTCCAGTATGTCGGCGGAGAACAAGGCGGCGGGATCGGCCACCTTGTCGATCGAATAGGTCGCGATGGCGTAGTCGTTGGCGACGAACCCGAGCGGCTTCAGCCCGAGCGTTTCCATCCGCCGAGTCAGCAGCATGCCCAGCGACTGGTGCGCGTTCCACCCCTCGAAGCTGTACGCGACCATGTAATGCCGCCCTTCGCGCGGGAACGTCTCGACCAGCAGCTGATCGGGGGTCGGCAGTGCGGACCGTGCGCGCTGATATTCCAGCCATTCGCGGACATCGCTTGGGAAGCGCGCCCATTCGTCCGGTTCGGCGAGGAAATGGCGGACGCGGTCGGCGAGGCTGGTCGACAGCGCCATCCGGCTGCCGCCATAGGTCGGGATTCGCGCCGGGCGGCTGGTCGCGCGGACGATCAGGTCCTCGGTGTCGATCTTCTCGACCTCCAGGCTCAATCCGGCGAAGAAGAAAGTGTCGCCGTGGCTGAGACTCGCGGCGAACCCCTCCTCGACCTTGCCGAGCGAACGACCGTTCCTGAAGCGCACCGTCAGCATCGTCGCCTCGACGATGATGCCGGCGTTCAACCGGTGCTGGGTCGTGAATTTCGGGTGGCTGACGCGCCAGGTGCCGTCGGTGTCCTGCGTCAGCCGCTTGAACCGCTCATACGCCTTCAGGCTGTACCCGCCGTCGCGGATGAAGCCGAGCACGCGGTCGAACGCCTCGTCGGTGAGCCCCGAGTAAGGGAGCGCGCCGCGTATCTCGTCGAGCAGCGCCGCCTGGTCGAACGGCGCGGCGCAGGCGCAGGCCATGACATGCTGCGCCAGCACGTCGAGCGACCCCATGAGGAACACGTCCGGATCGAGTTCCCCCGCCTCCACCGCGTCGAGCGCGGCGCGCGCCTCGAGATATTCGAAGCGGTTGCCGGGCACGAGGATGCCCTCCGATGCCTCGTCGAGCCGGTGGTTGGAACGGCCGAGCCGCTGGAGCAGGCGCGACGATCCCTTGGGCGCGCCCATCTGGATCACGCAATCGACATCGCCCCAGTCGACGCCCAGATCGAGGCTGGACGTCGCGACCAATGCGCGCAGCCGCCCCGCCGCCATCGCGCTCTCCACCTTGCGCCGCGCATCCAGGCTCAGCGACCCGTGGTGGACGCCGATCGGCAGCGACATCGCATTGACCTTCCACAGGTCCTGGAAGATCAGCTCGCACAGCGAGCGCGTGTTGCAGAAGACGATCGTCGTCTTGTGCGTCTCGATCTCCGCCATCACCTGTTCGGCGGCGTAGCGGCCCGAATGGCCCGACCACGGCACGCGTCCTTCCGGCAGGAGGATCGCGATGTCGGGCGGCGCGCCGGGCTCCCCCTGCACCAGCGCGACCGCGTCGATATCGCCGTCCGGCGCGAGCCAGGCGCGGTAACCGTCCGGGTCCGCGACCGTCGCGGACAGCGCGACACGGCGCAGCGACGGCGCGATCCGCTGGAGGCGGGCCATGCCGAGCGACAACAGGTCGCCGCGCTTGCCGGTCGCGAAGGCGTGGACCTCGTCGACGACGATCGTCTTCAGCCCGGCGAACATCGTGACGCTGTCCGGATAGCTGAGCAGCAGCGACAGTGATTCGGGCGTCGTCAGCAGGATCTGCGGCGGCCGGATCCGCTGCCGCGCCTTGCGATCGGACGGCGTGTCGCCGGTGCGCGTCTCGACCCGGATATCGAGGCCCATCTCCTCGACGGGTGCGAGCAGGTTGCGCTGGATATCGACCGCCAGCGCCTTCAGCGGCGAGACATAGAGCGTGTGGAGCCCCTCGGTCGGCCGCTCGACGAGGTCAATCAGCGTCGGCAGGAAGCCGCTGAGCGTCTTGCCCGCGCCCGTCGTCGCGACCAGCAGCGCATGGCGGCCGGCCTGGGCTTCGCGGACCATGTCCAGCTGGTGCCGCCGCGGCTGCCACCGCCGCGCGGCGAACCAGCCGGCGAGGACCGGGGGGAGGGTCGGCAGGGGGTCGCTCACGGACGGTTCACGCGCATCGGTCGTCATATGGGAACCCTTGCACGGACCCGCCATGGAGCCTGTTCCGACCTCGGCCGTTGACCGCGTCATGGAGAGGATTCACCCGGCCCATTTGGTGCTGCTCCTGCTGGCGATCGCCGCCGCGGTGGGTGCGACGCCGTTGCAGCGCCATTATACCGGCGCGGGCGGGCTCGTCCGCCTGACCTATCCCGCGTACCTGACGCCCGGGCATGATTTCGGCGGGCGATCGCTGATGTCTTCGGGATGGCGCTTGTCCTGGGACGGGGCCGCGGTCGGGACGGGGACGGGCGTGGTCCGCTTCTCGCAGGGTGCACGCCCGACCGACGGGCCGGGCGTCGTCACCGAACTGATCCAGATCGGCCTGAGCCGCGATGCGAGCGTGGTGGCGCATTGCGGCACGACCGGGGCGCTCGGCAGCGGCAAGCGGTTGCCCGACCGGATGCTCGGCGGGCATCGCTGGACCGCGTACCGCAACGGCGATGCGGGGATGAGCCAGGCGATCGTGGCGACCGACCTGCGGACGGTGGTGGACGGGGTCTGCTATGCGATCGACCGCGCGACCTATTTGGTAACGGCGGCGGACGACCTGCCGCGATATCCGCCGACGCAGGTCATCGCAGCGGCGCAGATCGATGCGGTTCTGGCAAGCGTTCGGGTGGGACGGGGACGGTAATGCTTGCCTGCCCTGCGCCCTATTCCCCACCCCGGCGAAGGCCGGGGCCCAGTTGCGGCACGATCGTGGCGCGCAATGCCCTTTGTTACCGCAACCGGCGCAACTGGGCCCCGGCCTCCGCCGGGGTGGGGGCTGCGAGGGCCGCCGGTTTCGGGGACGCCCCATGCCCCGCCTAGGCGACTGGCTCGAACCCCATCCTCACGGCCTCTACGTCAAGCCCGCGGACGCCTGGATCGACCCCTCGATCCCCAGCGCCCGCGCGCTGGTCACGCACGGCCATGCCGACCACGCGCGCGGCGGGCACGAAGCGGTGTGGGCGACCCCCGAGACGCTGGCGATCATGGACGCGCGCTACGGCCCGCAAGCCGGGCACCCGGTTGCGTATGGCGAAAGCATCGAGTTGGGCGATGTCCGCGTCGGCTTCGTCCCCGCGGGGCATGTGCTCGGCTCCGCGCAGATCGTGCTCGACCACCGCGGCGAGCGGGTGGTGGTGTCGGGCGATTACAAGCGCCGCGCCGACCCGACCTGCGCGGCGTTCGAACCGGTCGCCTGCGACGTCTTCGTGACCGAGGCGACGTTCGGGCTGCCGGTGTTCCGCCACCCCGATACGGGCGACGAGATCGACAAGCTGATCGCCGCGCTCCACGCCAATCCCGACCGCTGCGTGCTCGTCGGGGCCTATGCGCTGGGCAAGGCGCAGCGCGTCATCGCCGAACTGCGCGAGCGCGGCCACGAGGCGCCGATCTACATCCACGGCGCGCTGCGGCGGCTGTGCGACCTGTATGCGGACCACGGCGTGCGGCTGGGCGAGCTGATCCCGGTCGCGGGCGTGCCCAAGGCGGCGATGCAGGGCCATGTCGTGATGTGCCCGCCCGGCGCGCTGAACGATCGCTGGTCGAGGCGGCTGCCCGACCCGATCACCGCGATGGCCAGCGGCTGGATGCGGGTGCGCCAGCGTGCGCGGCAGAAGAATGTCGAACTGCCGCTGATCCTGTCAGACCATGCCGATTGGGACGAACTGACCGACACGCTCATCGAGATCGCACCGCAAGAGGTGTGGGTGACGCATGGCCGCGAGGAGGCGCTGGTCCATTGGTGCTCGACGCGGCAGATGAAGGCGCGGGCGTTGGCGTTGGTGGGGTTCGAGGACGAGGATGACTAACGCGCCGGCAAGGCAGCAGCGAAGCAGCGGCCGAGCTTAAGGCGCATCCGGCCGGCGGGGCTCCAAGCCCCGACCGACGCGGCTTCGCCGCGGCGCTTGCCGTTCTTGCGACGGTTCCTGTAACCCAGACTTCATGCCCACCCCAACGCTCACCATCCTCCCCTTCACCGATGATCTCGCTGGCGCATTCCACGCCATCAACGCCCAGTGGATCGAGACGATGTTCACGCTGGAGCCGACCGACCGCGAGGTGCTGGAGCATCCGCGCGCGCGGATCATCGACCCCGGCGGCGATATCCACTTCGTTGCGGCGGAGGGGCTCGGCGTCGTCGGCACCTGCGCGTTGCAGAAGACGGGCGAGGGCCGCTTCGAACTGACGAAGATGGGGGTGCTGGAGTCCGCGAGGGGCAGGAAGGCGGGCGAATGCCTGCTGCACGCGATGATCGCCCGCGCCGCCGAGCTAGGGGCGGACACGCTGTATCTGCTGACCAGCAGCCGCTGCGCGGCGGCGATCCATTTGTACGAAAAGGCAGGGTTCGTCCACGATGCGGACATCCTGCGCGATTATGGCGCGCGGTATGCGCGGTGCGATGTGGCGATGCGGTATCGGGGGTAGGTGAACCTCACAACCTGCTCCACCCGGCGAAGGCCGGGGCCCAGTTGCGAGACGATCCAGGCGAAGGGACCCCCAGAGTTACCACCACCTTGGCAACTGGGCCCCGGCCTTCGCCGGGGTGGGGAAATGTTGCCGCAGGATCGGGTACGAAGCGGTTGCCATTCCATCATATTCCGGCAGGATAGCCCGCCTAACAGACACGGGAACCCAAATGCGCCGACCGCTCACCCTCGCCACGCTCCTCCTCCTCGCCACCCCTGCCCTCGCGCAGAAGGAACTGCGCAAGGGCGGCGACAAGTCGATCGCGGACAGCAATGCCGACAAGCAGAAGGCCGCGGCCGAGGCGGGCTATGCCAATGCCCCGGTCGACGAGCAGGAGGTGAAGTCGCACGGCTCCGTCACCGTCGACTCCCGCGCGCTCGGCTACACTGCCACCGCGGGCACGCTGACGATCCGCGATACCGAGGGCAAGCCGACCGCCAGCCTGTTCTACACCGCCTATGTGCTGGACGGCGTGCGGCCGGGCACGAAGCGGCCGGTGACGTTCTTCTACAATGGCGGGCCCGGCAGCCCGACCTTCTGGCTGCGCATGGGGTCGTTCGGGCCGACGCGGCTGAAGACCGCCAACCCCGAATTCATCAAGCCCGCGCCGTACGACGTCGGCCCCAATCCCGACACGCTGCTCGACAAGACCGACATGGTGTTCATCGACGCGGTCGGCACCGGCTGGTCGCGGCCGCTGGGCGACACCAAGCCCGCGGCCTTCTACGGCGTGGACGAGGATGCGGACGCGTTCGCCAAGGCGATCCTGCGCTACGCCACCAAATACGGCCGCTGGAACAGCCCCAAATTCCTGTTCGGCGAGAGCTACGGGACCACCCGCTCGGGCGCGCTCGCATACCAGTTGCAAGACCGCGGGATGGCGCTGAACGGCGTCGTGCTGTTGTCGTCGATCATGAATTACGGCAGCCGCCAGCCGGGGCTCGACCAGGTGTTTATCAACTACCTGCCGAGCTATGCGACGACTGCCTGGTATCACCACAAGCTCGCCAATCCCCCCGCCGATGCCGCGACCGCCGCCGCGCAGGCGCGCGCCTTCGCGCTCGGTCCCTATGCCTCGGCGCTCGCGAAGGGGCAGGCGATCGGCGTGCAGGAGGAGGACGCCATCGCCCAGCAGATGAGCGCGCTGACCGGGTTGTCGGCGGATTTCATCAAGCGGTCCGACCTGCGCGTCGACCTCGCGCGCTTCCAGAAGGAACTGCTGCGCGACCGGCGCGAGACGATCGGGCGGTTCGATTCGCGCTATACCGGCATCGACACCGACGCGGCGGGCGACAGCCCGGAAACCGACGCCTCGTCCGACGCGATCTCGAGTGCGTTCATCGCCAGCTTCACCGATTATGTGACGCACGATCTCGGCTACAAGACAGAACTCCCCTACCGCCTGTCCGCGCGCGATGCGCCGGGCTGGACGTGGAACTGGGCGCACAAGTCGCCGGTGCGCGGCTATGGCGGGCAGCAGACGACCCCCAATACCGCGATCGACCTGGCCGCGGCGATGCGCGCGAACCCGTATCTGAAGGTGCTGTCGCTCAACGGCTGGTACGACATGGCGACGCCGTTCTTCGGGACGGAGACCGACCTCGGCCACATGATGCTGGAACGCGCGCAGCAGCCGAACCTGTCGTTCCGTTATTATCCGGCCGGGCACATGGTGTATCTGAACCCCGAGGCGCTGCACCAGATGAAGCGCGACCTCGCGGCATGGTATGACGAGGCGGTCGCGGAGGCGAAGAGCGCGGTACCCCCGCAGGGCGCGTCGATGTCGGCGGCGGGGCGGGTGCCGAACTGACGCGGGTTCGCCAAAGGACGTTCCTGTCCTCACCCTTCGCCGCCTTCGGTGTCTTTTCCCTCTCCCGCTGGGAGAGGGAGGGAGGCGCGAAGCGCCGGAAGGGTGAGGACAGACCCCCCCTACCGAATTGCTAAGCCCCCTCCAGCGCCCGCGCCCGCCGCCGCTGCACCGAACTGCCGATCCCAAGCGCCTCGCGGTATTTCGCCACCGTCCGCCGGGCGATGTCGAAGCCCTTCGCGTTCAGCAGTTCGACCAAAGTATCGTCGGACAGGATCTTGTCTCCCTCAGCCGAAATCAGCGCGCGGATGCCGGCCTTCACCGCTTCCGCCGACACCGCATCGCCGCCGTCCGCGGCCTGGATTGCCGAGGTGAAGAAATATTTCAGCTCGTACAGCCCGCGCGCGCAGGACAGGTACTTGTTCGAGGTTACCCGGCTGACGGTGGATTCATGCATCTCGATCGCGTCCGCCACCCGCGCCAGCGTCATCGGTTTCAGATGCGCGACGCCGTGCAGGAAGAACGCCTCCTGCTGCTTCACGATCTCAGTCGCGACCTTCACGATCGTGCGCTGGCGCTGGTCGAGTGCCTTCACGAGCCAGTTCGCGCTGGCGAGCATGTCGCCGAGCCACGCCTTGGCGGTCTTGTCCTGCGGTCCGCTCGACAATTCGGCGTGATAGCGGCGGTTGACCAGCACGCGCGGCAGCGTCGCGCCGTTCAGCTCGATCGCCCAGCCGCTACCGGTCTTCACGACGAACAGATCGGGGATCACGGCTTGCGTCGGTGCACCGCCGATCCGGCAGCCGGGCTTGGGATCGTAGCCGCGCAGTTCGCGGATCATGTCCGCCAGATCCTCGTCGTCGACCCCGCAGATCCGCTTCAGCCGCGCGCGTTCGCCGCGCGCGACGAGGTCGAGATGCTCGATCAGCCGCGCCATGCAGGGGTCGTAGCGATCCGCCTCCTTTGCCTGGATCGCGATGCATTCCGCGAGATCGCGCGCACCGACGCCGGTGGGGTCGAAGGTCTGGACGATCGCCAGCACCGCCTGCACGCGCACGAGCGGCACCCCGAGCCGGTTGGCGATGTCGAGCAGATTGGCGGTCAGATAGCCCGCCTCGTCGATCTGGTCGATCAGATGCGCGGCGACGGCCATGTCGGCGGGGTCGATCGTCGCGCCCGCCTGCGCCATCAGATGATCCGCGAGGCTGCCGGCGGTGTCGGCGAACGAGTCGAGGTCGACCGCCTCGCCGCTCCCCGCCCCCGCACCGCCGCCCAGCGCGCCGTCGAACCCGCCGCCGCCATCCGCCGCGCTGTCCGACTGATGGCTTTCGGTGGCGTAGTCGAGGTCGAGCGGTTCGGCGGCGACGGCTCCCGTCACCAGCGCGTCGGCACCCGCGGGCTCGGGGGCTTCGGGGCGTTCGGGGGTCTTCACGACATCGCCCTGCCCCGCCTCGAGCAGCGGGTTGCGTTCGATCTCCTCGGCGATGAAGGTTTCGATTTCCAGGTTGGACAGCGCGAGCAGCTTGATCGCCTGCTGCAGCTGGGGGGTCATGACCAGCGATTGCGACTGGCGCAGGTCGAGGCGCGGCGCGAGGGTCATGGCTTAACTCCCTCTCCCCTTGTGGGAGAGGGAAGGGGCCCGCGCGCAACGCGCGTGGGAAGGGTGAGGGGGGACGGCCCGCTTCCCGACACGTACGTCCCCCTCACCCTTCCGCAGCCTGCGGCTGCTCCCTCCCTCTCCCACAAGGGGAGAGGGAAGAAGGGATCGAGGCGCGTGTCCCGCCATCACCCTAAAGCGAAAACGTCTCGCCGAGGTATAGCCGGCGCACGTTCGCGTCGGCCACCAGTTCCGCGGGCGACCCCGCGAACAGCACCCGGCCATCATAGATGATGTACGCGCGGTCGACGATCTCCAGCGTCTCGCGGACGTTGTGATCGGTGATGAGCACGCCGATATCGCGGCGGCGCAGGTCCTTCACCAGATCGCGGATGTCGGCGATCGAGATCGGGTCGATGCCTGCGAACGGCTCGTCGAGGAGCATGATCGACGGGCTCGCCGCCAGCGCACGCGCGATTTCCGCGCGGCGGCGCTCGCCGCCCGACAGCGCCATCGCGGGCGCGGTGCGCAGCCGGGTCAAGCCGAATTCCTCGAGCAGCGTGTCGAGCTTCTTCTGGCGCGCGACCTTGTCGGGTTCGGACAGTTCGAGGACGGTCAGGATGTTCTTTTCGATCGACAGTCCGCGGAAGATCGACGTCTCCTGCGGCAGGTATCCGAGCCCCAGGATCGCGCGGCGGTACATCGGCAGTCCGGTGATATCCTCGCCGTCGAGCATGATCCGGCCCGCATCGGGCTTCACCAGCCCCATCACCGAATAGAAGCTGGTCGTCTTGCCCGCACCATTGGGGCCGAGCAGTCCCACGACCTCGCCGCGGCCGACCGACAGCGACACGTCGGACAGCACGACGCGCTTGTCGTAGGATTTCGCGATCGAGACGACCTGCAGACCGCGCGTCATCGGCGCCTCGGCAACCGGCTCGGCGACATCGCGCGGCGTCAGGGTAACGGCATCCATATCGCTGGACCTCGCAAAGATTGGTTGACCGTTCGTTACCGCACGGCCGGTTGGCAGGAAACCTGCATGTTCGCGAATTCGTGATGGCAGCGGCGAGCGCTGCCCCGCGCGCGATCAGTTGCGCTTGGGGACCGAGAAGGTGCCGCTGACCCGGCTGCCGCCCTGCGTCACCACGCCGCCCGCCGCACTGCCGCCGGCACCGCCCGCAACCGACGATCCGTCGATCACCGCGCGTCCGGTATCCATGTTCATCGTCAGCCGGCCGCCATTCACGGTGTTGCCGCCCTGCGTCAGCGATACCGCGCCGAGCATCGTCACGATCCGCTTGTCGAGATCATACACCCCGTACTGGCTCTTCGCGACCTGGCCAGGGCGGATGACGGTGACCCCACCCGCCGCATCGAGCCGCGAGACCTGCGGGCTGCCGCCGACCACCTGCCCGGTATAGGCGACCGTCATGCGCGGCGCGGTCAATGTCATCTCCGCCTGCTTGACGACGACATTGCCCGACAGGACCGCGCGGTTCGCCTTGTCCTGCAATTCGATGTGCGCGGCGTCGAAATTAATCGGCGCGGTCGAGTCGTGGCGGGTCTGCGCGAACGCGGGCGTACCGGCGAGCAGGAAGGCGAGGGATAGGAGCCGGCGCATATGCCTTATCTCGTGCCTCGGGGCGATATCCGCAAGCGTGCATTGCCGTCCAGCGTCACGATGCGGTTCTCCATATCGGCGTGGAGCGAATCGGCGCTGAAGACGCCTTGCGATGTCGTCCCCGTCACCGCACCGCCGCTCTGCATCTGCCGCGTCTTCAGATCGACCGTGGCGTCGCGCGTCTTCAGGTCGTAGCCCTTTGGTCCGGTGAAGTTCAGCGGACCGATCAGCTTCACCTTCTCGCTGTCCATGTCGTACACCCCCGAATCCGCGTGGATGTTCGCCGGCCCGTCGCTCAACCGGACGCGCGCGCTGAGATCGGACAGCTGCACGATCGGTTCGGCGGAGCTATGCTGGATCGCGGACTTCGCGGTCAGGTCGAACGGTTGCCCCTTCTGGTCCTCGCCGCGATATTGCGCGGCCTGGATCTTCAGGCGCTCCTTGGCGACCTCGACCTTGTTCTTGTCGAGCACGAACGACGCCTCGCCGACGTTCAACAGCGGGGCCAGCACCAGGAACGCCACCATCACGCCGATCCCGACCGGCAGCACGATCCGCGCGGTCCCGACCAGGCGGTCGTGGCGACTGCCCGGCGCGGCCCAGTGCTGGCGCTGCGAACGGACCGCGCGGGCGATCTCAGACATGATGCCCGACCTCACGCATGCGCGAAGATATCGATCTCGGGCCAGCCGGCGATGTCGAGCGCGGCGCGTGTCGGCAGGAAGTCGAAACACGCCTGCGCCAGGTCCATCCGCCCCTCGCGCACCAGCCGCCGTTCCAGTTCGTCCTTCAACCGGTGGAGGAAACGGACATCGGACGCGGCGTAATCCTTCTGCGCGTCGGACAATGCGGGACCGCCCCAGTCGGAGGATTGCTGCACCTTCGACAATTCCTGCGACAGGAGTTCGCGGACCAGTTCCTTCAACCCGTGGCGATCGGTATAGGTGCGGATCAGGCGCGACGCGATCTTGGTATCCCAGGCCGGTGCGGCGACGATGCCAAGATAATGTTGCAGTGCCGCGATATCGAACCGGCCGAAATGGTACAGCTTCAGGCGCGCCGGGTCGGCGAGCAGCGCCTTCAGATTGGGCGCGGCATAGGCGCTGCCCGCGGCGAAGCGCACCAGATGCTCGTCCGGTCCGCCGTCGGACAGCTGCACCACGCACAGCCGGTCGCGCGGGGTTATCAACCCCATCGTCTCGGTATCCACCGCGATCGATGCAGCGGGCGCGAACAGGTCGGCGGGCACGTCTTCTTCGTGGAAATGAACGGTCATCCCCGTGCCCTAGCCGCGGCGGGCCGCGGGCTCAATGGCCGGCCGTCGATAGCCGGTGTGGCGTCGTCGCCGCGCTTGCGCAAAGATCGACGGGGAACCGGCGTGGCATTCGCGATTTTATTCGCCGGGGCTTGCGCTTTACGCTATGGCGAGTCTCGTGGCGCAAAAGGTTTCGCGTCCGAAGGACCGCGTTCGTCGTCCGGCACGAAGGTTCTTTAGGTTATCGATCTGGACGAACCGGGAAGACGAACAGGGTTATGAGTTTCGACAAGGGTGGCCGCGGCAATCGTGGCGGACGTGGGCGCGACAAGCGCGACGGATTCGGCGGCGATGATTTCGGTGGCGGCGGCGGCTTCAACACCGGCGGTGGCGACCGGTTCGGGGGCGGCGGCAGCAGCTATGGCGGCGGGGGTGGCGATCGCTTCGGCGGTGGTGGCGGCTTCGGCGGTGGCGGCGGTGGCGGCGGGTTCCGCAGCGGCGGCGGTGGCGGCGGCTTTAGTGGCGGCGGCGGTG
>NZ_CAHJWJ010000032.1 GCF_903642285.1 Sphingomonas bacterium
TTGCGTCGAAGTCACTCGCAAGGGGAATAAGCTGCGCTAAGCTCTGCGTGTTTGCAAACTACATAATCGCCTTTTTTAAGAGATCGTGGTCTGGCTTTCATCCTATCCGTTCTCCCGCGAACGCGGGAGAACGACGTAAACTCTGGCGCTCGGACGAGCGCCAATCCTGCTGATACGACAGCATCACCTCACACATCACCGCCCGTCAGGCTCCATTCATCGCACCGGTGGTTACAAATGCGTCATGCTGCACTGCGGCGCATTGCATTCGCCCGGCGACCGCTGCTACACCAATGATATAGTATTACATGGATGGTGGATATCGCATGCGTCTTGCCGGTTCGATGATGGTCAGTGTCCTCGCCCTGATGGCGACCCCCACGTTCGCGCAGGAGGTGCCCGCCACCCCGCCCGCCCCCGGCAATGCGACGACGCCCGCCGCGCCCGATACCGCACCGTCGACCGGCAAGGATATCGTCGTGACCGCGCGCCGCCTCGACGACGCGCGCGCGCATATCCAGCCTAGCCTGGGTGCGACCAGCTACACGATCACCAACGCGACGATCCAGGCTTTGCCCGGCGGCGACGACCAGCAGTTCAATCAGATCATCCTGCAATTGCCCGGCGTCGTGCAGGACGGCTTCGGCCAGTTCCACGTCCGCGACGATCACAACGGGCTGCAATACCGCATCAACGGCACCGTCCTGCCCGACGGGCTGGCGGTGTTCGGGCAGACGCTCAGCCCGCGGCTGATCGAGAAGTTCGCGCTGCTGACCGGCGCGCTCCCCGCACAATATGGCCTGCGCAGCGCAGGGATCATCGACATCACGACCAAGTCGGGGTTCGACAATGGCGGCAGCATCTCGATCTATGGCGGCAGCCACGGCACGATCGAGCCGAGCTTCTCGCTGGGCGGATCGACCGGCGCGACGAACTATTTCGTATCGGGCGACTTCCGCCACGATGCGCTGGGGATCGAGGGCGTCGATGGCCGATCGAACCCGATCCACGACAAGACCGACCAATATCAGGGGTTCCTGTACGTCGATCACATCCTCGACGAAGGCAATCGCGTCTCGTTCGTCGGCGGCTATTCCAATCAGACGTTCCAGATTTCCAACCCGTCGGGCCAGCATCCGGACGGCACCTTCAACGTGAACGGCGTCACCGATTTTCTCAGCGACAATCTGAACGAGCGCCAGATCGAACAGACCGGATTCGGCCAGGTCTCGCTGCTGCACGACGCCGAGCCGCTGACGATCCAGGGATCGCTGTTCGCGCGCTATTCGTCGCTCCGTTACCGGCCCGACGTGCTTGGCGAATTGCTATTCAACGGCCAGGCGCAAAATGCGTACAAGCAGGACTTTACCGTCGGTGCGCAGGCCGATGCGGTCCTGCATGTCGGCGCGGCGCATACCTTGCGCGGGGGGTTCCTCGTCACGCGGGATCGCAGCGTAAGCACGACGTCGACGAGCGTCTTCCTGCTCGACGATGGCGGCAGCCAGATCGGCCAGCCGGTCGTCATCCCCGACAACGGCCGCAAAACCGCGATGAGCTACAGCGTATATCTCCAGGACGAATGGGCTTTCGCCCCCACACTGACGCTGAACTACGGCGGTCGCTTCGATATCTTCGACGGGTACCGGGACGAGAAGCAGTTCAGCCCGCGCGCCAACCTGGTGTGGCAGCCGGACACGAAGCTGACCGCGCATGCCGGCTATGCCCGCTATTTCGTGCCGCCGCCGTTCGAACTGGTCGGCAACAGCAGCATCACACAGTTTCAGGGGACCAGCGCGCAGGCCAATTCGCTGGTCAATACGACGCCGTTCGCCGAGCGGCAGAATTATTACGATGTCGGTTTCCAGTACAAGCTCAGCCGCTATTTCACCTACGGGGTCGACGCCTATTACCGGCAATCGGTGAACCTGATCGACGAGGGCCAGTTCGGCGCGCCGATCATCTTGACGCCGTTCAACTACGCCAAGGGCCGGATCGGCGGAGTCGAGGCGAATGCCAGCTATACGCGCGGCGGCTGGCTGCTCTACGCGAATTTCGCCGCGGCCAAGGCGAAGGGCAGCGACATCGTATCGAGCCAGTTCAGCTTCTCGCCCGACGATCTGGCGTATATCGCCAACCACTATATCTACCTGGATCACGACCAGACCTATACCGGATCGGCGGGCGCGTCGTACGCCATCAAGCATGGCATGCTGGCGGACACGAAGATCGGCGGCAGCATGATCTACGGATCGGGCCTGCGCGCCGATGGGGCGGTACCGAACGGCGCGAAGCTGGACGGCTATGCGCAGTTCAACCTGACCGCGAGCCACCGCTTCGCGAAGCCCGGCCTGACGGTGCGGTTCGACGTCATCAACGTCGGCGACCATGTGTACGAGATACGCGACGGGTCGGGGATCGGCGTCGGCGCGCCCGAATTCGGGCCGCGGCGCGGGTTCTTCGTCGGGTTGAGCAAGGCGTTCGGGGCGGGGGCGAAGGATGTGGGGTGATCGTTCTCCCGCGAAAGCAGGAGCCCAGGATCACAAGCGCTGACGACCGTTACCCTGGGTTCCTGCTTTCGCAGGAAAACAGGCCTTGCTGAGATCGAATGGAGAATGCTCTAGGCATTTTCAATACCCATCCGCTCCGCCACCCCCCGCCTCGTCCCCCACCACCCGCTTCGCCGCGTCCGACATCGTCCGTGCCAGTGTCTCGAACCGCCCCCCCTCGATCCGGATCTCGTTGAACGCAGGCGGCGTCTTGCGGGTGCGTTTGGACAGGGTGCCCGCCCCGATCATCCGCACCACCCGGCCGTCGCGCTCGACCGCGACGTCGAACGGATCATGGACATGTCCCGACAGCACCGCCGCCGCCCCCGCATTCGCCAGCGCGGTCATCGCGGTATCGCCGCCGTGCGTTCGCGCGGTGCCGGTCGTCCCGCCCTCGATCAGCGGGTGGTGCGCCGCGACGAAGATCAGATTGCCCGCTGGCACGTCGGCGATAAGCGCCAATGTCGCATCGAGTGCAGACCGGCTGACCCGCCCCTTCGACCAGTCCCACCGCCACTGCGCGCGCGCGATCGTCTTGAGGGGTACGATCGTCACCCCGGGCAGATCGAGCGGCCGCTCGATCATCCGCTCGACCGCGGCATAGCGCCGATAGGGCGATAGCAATCGCCGGAACGGGTCCCAGTAATAGGGGATGTCATGATTGCCGACCTCCAACGTCACCGGCACGCCGAGCGAGGTCAGCCACTCGCCGCCCAAACGGAATTCGCGTTTGGTCGCGCGCATCGTCAGATCGCCGGTCATCACGACCGCATCGGGCCGTTCCGCCGCCACCAGCGCGGTAAACCAGGCGATCGCCGCCGGATCCTCCGCGCCGAAATGCACGTCGCTGACGTGGAACAATCGAATCAAGGCAGATCGGCCAGCATGCGCGGTTCGGGCGTCGGGCAGCGTTCTGCCAACAGTTCAGCCTCAGTCACGCCCTATTCCCTCGATGTTCCGGGCATCTAAACGACGCCTCGCCGCCGAACTGCTGCTTCGATAGGCAAATCCATTTTATGACAAATCACCCATGCGAAGCAAGCTAGCGGGTTGCATTCGGAACTTGACGAAGCGGCAAGCGCTATGCTGCAACGCACAAGTTGTTGGAGCCTTGCCGATGTCCCCGTCCCCCGCAAGCACGCTGCTGCTCGAAGCGATCGCGTTGAAGAAATGCGTCGAAGCCACATACAACCGCATGGTGGTAAAGCTCGCACCGCATATCTTGTATACGCGTCATGACGAGCTTTTCCTCGACGCAGTGACGCTCGAGCGCGATGGCCAGCCGCCGAAGGAGAAGAAGATCGGCACGTTCAAGCTGACCGGCCTTCAAGCACTTGGCTTTGCGGGCAAGCCGTTCGACCCGGAACCGATCTTCAATCCGTCGGCGGAGAAATATCGCGGCGTGACATTGTTCGCCGTCGAGGCTTAGCGGTCAGTCCGCTTGCATCACCAATCGTTGCCGCGGCAGTCAATCCGCATCGCGATCTTCAGATCCCCGCATACCAGGCATAATCGGCGACATCCTCCCAATAGCCGCCCTTGCCCAGACCGAACCCCGCCAGGCTGTCCGCCACCTCGATCCGCATGACGTATTTCGCCTGCTTGTAGCCAAGCTGCGTCTCCACCCGCAGCCGCAGGGGCGCGCCGTGCCCGACGGTCAGCCGCTGCCCGTTCATGGCCCAGGCGAGGATCGTCTGCGGGTGGAACGCGTCTATCAGATCGATGCTCTCATAATAATCGGCCATTCCGAGCGCATCGGCACAGTGGAACACGACATAGCGCGCCGCGGGAAGCAGCCCGGCATCGCGCAGCAGGCCACCGAGCGGCACGCCCGTCCACTGGCCGATCGCACTCCACCCCTCGACGCAATCATGTCGCGTGATCTGCGTTCGATGCGGCAGTTTCACGATCTGATCGAGCGTCAGCGAAGCGGGACGGCGGACCAGACCATCGACCTTCAGCGCGTAATCACGGAAATCATTCGCTGCGAGGGTAATATAATCCGGGTTTTGCGGGCTGGATGTGCCGTTCGTCCGGAACACCGGCGACATTTCGGAAGCGCTGAATTCGCGCGCGAGCGACCCGCGTGTCCCGGTCGCTTGCGCGAAGCGCCGCGTCAGCGTCTCCGTGCCGAGGAAGAACGACCGTGCCGCCGGCGTTGCCGCGATCTTGTCGCAGCCCGACACCAACAGTCCGCCACCCGCGACGCCAAGCGAGCCGATAAGGCCACGGCGGCTGATGATCCGGCTCATGCGCCTTCTCCCTTCGTCAGCGGAATGCGGAACCAGCCCGTCACGATCGATCGCATTTCGTGGATCGGCCCCGCCAGCACCACCATCGCGAGGTGCACGATCGTGAAGCCGACCAGTCCCCAGGCGCAGAGAAAATGGATCGACCGCGCCGATTGCCGCCCGCCGAAGACGGGCAGCAGCCAGCCGAAATTGGCATCGAACGCTGGTGCCATCGTGATGCCGGTCAGGATCATCAACGGCAGCATGACGAAAACCACGCTGCCATAAGCGAGCTTTTGCAGGATATTGTATTTCGTCGCCGCCTCGCCAGCCGGAAAGCGCAGCCGGGCGTGGTCCTTCACGTCGTGCCAGATGTTCGAGACGCGCAGTTCCGCCAGCGTCGGCACCACATCCCGAACGAGGTGTCGGTTTATCAATCCCGCAATCCAGTAGAACAGCGACGCGAAGACGAGCACCCAGGCGAACGACAAATGCCAGCGCCGCGCACCCGCCAGGCTATAGTCCGACGGGATCGTCGCCCAATACGGGAAAGCCCAGGTCTGCTGCCTACCGTGCCCGTCCTTCCACCGGCCCAGCAATCCGCCCGTCGGGATGTCGACCGGCCCGATCAGGAGATGCCCGCCCGCCGCGGTCGGCCCGATCTGCAACCAGGCATGATCGAAATTCGCGCCGTAACTGCCCCAATAGAGCCGCGGGTGCGCGTTGAAGATCATCAGGCCGCTCATCAACATGATGGTGAGCGTCACGACGTTAACCCAGTGCCACACGCGGGTCGTCACCCGGTGGCGATAGACCCAATGCCGGAGATGATCGTCGACTGGCGCGGTCGGCAAACGTGCGTCGGTCGAATCGATCGGAGCCATCGTTGCCATTTGATCTCCACTTCGCCACTCGGCATTCGCATTATAGGGCCAATCGACAGCGTTGCCGAGCACCGACGCGCGCGTGAGGCTAGCGCCGGCAGGAAAGATTTTCGAAGGACGAAACCAGGAACGAGCGAACATCGACCCTTTCGGACGCTGCACTTTCGGGATGAACGTCGGCAATGGGGCAGGAAAAACAGGCATGAAGACCATATCTCGATCGTCATGCGATTATTAAGAGGGTTTATGCGGTGAAAGGCATCACGACGTGATCCTTTCGCATCGCCACGCATTGGTTTGTACATCAAGGGCATCGCCCGGCGTCCGGTGTCGTCCAACGCCGTCTTAACTGGGGAATGAACGTGGCGGATATCGAGTCTCGTATCGAACACGAGCGCAAGGCGGACGGTCACGACGTGATGGGCGACGAGATCGCCCCCGGCGACCCGGACGCCCCTTTGTTGGGGCGCACCGTGTCCGAACAGACCGCGCCCCGGATCGGCGGGGATACCGCCGTCGTCGACGAGGAACGACCTCCGCGCTTCCGGCGATTGCGTTTGCCATTGCTGCTTGCAGCGCCGATCATCGTGGTCGTCGGGGCCTTGCTGTTCTACCTGCACGGCGGTCGGTACGAAGCCACCGACAATGCGTATCTGCAATCCGGCCTGGTGTCGGTCAGTCCCAACGTCGCCGGCCGGGTGACCGCGGTCGAGGTGCACGACAACCAGCACGTGACCAAAGGGCAGGTCCTGTTCCGGATCGATCCGGCTCCGTATCAGGCGGCGGTCGACGAGGCCGCTGCCCAGCTCGCGTCCGCCAAGACGCAGATCGGCGCGCTCCGCGCGAATTACGCACAAGGTGCCTCCGAAATCGCGACCGCACGCACCCGCGTCGTATTCGCCGAACGCGAGGCCGCGCGGCAGAAGCAATTGGTCGCGGACGGTATTTCAAGCCAGGCGCAATATGACCAGGCGCAGCTCACCGCGCAGACCGCGCGCCAGGCGATCCAGACGTCGAACCAGCAGAACGCCGGCGTCCAGGCGCAATTGTCGGGCAATATCGATGCACCGCTGGCGCAACAGCCCGGCGTACGTGCAGCACAGGCATCGCTCGACCGCGCGCAGCTGAACCTGGGCTACACCGTCGTGCGCGCCGCGCAGGACGGGATCGTCGCAAAGGTCGATCAGCTTCAGGTCGGCGATTACGTCATGGCCGCACGGCCCGTCTTCAGCCTGGCGGGTACGCACCTGTGGGTCGAGGCGAATTTCAAGGAAAACCAGTTGCGCTACATGCGCATCGGCCAGCCGGCGACGATCAAGATCGACGCCTTCCCCGAACTGAACCTGACCGCGAGACTGGCGAGCTTCAGCCCCGGCACGGGCAACAGCTTCTCGATCCTGCCGCCGGAAAATGCCACCGGCAATTGGGTCAAGGTCGTGCAACGGCTTCCCGTGGAATTCGAGCTCGATCGCATTCCGGCAGACGTCCCGTTGCACGCCGGATTGAGCGTCGAAGTCACGACCGATACCGGGCATGCACGCCGTTTGTTCGGCAACGACGTCCCCCCGACCACCGGACCCGCACCGATCGTCCGCCAGTGAGAGCCTTTCCGTGACCGAGCCGGCGGCAGCGCAATATCCCGATCCGGTCACGCGCCGCTTCATCACCGCGGCGGTGATGGCGGCGACCGTGATGAACTCGCTCGATTCGACGATCGCGAACGTCGCGCTGCCGCATATGCAGGGCAGCGTCGCGGCATCGGCGGATCAGATCACCTGGGTGCTGACATCCTATATCGTCGCCGCGGCGATCTGTACGCCGTTGACCGGCTGGTTCGCCGGCCGGTTCGGGCGGCGGCGGCTGATGCTATATTCGATCGTCGGCTTCACCATCGCCAGCGGCCTGTGCGGCGTCGCGACGTCGCTTGGCGAACTGGTCGGTTTCCGGCTGTTGCAAGGCGTATTCGGCGCGGCGCTGGTGCCGATGAGCCAGGCGATCCTGCTCGATATCAACCCGCCCGAAAACCATGGACCCGCCATGTCGATCTGGGCGATGGGCGCGATCCTGGGGCCGATCGTCGGCCCCGCGCTCGGTGGCTGGCTGACCGACAATTACAACTGGCGGTGGGTGTTCTTCATCAACCTGCCGATCGGCGTGCTGGCATTCGCCGGACTGTACTTTTTTCTGTCCGAAACGAGGTCCGCGGCGCGAACGAGGCTAGATCTGTTCGGTTTCGCGATGCTCAGCCTCGCCATCGCATCGTTGCAGCTGATGCTTGACCGCGGGCAGCAGCTCGACTGGTTCTCCTCGACCGAAATCATGGTCGAGACGGTCGGGGCGCTATTGTTCTTCTATCTGTTCATCGTCCACACGCTGACCGCCAAACAGCCCTTTATCGACCTGGCCTTGTTCAAGGACCGCAACTTCGTCGCCGCGGCGATCTTCGGTTTCTTCCTGGGGGTATTGTTGTTCGCGGTCCTCGCGCTGTTACCGCCGATGCTGGAGGAGTTGATGGGCTATCCGGTGGTCCTGACCGGACTGGTCACGGCCCCGCGCGGGGTGGGTACGATCATCTCGACCGTCATCGTGGGGCGCGTGATCCGCAAGGTCGATCCACGCATTCTGCTCGGGTGCGGTATTGCGTTGGCGGCGTATTCGACGCGGGAGATGAGCGGCTTTTCGCTCGGCATGGACGAAAGCCTGATCGTGACGACAGGGTTCGTTCAGGGACTGGGCACCGGGCTGATCTTCGTGCCGCTGGCGACGGTTGCGTTCGCCACGCTCGACATGCGGTTCCGCAACGAAGGCGCGGCGATGTTCACGCTGATCCGCAATATCGGCTCGGCGATCGGGATCTCGGTGCTCCAGTTCATGACGGTGCGCAACGCCGCGACGGTGCATTCGCGGCTGGTCGAAGGGCTGCGCCCCGATAGCGGCGCATTCAATGCGGCCATGCCGGATTTCGATTTCGGCGCGATCGGGTCGCTCGCGCGGCTGAATGCCGAGGTGTCGCGACAGGCCGCGATGGTGTCCTATATCGACGCCTTCTACGCGTTGTTCGTCGTCACGCTGTTCATCGCGCCTCTGATCCTGTTGATGCGCCCGCCCAAGCAGGGCGTACAGGCCCCCAACGTACATATGGACTGACGTCATGACCCGCCCGCCCCGCCCCTTCGCCGCGATGACGATCGCCGCTCTGCTCGTCGGCTGTACCGTCGGCCCCGACTTCCGGCGCCCGGCAGCGCCCGGCGATACGGGTTATCTGGCACCGGCCGAGATTCGTTACGCCACCGGCGGCCCGGTCGCAGCGACCGGCGAAGGCCCGACGCTTCGCTGGTGGACCGCTTTCGGATCGCCCGTGCTCGATGCATTGGTGGACCAGGCGATTGCGCGCAACCGGACCCTTGCCGCCAGCAACGCCACGCTCGCCGCGTCGCGCGAACAGGTCGCGGCGATCCGCG
Source organism: Sphingomonas bacterium (assembly GCF_903642285.1). GTDB lineage: Bacteria > Pseudomonadota > Alphaproteobacteria > Sphingomonadales > Sphingomonadaceae > Sphingomonas. Next base: position 9,123 of record NZ_CAHJWJ010000032.1, read on the forward strand.
GACGGCAACTGCCGCAGATCGATGCGACCGCGCGGGTCGAGCATGAGACGGTCAACCTGTCCGCGTACGGCTTTCCAGGGACCAACCCCGAATTCAGCCTGTATTCGGTCGGCGGCGGTATCTCCTACGATGTGGACCTGTTCGGCGGCACCCGTCGCCGGGTCGAACAGGCCGCCGCGCAGGCGGAAACGCAATTGCGCCAGACCCAGGCTGCGCATCTGGCCGTCGCCGGACAGGTCGTCGATCAGGTCCTGACGATCGCCGCGATCCGCGCGCAGATCGCGACCGCCGAAGCGCTGCTGGCGGATGATCGGCGCAACGTCGAACTGACGCAGCGGCGAAAGGAGGGCGGCGAGGGCACCCTGGTCGAGGTGCTGACCGCGCAAAGCCAGTTCGAGGCCGATCGCGCCGAAATCCCGCAACTGTCGCAGCAACTGGCGGAGGCGCGTCACTTGCTGGCGACCCTCGTCGGGCTGTCGCCCGCCAATCTCGATCAGGCGGATTTCGATTTCGCACAGCTTTCGCTGCCCGTGCAAATCCCGGTCACGCTGCCGTCGTCGCTGGTCCACAAACGACCCGATATCCTGCAGGCGGAGGCGTCGTTCCACGCTGCGACCGCCGCGGTCGGCGTCGCGACCGCACAACTCTATCCCGACATCACGCTCGGCGCGACGGTAACGCAGGGCACGCCCAATATCGGCGACATCGTCAGTTCCGCCTTTCGCGGATACGACATTTTCGGCGGACTGAGCGCGCCGATCTTCCATGGCGGGACGCTCAAGGCGGAACGCCGCGCGGCGGTCGACCGCGCTACGGCAGCCGAGGCGACGTATCAGCAGACCGTCCTCGACGCATTCCGCCAGGTCGCCGATCTGCTCCAGTCGATCGACAGCGATCAGCGATCGGTCGCGAACCAGCGCGAGTCGGTACAGGTCGCCCAGCGATCGCTGGATTTGTCGCGGCGCAGCTTCCAGGTAGGCAATACCGGCATCCTGCAAATTCTCGACGCCGAACGCCTGTATCAGCGCGCTTCGGCGAATCTGGTCGATGCACAGGCGCGTCAGTTCCTGAACGTCGCGCGGCTGTACGTCGCGACCGCCGGCGGCTGGACGGGTAACGCCGTGCAACCGACCAGCGAGACGGTATCGACGGGCCATTGAGCGCGTGCATTTCCACCTGCCCTTGTCGCTGAACCCGCGCGCGTATCTGCGCCCGCGGCGGCGTGGGATCGCATCGGTGAATGCCGAAGTGCGCGACGGCATCGTTCCCGCTGCCGCTCGAGTCGCGGAAACGTCCGATCACGACGAACAGGACGCGGCGACCGCCAATTACCGCACCGTCGCGCTCATCATCGCGACGGCGATGTTCATGGAAAATCTGGATGCGACCGTTCTCGCGACCGCGTTGCCGACGATGGCGCGGGACTTCGGCGTCCGTGCGCCGGAGATGAGCGTCGCACTGACATCGTATCTGCTGGCACTCGCGGTCTTCATACCGGCGTCGGGCACGGTCGCCGACCGGTACGGCGCAAAGCGTGTGTTCCGGGCGGCGATCGGCGTGTTCATGCTCGGCTCGCTCGCCTGCGGTCTCGCCCCCACCCTGCCGCTGATGGTCGCGGCCCGGTTCGCGCAGGGGATCGGCGGAGCGATGATGATGCCCGTCGGGCGGCTCGTGCTGCTGCGATCGGTGGCGAAGCGCGACATGGTGTCGGCGATGTCCTGGCTCATCATGCCCGCGCTGGTCGGACCGATCCTCGGGCCGCCGGTCGGCGGGTTGATCGTCACCTATCTCGATTGGCGGTGGATTTTCTGGCTCAACCTCCCGATCGGGGCGGCGGGCATCCTGTTGGTCGGCCGGTTCATAGCCGACATCCGCGAAACGGCCACCCATCCGTTCGATACGACCGGTTTCGTTTTGTCGGGCCTGTCGCTCGGCGGATTGCTGGCCGGGTTCGAAATGGCGAGCCGTACCGGCGACGCTCGATTGACGATCGCGCTGATCGCGGGCGGGCTGGCGTTCGGCATCGCCTATCTGCGGCACGCACGATCCGTCACGCGTCCGATCCTCGACATGACGCTGATGCGCGTACCGACGTTTCGCCTTTCCGTGCTGGGCGGATCGCTCGCGCGGATCACTCAGGGCGCGCAACCCTTTCTGCTGCCGCTCATGATGCAGCTCGCCTTCGGCCTGTCCGCCGCGCAGAGCGGGCTGATGACGGTAGCGACGGCGATCGGATCGTTCGGAATGAAGGGGGTCGCGCGCAGGATTCTCCACCGCTACGGCTTTCGCGACAGCCTGAGCGTCATGGGACTGCTGGGCACCAGCGCGTTTGCGGTATGCGGCGTTTTCCGTCGCGAATGGCCACTGACCGCAGTATTCTCCGTCCTGGTCGTGTCGGGATTCCTGATGTCGTTCCAGTTCACGGCGTACAACACCATCGCCTATGACGAGATCGACAAGACCAGGATGAGCGCGGCGACGAGTTTCTATTCCACTTTCCAGCAATTGATGCTGTCGCTCGGCATCTGCACGGGTGCCACCGCGCTTCACGTGTCGATGGTCGCCGGCGGTCGCGCCACCCCGGGCTTCACCGATTTTTCCGCGGCGTTCTGGACCGTTACCGCGATTTCCGCCTGCGCGATCGTCGTCAATCGCGCGTTCGACCGCGATGCGGGCGCGGAGATGAGCGGACGGTGATGCGCGTGCGGCTGATCCCTCTCTTCGCGTTGCTCCTGGCCGTCGCGCCGGTACCGAAGGACGTGATCCGGGTCAGGCTCGTGACCTCCGCCGGAGCGATCGTCCTGGCACTCGATGCCCGCCATGCGCCGCTGACCACTGCAAATTTCCTTGCGTATGTCGATGATGGACGGTTCGAGGGCACCTATTTCTACCGCGCGTCCCGACGCAAGGCGCGGCCGACGCTGGGCCTGATCGAAGGCGGCGTCGGGATGGACGCGCGACGCAAGCTCGCCCCCGTCAGGCTGGAGCCGACCGACCGGACCGGGCTGCACCATCTGAACGGCACGGTATCGATGGCGCATGGCCCCGATCCCGATTCCGCGAACGGCAATTTTTCGATCATGGTCGGCGATACGCCTTCGCTCGACGCGCACGGGACCGACCGCGGGTTCGCGGCATTCGGGCACGTCGTGTCCGGGATGGACGTGGTCCGCCGAATCCTCGCACTGCCCAGCGGCGGCGGCGGGGACGTGATGCGCGGAGAGATCATCCTGAAGCCGGTGACGATCCTGCGGGCCGAGCGGCTGGACGGGACCCCGCATCCGACGGGGCATGTGAAGCCGTGGCTGCTCGGGTTGCCGGGTCGCTGAACGGTTCGCGCCGCTGCCAGGCCACGTCGTCGATCATCGCCGGCGATGCCGGACACGCCTTCGCCGAGACGCGTCTAAAGTGCCGCGAAGACTGGAGCGGGTGAAGGGATCTGCGCCCTGAATCCCGCAAGAGACGCTGCGGCGTCGGTTACTCTGCGCGGGTCAGCAGCCTGACCAGGTCCGCCTGCCGGTGCACCCCGGTCTTGTCGAAGATGCTGGCGAGGTGGCGGCGCGTGGTGTTGACGCTGACCCCGCGCGCCTCCGCCGTGTCGCGCAGGTTGCCCCCCTGCGCGAGGCTCAACGCGAGCGATCGCTCGGCGGCGGTCAGGCCGTAGCGCTCGATCAACCGATCGATCCGCTGGTCCGCCGATGGCGGGCTGATCCTGATCAGGACGGCCGGTCCGCCCGCCGCCTCGATCCCCGCATCCGAAGCGATCGGCAGCACGCTGACGTCGGCTGCCGGGCCGCCATCGATATCCACGAGCGGAAAGCAGCTCGCCTGCCGGCATTCCGCGTCCGTCGCTCGCGCCAACGCCGTATCGATCTGTCCGGCCCCGTGCCGTGCGGTCAGCGACAGCCGCCCAGCCGTGCCCCGGACGATCGCGCCGCTCGCGAGCAGGCGCTCGCCCGCGTCGTTCGCATGTACCACGCGCCCGGCATCGTCGAGCAGCATGAGCGGATCGCTCGCCGCATCCATCGCCGCGACCGCGCCATTCGCGAACTGCCGGACCTGCGCGAACCGCCGACTCAGCGTCGCAGCGCGGATCAGGTGCCCGTGCAGCGGCGCGATCGCCGCCATCGCCTCCTCGTCGAACCGGCCGTGCGCCTTTCCGCGCCCGACGCTGATCGTGGTCAGCACGCGACCTTCCAGTGCCAGCCGGACGTAGAGGCCATGATTGGCTTCGATGGGACAAAGGAAATCGTTGTAATATTCGGTCGCTTCCACGTCCTCGCGCGACATCCAGTCTTCGTCGCGCAGCATGATCGGCCGCCAGCCCGCGGCGTAGCCGGTGGGGTCGGCGACGTTGTGCAGCGGATTGATCGCGGCATAATAGGACTGGAAGAGGGTCCAGGCATTCTCGTCGTTGTAGCGCGACAGAAAGACGTCGCCTTGCCCCGTAACGATATCGGAGCGGAGCAGGATGGCCTGCGTACCGCCGGTCCGATCGACGATGTCGGACAATATCCCCATCCAGGCGGACGGCTCCAGCACCGCGTCGTAGATGCGATCGATCGCGCCGATCAGTCGAGGGCACTCCGCGAGCATATTCAGTAACCTACGTTGGTCGTCCTTGATCGGCAAGCCGTCGCGGAGACACCCGACGGTCCGCAACGGACGATCGCTCCGCCGGCACCTGAATGAAATATCCGCCGGTATCTTATCCGTTTGGATCATGCGCGCCGGGCGCAAACGCGGCAATACCGTCCGATAGGGTGAAGTGCGGGGATGAGCATAATGACGGTGGCGCGGCGGCGATGGCCGGCGGGGGCGGCGCACGACCATCCCGATACAGGGGCAGCGCGCGGGGTGCGCGCCATCGCGGCCTGCTGTGCCGCCCGCCCGGTGCCGGCGCAGACGGCGACCTCTGGCGACGCGACCTGGTCGCCGGTGCCGGCAGCGGCCGCAGCGATTAACGTATCGGCTTCGAAACACGGCAAGGTTTGGCGCTCATCGATGAGTGGATCGCAACGGTGAAAGTTCAGAATACCATCATAAGTATGGTCCGCCGGCCGCAACTGAGATCAGGAGCGGACGGAGACTTTGTCGGTGCGGAGATCGAAAACGCTCAAGAGCCGCGACTTGCTCTTGCTGCCGGTGCTGCTTTTCACGAGGGCAAGCGATCTCCATCGGCTGCCGGGGCCTTACTTCATACTCGGACCTTACTCGCGGTTCTGATAACCGCTGGATCGGCAGCAACCGCGCAGGCGCAAATCGCCTCTGCGCCACCAGGGGCCGTTCAGCCGGCACCTCCCGTCGATCTCGCGCGACCCTCCGCCCCAATCCGGCAGCCTGGCTCGCCGTTCGTGATCCGGGAGACACCAGCGGCAGAAGCGCCGCCCGAAGCACGCTCGATCGCCGTGACGGTAGCATCGATCGAGCTGGAGGGGGTGACGGCCTATTCGCCCGAAGACCTGCGCCCGCTGTTTGCGGGACTGGTCGGTCGCCGGGTTGCTGTCGCCGAACTGTATGAAGCCGCGCGGCGCATCGAGACCAAATATCGGCGCGACGGCTATGTGCTCGTCCGGGTGGTCGTTCCCGAACAGCAGGTCGCCGACGGACGCTTCGTCCTGCGCGTGGTCGAAGGCTATGTAGGCGCGGTAGAGATCCAAGGCGATCCGGGGTCGAGTGCCGGGCTGATCGGCCGTTACCTGAACCATGTCATGGTGCCGCGTCCGGTCAAGGCGCGTGACATCGAGCGTTGGCTGCTGCTCGTCAACGATCTGCCCGGCATCGCGGCCGAAGCCGTGCTAACGCCTGATCCAGGTCGCTTGGGCGCGGCAACGCTCGTCGTGACGATCGGGCACAAGTCCGTGGATGGCTATGCGACCATCGACAATCATGGGTCGGTTTTCACTGGGCCGGTCAACGGCGCGCTCGACGCCCGGCTAAACGGCGTTGGCGGATTCGGCGGTCAGGTCGAGGCGCTAGGATTCTCGACCTTCAACCAGGAGCAGAATTTCGGCGAGCTGTCCTTCGCCGGCCGGGTCGGCAGCCGGGGCGCTCGTCTGCGGGCCTATGCGGCCTATGGTCCGTCGGTGCCGGGGGCCAGTCTCCGGCCGCTCGACATCTTCTCGCGCTCTACCCTGTTCGGCGTCGGCGGCGATTACCCGCTGATCCGCTCGCGCCGGCTCAACGTAACGGTCAACGGCGCGTTCGAATTGACCAACGACCGCGTCGACATCCTCGGCGAACCCCAGAGCCGCGACCGCCAGCGGATCGTCCGCCTCGGTGCTCTGGCGACGCTGGTCGACGCCACTGGCTCCACGAGCGCGGGCCTGACGCTCCACAAGGGGCTCGACGTGCTCGACGCCTCGCACGACGGAGATGCCGTGCCGCAATCGCGGCCGGGCGGCACCTCGTCGTTCTTCAAGGCGACTGCCACCCTCTCGCGCTTGCAGACGCTGTACCAGGGCGAGGGGAGCAACGTCGCCCTGCTGTCATCGGTCGCCGCTCAGCTTACACCCGACCGGCTGCTGTCGCTCGAGCAGTTTCGGGTCGGTGGCGACACATTCGGGCGTGGCTACATCCCCGGCCAGATCAGTGGTGACAATGGCCTTGGCACCAGCGCCGAGTTGCAGTTCACCGGCTCGACCCGGCTTCACTGGCTGCCCCGCTACCAGGTCTATGCATTCGTCGATTACGCACTCGTGGGCGGACACGACGTGCACAGCCAGGATCTCGCGTCAGCCGGGGTCGGCCTGCGCCTCGACCTGACACAACGGTTCTCGGCGGACTTCACACTCGCCGATCCCTTCTCCCAAGGCCGCACCGAAGCATCTGGCCGCAGCCGCGCGGTGCACGGCTTCTTCCGTCTCACCGCCAGATATTGAGGATCTCGCAGATGGTCTCGATCAAGCGCCGGCTGCTCGCCTGCTCCGCCCTGACCGCCCTCGCGCTGGCGTCGGCGCCGGCATCGGCCGGGCCGATCGGCGCAGCGGTGGTCGGCGGTCAGGCGACCGTGTCCGGCCAAGGCACCACCAGCACCGTCGTGCAGCAGACGAGCCAGCGTGCCATCGTCAACTGGACCGGCTTCAGCATCGCGCAAGGGGAAAGCGTTCGCTTCGACCAGCCGAACGCGCAAGCGGTGACGCTCAACCGCGTGACCGGACCGCAGGTGTCACAGATCGACGGCGCGTTGACCGCCAACGGCAATGTCTTCCTCATCAACCCGCACGGCGTCGTTTTCAGCAAGACGGCGGAGGTCAATGTCGGCGGCCTCGTCGCGACCACCGCCGACATCGCCGACGCTGACTTCATGGCGGGTCGATATGGCTTCACCGCCGCCACCGCCGACAAGGATGCGGTGATTGTCAACGGCGGCCGCATCACGGTCGCCGATATGGGCCTTGCTGCGCTCGTCGCCCCCGGCGTCGTCAACCGCGGCGTCATCACCGCTCGCTTGGGGCGCGTCGTGCTGGGTGGCCACGAGACCTTCACGCTCGACCTCGCCGGCGACGGGCTGGTGAGCTTCGACACCGGCACCGCGACCGGACGCGCCGGATCGGTGGCGAATGCCGGCACGATCGCAGCCGAAGGTGGCCGGGTGCTGCTCGACGCGGCCGCGGCGGCCGAAGCGGTGCACGGCGTCATCGATATGTCGGGCGTGATCGAGGCACGCTCGGTCGGCGAGGCGAACGGGATCATTACCCTCGGCTCGGGGAGCGGCGGCACGACCAGCGTCAGCGGCACACTCGACGCATCGGCGGCGAGCGGCGTGGGCGGCGCGGTGACGGTCACCGGCGGCACGGTCATGCTCGCCTCCAGCGCCAGGATCGACGTGTCCGGCGCGACGGGCGGCGGCAGCGCGATGGTCGGCGGCGACTTTCATGGCGCTGGTCCCGATCTGAACGCCACGACGCTGGCGGTTGCGCCCGGTGCCACCATTGCCGCCGACGCGACCGTGAGCGGCCGAGGGGGTCAGGTGGCGCTGTGGTCGAACGGGCTCATCACGTTCGATGGCACGATCAGCGCTCTCGGCGCGGGAGGTTATGCCGGTGGGCAGGTCGAGACCTCCGGGCACACCTTGCAGATTACGACCGGCCGGGTCATCAGCGGTAGCGGCGGCACCTGGCTGCTCGACCCCACCGACATCACCATCGCCGACGCCGATAGCAACGGCACCTTCGGCACGACGACGAAGCCCAACGGCTTCACCCCCACCGCCGGCGCGAACAGCGCCACCGTCAGCGCTTCCGAGATCGTCAACGCGCTCGACACGGGCACCAGCGTCACCATCCAGACGAGCGGGTTCGCGGGCGCGCAGGGCACCGCTGCGGGCGACATCACCGTCGCCTCGGCGATCGCGGTGAAGCCCTCCGCGAACGCCACGGGGTTCGGTACCCTCAGCCTGCTCGCCGACCACGACGTGGTGATCAATCAAGCCATCGGTGGCACTGGCTTCGCGCTGACGATCAACGCGGGCCACGACATCACCGTCAACCAGGCGCTCGGTCAGGGCGGCTTCGTGCCCCTGACCCTGCAGGCGGCGAACGGCACGATCTCCGTCAACGCGCCGATCCTGACGAGCGATCCGATGACGGCGACCGCGAAGAGCTTCGTGGTGACCACCGGCGGCTCGATCGCGCTCGACGCGCTCGGTCCCACCGTGGCGCAGCCGCTCACGATCAGCGCGGACAGCATCTCGCTCCAGGGCGCCAACCCGATCAGCGGCGTCTTTCCGCTCGTCATCCAGCCGCTCACCAGCGGCAATTCGGTGACGCTGGGCGGCTCGGGAGGCACCGGGCTGGTGCTGGACAATTCGGCCTTGGCGGTCCTCGCCAACGTGCTCAACGCCGGCGAGAACGTCGCCGTGCGAACAAGCGGTGCCGGCGACATCACCGTGGCGAGCGCCATCCCGATCCCTTACACCGGCAATCCCGCCTCGGACGGGACGGACCTGACGCCCCCGAAGGGACCCACGCTGACGCTCTCGGCCGGCGGCAACATTGCGATCAACGCGATGATCGGCGAGACGGTAGATCCCGCGTCCACCCCCAAGGCTGGCGTCGCCGTACTGACCGCGCAGGCGCCGAACGGAACGATCACGCTGAACGCACCGATCGTGCTCGCCGACAACGTGTTGCTGACCGGCAAGACCATCGCCGAGACCGCCGCCGGCTCGATCAATGTCAACCCCAATGTCGGCCCGAACGCCAACATCGACCCCGCCACCAATGGGATCATTCCCACCCAAGTGAACCTCATCTCCCTCACCGCGGACAACCTATCGCTGCAGGGCGCGTCCCAGTCGATCGCCGGCGCGCGCACGCTGACGATCCAGCCGCTCACCCCCGGCGCGGCGGTCACTTTGGGTGCGACCGGCGGCGGGCTGTCGATCGACCAGAATGCGATCAACACCTTCAACAAGGGTGGCATCGCCGCCGTGACCTCCAACGAGGACGTCGAGTTCGTCTCGACCGGCGCGCTCACCGTGGCGGGTGCGGTGACGTTGCCGGCAAACGCAACCCTGCGAGGCGACACGGTGGCGATCGAGGCACCGGTCGGCACCGATCCGGGCACCTACAGCCTAAACGGTCTGGGCATCAAAGGCAGCACGTCGGTCACGCTGGACTCGTCGATCAACGCCGCTGTCCAGCTAGTGTTCTACACGCCCAGCCTTACACAGACCGCGAACGGCAAGATCGACCTTCAGTCGGTCGGCAACGTTACGCTTAACGTCGACAAGCTGTCGCTTAACGGCCCGAGCGGTTCGATCGCCGATACCAACGGTGCCCTGATCCAGACGCTGACCGACGGCACGACCTACACCGTCGGCGGCGACGGTTCGGCACCGGGCCTCGATATCACCCAGGCGTCGCTGACCGCGCTCAATCAGGCCGGCAGATTCGGCGGCGGCGTCACGATCGGGCTGTTCGACACCGACATGACGGTAACGGGGCCGGTCACGCTGCCCGAAAGCACGTCGCTGCGCGCCCGGAACCTGACCTTCGCCAATGGCAGCACCGTCGGAGCGACCGATCCCTATGGCGTATTCAGCTTCGCGGCGAGCCGGACGCTGACCCAGGGGACGGGCGTCACCCTTACCGGCCGCGGGATCACCCTGCAGGCCGACACGCTGGCGCTGAACGGTGCCGCCGGCTCGATCGGTGCCGCCGGTGCCAGCATCACGCTGCAGACCTTCGACGCCGTCGACATCGGCCTGGGCACCGGCACCGGCCAGTTCGCGATCACGCAGGATGTGATCGGCAAGCTGAACGCGCCGAGCCAGCTGTCGATCACCGGCGGCGGCGGCACGATGACGCTGGGCGGCACGCTGACGATGCCGGCGTCCACCCTCAACCTGTCGCTCACCGCCAACGCGTTCGTACAGAATGCCGATGGCCGGCTGGTGATCGCGCCACCCAAGTCCGTCTACGTCTACGGCACCGGCCCCGGCGCGGGCCAGCAGTTCCAATACGCCAACCTCTTCATCACCGCCGCCAACTTCACCCTGGCAGGCGCGCCCGGCTCGATCGCGCCCCCCGCAGGCACTACCGCCGATAGTGTGCAACTCACGGTCGCCGCGCCCGCGGACGGCTCCGCCATCCGAACGGTCGCGTTCGGCGATGCGGATGGCGGCATCAAGCTGACGCAGGCGGCACTCAACGTCTTCGCCGGCTTCACAGGTGACCTCCAGGATCTGCCGACGACGTTCGGCGCGAGCGAGGGCATCCCCGCCTTTCAACTCGTCACGCCCGGCGACGTGACGCTCGGCACGGTGACGCTGCCGACCAATGAGGCGATCTCGGCGGTCAACATAACGGTCGCGCCGAATGCCGCGGTGACGATGCACAATTATTTCGAGACCGCCGAGCGCAAGTACGGCGACACACTTGGCTATTTCAATCTCATCTCCACCGGCACCCTCACGCAAGGTGCCGGCTCGACGATCACCAGCACCTATCCGCACAGCGACGGCAGCGACAACGGCGCGATCATCATCGGCCTCTATAATTTCGTTTCCCATGCCGCTGCCGGATCGATCCACGCCAAGACGATCGCCCTCGACGGTGTCGGCTACAACGAGTCGATCTATCTCGGCACCGCACCGATTCCCTATCTGTCGAACCAGGTCGACATCACGCAGCAGGCGATCAATGTCTTCAAGGCCGACAGCCTGTTCGATTTCAACACCGGTGCCGACATCAACATCGGCGGTAGTTTTACCATCCCGCAATACATCAACCTGATGCCGAGCGGCATCATCCGCCTGACGCCTGATGCGGCCGTTACCTTCGGTCAGGGTGCCGGACTCTATGCTGGCGTGTATCAGCCGAACGGGGCGACGATCAGCGGCGGCTCCCTCGATCTCTATGCGCCACCGACGCTGCTGGGCGCGCCCGGTTCGATCACCAACAGCTCCGTCCAGTTCCACCCCGTTCTGGATGTTAAGCAGAATGCGCAGGCGATCGGCCTCGGCAATTCTACCGACCCGTATCGCATTTCCAATGCGGAGCTGGCGACGTTCGGGCCCAACACCAGCGTGGTGATCGGCGGCTCCGTCGCGTCCGGCGTAGCGGGCTTCGTGTATGGGGCCACGCCCAATATCGATCTGGTCGGCCAGGTCGACCTGCCCGCCAACACCGACATCCAGGGCCAGGCGGTTACGCTGCAAGGCACGATCAACGCGAAGGGGATGGAATCGATCGAGGGCGCGACGATCAGCCTGATGCCCAGCACGCGGCTGACGCTGACCGGCAGCACCGATCGGACCGATCCCAATTATTTATCGTTTACGGGGCAAATCGCTCAATCGCCGGGCGCGACGATCGCGATCACCGGCTCAGAATATTTGAACTTCTCCGACTCTTCCGGGCAAACGATCGCGCTGAATGGCGGCCCGGGCTCGATCAACGCCACCGGCGGCGCGAACGACTATGCCTCGGTCGGCATCTACGCCAACAGCAACGCCTTCAGCATCGGCAACGGTGCGGTGCCGACGGGCGCGACGCCGCTCGATTTGGCGACCTTCTCTGGCCGGATCGCCGAGCTCGACGTCCAGGCGCACAACCTTACCTTCTCCGGGGCGAGCACGATCAACTACGCCGGCAGCTATCTGACGTCGACCTATGTCACGCTGAACAACGCTACGGATACTCTCGTCTTCTCGCCCGGATCGGTCACGCTAGCGAGCGGAGCGGCGGTCACCGTCAACTTGTCGAGCCACGCGGTCGTCGATTCCGACACGGCCCGGACCAGCACGCCGGTCGGCGTGACGATCGGCTCGTTCGACACCAACAACACGCTGACCCAGCAGGCCGGTGCCACCATCCAGGTGCAGAAAGGCGATCTGACGCTTGCGGCGACGACGTTCGCCTTGCAGGGCGCGGCCGGCTCGATTGCCGGCGGCGCGCAATCGGGAACGCTGACGCTCGAGGCACGCGCCTCTTCCCCCGCGAGCTCCTATGCGTCGACAGCCGCCTCGCTGGGGCTCGGCACCGGCACCGGCACCACGCAGCTGACCCAGTCGGCGCTGAACACGATCGCGGGATTTCAGGGCGTCGCCGAAGCGCCGGACACCTACACGCTGACCACGAATGCTGCCGATCACCCGCCGCTCGCCATCATGGCGGACAGCAACTACAACGGGCCGGGCGTCATCAACGTCGGCGGCACCGTGGTGTTGCCGCTTGCCACCGCGCTGAACGCCGCTGGGATCACCTTCACCGCCGATTCCAGCGTCTCGTCCGCGCCTGCGGTCTCCACCTTTACAGGCCAAAGCCTGCTGGTTCAGGGAACCTCGGTCCAGCAAGCGGCGGGAAGCATGATCGCCGTGCCTTCGCTGCGCGTCCAGCATCAGACGCTCTATCCCGATTATGCCGCACAGACCGGCGCGCTCAAACCGGCGATCACGCTAAACGGCACGATCAACGCGACATCGGTGGAGGTCCGACCCGATCAGACGCTGTACGTCGTCGATCCGGCCACCGGTAACGTGACGGGCACCACCGAAAGCGACGCCGATGCGGCCGCAGCGAGCATCAATGCCGGCAGCGTGACGATCAACGGCACCGCCGGTAGCGCCGAGCTGAACGGCACGGTCAATGGCATCGTCGGCGGTCCGGCGGCGCAGTTCGTCCAGGTGCCGAACGGCGTGCGCCCTGCGTACCTGTTCAACGGCTGCGAGGCGGGAACGCTGTGTGCGACCGCCACCCCGACGCCCACGCCGGTGCCAACGCCCACCCCCACGCCGACACCAGTGCCGACACCCACCCCGGTTCCAACGCCGACGCCGACGCCGGTCCCCACCCCGACACCCACGCCGGTGCCAACGCCTACGCCGGTTCCCACTCCCGTCCCCACGCCCACCCCGGTTCCAACTCCTACTCCCACTCCTACGCCGGTTCCCACCCCGACGCCCACGCCGGTGCCGACGCCCACACCAGTTCCAACGCCCGTTCCGACACCCACCCCGGTTCCAACGCCGACCCCGGTCCCCACTCCGACGCCCACGCCGGTTCCGACGCCCACGCCGGTTCCAACGCCCGTCCCGACACCGACGCCGGTGCCAACCCCTGTTCCGACGCCAGTGCCGACGCCGACGCCGACGCCCGCGCCGAGCCAAACCGTCGACGTGTCGACGCAGCTCGGCGCGATCTCGAGCCGTGACCCGGCAACTTCGGCGACATCCAACGACACCACAGCGGACGGCACCCTCGACTCCTCGACGTGCCCGCCCGAGCAGGCGGCGTGCAAACCATCGAAGGCGGCGGGCGACGCTGCCCCGTCGCCGCACCGATAGGACCGGCCCGTTCGATGGTCGCCGACGCATCCTCGCCGGAGCTCACCTGCTATCTTCACGAGGGCTGGGCACCGCGCATTCGTCCCGCCGCGCCGCAGCGGGAATGGATGGAAGCGACGCCGGAGCGCTTCGCCTATCGGTGTTTGCCGCTCGCGATCGCCAACGCGCATGGCTGGGAGATCGGCAGCCCGTGCGGTTTCGCTGCGCGCTGGAACGGCGGCATGGGCGTGGACGCGGTCGAGATCGTCGTCGATCCCGGCACACCGGCGCATCGCCATCCCGTGTCGCTGTTCGGCCAGGGAACGCTCACGCTCCATGTCGAAGGACTGATCCGCACCTCGCCCGGTTGGAACATCTGGGTATCGGGACCACCCAATGCGGCCAAGGACGGCATCGCGCCGCTGTCGGGCGTGATCGAGACCGACTGGTCGCCTTACAGCTTCACGATGAACTGGCGTTTCACTCGTCCGGACCATTGGGTCCGCTGGGACGAGGATGAGACGTTCTGCTTCTTTTTCCCAATCGAGCGGGGAACCGTTGACAGGGTTCGACCGGCCTTCCGCACCTTCGCCGAAGCCCCGGAATTGGCGGCAGCCTTCAAGCAGTGGAGTGCCTCGCGCGACGCTTTTCACGAACAAATTCGCCACGCCCAGCCGACTGCGCCATCCGACAAATGGCAGAAACTCTATTATCGCGGGGTAGCACCTGACGGCTCGCCAGGTCCGGACGACCATCAATCCAAGATGCGCGCTTGTCCGTTCGTCTCAAGCGAGACGTCTCGTCCAACGACACCGAACACCGGGTCAACGCCGGTGTAACGATCGCCTTCTGACGACTTTCAGAACAACCGGGGGAAGAACAATGAAGTGGTACGCATTCGCCTTAGCGGCAACGATGGTGTCCGCCGCCGCATCGGCGCAGGTCATTCCGGAGAACACGCCGGTGACGGTGCGGACGCTGGAGGAAGTTTCCTCGAAGACGGCGCAGGTCGGCGATCCGGTGCGCATGGAGGTGATCGACGACATCGTCGTCAACGGCGTCACCGTCGTCCCCGCCGGAACGCCGGCCTACGGAGAGGTCACCGCCGCCCAGAAGAACGGTCATATCGGCAAATCGGGCAAGCTGACCATCGAGGTCGAGGGCGTCAGATACGGCAACGGACGGATGCGGCTGCGTGGCTCGCGCGACTCGCAAGGATCGGGCGGAGGCACCGCCGCGATCGCGACGGCCGCGCTCGTGTCGCCGCTAGGCCTCCTGATCCACGGCAAAAGCGCCGCTGTGCCGATCCACACGCGATTCATGGCCTATGTCGCCAACGACACACCGATGGTGGGCGCGATGGTGCAGCCGTTGCCGAGCAATGGCACCGGCTCGTCCCGAACCAGAGGGCGTCGCTGATCAGCGCGCCTCCGCCGCGCTGGAAATCGTCGCTGTCCCGACGAGGATCATGATCGCGAGTCAGTGGAGCGGGTGAAGGGAATCGAACCCTCGTCGTAAGCTTGGGAAGCTTCTGCTCTGCCATTGAGCTACACCCGCAATGGATGACCGGCCGACTGCCACAAGCGTCCCGCCCGGGTCAACAGACATTGCGGATCAGCGGTGAGACTGGCCAGCCCACCATTCTCCGCTCACTCCGTCAGCGCACCATTATAGGCAACCTCGAAATTGCCCCAGCGGCGACCGTTGAAGTATAACGGGACGTAGACGCTCTTGATGAGCACGGGATCGGTCCCGCGATCGATCTGGTAGACCGACATCATGAACGGCGCGTCGCTGGCGGTGGCGCGGGCGGTCGCGGCGTCCATAAGGATACGCCGATTGCGGCAATGCAGGTCGTTCCATTCGTGATCGCCCGCACGCGGGGTCAGCGAGCGCGACGACTGGTGCGTGACGAGATAGCCGTTCATGTCGGAACACACCGTTCCTTCCACACGGTCGTGATCGCGCCCGAGCTGGTCCAGGATCGGACGGATATGCACGTCCGCGAACGCGTTGAACCTGTTGTCGAACCGCGGCGGGCTCGACCCTTCGATCGGCCGGTAGGCCGTGTCGAAAACATCCTCCGCGCGCAGTTCGCCGCGACCCAGTGCCGCCTCGACCACGCGCCGGACCGCGTCTCGCCCGCGGATCGCCACATCGACGAAGGACTGGTCGTCGGCGGAAAATCCCCCGGTCACCATTCGGTCGAACATCCCGTTCGCCAATGCCTCGAGCGTGTTGACCCGGGTCGCGGCCTCGCCGAGCCGGACGCCGTTGGTCTTCGCATCGGCAATGAACCCGGCGAGACCGTCGGTCATCCGGTCGATCCCCTGCAGCACCACCGAACTGGAATGCGCGGTACCCTCGGCCTGCGCGCGGACGAATTCGGCGAGCCGGGTAACCTCGTCCATGACGCCGTCGACCGCGCCGAACTGCGATTGCGCGCTGCGGGCGCGATCGACGCCCGATCGCAGTTCGGCGGTGATCGTCTGCGCCTCCTCATATAGCGACGAAATGCTCGTTTCGATCCGGTCGTTGGCGGCGCGCGTGCTGCCCGCCAGCCGCTTCATCTCGTCCGCGACCACGGCGAAGGCGGCCCCCCCGCCCCCCGACCGGGCAGCCTCGATCGTCGCGTTCAACGAAAGGACCTTGGTCGTCTGCGCGAGCCCGTCGATCTCCGCGGTTGCGTGCTGCACGGCACCCATCGCCCCGGAAAACCGCGCGATCCGTTCGCCGAGTTGAACGACCAGTTCGGTCAGCGCAGCAAAATCCTGGATCGCGCTGCCCACCAGACGTGCGCCCGTCTGCGCATTGTCCAGCGACATTTCAGCCACGCGCAGTCCGTCGGCGGAGGATTGCGCGCTGGTTCGCTGTTCGTTGGACAGCGCGGTGGCGACCGAGTCCAGCGCGACGAGCGTCTGGCGCTGATCGTCGATACTGTTGGACACGCGCTTCAGGTGGCCAAACGCATCCGTTGCACCGATCGCGACCGCGCCGCAGCTATTGGCGATGTCGTCGACCGCGTCACGAACCCGCGCCTCGAGCATCTGATTGCGCTGGCGCAGTTGCTCCTCGCTCGATCGCAGCGCGTCTTCGACTTCGCATTGCCGGGTCATGTCGACACTGGTGCCGAACCAGCGGAGGATCGTGCCGTCCGGATCGCGGTGCGGAACGACGCGCGTGAGAAACCGGTGTAAGACGCCGTCATGCCCGCGCAACGGAAAGATCTGCTCGAACGGCGCGTCCCCGGCGATCGCCGCCTGCCAATTGTGCATGACCTCAGGCAGGACCGCCGGATCGTGCACCGATTTCCACCCCGACCCTTCCATGTCGGCCGGCGTCGTTCCGCAATAATCGTGCCAGCGGCGGTTACACCACATATTAGAACCATCCGCGTCGGCTATCCAGCACAGCACGGGCAGGTTGTCGGCGAGAACGCGAAAGTCGGTATCGCCCAGCGCGCGTGGGGGCGTCGGCGTTTTCGATGCCAGGTCCGGGCCCGGCTCATGCGCGTCCGTTTCGGTCTGAAGCATCGTAGCCCAATCACATTGCGCTGCGTCAATCGCACGTCTTGGTTAAATTCCTGTTTTCGACGAATGCGTCCGCTCCGCAAACCACTGCAACCGCTTCACACTGGCGCTGTGTCGGGTTCGACCGGGGTCGCTGGCTATGACGCGGTTATTCGCCATTCAGCCGGCCGCACCGATCATGATGCGGTGCCGCCAACCGGCGCATCGGAAGATCGTTCTCGAGGGATTAACCCTGTATGATGTCGTTCGGAGACGGTGACGCCGGTTCGGAGGCTGTCACATCGTCGCGCCTATTCGAGATCGTTCTCGCTGACCACGATCAGCGTGGCGTCGTCGTCGCGCGCCAGGGCCGCGAGCGAGGCGTCGGTGATAGGATCGATGAACCGATTGAACATGTCGACGGCATTGTCGTCGGCGTCGGGCCGATCGCCGCTCAGCGCCTCCAGCACGTCATATTGCACCGCGAATTCATATTCGTCGCCGTCGACTTCCGCGGTAAATTCGACCTGTTGTTCCTCGATATTGTCGAGGATCGTCGCGTTGTCGATGTCGAGGCGGTTCGCAGCCATATGATCGTCTCCCCAAGTCGCGTCATTGTCCCGCGAGGCTCGGGCTAGACGCCGCAGGGATCAAACGGTTCCGTCTTGCAGCAGCGGACCGGCAATTACGCGGCGAGCGCCCGCGTGCACGGTGTCGGGTGTCCCGGCAGGATCGCGAGATAGCATCGAGCTTCGACGAAGCATCACGTCGACGTCGCCGATGGGCGGATTACCGCGATGCGACCTGCGTGTTCGCCTTGGCAACCCATTGCGCGACCCGGTCGCCGGCATCCTTTCGGACGAAACATGCGCCGCCATGCGCACGGTAGCGGTCGCACAGCGCATTCGCATCGGTGCGCACGAAGCCGCCGACCGACAGGCGATAGAAGGTGCCGCTCCTGGCCGCGAAGGTCATGCCCTGCGGGATGCGCGACCCCATGTCCCCGAGCATATGCCGCGCGCGGCCCCAGGCATCCCTGGCAACGCCGGCATTCGCGAACGCGCCGATCTGTACCACGAACGGACCCTTCGCGATGGTACGACTTGGCGACGGGACTGCGGCGACCTTGGTTGCGCCCTTCATCGCCGGGATCGTGACGACGGGCAGGCTTTGCACGACTTCGCGGCGTGGCGCGAAAACCGGACCGGCTGTGGCGGTGGCTGCTACCGCCGTCGACGCGGCGACCGGCAACGGCTCGACGGACGCGCTCGCCACGACCGGGGACGGTGCAACCGCCGCGACCGCGACCGGCGGCGTCTGCATGTGCAGCGCCAGCGCGACCGGCTGACCATGGTCGACCGTCGCATGCACGCCGAGCAGGGTCGCTACCTGGTCCGATGCCGCCGCGGGCTGCGCGAAGCCGGCCCATTGCTGCAGCCGGCTATCGAGCTGATCGCCGGCCAGATCCATGCCGGCGACGAGACGCGCCGCCTGCCATTGTCCCGCCAACGCGAAGCTGAGCGCGAGGTTCTGGCGTGCCTTCGCATCGCCGGCGGGCGAACGAACCAGTGTCGTCAGTAGCGTTATCGCGCCCTGCGTGTCGCCGGCCAGCGCGAGCGCAAGGCCACGGTCGCGGACGGGGATGATATCGGCGTGATCCGCCAGTTGCGCGCGCGCCGCCTGCCAGTCGCCGGTCGCGATCGTAGCGAGCGCCTGGTTCAGCGCGGCCTTGCCGTTACCCGGCGACAGCTGGAGCACGTCGGCATAGGCTTGGCGTGCGGAAGCGAAACGGCCCGCCTGGATATAGCTTTGCGCCAGCAGCAGCCGGTATGCGACGTCGCGCGGCGCGGCACCAACCGCGCTTTCAGCCGATCCGACCGCGCCGGGGCCGTCGTGCCGCGCCAACGCCTTTTCCGCCCGCGCGGCATCTTGCACCGCATCCTTGGCCGCGGCATCGGTTGCGTGATCGCTTGCGGATGCGATGCCGAAGTCTCCGGCGGCACCCCCAAGCATCAGCGCGGAAAGAGCGATCGGCAGCAGGGTGCGGGTGTTCATCGCGAAGGTCCTCTTTTGAGCCGACCCTTGGCCGGAGGAAGCTGCACGGCGAGAGTTTCGACCTCCGGCAGCGTCGACAGGAGTTGATCGAGTGCCTGCGCCAACAGCGCCTGCGCCGACCGGTTGGTGATCGCACTGGCCAGCCGCATCCGCAGATGGCGATCGGCGTCGAGCCGCAAGGTGAAGGCGCACTTGCCCGCATGCGTCGTTTCGCGCCGCAACCGCGCGGCGGTCGGGACGGAAATCGATTTCACCGCGACCAGCGATTCGGCGACGGACGGTTCGGCCGCGGGCGGCGCCGGATCGGGCGCGATCTCGGCTGCCAGCGCGGCGCGTTCGACCAGGACCGCGGGAAGCGGTATTGCGGGAATGACCGGCTCCGGTGCCCCCTCCAGATGCTGTGCGACGATGTCCCGGTCGGTCGGTCGGTCGGTCTGGCCCATATCGTTCCAGCCAAGGTCTTCCAGCGGATGCGCGGGCGCGGCGAATGCGTCGAAGCCCTGCCCGCCATAGCCCTGCGATCGCATCGCCGGACGCGCCTGCCCCTTGCGCGCCAACAGGCCCGAGGAAAGGGTTGCGAGCCCGCTCGCCGGCTGTCCACGCATCACGCGACCACCCGGCGGCCAAAGCCGCCATTCGCCGTACGGTTGCCGTGTCCGGCCGGTGCGTTGGGCACGCTGAAGACGGTGCGGCGGAAATTCTTTTCGAGCCGGTCTGCGATATAGTCCCACAGCGCGACGACCTCGGCAGCCGATCGGCTGGCCGGATCGACCTCCATCACCGTTCGGCCGTCGATCATCGACGCCGCGAAGTCGACACGGTGGTGGATCGTGATCGGCGCGACGGTGCCGTGCTGGGACAGCGCGACGGCGGCGTCGGCGGTGATCCGCGCCTTGGGCGTTGCGGCGTTGACGACGAAGATCGCGGCCTTGCCCGCGCGCTCACACAGGTCGACCGTCGCGCCCACCGCGCGCAGATCGTGCGGGCTGGGGCGCGTCGGTATGACGACGAGCTCGGCGACCTGGATGACGCTCTGGATCGCCATCGTGATCGCAGGCGGCGTGTCGATGACCGCGAGCTTGAACCCTTTCAGGCGAAGCGCTTCCAGATCGGCGGCGAGTCGCGCAACGGTGGTCTGCGCGAAGGCTGGATATTCGGTCTGGCGCTCGTTCCACCAATCGGACAGCGATCCTTGCGGGTCGATATCGATCAGTACGACCGGGCCCGCGCCGGCGCGCTGCGCCTGCACGGCCAGATGACCGGACAGGGTCGTCTTGCCCGACCCACCTTTTTGCGATGCCATCGCGAGAACGCGCATAGTCCCCCGACCCTCCCGGTTGCCAGACATCGGACTGCCATGCAGACGCCTAAGAACAGGTTAACGGCGCACGACCGCGTTTGCGCAGGCCGATCTACGCACCCTTTGCCAATCGCGACGAACATCGGCATGGTGAACGACGGTTTAGGCGAGTTGGGGTAGATCGATGCGCAAGGTCATTCTTACGGCGATAGGCATTGCGGCGTCGAGCGCGGCGGTACCGGCGGCGGCGGACGTGAAGGGTGGCGTCGATGCCTGGAGCCGCGGCGACTACAAGGCGGCGGTCGAACAATGGCGCGGGCCGGCGGTTGCCGGGGATGCGGATGCTCAATTCAACCTTGGCCAGGCGTACAAGCTCGGTCGCGGCGTCCCGCTCGACCCTGCGCAGGCGGAAAGCTGGTTCCAGAAGGCCGCGACGCACGGCCATTTACAGGCCCAGGACAATTACGGCCTTGCGCTTTACCAGGATCATAAGCTGTCCGACGCGGTGCCCTGGCTCGAAAAATCGGTAGCGCGGGGCGAGCCACGCGCGCAGCTTGTCCTTGGTACGATGCTCTTCAACGGCGACCGCGTCGGCCGCGATTACCCGCGCGCCTATGCGCTGATGACGAGAGCCGCCGCGCAGGGTCTGCCGTCGGCTTCCGAAACGCTCGCGCAGATGGATCAGTATATCTCGCCTGCGGACCGCGAGAAGGGCACAGCGCTGGCACAGCAATATGCCGCTCAGGCGGCCGCGATGCCGCGGCCTGCGGGTAACGGTGCGCTGGTCGCGGCGCGTCCTACGGTACGCCAAACGGAGGTGCCGCCGTCGCGGGGCATGCCGACGCCGGCCCACCCGCCG
>NZ_CAHJWJ010000033.1 GCF_903642285.1 Sphingomonas bacterium
TCGGACGAAGGGCTGACCGACACCGGCCTCGCGATCCGCACGCTCCGGCTGCCCGACAGCTTCCAGGACCAGAACGCACCCGACAAGCAGTACGCCGAAGCCCGCCTCGACGCCGACGCCATCGTCGATACCGTCCTCGCCGCCCTCCACCACAACGCCACCGCCGCGGGGGTGCGGGCTTGAAGGCCGCCGCCCTGCTGGCCGCCGCGATGCTGCTGCCGGCGGCGGGACCGGTGGGGACCACCGTCACGGTGCAGGTCGGCAATATCCGCAACGCGAACGGCAATGTCCATGTCGATATCTGCCCGCAGGCGCAGTTCCTCACCGAGAATTGCCCCTATCGCGCGACGGTGCGTGCGGTGGCCGGGGTAACGACGCTGGTTCTCCAGGGTGTGCCCGCCGGCCGCTATGCCGCGCAGGCGACCCATGACGAGAACCGCAACGGCAAGGTCGACCGCGCGCTGTTCGGTATTCCCAAAGAAGGCGTCGGTTTCTCGAACGACGCCAAGATCCGGTTCGGACCGCCCAAGTTCGATGACGCCGCCTTCGCCGTCGGCGCGACTCCGAACACGATCCGTTTCTCGCTACGCTATTTCCTCGGGGCTTCGGGCCCGGCGAAGCGCTGACCGCGATGCGCCGGCTGATCCCCCGCGTCGTCGCGCTGGCGATCCGGCGGCCCTGGGCGACGCTGGCGATCGCGGCGGTGCTGACGATGCTGGCGCTGATCGTCGCGGTCGACCGGTTCGCGATGACGACGGACACCGCGGCGCTGATCGCCCCGGATGTCGACTGGCGCAAGCAGGAGCGCGCGGTCGAGGCGGCGTTCCCGCAG
Source organism: Sphingomonas bacterium (assembly GCF_903642285.1). Lineage (GTDB taxonomy): Bacteria > Pseudomonadota > Alphaproteobacteria > Sphingomonadales > Sphingomonadaceae > Sphingomonas. Next base: position 833 of record NZ_CAHJWJ010000033.1, read on the forward strand.
TTGAGCGACGTCATGGTCGTGGTGATCGACGGCCGCACGCCGGAACTGGCGGAAGGCGCGGCGGCCGCGCTCGCCGCGAAACTCGCCGCCGACAAGACGCATTTCCGCCGCGTCAGCCGGCCCGACGGCGGCAATTTCTTCGGCCGCGAGGGATTGCTGTTCGGATCGCGCGTGGACGTGCAGCGCGAGACCGCGGCGCTGGTCGATGCGCAGCCTCTGCTCGGCCCGCTTGCCGCCGATCCAAGCGCGCGGGGGGTGGCGTCCGCGCTGTCGACGATGCTCGACGGGGTCGCGAACGGATCGACGACACTCACGCAAATCGACGCGCCGGTCCGCGCGCTGACCCGGGCGGCGGACGCGGCGCTCGCCGGAAAGCCCGCCTATTTCTCCTGGCAGCGGCTGTTCGGGGGCGCAGCGACGGTGGTGCCGACACGACGGTTGCTGCTGCTCCAACCCGTCCTCGATCACGGCGCGCTGATGCCGGGCGCGGCGGCGAGCGACGCGCTTCACGCCGCCGCCGACGCGGGCGGGTTCGACGCGGCACATGATGGGGTCACGATCCAGCTGACCGGCGAGGTGCCGCTCGCGGACGAGGAATTCGCGACGCTGGAGGACAATATCGGCGCGGTCGGGGCGGTGATGCTGACGGCGATGCTGGCCACCCTCTGGTTCGCGACCCGGTCGGTGCGGCTGGTGGCGGCGATCCTCGCGACGATCGTCGCGGGGCTGGTGGTGACGAGCGCGGTCGGGCTGCTGGCGGTCGGGCGGTTCAACCTGATCTCGGTCGCGTTCATCCCGTTGTTCGTCGGGCTCGGCGTCGATTTCGGTATCCAGATCTGCGTGCGCTTCAATGCCGAGCGGAGCGGCGGCCTGATACCGCCGGTCGCGATGGCCGCCGCGGCGGAAGCGCTCGGCGCGCCGTTGCTGCTGGCGGCGAGCGCGATCTTCCTCGGGTTCGGGGCGTTCCTGCCGACCGCCTATGTCGGGATCGCCGAACTGGGGGTGATCGCCGGTTTGGGCATGATCGTCGCGCTGGCGTTCAGCGTCACGTTGCTGCCGGCGATCGTCATGCTGATGCCGCCGGGCAGCCCCGAGCGAGATGTGGGTTTCGCGGGCATGGCCCCCGCCGATCGCTGGCTCGCGCGCAACCGGCGGCGGGTGCTGTGGGCGTTCGTCGCGGCGATGCTGGTCAGTATCGCGCTGCTGCCTTTCGTCCGGTTCGATTTCAACCCGCTCGATCTGCGCGATCCGAACGCGCCGTCGATGCGCGCGCTCGCCGACCTGACGCGCGATCCGGACCGGTCGCCGAACACCATCGACGTGCTGGCGCGGAACCCCGGCGCGGCCGACGCGCTGGCGAAGCGGCTCGCTGCGCTGCCCGAGGTGCGGCAGGTGGTGACGGTCGACAGCTTCGTGCCGCCGGATCAACCGGCCAAACTGGCGACGATCCAGGACGCGTCGACATTGCTCGATTTGACGCTCAACCCCTTCGACGTCGCACCCGCGCCCAACGATACGGCGCTGGCGACGGCGTTCGCGCAGGTCGCCGCGAAGCTGCGACAGGTCGCGACGGGGCGGGCGGACGGGGCGAGTGCCCTGCGGCTGGCGAACGCGTTCGATCGGTTGTCGCATGGCACCCCGGCCGCGCGCAGGGCGTTCGATCGAACGGTATCGCAGCCGCTCAGCGTGATGCTCGACCAGACGCGGCTGGCACTACAGGCCGCGCCGGTGACCCGTGCGACGCTGCCCGTTGATCTTGTCCGCGATTGGGTCGCGCCGGATGGGCAGGCGCGGCTGTCGGTCTTCCCCAGCGGTAATGCGAACGACAATGCGGTGCTGGAACGATTCCGCAAGGCCGTCGCCAAGGTCACGCCCGCAATCTCCGGCCTGCCGGTCGCGACTCAGGCGGCGGCGGGGACGGTGGCATTCGCGTTCGTCGAGGCGGGGGTGATCGCCTTCGCGCTCGTCAGCCTGTTGCTGTTCGCGGTCCTGCGCGACGCGCGCGAGGTGGCGTTCACGCTCGCGCCGGTGATCCTGTCGATCTTCCTGACGCTCGGCACCTGCGTGCTGATCGGGCAGCCGATCAACTTCGCCAATATCATCGCGTTCCCGTTGCTGTTCGGGGTGGGGGTGGCATTCCATATCTATTTCGTGATGGCGTGGCGTGCGGGGGCGACGGCGCTGCTGGAGTCGCCGCTGGCGCGCGCGATCCTGTTCTCCGCACTGGCGACGGGCACCGCGTTCGGCAGCCTGTGGCTGTCGCACCATCCCGGCACCGCCGGCATGGGCAAGATCCTGATGCTGTCGCTGGCGTGGACATTGGTCTGTGCGCTGGTGTTCGAGCCCGCGCTGCTGGGGCCGCCGCGGGTCAGGAAGGTTTAAGCGGTTATCGGCTGTCCGACATTCTCCGTCCCCCCGGCCTCGAGCCGGGGTCAAGCCCGGGGTGACGGCGTTGCGGAACCGGTCGGACGTGCAGGCGTCCCGGTCGTCGGGTCCTTGAGCGGATCGTCGAGCGCGGGCGGGGGCGATATCGGCGGTGCAGGCTTCGCATCGGGCTGTGTCGCCTGTGGCGCAGGAGCGGCAGGGTCGGCCATCGGGTCCGCCAGTTCGGGGACCTTGCCGGTGCCCGGTGTCGCGCCGGCCGGGTCAGCCAGCGGATCGCCCAGTTCGAGCGACGATCCGGTCGCCCGCTTCCCGCCGTGCAGATGCCGGATCTCGCCCGCGCGATCCTGCAGATAGACCGATCGCAGCGTGGCGTAGGGGTCCACCGCGCCTGCCATCAATGCCCGCAGGTCGCCATCCGCCTCGACCCGCTCGTCGAGCCCGGGGATCACCGCGTGCGGCAACTGGTAATAGAGGCGGTCGAACGGTTCCCCGACGGTCGGGGCCAGGATCGCGCCGTCCGCGCCGTTGCCGATCAGGTCGCGCAGCGTCGTCGGGCCGATAAAGGGCAGGAAGATATAGGGCCCGGGCTTCACCCCGTAAAATCCCAGCGTGTCCGCCAGTCCGTTCGGCCGGTGCGGCAATCGGATCGCAGGACCCTTCGCAAGGTCGATCGCCCCCGCGAGCCCGAGCGTCGAATTGATCGTGAACCGCGCGACGGTCTCGATCGCCTTGCCGGGTTTCAACTGAAGCATATAGTTCAGGAAAACGATCGGCTCGCCAAGATTGCTGAAGAAATGACGCAGCGCGGTGCGAAGCGGGCTTGGCACGACATGCTTGTACCCGAGCGCGACGGGCCGGAACACGATCCGGTCGAACCGCTGCTGGCGGGCGAACATCTTGCGGTTGAAGCGTTCGAACGGGTCGCCGGCGGCGTGGCGGACAGGCCGACGCGTCGTTGGCGGGGGCGTGGTCGGCTCGGGCTTGTCGGTGGCGATCGGCGCGGCGGCCGCGATCGGCGGCGCGACCGGCGTGCGGGCATCGGTCTGGCCGGCGGCACCAAGGATCAGCAGCGCAGGAACGACTGCCGTCAGCGTCACCCGCCGACCTTCGCCGCCTGCGCGCCGATATTGGCGATCAGCGCCTTGGCCCCGCCGGTACCGAGCACGCGTGTGAAATCCGATCGGCGCGTCGCAAGCTGACTGATCTCGTTCTTGTAGAACACATCGATGATCCGCCAGCCGCCGCCGGCCTGACGTAGCCGGTAGGCGATCGCGACCGGTTCGTCCCCCGGTCCGGCAAGCGTCGTGCGCACCAGTTTGTCGCCGCCGCGCGCCTCGACGCGCGGGTCGATCCTGATCGTCTGGCCCGAAAAGCCGTCGAAGTTCGACGCATATTGCGCGACCGTCAGCCGGCGGAATGCGGCGACGAGCGCCGTCTGATCGGCGGGCGCGAAACCGTTCCACGCACTGCCCACCGCAAGCCGGGTCATCAGCGGGAGGTCGAACGCGCGGTCCACCACCGGGCCGATCGTCGCGGTCCGGCCATGCATGCCGGCGCGCTTCCCCGCCTTCATCGTCGCGATCAGCCCGGCGTCCAGCGAATCGACGGGCACCAGGGCCGGATCGGTCGCCTGTGCCGACACGACCGCCGGCAGCATGGTGCAAAGCGCGACCGTGGACATGGAAAGGGCAATGGCGGCGATACGCATGACGGACGCTTTCGATCGGGGAAGGCTGCGCGCCATAAACCCGCTGTGGCCATGGGTCCACACCCCATCCGCGTTAGGTGCGTTGCACCAAAAGTGTCTTGCCCGATCGCGGGGCCAGTCGCTAACGAGGGAATTCCGCTGCGTCCTCCGGGGGATGCGGCGGGTTCGACCGTCCGGGAGATTATGAGGGCGTGCGGCCAATGAAGAAGCTGGAAATCGTCGATCCAACGGGCCCGGCGTTGCGGGTCATCCTCGCCAATCCGCGGGGTTTCTGTGCGGGGGTGACGCGTGCGATCGAGATCGTCGAGCGGGCGCTGGAGCGCGAGCGGGCCCCCGTGTATGTCCGACACGAGATCGTTCATAACCGTCATGTCGTCGATACGCTGCGCCGCAAGGGTGCGGTATTCGTGGACGAACTGAGCGAGGTGCCGGCGGGGGCGACCACTATCTTCAGCGCGCACGGCGTCGCGAAGGCGGTGCAGGCGGAGGCGCGCGCGCGTGATCTTCCCGTGATCGACGCCACCTGTCCGCTGGTGACGAAGGTCCATGTCCAGGGCCGCCGCTATGCACGCGCCGGACGGATCGTCGTGCTTATCGGTCATGCCGGGCATGCCGAGGTCGAAGGCACGATGGGGCAGGTCGATGCGCCGCTGCACCTGGTCTCCACCGTCGACGACGTCGCCACGCTCGCGCTGCCGCTCGACGCGCCGATCGCGTACATCACGCAGACGACGCTGAGCGTCGACGACACGCGCGGGATCATCGCCGCGCTGCACGACCGGTTCAGCGACGTGATCGGGCCGGACGTCGCCGACATCTGCTACGCCACGCAGAACCGCCAGACCGCGGTGCGCGACCTGGCCAAGGCCAGCGACCTGTTGATCGTCGTCGGATCGCAGACCAGTTCCAATTCCAGCCGCCTGCGCGAGATCGGCGTCGAGATGGGTGTGCCGAGCTACCTGGTCGACGATGGCGGGCAGGTCGATCCGGCTTGGCTCGATGGCGTCGGCACCGTCGGCGTGACCGCGGGCGCGTCCGCGCCGGATGCGCTGGTCGACAGCGTCATCGCGGCACTCGCCCGCCTGCGTCCGGTCGAGACGGCGCAGCTGGACGGCGTGACCGAGGACGTGGCGTTCAGCCTGCCGCCGGAACTTCGCCGCCCGCTCGGGAGTCGCACCGCTATCCGCAGCGTCGCGGCCGAATAGGATCATTTGCGGGATCGACGCCGGTCCGGTACAGGAGCAATCATGAGCCTTCCGCTTTCGCAGCTCGCGCGCATCGGCGCCTACACCCTCAAGCAGCATATCAAGGGCGGCAAATACCCGCTCGTGCTGATGCTGGAGCCGTTGCTCCGCTGCAACCTGGCGTGCCCGGGCTGCGGCAAGATCGATTATCCCGATCCGATCCTCAACCAGCGGCTGTCGGTGCAGCAGTGCATGGACGCGATCGACGAATGCGGCGCGCCCGCGGTGTCGATCGCGGGCGGCGAACCGCTGCTCCACCGCGACATGCCGGCGATCGTCAAGGGCTATACGCGCAAGAAGAAGTTCGTGATCCTGTGCACCAACGCGCTGCTGCTGAAGAAGAAGATCGACCAATACGCGCCGTCGTCCTTCTTCACCTGGTCGATCCATCTCGACGGCGACAAGGGCATGCACGACCACGCCGTCGATCAGGACGGCACCTACGACGCCGCGCACGAGGCGATCCTGCTCGCCAAGGCCAAGGGCTTCCGCGTCCAGGTGAATTGCACCGTGTTCGACGGTGCCGATCCGGTGCGGCTGGCGGCGTTCTTCGACGAGATGGAGCGGCTGGGCGTCGAGATCACGATCTCGCCGGGTTATTCCTACGAACGCGCCGCCGACCAGGAGCATTTCCTGACGCGCGAGCGGACCAAGAACTTCTTCCGCGACGTGTTCAAGCGCGGCGACGGCGGCAAGGCGTGGACCTTCACCAACTCGCCCTTGTTCCTCGATTTTCTGGCCGGCAACCAGACGTACGAATGCACGCCCTGGTCGATGCCGCTGCGCACCGTCTTCGGCTGGCAGAAGCCCTGCTATCTGGTGGGCGAAGGCTATGTGGAGACCTTCGCCGAACTGATGGAGGGTACCGACTGGGACCAGTACGGCGTCGGCAAATACGAGAAATGCTCCAACTGCATGGTGCATTGCGGCTTCGAGGGTACCGCCGCGACCGATTCGATCCGTCACCCGATGAAGATGTTCGCGATCGGCCGCAAGGGCGTGCGCACCGAGGGGCCGATGGCCCCCGACATCGACCTTTCGCTGGCGCGACCGGCAGCGGACTTGCATTCGACTCATGTCGAGCAGGAACTGGCGCGGATCCAGGCGACGGACCCGGAGGGGTTCAAGCGGGTGCAGCGGGCGGCCTGAGGGGGGAAAAATGAACATTGCGGTGCCAATCCGGCAAAGCGTTTTCCGCGAACTCCAAGTCGTACAGTTGCTCGGCCAATATACAAGCGAAGACGGGACGCTGACACCGGGTCAGGCTGGGACGATTGTCTACTGCCATAGAAACGGCCACGCGTTCGAGGTCGAATTTTCCTCGCCAGCGCCAATGGTGGTTACGCTGAACGCGGACGAGATTGCCGCGATTGATGAATAAGCTTGTCGGCGATCGCTTTGTTTTAAGGCGAAAAGTCGAAAACTACCTGCTCCAACTTACGCACCTAGACGGTGGCTCCAAGGCCCGCTTCTTCATGGCTCATGGGTTTTCCGCGGACGATCCGGACAGGCTGATCGCTGCGCTTAGCGCCCATCCCGATGACAATCCGGTTGTTGCGGTCAGGGAAAGCCAACACGGCGTCACAAGCGTGATCCGCTGTCGGCTTCGTTCACCCGACGGACGCGACCCATGTGTGCAAACGATATGGATGCTTGATAAAGGCGGTTCTATCCACCGGTTCGTGACGGCCTATCCCAGCCGCGATTGAGCGCACTTCGCCAACCCCATCCGCGGCCCGATCCGCATCGCACCCCGCTTCAACTCCCGCATCGCCTTCGCGAATCCCGCCGTCGTCCGCGCGATGTCGGCGACCTGTCCCGGTCGCGCCGCCAGCGATCGCAGCATCGCCTTCGCATCCACCCCGCCGTCGGGGCGCATCGACACCGTGATCGCATGCGGCAGCAGGTGGCGCGCGCCGTCGGAGACGCAGCGGACGATGGCGAAGGGCAAGCCACGTTCCGCCGCTACCGCCCCCGCGACATGGCTTTCCATATCGACCGCCAGCGCGTCGTGCCGCTCCCCCAGCGCCAGTTTCTCCGCGACCGTGTCGATCATGCGGCCGTCCGCATAGAAGCCGCCGATGCGTGCGCCGGGTAGCGCGTTCGCCAGCGCTGCGGCCCAGGCCGGATCGCACTCCAGTTCGATCGCGCCCCATAGCCGGTCGGCCACGATCCAGTCGCCGATCGCCAGGCCATCGACCAGTGCGCCGGTCATGCCGAAGCTGACGATCCCTGCGGCACCCGCCGCGGCGTGCTCGAGGCGGGTGCGCAGACCCACGGGGTCGCCGCCCCCTGCGACGGGGACGACACCGGCGAGGCGCGAGACGCAGGCGACCTCACGGTTGAAACCGGTGGCGACGACGACATGGCCGGTCACATCCCATACTCGACCGCTTGGGCGTTCGATCGCTTCAGATTCCGGTACCGCGCCAGCGCCCATAACGGGAAATATTTCGGGTACCCGTGATAGCGCAGGTAGAATACGCGCGGAAAACCCCCGCCGGTATAGCGTTCCTGCGCCCATAGCCCGTCTTCCGCCTGGTTCGCCGCCAGCCACGCGACCCCGAGCGCGACCGTATCGCTGTCGACCTGCCCTGCGGCCATCAGACCCAGCAGCGCCCAGGCGGTCTGCGACGCGGTGGAGGGGGCACCCCGGTGGCCCGCATAATCGAGCGCGTAACTGTCGCAATCCTCGCCCCAGCCGCCGTCCGCATTCTGGATCGCGGTCAGCCATGCAACAGCCTTCGCGACCATAGGATGCTCCGGCCCAACCCCGGCAGCGTTGAGGGCACACAGTACCGACCAGGTGCCGTAGATGTAGTTGACCCCCCAGCGCCCGAACCAGCTGCCGTCCGCCCTCTGCTCGCGTGCCAGATAGTCGAGCGCCGCCATCATCCGCGCCGAGCCGCGCTCCCCGCGCTGCGCCAGCATCGATACGCAGCGCGCGGTCACGTCCGCGGTCGGCGGGTCCAGCAGCGCGCCGTGGTCCGCGAAGGGCAGATTGTTCAGATACTCATAGGCATTGTCCGCATCGAACGCGCCCCAGCCGCCGTTCCGGGATTGCAACCCGACCGTCCACTCGATCCCGCGATCGATCGCTTCGTCGTTGACCGGCCCGGTCCGCCCCCGCGCGCGGTCCATCGCCATCACGACGACCGCGGTATCGTCGAGGTCCGGGTAATGATCGTTGTTGTACTGGAACGCCCAGCCGCCGGGCCGCACGTGGGGCCGCTCGCTCGCCCAATCGCCCGCTACGTCCAGCACCTGGCGTGGGCGCAGCCAGTCGAGCGCGGCATCGGCGCGCGCGTCCTCGCCCGCCTCCATCATCGCATGCGCGGCAAGCGCGGTGTCCCACACCGGCGATACGCAGGGCTGGCAATAGGCCTCGTCGTCGCCGATCACGAGCAGCCGTTCGAGCGACTCGCGCGCCGCAGCGCGCGCCGGATGGTCCTCGGCATAGCCCAGCGCGTCGAACATCATCACGCTGTTCGCCATCGCCGGATAGATCGCGCCGAGCCCGTCGACGCCGTTCAGCCGCTCGGTCACGAACGCCACGCACCGGTCGATCGCACGCTGGCGCAGTCCCTTCGGCCAAAGCCGATCGCCGCGTTTCAGTGCGCCGTCGAGCGCGTTGAAGAACAGCGTCCACATCGGTGTCGTATCGGCCTTGGTGGTCGGTGCGACCGCCTCGCCGGTATAGAGTTCGTCGACCAGCACGCGCTTCGCATTGCGCGCGACGGGTTTCAGCGCGGCCAGGACCAGCAGCGGCACGACGACGGTGCGCGCCCAATAGGACATCTTCGCCAGCGTGATCGGGAACCAGCGGGGTGCCAGGATCAGCTCGGGCGGCATCGTCGGGACCGTCGCCCAGGGCCCCGCGCCGAACAGCGCCAGCTGGATGCGGGTAAAGACGTTCACCGCCGCCGCGCCGCCCGCCGCCAGGATCGCCGCGCGGGCGCGGGCCATATGCGGTGCGTCGACGGGATCGCCGATCATCTTCAGCGCGAAATAGGCCTTCACGCTGGCGCTGACGTCGAAGTCGCCGGCATGGAACAGGCCCCAGCCGTCATGCGTGTCGGATCGGATACGACGCAGATAGCGGCCGATCTTCGCCTCCAGTTCCGCGGCCACCGGTTCGCTCAGATAATGGCGCAGCAGCACATATTCGGCCGGGATCGTCGCATCGGCTTCGAGTTCGAAAACCCAATGCCCGTCGGGTCGCTGCGTGGCCGCGAGCGCGGCGGCGGCGCGGTCCACCGCCTGGTCGATCATCGGTAGCGATGGGGTAAGCGTGCCGTGCATCCGATCGCCGTTACCGCGTGTCGGCGGCGAGTGCCAACCCCGCGGCGGTTTCCCCCGATCGGATCGCGCCTTCGATCGTCGCCGGCAGCCCGGTCTGCGTCCAGTCGCCAGCAAGAAAGAGGTTGCGCCAGCGCGTGTGCGCGGGCGGGCGGAGCGCGTCCTGTGCGGGCGTGGCGGCGAAGGTCGCGCGCTTCTCCTTCACGATCTGCCAGCGCGGCATCGGCGCATCGATGCCGTGGACCGCCGCGATATCGGTCCAGAAGGCGCGGGCGAGGTCTTTGCGGTCGCGGTCGACCAGATGATCCGCGGCGCTGACCGTAACCGACAGCCGGTCGGGAAAGGCGAAGACCCATTCCGCCGTTCCCCCCAGCAGGCCGATCATGGCGGGCGTGCCGGGCGGCGGCGTAAAGGCGAAATGGCCGTTGACGATCGCGCGGTGTTCGGTCGGCGCGGTCAGGCCCGGGACGAGCGATGTCGCGGCCCAGGCGGGAAGCGCGAGCATTACGGCCTCGTCCGCTGCCACCGGCTCGACGCCGTTGCCCCAATCGAGACCAGCGATCCGATCGCCGTCGAATGCCAGCGCCCGCAGCCGCCGTCCGGTCGCCACGCGCGTGCCGCGTTCGATGAGCCAGCCGAGCGCAGGCTCGACGAACGCGGCCGCAAGACTTGGGTGCGCGATCCGCGGACGCATCGCCGTGCCGCCCCTGGCGACCGTCTCGCGCAGGACATTCCCGGTCAGCCGCGCCGATCCCGTGGCGGACGGGGTATTGAGCACCGCGAGCAGGATCGGATCGAGAAACCGTTCCCATAACGGTCCGCGCGCGTCGATCCGATCGGCCACCGTCCGGTCGGGGCCACCCGTTATCAGCCGGGCCAGCCCGAGATAATCGGTCAGCCGCGTCCCCGGCACGCGGCGCTTCGCCGATGCGGTCCACCAGGGCAGTCGCCCGTCGTTGATCGCGACCGTCCAGCGCTCGCCGCTCGCCAGGTCGGCGAAGGCGAAATCGGCATGGTCCGGCCCCGTCATCGCGGGTGCGCCGACCGTTGCGCGAAACCGTTCGACCGCGGCGTTGCCCGACAGGACGAGATGGTTGCCATTGTCGATCGTCAGGCCAAGCTGCGGATCGTGATATGACCGGCAGCGGCCACCCGCCTGCGCCGCCGAATCGCCAAGCGAGACCGCGACGCCGGCCTTCGCCAGCGCGACCGCAGCGGACAGCCCGGCCATCCCCGCGCCCGCGATCGTCACATGCCCGAAGCTCAACGAAACAGGCTCAGCCTCAGCACGGTCCAGAGCAGGGCGGGTTTCGACACGCGGACGCGGGTCCGCGGCGGGGCCCAGCCGATCGCCTCCATCCGCGCGAGCACCTTGGCATAGGCCGCCGCCATCAGCCGCGGCGCGATCAGGTGGCCGCGCGGGCGGGCCGCGAGGATCGCCTTCGCGCGGTCGAAATGGGCCTCCGCCTGCACGGCCAGCGTGCGCGCGACCGCATCGACCCGCGGGTCGGCGACGACCTGTTGGGGCGTGGTGATCGCGATCCCCGTTGCCTCGATCGCCTCGCGCGGCAGATAGACGCGGCCGATCGCCGCATCCTCGTCGATGTCGCGCAGGATATTGGTCAATTGCAGCGCGCGGCCGAGATGATGCGCGAGATCGATGCCGACCGTCTCGTCCATCCCGAATATCCGCACCGACAAGCGTCCGACCGCCGACGCCACCCGGTCGCAATACAGATCGAGGGTCGCGGCATCGGGCCAGCGGATATCGGCTGCGACATCCATCGCCATCCCGTCGATCACCGCATGGAAATCGGCGCGGTCGAGATGGAAGCGGCGCACCGCCTCGGCGACCAGAGCCGCCTGCCCCGGTTCGCCGCCTGCATAGAGCGAATCGATATCGTGCCGCCACGCATCGAGTTCGATCGCGCGGCTCGCGGGGTCGCCGTGCTGGTCGTCGGCGATGTCGTCGACCGCACGGCAGAACGCGTAGACCGCGTACATCGCCTCGCGCTCGGCCTTTGGCAGCACGCGCATGCCCGCGTAGAAGGAACTGCCCGCGACCTTGGCACGCAGTGCGGCGGGGGTGGTATCGGGGTTCATCGCTGCCGCCTTAGCAGCACCGGGAGCGCGGCGCTAAGCGCAAGCGCGGCCGCTTCGGCCTTGCCGTGATGGACGCGTTCGCCGAGTGGGTCGCGGCGCTGGAGCCTGGCGTTCAGGCTTTCGGCCAGCCGGTGGATGACCGCGACTTCGGCCGCGAGCCGGCGGTCGCGGATCGTCGCCGCGAACGGCGCGGCGTCCGCCAGCAGGCCGTGTGTCCGCGTCGCCAGTGCCACGATCGTCGCGCGCAGGGCGGGGGTCGATCGAGTCGCGCGCAGATCCTCTACCGCCGCGCCGTGTTCGGCCAATGCGTCCGCAGGAAGGTAGACCCGGTCGATCGCGCGGTAATCCTTGCTGCAATCCTGCAGGTGATTGACGATCTGGAGCGCGGCGCACAGCGCGTCCGAGGCGGGCCATGTCGCGCGATCCTCGCCATGCACGTCCAGGACATAGCGGCCGACGGGCATCGCGGAATGGCGGCAATAGCCGATCAGATCGTCCCAATCGGCATAGCGATTCTTGTCGACGTCTGTCTCGAACGCGACGAGCAGATCGCGGGCGTGGACGGGGTCGAGACGGCGTTCCGCCATCACTTTGGCCAGCGCCATCGCCTCGGGTGCTCCGATGCCGTCCAGGCCGGCGCGCATCGCGGCGAGGCGGGCATGCTTCTCGTCGCGGCTCGCGGTCGGATGATCGGCGATGTCGTCGGCGGCGCGCGCGAAGCGGTAGAACGCCATGATCGGCGCGCGGTGCGCGGGTTTCAGCAGGATGCTGGCGACGGGAAAATTCTCGTCGCGGTGGCTCTTGCCGGACGCGAGCGTACCGGGCGCGACCGCGGTCGCCATCAGCGCCCCGTCGCCGCTTGTGCGCGTCCCTTCCACATGCCGCCGCGTCCTCGCTTGTGCTGCCATGCCGATAGCAAGGTGCATCCGCCGTAGAAAGCCGCGATCACCGGGAGCGCGATCCCCCATGATGGCGATCGACGGTAGAAGCGCAGCATCGGCTGGAACGACAGCGCGATCAGCGCCCAGGTCGCGAGGCCGATCGCTTGCGCCGTGCCGCGTCCGAACACCGCGAGCGTCGGCGCGAGGAGATAGGTGACCGCCAGCCCCAGCGTCGTCCCCGCCAGCAGCAGCGGCGAATAGCGCAGCTGCGCATAGGCGGACCGCGCTATCATCGCCGCGACCGGACTCCAGCCGTCATAACGCCGGATGCTGACCGAGCGATCGGTCAGCCCAAGCCAGATCCGCCCCTGCCGCTTCATCAGCGCGCCGACCGCGCAATCGTCGATCAGCGCATCCCGCACAGCGCCGATCCCGCCCGCCGCCGCCAACGCATCGGCGCGGATCAGCATACATCCCCCCGCTGCGGCACCGATCCCGGTCGGCCGGTTCACCCGCGCGAAGGGGTAAAGCAGCTGGAAGAAGAACACGAAGGCGGGGACGAGCGCACGTTCGGCCAGCGTGTCGCAGCGCAGCTTCGCCATCAGCGAGGTGAGGACCAGATTGCCGGCCTCCGCACGCGACACGAGGCTCGCGAGCGTGTCGGGCGCGTGCGCGATGTCGCCGTCGGTCAGCCAGAGGTAGTGGGGAGCCTGGGCTGCGGCGATGCCCTGCTCCACCGCCCAGAGCTTGCCGGTCCAGCCGGGGGGCAGGGGGGTGCCATCGACGACCGTGACGCGGGGGGAGCCGATCGCGCGCGCGATGTCGCCGGTGCCGTCGGTGCTGGAGTCGTCGACCAGGACGATACGGAACTCCCCGGGATAGGCCTGCGCGGCCAGGCTGCCGATCGAGCGCGCGACGACGTCCGCCTCGTCGCGTGCGGGGACGACCGCGACGACGCTCGGCCATGTTGCGGGGGCGGGGAGGGGGGCAGTGTCGCGTTCGCGCGCGCGCCAGAATTGGCCATGGGCGAGAAGGAGGTAGAGCCAGATCGCGAGCGGGAGAAGGACGAGGAGAGTCACGATGGCGCCTTCGCTCCGCCGAAATCCCACCCCGGCGAAGGCCGGCGCCCCGTTGCGACGGTGCCGATTGGCGCGCGTTTCGCTCCGCCGAGATCGTCCCGCCGCTGGGCCCCGGCCTTCGACGGGGAGGGGTTAAGATAACTGAGGGAGGATAGGTGCCCCCTCACCCGATCATCCCCGCCGCGCGAAACCAAGCGACCGCATCCGCCACCGCCGCCTCATGCGGCCGTGCCCGGTATCCCAATTCCCGTTCCGCCTTCGCGGAGGAATAATACATCGCGTGGCGCGCCATCCGCAGCGCGTCGCGAGTCAGCATCGGTTCCTTGCCCGTCACCCGCGCGATCTGTTCGCTGACCCAGGCCAGCGGAAACAGCGGACCGCGCGGCAGGCCGATCGTCGGTGGCTTGCGTCCGACCGCCCGTGCGACCGTCGCCAGCATATCGGCGAGCGTCACGTCCTGCCCGCCCAGGATATAATGCCCGCCGATCCGCCCCTCCGCCATCGCCAGCAGATGCCCGCGTGCGACATCGTCGACATGCACCAGGTTCAGGCCCGAATCGACGAAGGCGGGGATGCGCCCGTTTGCCGCCTCGACGATGATCCGTCCCGTCGGTGTCGGTTTCACGTCACCAGGCCCGATCGGCGTCGACGGGTGGACGATGATCGCCGGCAGGCCTTCGTCCCGGATCATCGCCTCGACCAGCCGTTCGGCGACGACCTTGCTGCGCTTGTACGCGCCGACGACGGTCGCCTCCGTCGCGGGCCGCGACTCGTCCGCCGCGCCGGCGGGATCGGGCAGGATCGTCGCGACGCTGCTGGTGTAGACGATCCGCCGCACTCCGGCGTCCAGCGCGGCGCGCATCACGATCCGCGTCGTGTCGCGGTTGTTGGCGACGATCTCCTCCGGGTCGCGCGCCCATAATCGGTAATCGGCGGCGACGTGGAACACCGCCGCCACGCCCGCTATCGCCCGCGCCACCGCGGCCGGATCGCGCAGGTCACCTTCGACCAGCGTGCCGGGGAAGTCGACGAGGTTGCCCCGTGGGCTGGACGCGCGGACGAGCCCGCGAACATGGTGACCCTCCGCCGCCAGCGCGCGCGCGACCGCCGCCCCGACGAAGCCGGAGACGCCGGTGACGAGGATTGGGGCGGTGAGAGAGGAAGCGGGGATCATTGGCGAAGGCTGCTAGCGCGTCGGGGGCGGGTTGGGGAGGGGGCTGGTCGCTTGCCGCTCGCGGTTTGACATCCGCCTCCCGGCGAAGGCCGGGGCTCAGTCGGGAATGCACTGGACGAAGCGCAATGCGCCATCGACAACCATCGCACCTAGGCCCCGGCCTTCGCCGGGGTGGGTATTGGGGCGGCTACGGATATGTTCATGACGGAGACGAGACGGCGAGATAGACAATGACGATGGTTGAGCCGGGATTTCTCACGATCGGTTGGGTTGTGGTCGCCCTGGCTGTTGCGTCCATCGGCTATACCATCCATGCGATTGCAGCGACGAACCGCTTCGCGCGCATGTCTCTTCCGGCCGTTGCACCCTCCGAACCGGTCACGTTGCTCAAGCCGGTTCATGGTGCCGAGCCGCGACTGCGTGAAAATCTGTCGAGTTTTTTCGACCAGGATTGGCACGGCCACGTGCAGATGGTCGTGGGTGCGAACCGATCCGATGATCCCGCGCTGCCCATCGCGCGGGCTGTCGGCGGCGATATCGCTATTTGCGTCGATGCTCCGACGATCGGTGCGAATGCCAAAATAGCTAATGTCGCCAACTTGATCGCCGCTGCCAGACACGACCTGCTGATCCTCAGCGACAGCGATATCGCCGTGTCGCCCGATTACATCGGCCGCGTTGCTGCCGCATTGGCAATGCCGGGCGTTGGGGCGGTAACGTGCCTATATCATGGTCGCGGCGATACTGGCGGATGGTCGCGCTTTGCCGCGGCTGCCGTCAGTTGGCAGTTCATCCCGATGGTCGTCATGAGCCTGGCGCTGAAGGTTGACCATCCCTGCATGGGTTCGACGATCGCATTGCGCCGAACGACGCTTGAAGCGATCGGCGGATTCGCGGCTTTCAAGGATGTTCTCGCCGACGATTATGCCATCGGTGCCGCCGTGCGAAAATTGGGGTTAGCCGTCGAACCCGTACCGGCATTTCTGGTCGCCCATGGCGGTTCCGAAGATACGCTGTCGGCGGTTTGGCGGCATGAATTGCGCTGGTCACGTACGCTTCGTGCGGTGAGTGGATGGGGGCATATCGGCAGTATCCTGACGCATCCCTTGCCTTTGGCGCTTCTTACCCTTCCGTTTCATCTGATTGTGGGATCGGCGATAATGGTGTCGGCAATCGCTACGCGACTATTGCTGGCACGATCCGTCGACCGGCTGGCCGCGCATCGACCTGCATCCCTATGGCTGCTCCCAGCCCGCGATATCCTGTCGTTCGCCGTGTTCCTAGCCAGCCTCTTCGTACGATCGGTTGATTGGCGCGGCGCAAGCCTTAGAATGGCTCCACGCGGCACGATCATTGCCGGCCCGGAGAATGCCCCATGAAGAAAACCCTGTTCCTGCAGGCACCCTCGTTCGACGGCTATGACGGCGGCGCGGGTGCGCGCTACCAGATGAAGCGCGAGGTGAAGTCCTTCTGGTATCCGACCTGGCTCGCGCAGCCCGCGGCGATGGTCGAGGGATCGCGTCTGATCGACGCCCCCGCGCACGACCAGAGCTGGGACGACATTGCGCACGAGGTGGACGGCAAGGACCTTGTGATCCTCCACACCTCGACCCCCAGCTTCGGGCAGGACATCCGGACGGCCGCGCTCATCAAGGCGCGCAACCCGCACGCGCTGGTCGGCTTCGTCGGCGCGAAGGTCGCGATCGAACCCGACCAGAGCCTTGCCGCCAGCAAGGACATCGATTTCGTCGCGCGCGAGGAATATGACTTCACGATCCTGGAGATTGCGGAAGGCAAGCCGCTCGCGATCGTCGACGGCATCACCTGGCGCGCGCCGGACGGCAGCTTCATCCGCAACAGGGACCGCGCGATCATCGAGAACATGGATGTTCTTCCGATGGTCTCGCCGGTCTACAAGCGCGATCTGAAGATCGAGAATTACTTCGGCGGCTATCTGCGCCATCCCTATGTGAGCTTCTACACCGGGCGCGGGTGCAAGAGCCGCTGCACCTTCTGCCTGTGGCCGCAGACGATCGGCGGCCACAACTACCGCTTCCGCTCGGTCCCGAAGGTGATCGAGGAGGTGAATTATATCCTGTCGGAGATTCCCCAGACCAAGGAAATCTTCTTCGACGACGACACGCTGACCGACAATCACGACCGCGTGATGGACCTGGCGCGCGCGCTGGGCGATCTCGGCTTCGGCAAGCCGGGGTTCAAGGCGTCGTGGAGTTGCAACGCCAAGGCGAACGTACCGCGCCGGGTGCTGGAGGTGCTGAAGGAGAACGGCCTGCGTCTGCTGCTCGTTGGCTATGAGAGCGGCAACCAGCAGATATTGCACAACATCAAGAAGGGTTTGCGCGTCGACGTCGCGCGGCAGTTCACGAAGGATTGCCACGACCTCGGCATCGTGATTCACGGCACCTTCATCCTCGGCCTGCCCGGCGAGACGCTGGAGACGATCGAGGAGACGATCAACTATGCCAAGGAGATCAACCCGCACACCATCCAGGTGTCGCTGGCCGCGCCTTACCCGGGTACGTTCCTGTACAAGCAGGCGACCGAGAATGGCTGGTTCGACAATACCAATCAGTTGCTGACCGATGGCGGCACGCAGATCGCGCAACTCAGCTACCCGCACCTTCACGCATCGGTGATCTTCGACAAGGTGGAGGAATTCTACAAACGCTTCTACTTCCGCCCGCGCAAGATCGGTTCGATCGTGGGCGAGATGGTCCGCGACTTCGACATGATGAAGCGGCGGTTGCGCGAGGGGGTCGAGTTCTTCAGCTTCCTGCATAACCGGAAGAAGGCGGCGTAGGCCGAACGCTCTCGCTTGCGGGGGCGTTCGCAAAACGCGATGCTGGGACTTCCCCTCCGCCTGGTCCCGATACTGCTGCTGATCGGCTCGAACCTGTTCATGACCACGGCGTGGTACGGCCATCTGCGCTTCAAGGAACGGCCCTTGTGGCTCGTCGTGATGGCCAGCTGGGGAATCGCGTTCTTCGAATATTGGCTCGCGGTGCCGGCCAATCGGATCGGTAGCGCGGTCTATTCGGCCGCGCAGTTGAAGGCCATGCAGGAGGTCATCACGCTGACGATCTTCGCGGGCTTTTCGGTGCTGTATCTCGGCCAGCGGATCACCTGGAATCATGCGATCGGCTTCGCGCTGATCGCGGCGGGCGCGTTCTTCGTCTTCCGGTCGGGAACCGCGGCCGGGTGAGGGGGCTGATCGTCACCGCCGACGATTTCGGCGCGTCCGTCGCCGTCAACGAAGCGGTCGAGCGGTCACACCTCGATGGCATCCTTACCGCCGCCAGCCTGATGGTTGCGGGGGATGCTGCCGTGGATGCGGTTGCGCGGGCGAAGGCGATGCCGTCGCTGGGGGTGGGTCTTCACCTCGTCCTCGTCGAAGGCAAGCCCGTACTGCCGCCCGACCAAATCCCGGCACTCGTCGACCACACCGGCCGTTTCCGCATCGATATGGCGCGCGCAGCGTTGCGGATGTTCGCCGATCCCCGCGCCCGCGCGCAGTTGGCGGCGGAGATCGAGGCGCAGTTCGCCGCGTTCGCCGCGACTGGTGTGCCACTCGATCATGTCAACGCGCACAAACATTTCCACCTCCACCCGACAATCGCATCCACCGTCCTAAAGATCGGCGGACGCTACGGCATGACCGCGATCCGCGCGCCGCTGGAACGGGGCGATCACGGAATCGAGGCATGGTGGGCGCGGCTGTTGCAGCGGCGGATGCGGCGGGCGGGGATGCTGGTGCCCGATCAGGTGGTCGGCCTCACCTGGACCGGCGCGTTCGATGCGCAGCGGATGCGCCGCGCGATCGGGGACTTGCCGCCGGGGCTCACCGAAATCTATACGCATCCTGCGACCGCGGACACCTATCGCGGCAGCGCCCCCGGCTATCGTTACCGCGACGAACTGGCGGCGTTGCTCGATCCGGCGGTCATGGCGCTCATCGACCGCAACGGGATTTCCAATGGCCACTTCGCTTACCACCAGACGCCATCCTGACCTCGAGCCGCTGGCGATCTCCCCCGCCGGCTTCGAAGCGCCGCCTGCGCCGGGGGCGAAGATCCGGATGGGATCGCCCGAGCACAAGCGCCTGTTGTCGCGGATGATGCTCGACAGCCACGACGCCTATCGCCCCGCGCTGATCCATTGGCCCGTGCTGGAACCGGAGACGCGCGACCGGATCGTCTCGCTTCCGATCTGGGACATCGCGGTGCAGACCGAAGGCCGCGCATCGATGAACGTGAAGACCTTCAACGAACAGATCGACGATCCCCTGCTCCACGAGGCGATCGGGATGAACGCGTACGAGGAACGCCGCCACAAAATCGTCCTCGCCGACATGGTGCAGGCGTATGGGATCGAGCTGGAACCGGAACCCGCCTATGTCCGTCCGCGCGATCCCGAATTCGCGTTCATGCGCACCGGCTATTCCGAATGCATCGACAGTTTCTTCGGCTTCGGGCTGTTCAAGCTGGCGAAGGACACGGGGTTCTTTCCCGACGAACTGATCGACACGTTCGAGCCCGTGATGCGCGAGGAAGGGCGGCACATCCTGTTTTTCGTCAACTGGGTCGCCTGGTGGCGCGCGACGATGCCATGGTGGCGGCGGCCGTATTTCGAGGCGAAGGTGCTGCTCGTCTGGGCGTTCCTGATCGGCGAGCGGATCAGCCTGGCCAAGGGCATGGGCAAGGATAATACGAAGGCGCAGGAGAACAACTTCACGCTGAACGGATCGAAGGAGCTGGGCGTCGAGGTGAGCTTCCCCGAACTCGCCGCGATCTGCCTGGCGGAGAATGACCGGCGGCTCGCGCCTTATGATCCGCGGCTCATCCGCCCGAAGTTCGTGCCCGCGATGATGCGCCTGGCGCTGAAGTTCGCCGGCAAGCCCAAGTCTGCGGGAGCGGCCGCCTGAACCGTTTCGCCCGTGCCGGCATCCTGCTGGCGACGATCGCGGGCCTGGCCCTCGCGATCTGGACGATCGGCGCGACCGGGCTCGGCGCGATCGTGTCGGTCGCGCGGCGGCTCGGCGTGGGAGGGTTCTTGCTGTATTGCGGCTATTCGCTGGGGGTGTTCGTCGTACTGGGCACGGCATGGTGGGCGGCAGCGCCGGGCGAGCGGGCGCGCCGCATCGGCCTCTTCACCTGGGCACGGCTGATCCGCGAGGCGGCGTCCGACCTGCTGCCCTTTTCGCAGATCGGCGGGATCGTGGTCGCGACGCGGATGCTGGGCGATGCGGGCATACCGCGGCCCCGCGTCTATGCCTCGATGATCGCGGACATGACGACCGAGATGGCGAGCCAGGTCGTGTTTTCGCTGTTCGGGGTCGCGCTGGTGGTGTCGTTGCTGCTCGACGGCGGCGCAGCCGCTTCGCTGCGCATACCGCTGGCGATCGGCGCGGCGATCATGGTCGCGCTGATGATGGCGTTCGCCGCCGCCCAGCGCTGGGTGCTGCCGCTGGCCGGACGAATCGCGCAGCGTGTCGTGCCGGGGTCGGATTCGGTGACGCGGGACGTTACCGTCGCGCTGAACGCCACCTACGACCGGCATGCGCGGATCGTCCTGGCGTTCGTCCTGAACCTGCTCGGCTGGGTCGGCAGTGCAGCAGGGGCGTGGGTCGTGCTGCAACTGATGCGGGTGCCCGTGTCGATCTGGACCGCGCTGTCGATCGAAAGCGTGATCTTCATCCTGCGCAGCGCCGCGTTCGCGGTGCCGGGCGGGATCGGCGTGCAGGAGGCGGGCTATGCGCTGGTCGCACCGTTGTTCGGACTGCCAGCCGAATCCGCGCTGGCGTTGGCGCTGGCCAAGCGTGCGCGCGATCTGGCGATCGGAATCCCGACGCTGCTGTTGTGGCAAGCGACCGAGACGCGTGCGGTGACGCTGGGCGCGGGCTGATCGCTGGACTTGCAATTGCCGCGGGCCTCCGGAATGGAGGCGGACGAGGAGAGGCCATGTCGTCCACCATCGAGGAACTCGAACGCCGCCGAGAGGCTGCCCGCATGGGTGGTGGTGAGAAGCGGATCGCGGCACAGCATGCCAAGGGCAAGCTGACGGCACGCGAGCGGCTCGACGTGCTGCTCGACGAAAACAGCTTCGAGGAGCTCGACATGTTCGTCGAGCATAACTGCGTCGATTTCGGGATGCCCGCGCAGGTCTTTCCAGGTGATGGTGTCGTCACCGGGTCGGGCACGATCAACGGGCGACTAGTGTTCGTGTTCAGCCAGGATTTCACCGTCTTCGGTGGGTCGCTGTCCGAGCGGCACGCGCAGAAGATCTGCAAGGTCATGGACATGGCGCTGAAGGTCGGCGCGCCGGTCATCGGCTTGAACGATTCGGGCGGCGCGCGCATCCAGGAGGGGGTGGCGTCGCTGGGCGGCTATGCCGAGGTGTTCCAGCGCAACGTGCTGGCGTCGGGCGTGGTGCCGCAGCTGTCGCTCATCATGGGGCCGTGTGCCGGGGGTGCGGTATATTCGCCGGCGATGACGGACTTCATCTTCATGGTGAAGGACTCGTCGTACATGTTCGTCACCGGGCCGGATGTCGTGAAGACGGTGACCAACGAGGTCGTCACGCAGGAGGCGCTTGGCGGTGCGGTCACGCATACGACGAAGACCAGCGTCGCCGACAATGCGTTCGAGAACGACATCGAGGCGCTGCTGGCCGCGCGCGACTTCATCGATTTCCTGCCATCTTCGAACCGGGAAGGCGTGCCCGAACGGCCGACCGTGGACGATTGGGACCGGATCGAGGAAAGCCTCGACACGCTGATCCCGGCGAACGCGAACCAGCCCTACGACATGCACGAGCTGATCCGGAAAGTGGTCGACGAGGGCGATTTCTTCGAGACGCAGCCGGCGCATGCGGGCAACATCATCACCGGGTTCGGGCGGATCGAGGGGCGGACAGTCGGGTTCGTCGCCAATCAGCCGATGGTGCTGGCGGGCGTTCTCGACATCAATTCGTCGAAGAAGGCGGCGCGGTTCGTGCGCTTCTGCGACGCGTTCGACATCCCGATCGTGACCTTCGTCGACGTTCCCGGCTTCCTGCCCGGCACCGCGCAGGAGCATAACGGCATCATCAAGCACGGCGCGAAGCTGCTGTTCGCCTATGCCGAGGCGACCGTGCCCAAGATCACCGTCATCACCCGCAAAGCCTATGGCGGCGCGTACGACGTGATGGCGTCCAAGCATTTGCGCGGCGACCTCAATTACGCCTGGCCGACCGCCGAGATCGCGGTGATGGGGGCCAAGGGCGCGGTCGAGATCATCTTCCGCGGCGGCACGCCCGACGAGATCGCCAAGCGTACCTCCGAATACGAGGCGCGCTTTGCCAACCCGTTCGTCGCGGCGAGCAAGGGCTTCATCGACGAGGTGATCCAGCCGCACTCGACCCGCCGCCGGATCGCGCTAGGGCTGCGCAAGCTACGCGGCAAGAGCCTCGAAAACCCGTGGAAAAAGCATGACAACATCCCGTTGTGAATGACCTACCAACGCATTATAAGGTCATGTGAAGGAGTGGTGCCATGCAGACCGAACGCGTTACGTTTCTGACCACCCCCGATCACAAGGCGGCGCTCGACGCTTTCGCGCGGGAGAGCGGCATGTCCGTCGGCCATGTCGTGCGCGAGGCGACAAGCCAATTCATGTCGCAGCCTGCGCCGGACGAAGAAGCGAGATTGGCAGCGCTTGTCGAGGAGGCCAACAAGGCTATGCCCAAAATGGCAGCGTCGCTGGACCATATGATTGCGCGGCTCGACGAAAGCCACGCGCACGTCGATCGCGTTCTGCGTGAAGCGGGTATTCGCAAATGAGCACAATGGGTGACGCGCTCGCTGCCATTCGCAACGTGGTGCTCATGCAAGAGCGGCTGCACGTTCTGACGCGAAAAGTCGATCGACTGGCCGACGATGTCCGCGACACCAACGATTACGTTCTGTCGGTCGATAAACGTGTGATCCGTATCGAGACTATTATTGAAATGGGCCGCGGAGGATCAGCGTCGCCCAGGATCGAACAATGACCCTCGGCCGCCTCAACCATATCGGCGTCGCAACGCCGTCGATCGCGCGATCGGTAGAGACGTATCGCACCCTGCTCGGTGCGATCGTGATCGGCGAGGCGTTCGATCTGCCAGCGCAGGGCGTGCGCGTGTGTTTCGTCGATGCGCCCAACACGCAGATCGAACTGATCGAGCCCTATGACGACACGTCCCCGATCGCGGGGTTCCTGAAAAAGAACCCTACCGGCGGGCAGCATCACCTTTGCTTCGAAGTACCCGATATCGACGCCGCGGTCGCCGATCTGACCGCAAAGGGCGCGACGGTGCTTGGCAAACCGCGGATCGGGGCGCACGGGACGCCGATCGTGTTCGTCCACCCGCGCGACATGGGCGGGATGTTGGTGGAGTTGATGGAGACGCCGAAGGCGCATTAGGACATATCGGACGCACCGCGACGCGCGAACAATCCCAAGGAGAAATAGT
The DNA here is from genome assembly GCF_903642285.1 of Sphingomonas bacterium. Lineage (GTDB taxonomy): Bacteria > Pseudomonadota > Alphaproteobacteria > Sphingomonadales > Sphingomonadaceae > Sphingomonas. Next base: position 24,214 of record NZ_CAHJWJ010000033.1, read on the forward strand.
TGCCCGATTATCGGCATATTCGGAGCGAACGGCGCGGCGACGTGCTGGTGCTGACGCTCGATCGGCCCGACCGACTGAACGCCGCGCCGCCGGCGATGTTCGACGAACTGCGCGGCGCGCTGGCCGATCTGGACGGCGCGCGCGCGGTGCTGGTGACGGGGGCGGGGCGCGCCTTTTGTTCGGGCGCGGATGTCGGCGGCGGGGCGCTGGCCGGCGACGATCCCGGCAAGGCTACGTTCGAGGCACTGACGAAGAGCTATAATCCGACGATCGCCGCCGTCGCTGCGTTGCCGGTGCCGATGGTCAGCGCGGTGCGGGGGCCGGCCGCGGGAATCGGGTGCAGCCTCGCGCTCGCAGCCGATTTCTGCGTGGCCAGCGAGACGGGATATTTTCTGCAGGCGTTCGTCAATATCGGGCTCGTCCCCGATGGCGGGGCGTCGTGGATGCTGCCGCGCCTCATCGGGCGGGCACGTGCTACGGAAATGATGCTGCTGGGGGACAAGGTTCCAGCGGCGAAGGCGTTCGATTGGGGAATGATCCATAAAGTCGTCGCGGACGACGCGCTGGATGCCGAGGCGTTCGCGCTGGCGACTCGGCTGGCGGCTGGGCCGACGATGGCGTTGGGGCTGATGCGCCGCGGGCTCGCCGAGGCGCTCGAGAGCGATTATGCGGGCGCGATGCTGCGCGAGGCCGAGAACCAGCGCACGGCGCGTGGCTCTGCGGACTCGGCCGAAGGGGGACAAGCGTTTCTGGAGAAGCGCAAAGCGGTGTTCACCGGGGCATGATGAACGGTTATACGACGTCGCTTTCCCGGCGGGGGAGAGGTCGCAAGTCGGCCATGCTCTCGGGGAGAAAGGGGCTTTGACCGATCCCGTCATCGAGACGAACAGCGGGGAGGATGCGGGTACCGCACCCCCCGCACCCCGGCAGCCGGAACCGTCTTCGCACCCGACCCTCGCCAAGTGGGCCACCGCCGCCGCGCGCGAGGTGAAGGGCCGCGACCTGACTTGGCACACGCCCGAGGGGATCGACGTCAAGCCGCTCTACACCGCCGCCGACGTGCGCGCGGACCCCGGCCTGCCCGGGTTCGCACCCTTTACCCGCGGCGTGCGCGCGTCGATGTATGCGGGGCGGCCGTGGACGATCCGGCAATATGCCGGCTTCTCGACGGCGGAAGAGAGCAACGCCTTTTACCGCCGCAATCTCGCCGCCGGGCAGAAGGGCCTGAGCGTCGCGTTCGATCTGGCAACGCATCGCGGCTACGATAGCGACCACCCCCGCGTGACCGGCGACGTCGGCAAGGCGGGGGTCGCGATCGACAGTGTCGAAGACATGAAGATCCTGTTCGACGGCATCCCGCTCGACCAGATGAGCGTGTCGATGACGATGAACGGGGCGGTGATCCCCATCCTCGCCTTCTTCATCGTCGCCGGCGAGGAACAGGGGGTGCCGCGGCACCTGCTCGACGGGACCATCCAGAACGACATCCTCAAGGAGTTCATGGTCCGCAACACGTACATCTACCCGCCCGAGCCCT
>NZ_CAHJWJ010000034.1 GCF_903642285.1 Sphingomonas bacterium
CGAGCATCCCGCCCCCGACCTGGCCCCCGACGCCCCGCCGCCCGGCCGCGACGGCCGCCGCGCGCCCGAAGCGTTCCGGCCCGACCCGACCGCGGCGGTGCCGGCCTCCGAGCGCGAGGCGCTTCGGCCCGCGACCGGGCCCTCGCCGAGCATGGTGGCCGATCGCGGATCGATGCGCAGCGAGACCGCGCCGCTAAACGGGTAGGACTTTTGGGAGGAAGTTGGGGAGAAGCTCGTTGCCTGACTTGGTTGCCACCCCGGCGAAGGCCGGGGCCCAGCAGGGAAAACGATCATGGCATCGCGAAACCCTACCCAACGCAAACCTTGGCGACTGGGCCCCGGCCTTCGCCGGGGTGGGGAGACGGCAAGCACGGGACAATCTTCAGGGAAGGAGAGCCCAATCAATCTTTCCGGCCCTGACTGGGAGGATTGCGCCGCTCGACAGGTCGGTCGGCACAGCGCTACGATCCCGGAAAGTTCCCGTATTCGGAGTTGTCATGCGCCAAACCGCCTCGTTGTTCGCCGCCCTGCTGACCGCCACCGCCGCGCCCGCGCTCGCGCAACAGGTCCATGGCTATGGCGGCCTGGCCCTGTCCCCCGCCGGCGACCGGATCGCGACGACCGAGGCTCCGGCGGGAAGCGAGACGAAGGGGCGGCCGCATGAAGCGATCGTCTGGCGCTCGGCAACCGACGGGCATGTGTTGCGGACCATCGATCCGTGCGCGACGTGCAGCTATTCCGGGCTGACCTTCGGGCCGAACGGCGATCTGGTGTTCCTGGTCCGCGATCGTACCGCGGGCACGGTGACGCTGGAGATTGCGGGTGCGAACAGGGTCCGGACGGTCGCCACGGTGAAGGGTATCGCCGCTACGCCGCGGATGTCCCCGGACGGCAGGCGGATCGCGCTGCTGGTGACGCTGAACGCCGCGAAGGAAGCGGGCGCGACGCAGGCGGGCGTGCGGCAGGTCGGCGAGATCGGCGAAGCGAACGACGAACAGCGGCTGGCGGTGTTCGACGTCGCCGGGCCGGCAGTGGCGGCGGATGCGGTGCGGCCGCTGTCGCCCGCAGGCCGCTATGTCTACGAATATGACTGGACGCCCGACAGCCGCGGCGTGGTGGCCACGACCGCGCTCGGCAACGGCGATGCGAACTGGTGGGTGGCGACGATCGACGCCATCGATGCGACGACGGGGGCGGTACGGCCGATCGCGAAGCCTGCGGTGCAGGTCAACTACCCCCGCGTCTCGCCGGACGGGAAGACGGTGGTGTTCGTCGGTGGGTTGATGAGCGACAATGGTTCGGTCGGCGGCGATATCTGGACGGTGCCGGTGGCGGGCGGCACGCCCTCGAACCGGACGCCGGGTTACAAGGCGACGGTGACCGCGCTCGCCTGGACCGCGGGCGGTATCCGGGCGACGACTCTGTCGGGTGCAGAGGCCGCGGTGGTGGCGTTCGATCCGACCAAGGGCACGAGCGTGCTGTGGAGCCGCCCCGCCAGCTTCTCGGCGGCCGATGGCCGGGTGGCATACAGCGCCGACGGTAGCCGGGCGGCGGCGGTGGTGCAGGATTTCGAGCACGCGCCGGCGATCTATGCCGGGCCGGTGGCGGGGCTGACCGCGATCACGCATGACAACGACGCGGTCCAAGGTATCGTTTCGGCGAAGAGCGTGACATGGCGAAGCGACGGCTACACCGTGCAGGGCTGGCTGCTGACGCCGCGCGGGGTCGATCCGGCGAAGAGGCTGCCGATGATCGTCATCGTCCATGGCGGCCCCGCCGCCGCCTCGACGCCTTATTTCGGCACCCGAGGCACGACCGCTGACATGATCGCGGCAGGCTATGCGCTGTTCTACCCCAATCCGCGCGGCAGCTATGGGCAGGGTGAGGCGTTCACCGCGGCGAACAAGCGTGACTTCGGCGGTGGCGACCTGCGCGATATCCTGACGGGGGTGGACGCGGTCGAGAAGGTGGCGCCGGTCGACGATGCGCGGCTCGGGCTGACGGGGGGCAGCTATGGCGGCTTCATGGCGATGTGGGCGAATACCCAGACCAACCGTTTCAAGGCGATCGTGGCCGGGGCGGGGCTGTCCGACTGGGTCAGCTATTACGGCACCAACGGGATCGACGAGTGGATGATCCCCTATTTCGGGGCGTCGATGTATCAGGACCCGGCGATCTACCGGAAACTGTCGCCGCTCACCTATGTGACGAAGGCGAAGACGCCGACGCTCATCTATGTCGGTGAGCGCGATATCGAGGTACCGCCGACGCAGTCGATCGAATGGTGGCGGGGGCTCCAGGCCGCGGGCGTGCCGACCATGCTGGTGATCTATCCGGACGAGGGCCACGGCATCCGCGCCCCGGCAAATGCGGCGGATGTCGGCAGGCGAACGATGACATGGTTTGCGAAATATCTTGGCGGCGCGCCCGTGAAGTAGGTCAGCGCAGCGGCTTGCCCGAGTCCTTCCACCGGTCCAGCACCGTGGAGGCAGGCGGCAGGTTGTCGGCGGTCATATGGGCGACCAGCGCGATTGGCTTGCCGCTGTCGCGATATGCGGGCCGGATCTCGACCGCCGCGGCGACCGGGGCAGTGGGGAGTGCGAGCGCGAGTGCGAGTGCGAGTGCGAGGGGAGCATCGGGAATAGCGTGCGGATGGGGTCCCGGAATGGGTTCGCCTCCGGCGTAATGCTGGTGGAAAGCGGCCGGTGTGCCCCAATAACCCTTCCACCGGTGGAAGAAATGTGCGCCGACCGCATCGGTCATGACGAGCGCGCGGTTCCAGACCGGTGTGACGGAATAGGTGTGGTAATGTGTCGCCAGCCCGACCGGGGCGTAGACCCGCCCGGCGAGCGCGAGCACCGCGACCCGCTGCGCCCGGTCCCAGGCGGCGCGCGACGGGATGCGGGCCATGGAGCCGTCGCAGGCGAAGCTGAACTGGCAGCCGGAATGCTCCGACCCCTGATAGACCACGCCGCAGACGGTGGCGGGAAAGGCGGGGTGGCGAACGCGGTTGAGGATCGTCTGCGCGACCGCCTGCTGCCCGGCATCTGGTTCGCTTGCGGCTTCGTAATAGATCGCCGCGGTCAGGCACTGGATCGCCCGCCCGCGGTCGATCGCGGCGACATGCGCCATCGTGAAGGGCAGCGCGGACACCACGCCGACGGTGCGGAGCGCGATCGCTTCCGCCGCCGCATTCGGAATCGGCAACGGCGGCAGCGCAGTGGTGCCGGTCGTGCCATGCGAAGCGGCGGGCGTGGCCGGAACGGCGGGTGCATCGGCGTAGAGCAGAGCGGCACCGGGGAAATGATCGTCGACTTCATAGCCGGACGAGGATATCGCGACGATCGCCGCCGGCGTGCTGCCATGCGCCGCGACGGCACGGAACGCGGCATGCGCGGAAAGTGCCAGCAATGCGGTTAAAGACAGCCCGACGAGGATCAGCCATGCGCCAAACACCCGTCGCTGCATGACTGCGTCGGCCCGCAAAACCTGTCTCCGATCCATATTCGTCCCCCCTAGCTGGTCCCGACCGGCAGCGCGCACATACTTTTGCTGGCGTCCCAGCGCGGGACGAGCGGACGGATTGCTAAGGATCGCGCGTCATGCGGCTGTCATTGCAGGGTGGCTCCGTCCAGTCTGACGTCCGCCGCCGGAATGACCGTCAGCGTCGGGTGCGCCTTTCGCAACGGCTCTAAGAACTGCTTCGCATCGCCGACTACGACGATGCTGGCTGGGGTCGGATCCAGGAGAGCAGCGGCGGCGGATCGTTCGGCAGAGCCGTCGACGCCGCCAACAAGGCCGGGGTAGCGCTGCAGTTCGTCCAGCGGCACGCCCTGTTCGACATAGGCACTGAGCATACCGGCCATGCCGTTCGTCGTCTCGATAGTGCGGCCGAAATTGCCGACGAGCACCGCCTTGCGTGTCTGGAGTTCGTCGGGCGAAGCGGGAGCGGCACCGATCGCGGTCATCTGATCGAGGATCAGCGCGACGACTTCGGCAGCGGACGCATTCTTGGTCTGCGTCAGGGCGGCAATCATTCCGGGCTCGCGGAGCGCCTGCACCCGGCTGCTCGCGCCATAGGCAAGGCCACGCTTGATCCGTACCTCCTGGTTCAGCCGCGACGAAAAGCCACCACCCAGAATCGTATTGGCGACGCCAAGCGGGTAATAGCGCGGGTCGACACGTGCGAGCCCCGGCCGCGCGACGACCACACCCGCCTGGCCTGCGTCGGGCAGATCGACGACGATCACGCGGGGGGCGGGATAGCCTGTAACCGGCGACCGCGTCGGAGCGGCCGTGCCGGCGCCCCCCGTCCAGCCCGCAAATTGCCGGTCCGCTAGCGACTTGGCCGCGGATGGAGCGACGTCGCCGACCATCACCAGCGTGGTGGTCGAAGGACGCCAGGTCCGGGCATAGGCGTGGAGGACATCGTTTCGGGTGATGGCTTTCAGCGAAGAGGGGGTGCCCTCCATCGGCGCGCCGTACGGGGCGTCCCCGAAGACCAGGCGCGCGGCGACGAGGCCGGCGAGCTGTGCCGGGTTCTTCATCGCGACGGTCACGCCGTCGATCACCTGCGCGCGGGCGCGGTCGAGTTCCGCCGGGGCGAAGACCGAATGCATAGCCACATCCGCGAGTATCGTCATTGCCGGGGCGAGCTGATCCGACTTCACCGTCACGTCGACCGACGCGCCGTCGCGGTCGGCATTGCTGGCGATCGATCCGCCGAGCGCCGCGATCGCCTGGGCGATGTCGGTGGCGGAGCGGGTCGTCGTGCCCTTGGTCAGCAGGTCCGCGGTCAGGTTGGCGGTACCGGCACGGTGCAGCGGATCGAGCGCAGCACCGCCCGATGCGACCAATGTCGCGGTGACGAGCGGCAAGTCGTGCCGTTCGACGACCACGAGATGCATGCCGTTCGGCAGGACCGTCTCGACCGGGTGCGGCAGATCGGCGGTGACGGCCGGCCCGACGGGCGGCGGCGCAGTGCGATCGGCCGCGCCCGCAGCCACGATGATCGGCACGTCGGCAGGCGGTGTCAGATCGGCGACGACGACATCGGCACCGACGCCGATGACGTCGCCCGACGTGCCCGCCGGTTTGTCCGCGCTGGAAAGATAGCGGATCGTGACGGACCTGTCGTCGCCCAGATAGGTCCGCGCGACGCGCTGGACATCCGCGGTCGTGACCGCGGCGATTGCGGCGAGCTGCCGATCGGACGCGTGCGGATCGCCGTCGATGATGACCGATGTGGCGATGGTGCGCGCCTTGCCCTCGGCGGTTTCGCGCGACCGAATCGCTTCGGTCAGGATCTGGTTCTTCGCACGCGTAAGTTCCGCCGGGGTCGCGGGCGTATCGCGGAACCGCGCGATTTCGGCCTTGAGCGCGGTTTCGCCCGCTGCCGCGGTCTTGCCGCCCGCCAGGATCGCATAGACGATCAGGTTGCCGGTGCCCTTCTTCGTGTCGAGATTGGCGGCCGCATCCTGCGCCAGCTGATCGCGGTAGACGAGGTCCTGATACAGGCGCGAACTTTCCCCCGTCGCCAGGATCGTCTGCAGCACGCTCAACGCGGGGATGTCGGCGTCCCGGTCGGGTGGGACGTGATAGGTGATCGCGACCGCGGGCAACGGCGTGTTGGGTTCGTAGACGGTGTAGGACGCAGCCCGGGTCCGAAGCGGCTCGGTGACGGTCACGCGCGGTATCGCCGTCGCCGGACGCCGGATGCCGGCGAAATACCGGTCGACCCACATGTTCAGCTGCGCCGGATCGAAATTGCCGGAAACGACCAGGACCGCATTGTCGGGTCGGTAATAGGTGGCGTGGAACGCCCGGACATCGTCGATCGACGCGGATTCGAGATTGGGAATGCTGCCGATCGTCGAACGGGCATAAGGATGCCGCGCATACGACGCCGCCGACAGATAGACCGAGAACAGCTTGCCATAGGGCCGCGCGAGCGTGGACTGGCGCAATTCCTCCTCGACCACCGCGCGTTCGGACGTGAAGCTGGTGGGCTCGACCACCAGGCTGGCCATCCGGTCGGCTTCGGCGAACAGCAATCGTTCGAGGTGATTGGCCGGCACGACCTCGAAATAATCGGTATAGTCGTCGTCGGTCGACGCGTTGTTGTATCCGCCGACATCCTCCGTCAGCCGGTCCATCTGTTCGGATACCAGGTTGCGCGTGGCCTTGAACATCAGATGTTCGAACATGTGCGCGAAACCCGACCGGCCCTTCGGATCATCCTTCGACCCGACATCGTACCAGACCTGGATAGCGACGTTCGGCGTCGTCGTGTCGCGGATCGCGTAGACGCGCAGGCCGTTGGCGAGCGTATGTTCGGTAAAGGCGATCGGCTTGACGCCGTCCGCCGGCGCAGCCTGGGCATGGACGGGCATTGCCGCGAGCGCGCCGGCAGCGAGCAGGACCGTGCGGAACCGGTTCATGACCGCGCTCATTTCTTCGTCGGGCGGTTGGCGAACAGCACGGCGGCGGCAACCGCGGCGGAACCGATGCCGACGCCGAGTCCGATCTTCGCGAGCGGCCAGGACCGGGTTTCCCTGGCGACCTTGTCCGCCACGGTCGCCGCCTGCTCTTTCGCGGCCTTGACGCTGGCGAGGATCTCGTTGGGGGTGTCGGGGTCGGTCACGCTTTTTCTCCTGTACCGGCGGGGGCATACCGCGTGCGGAACATATCGGCAAAATCGGTGAGGCGACCAGCGGCGATGTTGGTGCGCAGATCGGCCATCAACGTTTCGTAGAAATGGATATTATGCTCGGTCATCAACATCGCGCCAAGGATTTCGCCGGCGCGGACGAGGTGGTGCAGATAGGCGCGGCTCCACCGACGGCAGACCGGACAGGCGCATTCGGGATCGATCGGCGCGGCGTCTTCGGCGAAGCGCGCGTTGCGGATGTTGATCGGGCCGTCCCGAGTGAATGCCTGCCCCGTGCGTCCGCTGCGCGTGGGCATCACGCAATCGAACATATCGATCCCGCGCTCCACCGCGCCGACGATATCGTCGGGCTTGCCGACCCCCATCAAATAGCGTGGCTTGTCCACGGGCAGCTGCCCGGGCGCGAAGTCCAGGCATCCGAACATCGCCGCCTGTCCCTCGCCGACCGCAAGGCCGCCGACCGCATAGCCGTCGAAGCCGATGTCGATCAGCGCATCGGCGCTGTCCGCTCGCAGACGTTCGTCGAGCGCACCCTGCTGGATACCGAAGATCGCCGCCCCTTCGGCATGCGTGCCGCCCGCATCGAACGCCGCCCGCGACCGCCCGGCCCAGCGCATCGACCGCTCCATCGCGGCGGCCTGGACGTCCGGCGTCGAAGTCGCCGGTACCAGCTCGTCGAACGCCATCACGATGTCCGAGCCCAACAGACGCTGGATTTCGATCGAGCGTTCGGGGCTGAGCAGGTGGCGCGATCCGTCGAGATGCGATTTGAACGACACGCCGTCCTCGGATCGTTTGGTCAGGTCGGCAAGGCTCATCACCTGATAACCGCCCGAGTCGGTCAGGATCGGCGCGTCCCAGCCCATGAACGCGTGCAGGCCGCCGAGCCGCGCGATTCGTTCCGCACCGGGGCGAAGCATCAGGTGATAGGTATTGCCGAGGATGATGTCCGCACCCGCCGCCGCGACATCGGCGGGCTTCATCGCCTTGACGGTCGCGGCGGTACCCACGGGCATGAAGGCGGGGGTGCGGATCGCGCCACGCCGCATCGCGATCGTGCCGGTGCGCGCGCGGCCGTCCGTCGCGAGGATCGTGAACGCGAACCGGGGTGGCGTCACTTGCGCTTCTTGCCCCGCCGGTCCGGATCGTTGGGCGCGGTCGCGTGGATCGTGACCAGCTCGGCCCGGGTCAGCACGCCGTCGCGGTCGAGATCGAAACGGTCGAAATAGGCCCGGAACCGCGCTTGCAGTTCGGTCAGCGAGATATGGTCGTCGCCGTCCGTGTCGACCTCGAACGGGCTGGGTAGCGCGTTGCGGTCGCCGAGCCAGCGTTGTTCCCAATCGGCATAGGCGATGTACCCGATCTTGCCCGCCGCCGCGCCGTCCATCGTCGCGAAGCTGCGCGCGACGCAGCTATCCAGTTCGGCCCGCGTCACGCGCGCATCGCCGTTCGAATCGCAGGCGGCGACGAACATCGCGGCGGGTTCGACCAGGATCGTCGCAGGCGGCTGCGCCGGACCCCGGGGTGCGGGTGGGGGCCCGGCGGCGGCGATCACCTGCAGGGCGGCGGCGAGGACGGCGAGCGGGACCATGCCCGCCTAATGCCAGCGATGCGGTCGCGCCGCCATAGCGCGATGCCGACGGCACCGGTCGATCCACCGGTCAGGGCAGGAGCAGCGACGCGTCCCCATAGGAGTAGAACCGGTAGCCTTGCCCGATGGCATGCGCATAGGCATCGCGCATCCGGTCGAGCCCCATCAGTGCCGATACCAGCATGAACAAGGTCGATCGCGGCAGATGGAAATTGGTCATGAGGCCGTCGATCCCGCGAAACCGATAGCCCGGCGTGATGAAGATCGCGGTGTCGCCGGCGAAGGGCCGGACGATGCCGTCCGCGCCCGCCGCGCTTTCGATGAGACGAAGCGAGGTGGTGCCGACCGCGATCACGCGGCCCCCGGCGGCGCGCACGGTATTCAGCCGGTCGGCGACCGCCGCGTCGATCCGCCCCCATTCGGCGTGCATCCTGTGGTCGGCGGTATCGTCCGCCTTGACCGGCAGGAACGTGCCCGCACCGACATGGAGCGTCAGCGTCGCATGCCCGATCCCGGCCGCGTCCAGCGCCGCCATCAGCGCCGGGGTGAAATGCAACGCCGCGGTGGGGGCGGCTACCGCTCCGGGTCGGGCGGCGAACATCGTCTGGTAATCGTCCGCGTCGCGCGCGTCGGTCGCCCGGCGCGAGGCGATATAGGGGGGCAGCGGCATCCGCCCCGCGCGCGCCAGCAACAGTTCGACGGGCTCGTCGCCGGCAAAGACCAGCGCGATGCTGCCGTCCGCATCGCGATCGGTCGCCACCGCCGATACGCCCTCGCCGAAATCGATCGTATCGCCGTCGCGCAGTCGCCGCGCGTTGCGCACGAAGGCGCGCCAGCGACGCGGTCCCTCGCGCTTGTGCAGCGTCGCCGCGATGCGCGCATCCCCGCGCCGCCCCGCGAGCTGGGCGGGGATGACGCGGGTATCGTTGAAGACCAGCAGGTCGCCGCGTCGGAGCTGTGCCGGAAGATCGCCGACGACACGGTCCTGCAGACCGTCGGCACCGACGACGAGCATCCGCGCCGCATCGCGCGGGACCGCCGGGCGAAGCGCGATATTCTCCGGCGGCAATGTGAAATCGAACAGATCGACGTTCATCGGGCGGTGTGGCCCCGGCTACGGGCGATCACTGCGCGGTGGCGGCCTTCCGTGGCGCGGCCTTCGTCCGCGGTGCCAGCTTCGGTGCCGCGACCACGGCACCGGTCGTGCCCGGCAGGGTCACCGGCGCGCCCAATGCCGGGGCGGCAACCGGTGCCGCCGCGATGTAGGCCGGGGGATTATCGGCGGCGATATAGGCGTGGAGGATTTTGCTCGGGTTCGCCGGCGGCTCGCCGCGTTCGATCGCATCGACATATTGCATGCCCTCGACCACGCGGCCGAAGACGGTATATTTCCGGTCGAGCGTCAGGCGTGGCTGGAATACGATGAAGAACTGGCTGTTCGCACTATTCGGGTCCTCGGCACGCGCCGCCGATACCGCGCCGCGGACATGCGGCAGATAGTTGAATTCCGGCGGCACGTTGGGCATCGTCGACCCGCCGGTGCCGTCACCCTTCGGATCGCCGCCCTGCGCCATGAAGCCTTCGATCACCCGGTGGAATGCAAGACCGTCGTAGAAATGCTGCCGCGTCAGCGTCTTGACCCGTGCGACCATCAGCGGCGCGACATCGGGCCGAAGCAGAATGACGACGCGGCCCCCGGTCGACAGATCGACGACCCACTGGTTTTCGCGGTCGGTCATCGCAGGCGGGGCGGGGCGGGCATTCGTCGTCGTGGCTGGCGCCTGGGCGGTCACGGGAAGGGCGAACAGACATCCGAGAAAGGCAGCGACGACGGCAGGCAAACGCATGGACAATACTCGACACCTCGGGAGAGTTACGGCTTAAAGCAAATCGCGGCTTGCGCCAAACTGAACGTCAACTTCCGCGCCGCCCCATCGCCAGCACCCGGGCGACGACATCGTCGCGCACCGTCGGCGGCACGAACTTGCCGATTTCGCCACCGAACATCGCGATTTCCTTGACCAGGCGCGACGCGATCGGCTGAAGCGCGACATCCGCCATCAGGAACACCGTCTCGACCCGCGGATTGATCTGCTGGTTCATCCCCGCCATCTGATATTCATATTCGAAATCGGCCACCGCGCGCAGGCCACGTACGATGACACGCGCGCCTTCGCGTTCGGCGAAATCCATCAGCAGCGAATCGAACGGCACGACGCCGATATCGCCGTCGATCGCCGCGACTTCGCGCGACACCATCGCCATGCGTTCGTCGAGCGTGAACATCGGCGATTTGGACGGATTGGTGGTGACGCCGACGACCAGCCGGTCGACCAGCTTCGCGCCGCGTCGGATGATGTCCGTATGCCCAAGCGTGATCGGGTCGAAGGTGCCGGGATAGACCCCGATACGCTTCGTCAATGATCGCGCTCGACGACGTAGCGCGCGATCTGGCGGAGCAAATCGGCTTCGCGGCCGTACGCGTGCAGATGCGCGATCGCCTGGTCGACCAGCATCGCGCATTGCGCGCGCGCGCGGTCGACGCCCAGCAGCGACAGGAACGTCTCCTTGCCGGCCCCCTCGTCCTTGCGCAGCTTCTTGCCGGCCAGCGCCTCGTCGCCCTCCGCATCGAGCAGATCGTCGGCGATCTGGAAGGCGAGCCCGAGGTCGCGGGCGTAACCGCGCAAACCGGTGCGTCCCTCCGGCGGCACGCGCCCGAGGATCGCGCCCGCCTCGACGGAGGCGGCGATCAGCGCGCCGGTCTTCATCGCCTGCAGCCGGGTGACGGTCGGCAGGTCGAACCGCGCTTTCTCCGCCTCGATATCCATCATTTGCCCGCCTGCCATCCCGGTCGGTCCGGCGGAGCGCGCAAGATCGAGAACCAGTTCGGCGCGGACGAACGGATCGGGATGCGTCGCCGGGTCGGCCAGCACCTCGAACGCCAGCGCATGCAGGCAATCCCCCGCCAGGATCGCGGCGGCTTCGCCGAACAGCTTGTGCACCGTCGGCTTGCCGCGGCGCATGTCGTCGTCGTCCATCGCCGGCAGATCGTCGTGGATCAGCGAGTAGACATGGATCGATTCGACCGCGAGCGCGGCACGCCCCGAACATTCGCGGTCGACCGCGAACAGGTCCGCACTGGCGCGTACCAGCAGCGGACGAAGCCGCTTGCCCCCGCCGATCGCGGCGTGGCGCATCGCACGGTAAAGACCGGCGCGCGGATCGTCGGGAATCGCCAGCAACAGATCGAAACGACGATCGATCTCCTCAGAAATCGCCAACGTAGCCGCGGGCAGGGAGATGGTCATCGTCGCCATGGCTCAGGACTCGGCAAAGGGGCGGGTGCCGACGGCGCGCCCTTCCCCATCGGTCCGCACCGCCTCGATCCGCGCCTGCGCCGCATCGAGCCGATCGGCGCAGCGAAGCCGCAACCGGTCGCCGCGCTCGTACAGGCGGATCGAGTCGTCGAGCGTCGCCTCGCCGCTTTCCAACCGCGAGACGATCCGCTCGAGTTCTTTCAGCGCTTCCTCGAACGACAGATCGTCTACGGGTATGTCCATGATTCCGCTATGGCGCAGGCGCTGCGCAGGGGTCAAGGATACGCGGGATTGCTCGATCGTTCTCCGCATGGAACCGCCCGAGGACGTTATCCCATGTTTACCAGCACCAATCCCGCAACAGGCAAGGCCGGCGAAACATTCGTCGAACTCGACGCGGATGAGATCGAGCAGAAGCTCGTCCACGCGCATGCCGCGTACGATGCCTGGCGGACGACGGAATTGGCGACGCGCGCCGCGCTGCTGTCGGCGATCGGCGACCGGTTCGAAGCGAATGCGGAACGGCTGGGTACAATCGCGACTCGCGAAATGGGCAAGACGCTGAAATCCGCGATAGCCGAGGTGGGGAAATGCGTCGCCGGTTTCCGCCATTATGCCGCGGCGGGACCGGACATGCTGGTGCCGCGCCGTTTCGACACCGCCGAAGGGCCCGCCACCGCGCAATGGCAGCCGATGGGTCCGGTCCTTGCGGTCATGCCCTGGAACTTTCCCTATTGGCAGGTCGTCCGTTTCCTCGCGCCGACGATCATGGCCGGCAATACCGGTCTGTTGAAACATGCTTCGCTGACGCAGGGTTGCGCTGCCGCGATCGAGGAGATGGTGTTGGCGGCGGGCGCGCCGGTCGGGCTGTTCCAGAATCTGGCGATACGGTCGGACAAGGTCGCGGCGCTGATCGACGATCGCCGGATCGTCGCGGTGACCATCACGGGCAGCGAGGGCGCGGGTAAGAAGGTGGCCGAGGCGGCGGGGCGCAACCTGAAGAAGGTGGTGCTGGAACTTGGCGGTTCGGATCCGTTCGTCGTGATGCCCTCCGCCGATATCGACAAGGCCGCAAGGGTGGCCGTGGTGGCGCGGACGCAGAATAGCGGACAATCGTGCATCTGCGCGAAACGGATGATCGTCCATGCCGATGTGTATGACGCATTCCTCGATGCATTTTCGGCGGGCATGAAGGCGCTCGTCGTCGGCAATCCGATGGCGGACGAGACCGATATGGGCCCATTGTCCAGCGCGGAGCAGCGCGATACCGTGATCGATCAGATCGCTGCAATCCGAAAGGCCGGCGGTCGATTATCGTTCGGTGGCGAGCGACAGCCGGGCGATGGCGCCTATCTTTCGCCCGGTATCATCGTCGATCTGTCGCCCGACGAACCGGTCGCGCAGGAGGAAATTTTCGGACCCGTCGCGATGGTATTCCGGGTTCCGGATATCGACCATGCGATCGCGCTGGCGAACGACATTCCGTTCGGGCTCGGCGCGTCGGTATGGACCGCCGACGCCGACGAGCGCGCGCGGTTCGAACGCGATATCCAATCCGGGATGGTCGCGGTGAACAAGATGCTGTCGTCCTCGCCGCAGGCTCCGTTCGGCGGCATCAAGCGATCGGGACATGGGCGCGAATTGGGGCCATATGGGCTGCACGAATTCATGAATCTGAAAACGGTGTTCGGCTGAAAAGGAAACCGTTGCAGGATCGATCGTCGGGCAGCGCGCCGTTGCGTAAGGCGACATGGGGCGGTTGCGGCGACGATGGCGCTGATCGCGATCGTTCCGCCGGTTGCCTATTCCTGGTGGTATTGGCGGGCGCAGCGTGCCCCTGAGGCGATCGCGCTGCTGCCCGCTCACTTCTTGATCGTGACGATCCCGACGGGGTTACCCTTGGTCGACGCGTTGGCGGCGATCGTCTTGACCTTTTCCGCCTTTGGCTTGCGGACTTCCTTGTTCGATTTCTTCTGGCTCTTGGCCATGCCGGTATCCTTTATAGGCGATACGCCCGGACGCATCGTACACGGTGCGGGGGCTATCGCGGCATCTATTCGCCCGCGGCTATATACCGTGCGGGCGGTTGGGGGTAGGCGTGCGCGATGGAACCTACCAAACCCATCATCGAACGCGCCTTCGAACTTGCGCGCGCCGGCTCCTGTCGATCGGTCAACGATGTCCGTCAGGCGCTGCGCCGCGAAGGCTATGAGGGGGTGCATGCGCATCTTCACGGTACGACGATCAACCGCCAGATTACCGCGCTGATCAAGGCCGGTCCGACCGCGGCGGTGCCGATCGCGGACGAGGCGGCGGCGGTATAGGGTCGATGACGGCGGGTTGATTGCTGGACCCGTTGCCCGGCGACTCCTACATGCGGGCGATGCCCGCCCCCGACGCTCCCGATCGTTTCAACGAAGAGAAGGCCACCTACACCGTCCGCGGCAGCGGCGTACCCGATCTCGAACTCGGCGTGGCGGCGATCCGTAACGTGCTGCAAACGCTGCCGACTCGGCCGGGCGTATACCGCATGCTCGATGCCCGAGGCGACGTGCTGTACGTCGGCAAGGCGCGCGCGCTGAAGCACCGGGTGACCAATTATACCCAGGTCGATCGCTTGCCCAAGCGGCTGCAGCGGATGGTCGCGCAGACCCGGGCGATGACGATCGTCACGACCAACAACGAGGCGGAGGCGCTGTTGCTGGAAGCCCAGCTCATCAAGCGCTATCGCCCCGCGTACAACGTGCTGCTGCGCGACGACAAGAGCTTCCCCTTCATCCTGCTTCGCGCCGACACCGATTTCCCGCGCGTCCAGAAGCATCGCGGCGCACGGCGGTCGGTCGGGAATTATTACGGTCCGTTCGCCAGTGCGGGTTCGGTCAACACGACGCTGAACGCGCTGCAGAAGCTGTTCCTTCTCCGCTCGTGCACCGACGGTTTCTTCAAGACCCGCGACCGGCCGTGCCTGCTGTACCAGATCAAGCGCTGCTCCGCGCCGTGCGTCGGGCGGATCGGGAAGGAGGACTATGCCGAACTGGTCGACGATGCGAAGGCGTTCCTCGGCGGCAAGGCGACCGGCGTGCAGGCGAAGCTGGGCGCGCAGATGCAGGCGGCGGCGGAGAATATGGATTTCGAACTGGCGGCGCTGCTGCGCGACCGGCTGAAGGCGCTGACCTTCGTGCAGGGCACCCAGGCGATCAATGCGGAAGGCGTGGGCGACGCCGACATCTTCGCGCTGGCATGCAAGGACGGGGTGATGGGCATCCAGGCGTTCTTCATCCGCGGCGGCCAGAATTGGGGACATCGCAGCTTCTTCCCGCAGCATACCGCCGAGGTGCCCGAGGACGAGGTGCTGACCAGTTTCCTGACGCAATTCTACGAGGAGGTACCGCCGCCGCGCGCGATCCTGCTCGACCGGGAACTGGGCGAGGCGGCGTTGCTGTCCGAGGCGTTGGGCGAGCGGGCAGGGCACAAGGTGGCGCTGTCGGTGCCGGTGCGCGGCGACCGGCGGCGGCTGATGGAGCAGGCGCAGCGCAACGCGGTCGAGGCGCTGGAGCGGCGGTTGGCGGAGTCGACGACGCAGGCGCGGCTGCTGCGCGAAGTCGCGGACCTGTTCGAGCTGGACGGCCCGCCCGACCGGATCGAGATATACGACAACAGCCATATCCAGGGCACGAACGCGCTTGGGGCGATGGTGGTCGCGGGGCCGGAGGGGTTCCGCAAGGGCCACTACCGGAAGTTCAACATCAAGGGCAACGAGGCGCGCACCGACGACGATTTCGGCATGATGCGCGAGGTGTTTCGGCGCCGCTTCACCCGCCAGGTCGAGGAAGCACCCGATCGCGACGATCCGACCTGGCCGGACCTGGTGCTGATCGACGGCGGCCGGGGCCAGCTCAACGCCGCCCGGGCGATCCTGGAGGACCTGGGCATCGAGGATGTCTGCCTCGTGGGCGTGGCCAAGGGGCCTGACCACGGGCGCGAAGGGCGCGAGGTGTTCCACCTGATGGACGGGCGCGAGATCATGCTGCCGGTCAACGCGCCGGTGCTGTTCTACCTTCAGCGGCTTCGCGACGAGGTCCACCGCTTCGCGATCGGCGCGCACCGCGACAAGCGCGCGAAGGCGATCGGCGCGTCGCCGCTGGACGAGGTGCCCGGCATCGGCCCCGCGCGCAAGAAGGCGCTGCTGATGCATTTCGGCACCGGCCGCGCGGTGCGCAACGCGAGCCTCGCCGATCTGCAACAGGCGCCCGGCGTCTCCTCCGCGGTCGCGCAGCAGGTGTACGACTTCTATCATTCGCGCTGAGGCTTCGGACCAATTCGTCCGGCCGTTGCCTTCGGCTGCCCCCCGCGCGACAAGGCCGCCATGGAGCTGACCGCCACCGCCATCGTCGTCGCCGTTCGAATGCATGGCGAACACGGCGCGATCGTGCGGGCGTTGACGCGGGAGGACGGGCTGCAGCCGGGCTATGTCCGCGGCGGGCGATCGACGCGGATGCGGCCCGTCCTGATGGCGGGGAACATGATCCGTGGAACGTGGCGCGCGCGCACCGGCGAGCAGCTCGCGAGTCTGGTCGCCGAACCGGTGGAGACGCGTGCGGCGCTGTATCGCGAGCCGCTGGCGGCGGGGGCGATCGAATGGGCGACCGCGCTGGTCGCGGCGACCTTGCCGGAGGCGCAGCCCTATCCGCGGATCCACGACGCCTTGTCGGGATTGCTGGGCGCGATCGGCGCGGCCCCCGCGGCAAAAGGCTGGGCCGCCGCACTCGCGCGCTTCGAGCTGCTGGTGCTGGCGGACCTCGGCTTCGGGCTCGATCTGGAACGCTGCGGGGCGACCGGTGGTACGGTCGATCTGGCGTTCGTCAGCCCGAGGAGGGGGCGCGCGGTCTCGCGCGGGGTGGCCGTCGGTTACGAGGAACGCTTGCTGCCATTGCCCGGGTTCCTGGCCGCGGGTGGTGCAGCGGACTGGCCCGATATCGTCGCGGCGTTGGCCGTCACCGGGCATTTCCTGGCGCGCGATCTCCTCGCGGATCGACGTGCCGGGCCGCTCGCTGCCCGCGATCGGTTGGTGGATCGGTTGAAAAGGGCGGTTGCGTGAGCGGCATGCTCTGGGCAAGGGCGATGCCATGCCAATGATCGCGATCCTGGCCGGCGACGGCATCGGCCCCGAAGTGACCGCCGAGGCACGCCGCGTGCTGAGCGCACTGTCGCTCGACCTGTCGTTCGGGGAGGCGCCGGTCGGCGGTGCGGCCTATCATGCGACGGGGCATCCCTTGCCGCCCGAGACGATCGACCTCGCCGAACGCGCCGATGCCATCTTGTTCGGTGCGGTCGGCGATCCGTCCTGCGACGCGCTCCCGCGGCATCTGCGGCCGGAACAGGCGATCCTCGGCCTGCGCAAGCGGCTGGGGCTGTTCGCGAACCTGCGGCCCGCCAGATTATTCGCCGGGCTGGAGGATGCATCCGCGCTGAAGCCCGAGATCGCCGGCCGGATCGACATGGTTATCCTGCGCGAGCTGACCGGTGACGTGTATTTCGGCGAAAAGGGCATGCGGACGACCGCGGGTGGGCTTCGCGAAGGCTATGACGTCATGGCCTATGCCGAGGACGAGGTGCGGCGGATCGTCACCGTCGGCTTCGAGATGGCGCGGCACCGCAAACGCAAGCTGTGTTCGGTGGACAAGGCGAACGTCCTGGAGACGTCGCAATTGTGGCGCGATGTGGTGATCGAGACGGCCGAAGACTATCCCGACATCGCGCTGACGCATATGTACGTCGATAACGCCGCGATGCAGCTGGTGCGCGATCCCGGACAGTTCGACGTCGTCGTCACCGGCAATCTGTTCGGCGACATCCTGTCCGATCAGGCGAGCATGTGCGCCGGATCGATCGGCATGCTGCCCTCCGCGTCGCTTCGCGCGTGGAGCGGGGACAACGGTCTGTACGAGCCGATCCATGGTTCCGCGCCCGATATCGCGGGGCAGGGCAAGGCGAACCCTTGCGCGGCGATCCTGTCCGCGGCGATGCTGCTTCGCCATTCGCTGTCGATGGACGCCGCGGCGGATCGGATCGAGGCGGCGGTCGCCGCCGCGATCGCAGGCGGTGCGCGGACCGCGGACCTAGGCGGGACGCTGTCGACGCGCGGCATGGCGGATGCGGTGCTGGCGCGCCTTTGATGGACGATGCGCTGGAACTGGCGGTCGTCATCCCGACCTTCAACGAACGGGCCAATGTTCCCGTCCTGATCGCCAAGCTGGATCAAGCACTTGCGGGCCGTCGTTGGGAGGCGATCTTCGTCGACGACGACAGTCCCGACGGCACCGCGGACGCCGCGCGCGAATTGGCCCGGCTGGATACGCGGGTGCGCGTCATCCAGCGGATCGGGCGGCGGGGGTTGTCGACCGCGTGTATCGAGGGGATGTGCGCCACCGCCGCGCCGATCGTCGCGATCATCGACGGGGACCTGCAGCATGACGAGACCGTGCTGCCGAAGATGCTCGATGCGTTGCAGCGCGATCCGCTGGTCGATGTGGCAGTCGGCTCGCGCTTCGTCGATGGCGGCGGCCTGGGCGAATGGCAGCGGGACCGGGTGAAGAAATCCGCGCTCGCGACCCGGCTGTCGCGCCGCGTGCTGAAGGCGGACCTGACCGATCCGATGAGCGGTTTCTTCGCGATCCGCACCGACGTCGCCCGGCGCCTGGCACCGACCCTTTCGGGGATCGGGTTCAAAATCCTGCTCGATCTGATGACCGCAAGTCCCGAACCGCTTGCGTTCGTCGAACTTCCTTATGTCTTCCGCACGCGGATCGAGGGGGAAAGCAAGCTCGATCACGTCGTCGCGATGGAATATCTGATCGCACTCTACGACCGGATGTTCGGCAGGGTCGTGCCGGTACGCTTCGCGATGTTCGCGGCGATCGGCGCTTTCGGTGCGGGGGTACATTTCCTCGTGCTTTCCCCGCTTTACGCCGGATTGCTGTGGACGTTTCGCGCGTCCGAGATCGTCGCCACCATCGTCGCGATGACGTTCAATTTCTTCCTGAACAATCTGCTGACCTACCGTGACGCCCGGCTTCGTGGTGCGCGTGCGCTGTTCGAAGGGTGGATCGGCTTCTGTCTCGTCTGTTCGGTCGGTGCGATCGCCAATGTCGGCGTCGCTATCTTCCTGTTCAACGAGAATTACGGCGGATGGGCCTGGCCCGCGCTGGCCGGGATCGCGATCGGCGCGGTGTGGAATTACGTGCTGTCTTCGCGGTTCGTCTGGGGTCGGTATTAAACCCAGCGTCCAGACCACATCCAATGGCGGAAGGACTGGGGTCCCGACAGCGGTGTAGCGGCGATGATCGGGTAAAAATACCCGAACAGCCCAAGCGACAGGACGAGAAAGCTCTCGTCCCAATAACGCAGCCGCCCCCGCCCGAACCGGTCGAATGCCGCCGCGATGGCGATCGGCAACCAGATGCTCGAGAGGTAATAATAATAGTAGAATCCCAATGACTTGGGGATGATTGCCCACATCGCGACGGAACCTGCCCACAGCATCGCCGCCGCACCCAGGCGGTGGTCGCGCCCCCGCCACCAGCCCCACAGACAGAGGGCGACCGCGACAAGCCCGCCCCACATGATCGCGGGGTTGCCAAGCATCAGGATGCCGCGTTCGGCCCCGTCGGTGACCTCGTACAGATACCAGATCGGGCGGATCAGGAGCGGCCAGGTCCACCATCCCGACTGATAGGTATGCGCCGGAAGTATCTGTGTCTGTTCGGCATAGATCGTCGTCTGGAACGGAATCAGCTTTGCCGGCGTCATCGGATCGTCGGCGTAGAAGAATGCAGGCGCGAAGGTCGCGAGATAGGTCGTGCCAGCCACGACGCCGAGGATCAGCAGCGCGGGTAGAACCCCCATGCCGGGCCAGGCGTCGCGGCCGCGCCATTTGACCACGACGAACGCCGCGGCGACATAAGCGACATACGGGACCGCGGTCCATTTCGTTCCCACCGCAAGCCCGAGCAGCACGCTGCCGACGATCCATCGTCGCCAGACCTGCATGCCCGTCCCGCGCATCGCCCACAGCATCGTCGCCAGCCCGGTGACGACGAACGCCGCCATGAACCCGTCGAGCATCGCGATCCGCGCCTGGACGAACACGGTGAAGTTCAGCATCGCCAGCGCCGCGCCGAACGCCGCGGTGCGCAGCCGTCCGAACAGCAGCCACAGGATCGCAAAAACCCCGACGACCACCGCCGTCCCTGCGATCGTCGAAAAGGCGCGCCATCCGAGCGCGTCGTCGCCGAAAACTATCATGCTCGCCGCGATCAGAATCTTGCCCATCAGCGGATGTTCGATGTTGGTCGCGTGCGACAGCGTCCGCATGACCCGCGCCGCGCCGACATAATGCACCTCGTCGAACACGAGGATGTGCGGCGTCGTCAGCCGGAACGCGAACAATGTCTCCGCGGCGATGCCGATGCCGATCGCGGCGGGCAGGGGGCGGGTCGGCAGGCGGATCACCGGCGCTTTCTTGCCCGCCCGGGAATGGCTTTCAAGGGGCCGGGGCTTGTTTCGCCGCTTCCGCCCCGGCAAAGCGGCAGGATGAAGCGAAAGACCGGCCAGGACCGCGCGATCACGTCGACATGGCGGCCCGCCACGCAGGCGATCCGCGGCGGCACCGCGCGCAGCGAATATGGCGAGACGTCGGAGGCGATCTTCCTGACGTCGGGCTATGCCTATGATTGCGCAGGCGACGCCGCGGCGCGGTTCGCGGGCGAACAGGTCGGGATGACCTACACGCGCCTCCAGAACCCCACCGTCGAGATGCTTGAGGAACGAATCGCGCTGCTGGAAGGGGCGGAGGCCTGCCGGACGATGGCGTCGGGCATGGCGGCGATGACCGCGGTATTGTTGTGCCAGTTGCAGACCGGCGATCATGTCGTCGCGGGTCGTGCCGCGTTCGGATCGTGCCGCTGGCTGACCGATACGCTGCTGCCCAAGTTCGGGATCGAGACGACGATCGTCGATGCGCGCGATCCGCAGGCGTTTCAGGACGCGGTGCGGCCCGAAACGAAGGTGTTCTTCTTCGAAACGCCGGCCAACCCGACGATGGACGTGGTCGATCTGGCCGCGGTCTGCGCCATCGCGCGCGAACGCGGGATCACCAGCGTCGTCGACAACGCCTTCGCGACGCCCGCGCTCCAGCGGCCGATGGAATTCGGTGCGGACGTGACGGCCTATAGCGCGACGAAGATGATGGACGGGCAGGGCCGCGTGCTGGCCGGCGCGGTGTGCGGGACGAAGGATTTCATCGCCAACGTCCTGTTGCCCTTCACGCGCAACACCGGGCCGACGCTGAGCGCGTTCAACGCCTGGGTGGTGCTGAAGGGGCTGGAGACGCTGTCGCTGCGCATCCACCGCCAGTCGGAAAATTCGGTAAAGGTCGGCAAGTTTCTCGAACCGCGGGTGCCGCGCATCCTGCACCCCTGGCTGCCGAGCCACCCGCAGCACAACCTCGCGATGCGGCAGATGGACGCCGCCGGACCGATCTTCGCGTTCGAGGTCGAGGGGCGCGAACAGGCGCATGGATTGCTCGACGCGCTGGAACTCGTCGACATCTCGAACAATATCGGCGATTCGCGATCGCTGATGACCCACCCGGCCTCCACCACGCATTCGAGCGTCTCGCCGGAGAAGCGGGCCGAGATGGGTGTCGGCGAGGGGCTGCTTCGGCTGAACGTCGGGCTGGAGGATGTCGACGACGTGATCGACGACCTCGACCGTGCGCTGACGAAGGTTGGGCTGTGATCGCCGCGATGTTCCCCAACGCGGCGACGACGCACGGGGTGACGGTGCGCGTGTCGGTCAGCTTCCTGCCCGAACAGTCCGAACCGTCGCGGGGGCGCTGGTTCTGGGCCTATCACATCCGCCTGGAAAATGAGGGCGATGCGACCGTCCAGCTGTTGACGCGGCATTGGGTCATCACCGACGGTCGCGGCGCGCGGCATTCGGTGGAGGGCGAGGGCGTCGTCGGCGAACAGCCGCTGATCGCGCCGGGTGCCAGCTTCGACTATGTTTCGGGCTGTCCGCTCGCGACGCCGATGGGTGCGATGCAGGGCAGTTACCGCATGGTCGGCGAGGACGGCGAGACGTTCGACGTCGAAATCCCTCGCTTCCGGCTGGTGGCACCGACGGTTTCGACGTGAAGCGCACGCACCTGCCCCTGAACGGCATGCGCGTGTTCGACGCGGCGGCGCGGCATTTGTCATTCACGCGCGCCGCGGACGAACTGGCGGTGACTCCTGCAGCGGTCGGGCAGCAGATCAGGGCGCTGGAGGACACGCTCGGCGTCGTTCTGTTCCGCCGCACCACGCGCGGGCTGGAGCTGACGCCCGAGGCCGAGGGTGGGCTGTCTGCGCTGCGCGATGGTTTCCTGCAATTCGAGGAGGCGGTCCGCGCGATGCAGGCGGGGCAGTCGTCCAAGTCGCTGACCATCGCCGCGCCGCGCGACGTCGTGCAGAAATGGCTGATGCCGCGGCTCGCCGCGATCGCGGCGGCGGACGGCGACCTCCGCTTCGTGCTGCTGACAACCGACGACGGCGTCGATTTCGCACAGGCCAATCTCGACCTTGCGATCCGCTGGGGCGACGGGCCGGGCGAGCATGAGGGCGAGGCGATCGAGTCGGAGGGGCTGGTGACCGTCGCGGCGTCGGCGGACGCGCCCGATATCGCGATCGGCTGGACTGGCGCGGCGGAGGACGGCGCGCCCGCTATCCGGGTGGCCGATGCCGGGCTGGCGATCGACGCCGCGATCGCTGGGCTGGGGCGTGCGATCGTGCCCGAGCTGCTCGCGGCCGCCGATATCGCCGCCGGTCGGCTGGTCGCGATCGGCGATGCCCGGCCGTCGCGCGAAGGCTATTGGCTGGTCGCGCCGTTGCCGCAGTGGCGGCAGAAGAAGGTGCGGACGCTGGTCGAGATCTTGACGCGATAGGTCCGGCGCCCATCCGCACCCGCTCAGTTCTTCAGCTTCCACCCCCGGCGCAGCGCGGTGTAGACGACCGCGCCCATCACGATATCGACCGCCAGGATCGCAACGCCGCCGATGAGCACCGGCGAGTCGGCGATCCCCAGAAAGCCGTAGCGAAAGCCCGAGATGATGTAGAAGAACGGGTTCAGATGGCTCGCCACGCGGAACGCGGGTGCCAGCCGGTCGACCGAATAGAAGGTGCCCGATAGCAATGTCAGCGGCGCGATGACGAAATTCTGTACCGCGGCGGCATGATCGAACTTCTCCGCCCAGATCGACGTCAGGATGCCGATCAGCGCGAGGAACACCGACCCGAGCGATCCGAACCACAGGATCGCGATCGGCGCATGCGGCGTGACATGCACGCCCGGCCAGATCGCCATCGCCAGCCACACCGCGCCGCCCACGCAGAACGCCCGGGTCACCGCGCCCGCGACGATCGCCGCCAGCAGTTCGGCCGATGACAGCGGCGGCATCAGATAATCGACGATCGTCCCCTGGATCTTGCCGACCAGCAGCGAGAAGCTGGAATTGGCGAACGCGTTCTGCAACATCCCCATCACGATCAGCCCGGGGGCGATGAAATCGGCGAACGCCACTTGCGATCCGCCCACGAACACCGGCCGTTTGCCGCCCGTCGCGACGGTGAAGATGATGAGATAGAGGAGCGTCGTGATCGCCGGTGCCCACACCGTCTGGAGTTGCACCTTGAAGAAACGGCGCACTTCCTTGATATAGAGCGTCCACAGGCCGCCCCAATTCACATTGCGAATGACGGGCACGCCGGGGGCGGAACGCACCGCCGACTGCAATTCGCCGATTTGGGGCTGGCTGCTCATGGCCATCGCCGGTAAGCGCTGCCGCCGCCGCCCGCAAGGCAATGACGAGAGTTTGAAGAATGACCGGACTATCCTGGACCGACGAGCGGATCGAAACGCTGAAGACGATGTGGGAGGGTGGCCAGACCGCCAGCCAGATCGCCGAGGCGCTTGGCGGGGTCAGCCGCAATGCGGTGATCGGCAAGGCGCATCGGCTTGGGCTTCAGTCGCGCCCGTCGCCGGTCAAACCCAACGACCCGGACAAGGGTGCTCCCACGCCCGTCGCCGTCGCACACGTCGTGCCGGCCGCTGCGCCCGCGCCGTCGCACGCCGTGCCCGCGTCCGATCCGGAGCCGCCGTTCCGGGTGACGCCCGTCGAAGCCGATGTGGACGACGACGAGGACGAGGTCGCGCCGACGCCCGAACCGGTAAAGCCGCAGCCGGTCATGCGCTCGGTCGGCCCGGGCGGCTTCCTTCGCCAGGCCCCCGGCGAGCAGCAACCACCGAGCACCCCCGCGCCGCCGCGCCGCCTCGTCCCCGCCAAGCCGTCCGCCGAGATGGTGGGGAAGACGAGCCTGCTCGACCTCAGCGACCGTGTCTGCAAATGGCCGCTCGGCCACCCGGGCGAGCCGGACTTCCATTTCTGCGGTGACAAGGTGAACCCGGGCTTCCCCTATTGCGTCAATCACTGCGGGCATGCCTACCAGGCGCAGCTCCCCCGCCGCGACCGCCGCCCCCCGCCGCCGCTGCCCTTCGGCGGCCCGCGGGTTCGGTAGGGCGGCGCGCGCATCCCCTGCTCCGTTCGTCCTGAGCCTGTCGAAGGACGTGTCGCGGGCATGTGCTTCGACAGGCTCAGCACGAACGGGGCTTTCGGACGACTTCGGAGCCACCACCGCATGACCGCCATCGCCCGGTCGCGGGCTCGCGCCACCATACCGACCTTCGGAAGTGGACGAAGTGGACGCCACGTCCACGTCGGAATCGCACCCCGCGAAATCGAAAAGGATCGGCGACGGCGCGCGGGAGCGTGGGGGCGGTCGGATCGGCTTGGCCGTGGCAGGGAACGCGCCATCGCGACGCGCGGCCTTGGGCTGCGTCCGCCTCCTGGAATCGCCGCGGAAGTGGAGGAAGTGGAGGTGTGCCATTCAACTTCCCACATCCGGCGAAAAGAAGGACTTACCGCGCGTTGCGGAACGGTGGAGCAAAGCGGTTCGGCGCGGTTCTGCATGGCACGGACATGGCATGGGCGACGGTTTGTAGGACAGCGGAATGTCGGGTGCCGCCCGATTGCGGACTTCCCACGACCTGCTAGAGCAGATTCCGTTCAGTACGCATCGTAGCCGGCGGCGGCGAAGTAGTTGGCGCACTCTGCTGGCGTGAAGGT
>NZ_CAHJWJ010000035.1 GCF_903642285.1 Sphingomonas bacterium
TCGGGGGCGCTGCGCCCTGCGATCCTGGCGACGCGGCTGGAGGCGGCGCGCGCGCGGCTGGAAGCGAGCTGGCGGCTGGCCGTGTCGCTGAACCCCGACCGCGTGCTCGACCGCGGCTACGCGCGGGTGACAGTACAAGGCAGGGCAACGACGCTGGCGACCGCGGCGGCGGCGCGCGGCGCGGGGGCGGTTACGCTGCACTTCGCCGACGGCACGGTCGATGCGTGGACCGATGCGCCGCGCGTTGAGCGCCCCACGGGGAAGGGCTATGGCAAAATCGATGGGAAGCCCGGGGCCGACCAGCCGACCTTGTTCTGAGAGACGACGCTATGTTGATGTCGAATACCGATCGCGCCGCGCGGCTCTATTATATGGCCAATGGCTTTCGCGTGCTGGCGACAGGGGACCATGTCCTGTGCGCGGTGTCGGGCGCGCGGGTGGCGCTGGAGGATCTGCGCTACTGGAACGTCGCGCGCCAGGAAGCCTATGCCAGCGCGGCGATCGCGACCGAGGCGATGGCACCGCAATGAGGCGTATCGCCGCGGCGCCGCTGGGGATCGCTATCGTCATCGCCGTCCCGGCGGCCGGCCAGTCCGACGCGTTCCACTGGACCGGCACGACGACGCAAGGGGGCCTGATCAGCGGTACCGCGCCCGCGGGCACGGTCTCGCTGACGCTGGACGGCAAGCCGGTGATGCTCGCGCCCGATCGCCGCTTCATCGCCGGGTTCGACCGCGATGCGAAAAGTGCGGCGATGTTGGTCGCCACGCTGGCGGACGGGCGGTTCGTGATACAAGCCCTGACGATCGAGCCGCGCGGCTGGGCCCTGTCGCGGCTCGACAGCCTGCCCAAGACGCCGGTGCCCGACGCCGAATTCGCCGTCGTCCGCCCGCCCGAACTCGCCGCCATCGCCGCCGCGCGGGCGCGGGCGACCGACGCCGCGGGCTGGCGACAGCAATTCACCTGGCCGACCACTGGCCGCATCTCGACCTTTTTTGGGTCGCAGCGGATCTACAAGAATGGCGAGGCGGGGGCCTATCATTCGGGCATCGACATCGCGCGCCCGACGGGCACCGTCGTCACCGCCCCCGCGGACGGCGTCGTCACCCTGGTGGCGGACCACCCCTTCACGCTGGAGGGCAATCTGTTGATGATCGACCATGGCATGGGGCTGAACAGCGCGTTCCTGCATCTTTCGCGGATCGACGTGCATGTCGGCGACCATATCCGCCAGGGCCAGCCGATCGGGCTGGTCGGCATGACCGGACGCGCGACGGGTCCGCATCTGCACTGGGGGTTGAAATGGGGGGAAGCGAAGCTCGATCCGCTCGTGGTCGCGGGGCCGATGCCTGCAGGAAATTAATGTCGTAATCATAATGATTAAATGACAAGTATGTCAGCATCAGTGCCATTTAGGTTACACCGGCAATCAAAGCACGGGGGCGACGGAATGCGGTCTTTACACCCGGAAGCGCTCGGACCATCGGCGATTTCATAGCAGGCGGTTAGAAACGACCGACGCATCAAGGGCCGCACGCGACGGTCCGTTCACGGTCCGCGCTTTGCGCGGTCATGGTTGTAATAAAGGGTTCTTATATGGCCAAGACTTTCCATTTTGCTCGCAAGACGTTCAATTCCGGCACGGCATTGCAGGTTCTTGTACTCCTCGGTGCCGGCGCGGTGGTTACGCAGCCCGCGGTCGCGCAAGACGCGGCTCCGCAGAACCAGCCTGCGACGACCGTTGCCGGGTCCGCCACGCTAAATAACAGCCAAGTAAACCCAGATACCGCGCAGGAACCTGCGACGACCGGAAATGACATCGTCGTGACCGGCACACTTTTCCGTCGCGCGAACACCGAGACGGCATCGCCCGTTACCGTGCTGACCAATCAGAACCTCCAAAACGCCGGCATTACCAATGTTGCCGACGCGGTCCGGTCGATCTCCGCCGACAATAGCGGTTCGATCCCGACTGCGTTCGCGGCCGGCTTCGGTTCCGGTTCGGCGGGCGTGTCGCTACGCGGTCTGACCGTCAATTCCACGCTGGTGCTGATCGACGGTATCCGGACTACCAACTACCCTTATGCCGATGACGGCCAGCGCGCGTTCGTCGACCTCAATTCGATCCCCAAGAGCACGATCGACCGGATCGAAGTGCTGAAGGATGGTGCATCGTCGACCTATGGCGCTGACGCCATCGGCGGGGTGGTCAACATCATTACCCGCAAGGAAATCAAGGGTATCGAAGGAACCGTCGAAGGCGGCGTATCCGAGCGCAGCGACGGTGGCGAGCAGCGCGCCACCCTCAGCGCGGGCTATGGCGACCTGACCGAGCAGCATTTCAACGTTTATCTGAACGCCGAATATGAGCGCGACGACCTGATCCAGGTCTCCGATCGTGGTTTTCCGTACAACACCGCGGACCTTACTTCGATCGGCGGCGATGATAACAATAACGGTGCGTTCGGCGCATTCGGCACGCGTGCGACCAGCATCAGCGCGGTTGTTCGGCCAGCGGTGCAAACCATCGCGGGCAATATCCTTTCGGGACAATCGGTACCTGGCGGTCTCACCCAGGTCCTGACGGCCGGTGGCTGCGCGACGGGCACGATCGCCCGCAAAGACAGCTCGGGCGCGTATTGCGAACAGAATGTCGCGCCCTACGGTACGATCCAGCCGCAACAGACCCGTTACGGCTTCAGCGGTCGCGGCACCTTCAAGATCGGTGACCGCGCCGAAGCCTATCTGACGGGCAGCTATTACCACAGCAGCGTCTTCTCGACGGGTGCGCCGTTCACCGTCAGGCAGAACAATCCCGTTTCGACGACGAACATCGTCTTGCCGGTCTTCCTGGCGAATGGCCAACTCAACCCGCAGGATCCCTATGCGCAGCAGGGTCTGGCCGCGCAGCTTGCTTACGCGTTCGGCGATCTTCCCGTTTCGTCGGTGACGACCAACAATGTGTATCGCGTGGCGGGTGGCATCAATGGATCGTTCGGGCAGGGCTGGACCTATTCGGCGGATGCCACCTACGCGAAGAGCGACCTGACGGGCGTCAATCGCGGCTATCTCAACATCGCTGGACTGACGGCGGCGATCAACAACGGCACCTATAATTTCATCAATCCGTTACTCAATACGCAGGCGGTGCGCGATTCGGTCTCTCCTTCGGTTTCCACCAAGGCGACCTCCGAACTGTATATGGTCCAGGGGGTCGTCACCAAGGAGCTGTTCCAGCTGCCGGGCGGCGCGTTCCAGCTCGGCGTCGGTGGATCGGCCCGTCACGAGAGCCTGAACAATCCTAACGCCAATGCCAACGACGCTTTTCTCGGGTTGAACGCGGTCACCGCAGCGGGATCGCGCACCATCGTCGCCGGTTATTTCGAAGCCGATGCGCCGGTCTTCAAGGAGCTGGATATCACAGCGTCGGGCCGGTACGATCATTACTCGGATGGTTATGGCCGCTTCTCGCCGAAGATCGGCGCGAAGTTCCAGCCTTTCAAGCAACTCGCAATTCGCGGGACGTATTCGAAGGGCTTCCGCGCGCCAAGCTTCGCCGAATCGCAGAGCGGATCAGTGATCGGCTATACCAGCGCGACGCCGCCCGCTGCGGTGATCGCGGCACATAACAACGACGCTTACGTGAAGAGCTATGCGTTCGGTTACAACACCGCATCAAACCCCAATTTGAAGCCCGAATTGTCGCGCAGCTTTACGGGCGGTGCCATCCTCCAGCCGCTTAGCTGGCTGAGCATGACGTTCGACTATTACAATATCAAGAAGACGCAGGTCATCACCGGCGGTCCGCTCGCGGCGACTGCGGTTTCCAATTATTACGCCGGCCTCGCATTGCCTGCCGGCTATACCGTTACGCTCGACGATCCTGATCCGCTTGCGCCCACCGCTATTCGAAAGGTGCTGGTCGTCAACTCGCTGTATCAGAACGCAGCTTCGCTCAAGACGTCGGGCATCGACGCATCTTTCCTAGCGAACTTCCACGTGCAGGACTTCCGGTTCACCAGCAAGCTCGAAGGTACGGAAATCCTCGACTACAAATTCCAGGCTGCGGATGGCGCACCGGTCGACAATTATGTGGGAACGCAGGCACCCTATATTCTATCGTCCGGTGCAGGTACGCCGCGCTGGCGCGCGAACTGGCAGAATACGGTCGAATATGGTCAGTATTCCCTCTCGGGCACGGCTTATTATACCAGCGGTTACAAGGCCGTCGCCGTCGACCAGAACGGATCGGGTGCCACGAGCTGCAACGATCAGCTCTACGATCCGAGCCTCGGCAATACCTTCTGCCATACCAAGGGCTATTTCCAGCTGGACTTGGTAGCGCAGATCAAGGTGAACCCGAAGTTCACGTTCTACTTCAACGCGTTGAACGTTTTCGATGCGCATGCGCCGCTCAACCCCGCCAATTATGCGGCGGTCAACTACAATCCGACCTGGACGCAGGGCGGGATTGTCGGACGGTATTTCCGCGCGGGGGCGAACTTCAAGTTCTGATCGCCGCTCAGCGCGCGATCCGGGGCGGTTCCGAAAGGAGCCGCCCTTTGCTTTTTGGCCCCGCGCGGCCGCAACGCACGATCAGAGGCCGAGCCTTAGGATCGTGCTATATATATCACAACATGACATATAACTCATAAAAGTGTCAGGCGAATCCCTGACCTGCTTTACTTGATGCGCGACGACACGCATTCCTGTTGCAACGCCGCAAGACCGGGATGGTCGCGCGGAGAGGGATCAGGCACGCACCGCGACACGCGGGCGCGCTCATCAGGGGGACTGAATACATGGATACGACGACCTTCGTTCGCCGCACGTGGCTTCTCGCCACGGCCGCGCCGCTGGCGATCCTGATCGCTGGCGTGCCGTCGATCGCTACCGCGCAGACCTCGTCTGCGACGCTGCCGCCGACGACCGACCAGTCGTCGGACCAGGCCGCGAACGAAAAGGACATCGTCGTCACCGGTTCGCTGTTCCGTCGTACCGACACCGAGACGCCGTCGCCCGTCACCGTCCTGACCGCCGACGAATTGCAGAAGCGCGGCATCAACACCGTTACCGAGGCGATCCAGCGCCTGTCGGCTAACGGCGCGGGCACGCTGCCCAATTCCTTCTCGGCGAACGGTGCCTTCGCGTCGGGCGCTTCCGCCCCCTCGCTGCGCGGCCTGACCACCGATTCGACGCTCGTGCTGTTCGACGGCCTGCGCGCCGCTTATTATCCGCTGGCCGACGACGGCACGCGCAACTTCGTCGATATCAACTCGATCCCGGACGCGATCGTCGACCGGATCGAGGTGCTGAAGGATGGCGCGTCGTCGACCTACGGCGCGGACGCGGTCGCGGGCGTGGTGAACGTCATCACGAAGAAGCAGATCACTGGGCTTCACCTTAACGCATCGGGCGGCATATCGAGTAGAGGCGACTCGGGCGAACAACGCTTCGACGCGACCTATGGCTTCGGCACGTTGGAGGATAACCACTTCAACTTCTACGTCAGCGGCGAATATCAGAACGACGAAATCCTCTATAACCGCGACCGTGGTTATCCCTACAATACCAACGATCTCAGCCAATTGTGCGCGGCGAGCGTCGGTACGGCAACCATCGCCGCTGGGTCGCGGACCTGCCGCACCAACGGTGTGGCGAACGGCACGCAATTCGACGGTACCTATGCGGGATTGGGAACGACCAACTATCCGGTCGTGCGCGCCTATAACGGCACGAACACCGCTGCGATCGCAGGATCGCGATACACGTTGCTCAACCCCGCTCAGGGTTGCGGCGCGCTGCAGACGACCACGCTGACCGCTGCGCAGGCGGCCTCCGCAGCCGGCGCGACGGCGGCACTGACGAACTGCCTACAGGATAACCGCTTTCTGTACAGCGTCATCACGCCGGCGCAACAGCGTATCGGCGGCAGTGCTCGTCTGACCGTGCAGCTGAACGACAAGACCCAGGCCTATCTGGCGGCGAACTTCTATCGCAGCGACGTATTCTACACCGGGACGCCGACATCGTTCCGTTCGTCTTCGCCCGCGGGCGGTACCCTGCTCAGCCTCGCGAATCTTGCGCTACCCGTTTTCGTTTGCAACCTCGGCGGTGCGAATGCGACGCTGGTCAACACCGTGCCGACGAAGGTAGGCGGATGTACCGCCGCGAACGGCACGCTGAACCCGAACAATCCCTATGCAGCCCAGGGCCAGGATGCGCGCGTCGTCGGCTATCTTCAGAACGTCCCGCTCAGCAACGAGCGCAAGACCGACACCTACCGCATCGCAGGCGGCGTCAACGGCAGCGTCGGCAATCTGTTCGACTACAAGCTGGAAGGCACCTACAATAAGGACCACCTGCGGGCAACGTACAACGGATACATCTACCTGCAGAACCTGATCAACGCTGTGGCCGATGGCTCGTACAACTTCATCAATCAGAGCGCCAACTCTGCGACGGTCCGGAACTATATCGCACCGAGCTTCGTCAACCTCTCGGACTCCGAATTGTACCAGGGTCAGCTGATCCTGACCAAGCAGCTGTTCACTTTGCCGGGCGGTCCGCTGAACGTCGCGGCCGGCGGTTCCTATCGTCATGAATCGATCTACGCGCCGAGCGCCAATCCGGTGATCGCAGGCGATACGCTCGGTTCGCTGCGCTATTCGAGCGGTGTAAACGGCTTCGGCACCACTGGGCAGCGCGCGGTTGCATCGGGTTTCTTCGAAATCGATGCGCCGATCCTGACCCAGTTGGAGATCAACGGTTCGGGACGGTATGACAGCTATTCCACGGGGCAGAGCAACTTCTCGCCGAAGATCGGTGCGAAATTCACGCCGATCCGTCAGCTGGCGATCCGGGGCACATACTCGCGCGGGTTCCGCATCCCGAGCTTCGCGGAGTCGTTCGCATTGCCGACGACGGGCTATGTCAACTCGCAGGTGACTGCGGTGACTGCGGGTAGCCTGGCCGCCGCCAACGCCTTCTATGCCGCGCATGGTAACGACGCCTATGCGACGAGCGCCTACAGCTACGGTCTGACGTCGATCGGCAATCCCAACCTGAAGCCTGAAAAGTCGCGCAACTTCACGGGTGGCGTCATCATCGAACCGACACGCAACGTCAGCCTGTCGGTCGATTATTTCAACATTCAGAAGACGGACGTCATCCTGGCGGTTTCGGCCGGTAATGCGTTGTCGCAATATTATTCGAACAACGGCGTGGTCAACATTCCCGGCGTAACGGTGATCCCGGCCGTGGCGGACGCTGCATTCCCCAACGCATTGCCCCTCCTCGGCTTCGTCCAAAGCAGCTTCTCGAATGGTGCCAAGCAACTCGTCTCGGGTATCGATTTCGATCTCGAGGGCTCGTACAACATCACGCCAAGTATCAAGTTCTCGACATCGCTCGATGCGAGCTTCATCATCAAGTCTTCGCTGACGCGCGCCAATGGTTCCTATGAACGATATGATGGTACGCTCGGGCCGGAGAATAACACCTCGGCATCGGGCACGCCCAAGTGGCGCGGCAGCTGGCAGAATACGGTCGACTTCAATGACCGCTATTCGCTCAGTGTCACCGCTTACTACACCAGCGGCTATAATCTCTCCGCAACCGACAATGGCGGCATCTACGACGATTGCTATAACAGCCTGGGCGGCGACGTCGCCGTCTATCGCGACAACGCCACCCCGGTGGTCTGCGACGTGAAGTCGTTCATCGATGTAGACCTGACCGCGAGCGTCAAGGTCAACGACCGTTTCACGCTGTACGGCAACGTCCTGAATCTGCTTAATGTGGCGGCACCGTACGATCCGGGTACTTATGGCGGCTATCAGTATAATCCCGCCTGGGCGAATGCCGGGATCATCGGTCGCTACTTCAGGGTCGGCGTACGGGCGAAGTTCTGATCGTTCGCACTGAAGACAAAAAAAGGGGCGGTTCCTGCGAGGGGAGCCGCCCCTTTTACGTGTTGCCGTTTGTCCGATCACCCCACCCCCAACACCAACCCCCCATCCCCCTCGTCCACCCGCACCGTGGCCCCGTCCTTCACCGCGCCGCGCAGGATCAGGTCCGCCAGCGGGTCCTGCAGATACCGTTGCACCGCGCGCTTCAATGGTCGCGCGCCGTACACCGGGTCGTAGCCGACCCGTCCGAGCCACATCCGCGCGGCATCGGTCAGGTCCAGCGTCACCTTGCGGTCCGCCAGCAATTTGCCGACGCGGCCGATCTGGATGTCGACGATCGGGGCCATCTGCGCCTGGCCGAGCCGGTGGAACAGGATGATCTCGTCCAGCCGGTTGAGGAATTCGGGGCGGAAATGGCCGCGGACGATCTCCATCACCTGCGGCTCGACCGCCGCGACATCCTCGCCCTCGCCGAGGTTCGCGAGGTACTGCGACCCCAGGTTCGAGGTCAGGATGATGAGCGTGTTCGTGAAATCGACCGTCCGCCCCTGTCCGTCGGTCAGCCGCC
The DNA here is from genome assembly GCF_903642285.1 of Sphingomonas bacterium. Taxonomy (GTDB): domain Bacteria; phylum Pseudomonadota; class Alphaproteobacteria; order Sphingomonadales; family Sphingomonadaceae; genus Sphingomonas. The sequence continues at coordinate 8,479 of NZ_CAHJWJ010000035.1, forward strand.
CGTCGTCGAGCACCTGGAGCAGGACGTTGAACACGTCCGGATGCGCCTTCTCCACCTCGTCGAACAGCACGACCTGATACGGCCGCCGCCGTACCGCCTCGGTCAGCACGCCGCCCTCCTCATACCCGACATAGCCCGGCGGTGCGCCGATCAGCCGCGCGACCGCGTGCTTCTCCATGAATTCGCTCATGTCGATCCGCACCATCGCACCAGCATCGTCGAACAGGAACTCGGCGAGCGCCTTGGTCAGTTCGGTCTTGCCGACGCCGGTCGGCCCGAGGAACAGGAACGAGCCGAGCGGCCGGTTCGGGTCCTGCAACCCCGCGCGTGCGCGCCGGACCGCGGTCGAGACCGCGCGGACCGCATGGTCCTGCCCGATCACGCGCTTGCCGATCGTGGCTTCCATCGCGAGCAGCTTGTCGCGCTCGCCTTGCAGCATGCGTTCGACGGGCACGCCGGTCCAGCGGCTGACGACGCCGGCGATGTCGTCCGCGGTCACTTCCTCGCGCAGCATCGCGCCGTGCGTTTCGCCCTGCGCCTCCTCGACCTGGCGGACGAGCGCCGGGATGGTGCCGTAGGACAGCTCGCCGGCGCGCGCGAGATCGCCCGATCGCTGCGCCTGCTCCAGTTCGAGCCGTGCCGCGTCGAGCTGTTCCTTCAGCTTCGCGCTGGCACCGATCTTGTCCTTCTCGGCCCGCCACCGCGTGGTCAGCGCGCCCGACTGCTCCTCCAGATCGGCAAGCTCTGCCTCCAGATTGCCGAGCCGGTCGACGCTCGCAGCGTCGGTCTCGCGGCGCAGCGCCTCGCGCTCGATCTTCAGCTGGATGATCCGGCGGTCGAGGGTCTCGATCGCCTCGGGTTTCGATTCCACCTCCATGCGGATGCGCGATGCGGCCTCGTCCATCAGGTCGATCGCCTTGTCGGGCAGGAAGCGATCGGTGATGTAACGGTTGGACAGAGTCGACGCGGCGACGATCGCGCCGTCGGTGATCCGCACGCCGTGATGGAGTTCGTAGCGGTCCTTGAGGCCGCGCAGGATCGAGATCGTGTCCTCGACGGTCGGCTCGCCGACCATGACGGGCTGGAAGCGGCGCTGGAGCGCGGGGTCCTTCTCGACATATTTGCGATATTCGTCGAGCGTCGTCGCGCCGACGCAGTGGAGCTCGCCGCGCGCGAGCGCGGGCTTGAGCAGATTGCCCGCGTCCATCGCGCCTTCGGATTTTCCCGCGCCGATCAGCTGGTGCATCTCGTCGATGAACAGGACGATATCGCCCTCCGCGGCTTTCACTTCGTCGAGCACGCCCTTCAGCCGCTCCTCGAACTCCCCGCGATACTTCGCGCCCGCGATCAGCGCGCCCATGTCGAGCGCCATGAGGCGCCGGTCCTTGAGCGTGTCGGGCACGTCGCCATTGGCGATGCGGAGCGCGAGCCCTTCCGCGATCGCGGTCTTGCCGACGCCGGGTTCGCCGATCAGCGCCGGGTTGTTCTTGGTGCGGCGCGCGAGGATCTGGATCGTGCGGCGGATCTCCTCGTCGCGGCCGATAACCGGATCGAGCTTGCCGTCGCGCGCCGCCTGGGTCAGGTCGCGCGCGAATTTCTTCAGTGCGTCGTACCGGTCCTCCGCGCCCGCCGTATCGGCGGTGCGGCCCTGGCGCAGGCCGTTGATCGCGCCGTTCAGTGCCTCGGGCGCCGCGCCGGCGGCCTTCAGCGCCTTGCCCGCCGCGGTGTTCAGCGACAGCGCGAGCGCGACCAGCAGCCGCTCGACGGTGACGAAGCTGTCGCCCGCCTTCTGCGCGATCTGTTCGGCCGAATCGAGCACGCGCACCGCGTCGTTGTCGATCCCGGGCGATTGCTGCGCGCCCGAGCCGGCGACCGCCGGAATCTTCGCGAGCGCCAGATCGGTCTCGGACAGCGCGCGCTTCGCATCGCCGCCAGCTGCCGTGACGAGGCCGGACGCCATGCCCTGCTCGTCCTCCAGCAGCGCCTTCAGGATATGTTCGGGCGCGATCCGCTGATGGTTCATCCGGATCGCGACGGTCTGCGCCGACTGGAGGAAGCCCTTGGCGCGGTCGGTGAATTTTTCGAGGTTCATCGCGTGGTCCTGTGGTTCGGCCGGAAGGTAATGTTGTATTTGGGCAACACAAGTTGCCTGTCGCTAAATTCGTCATGGGAAGGTCCCGATCAGCTGCATGAAGGGGGGCCTCGAACGGCTGTAACGGACGCTGGCACGAAGGACGGTTGCACGACCCTTCGCGGCTGATACGTTGCCGGTACAGGGATCGGGAGAACATGATGACCAAGGCCTTCGCGCTGACCGGCGCGGCACTCGTCGCGCTGGCGGCACCCGCGGCGGCACAGGACGCGAAGCCCGCGCCGGTCGCGGACCTGGTAAAAGCGGTGGATATCCCGTTCGAACAGTTCACGCTGCCCAACGGCCTGCGCGTCGTCGTCCATACCGACCGCAAGGCACCGATCGTGGCGGTGTCGGTCTGGTATCATATCGGGTCGAAGGACGAACCGGCGGGGCGCACCGGCTTCGCGCATCTGTTCGAGCATCTGATGTTCGGCGGATCGGAGAATAGCGACCAGAGCTGGTTCCAGCCGATGCAGGCGATCGGCGCGACCGGGCTGAACGGCACCACCTATTTCGATCGCACCAATTATTTCGAGACGGTCCCGCGCGGCGCGCTCGACACCGCCTTGTTCCTCGAAAGCGACCGGATGGGGCATCTGCTCGGCGCGATCACGCAGGCGAAACTCGATATCCAGCGCGGCGTGGTCCAGAACGAGAAGCGCGGCAACGACAACCAGCCCGGCGGGCTGGTCGACTACAAGGTGCTGGAGACGCTGTTCCCGGAAGGCCACCCCTACCACCACACCACGATCGGCTCGATGGGCGACCTGGACAAGGCCAGCCTCGCGGACGTGAAGGGCTGGTTCCAGCAGCATTACGGGCCGAACAATGCGGTGCTCGTACTGGCCGGCGACATCGACATCGCCGCAGCGAAACCGCTGGTGGCGAAATATTTCGGCGACATCCCGCGCGGGCCGGCGAACGTGCCGACCCAGGCCGCGGTGCCGACGCTGGCGAAGCGCGTCGACCTGGTCTTCAAGGACCAGGTCGCGCAGACGACCGTCACCCGGGTGTGGGCGATCCCGGGTTCGCTCGATCCGGTCGCGCCGGCGCTCGACATGGTCGCCAGCATCATCGGCGGCCTGGACAGTTCGCGGCTTCAGCAAAGCCTGGTGCGCGGCAGCAAGGTCGCGGTCAGCGTAAGCGCGGGCTCCGACAATTTCGAACGCGTCGGCGAATTCGAGATCGACGCCGTCGTGAAGCCGGGGGCGGACCCGGTCGCGGTGGGCGCCGCGATCGACGCCGCGGTCGCCGATTTCATCAGGTCGGGCCCGACCGAGGCCGAGCTGCGCCGTGCGAAGACATCGTCGATCGCCGGCACGATCCGCGGGCTGGAGGGGGTCGGCGGCTTCAGCGGCAAGGCGGTGACGCTCGCCTCGGGCGCGGTCTATGCCGGCGATCCCGGCTTCTACCGCAAGGAACTGGCGGAGGAGGCCGCACTGACCCCGGCGGCGGTGCAGGCGGCGGCACGGACATGGCTGTCACGGCCGGTGCTGGCCTATACGCTGGAGCCCGGGCAGCGCGATGCCTATGACGAGGCCGCGAGCGTCACCGCCGCGACGCCTGCCGCGCGGCCGCCGGTCAAGGCCCCGGCGGGCGCGACCGGTCCCGCGCCGCAGACCGCGACGCGCGGCAGCATCCCGCTGCCCGCGCCGATCGCCGATCTGGATTTCCCCAGGATCGAGCATGCGGTGCTGTCGAACGGCATCCCGGTGGAATTCGCGCGGCGCGGCGCGGTGCCGGTCGTCAACGTCTCGATCGATTTCGACGCCGGTGCCGCCGCCGATCCCAAGGCGAAGCCGGGCACGCATTCGCTGATGCTGCGCGTGCTGAAACAAGGCACCGACCGCTACGACACCGCGCAGATCGCGGCGACGCAGGAGGCGCTGGGCACCGCCATCAACACGTCCGCGACGATGGATCGTTCCTCGGTGTCGATGGCGGCGCTGACCCCCAATCTTGCCGCGTCGCTCGACCTGATGGCGGATATCGTGCGCCATCCCGCGTTCCGACCGGCCGATATCGACCGTGTCCGCGGCCAGCAACTCGCGGGGATCGCGGCGGAGACGAAGGAACCCGAGCCGCTGGCGCTGCGCGTGCTGCCGCCGATGCTGTACGGCAAGAACAGCCCGTACGGCGTGCCGTTCACCGGGACCGGCGATCCCGCGGTCGTCGCCGCGCTGACGCGGGCCGACCTGGTCGCATTCCGCGACGCGTGGCTGCGGCCGGACAAGGCGACGATCTTCGTCGTTGGCGATACCAGCCTGGCGGCGGTCGTGCCGCTGCTCGAAAAAAGCTTCGGCGGCTGGCATGTCTCCGGGACGGGGCCGACCAAGGATTTCACCGGCGCGCTGCCGCCGGTCAAGGGTCGGATCGTTGTCATCGACCGGCCGGGCGTCCCGCAATCGCTGATCTTCGCCGGGCAGTTGACACCGAAGCAGGGCACCGACGATCTCGTCCCGCTCACCCAGGCAAACGCCGTGCTGGGCGGCAGTTTCTCGTCGCGTCTCAATACGGACATACGCGAGACGAAGCATTGGTCCTACGGCGTGCAGGGGTTCCTCAACACCGTCCAGCACATCGTGCCCTATATGATCTACGCACCCGTCCAGGCGGACCAGACCGGGCCATCGATCGCGGCGATGCGCGGCGACATCGCGAGCTTCCTCGGCGACAAGGGGGTGACCCCAGCGGAATTGAAGCGTACGATCGACGGTGCCGTCCGTGCGCTGCCGGGCCGGTTCGAGACCGCGGGGGCGGTGCTGAGCGCGATGGAGGGCAACCAGGTCTATGGCCGACCCGACGATTATCAGGCGACCCTGCCCGCCCGGTATCGCGCGCTGACCGCGCCGGTGCTCGACGCCGCCGCAAAGGCGGCGATCGATCCCGACAGGATCACCTGGGTCGTCATCGGCGACGCGGCGAAGGTCAAGCCGCAGCTTGACACGCTTGGCCTGCCGGTCGAAGTCGCCGCAGCGCCCGACCAGGGCACGAAGTAGATCGTTCGAAGATCAGGAGAGAATGCGATGGCGAGCGTTGACGGAAGCTGGGATTGCGTGGTCAAATCGCCGCTGGGCGACCAGAAGCTGACGCTCAGCGTCACGAGCGACGGTGCCAGCTTCACCGGTACCGCGTCGGGCGCGATGGGATCGAGCGACGTGTCGGGCACCGTGGACGGCGATACGATCGTCTGGACGCAGTCGGTCAGCGTGCCGATGCCGATGACGCTCGATTGCAAGGCGACCGCGGCCGGCGACACGCTGACCGGCACCGTCGGCGCGGGCGCATTCGGCAGCTTCCCGCTGACTGGTTCGCGTAACGGCTGATTTGCCGGCATGACGGCAAGGCACATACCGCGTTGACATTAACCCTGCCGGCGAGGACGTTGCGCCTACGCCGAACAGGGAAATAGACACCGCATGATCCGTACGCTGGCCGCTGTCGTCTCGCTCGTCGCCCTTGCTGCTGGGCCCCCCGCATCCGCGCAGAAATCCGCGGCGCAATATGACGAACGGCCAGCCAAACTCGCGCCGCGCGACGAGGGTTACGGCTATACCCGCCGCGTCGCCGATATCCCGATGCGCGATGGGACCAAGCTTCACACCGTCATCGCGATCCCCAAGGGTGCGACGGGCGTCGGCATGCTGATGACCCGGACGCCCTATGACGCCGAGGAACTGGCGAGCACGACGCCGGGCATCTATGCCAGCCTGCCCGGCAGCGACGATACCGACCAGGACCCGATCACCGCATCGGGCTATATCCGCGTGTTCCAGGACGTGCGCGGCATGCACAAGAGCGAGGGCATCTACATGATGAACCCCGCGCCCGCCGGATCGCCGTTCAACCCGACCAAGTTCGACGATTCCACCGACACCTACGACACGATCGACTGGCTGGTGAAGCACGTACCCGAATCGAACGGTCGCGTCGGGATCATCGGGATCAGCTATGACGGGTTCCTGCCGCTGATGGCGCTGATCAACCCGCACCCCGCGCTGAAGGTGTCGGTGCCGATGAACCCGATGGTCGATGGCTGGCGCGGCGACGACTGGTTCCACAACGGCGCGTTCCGCGAGGAGATGACCGAATATATCCTGAGCCAGGAAGGCACGCGGGCGGCGGATACCAAATGGCGCACCAACTATGCGGACGATTACGACTATTTCCTGAAAGCGGGTTCGGCCGGCGCGGTCGGGAAGGCGCAGGGGCTGGAGCAGCTCGGCTTCTGGCGCAAGATCACCGAGCATCCCGCCTATGACCGTTTCTGGCAGGAAGCGGCGATGGACAAGGTCCTGGCCAAACAGCCGCTGAAGGTGCCGGTCATGCTGGTCGCCAGCCTGTGGGACCAGGAGGATATCTACGGTGCCCCCGCGGTATGGCGCGCACTGAAGCCCAAGGACGCGAACAACGACATGGTCTATATGTCGATGGGGCCCTGGCATCACGGGCAGGAAGCGGGCGAGGCCAGCACGCTCGGCGCGATCAAATGGGACCAGGACACCGCCAAATATTGGCGTCGCAACATCCTCGCGCCGTTTCTCGCGCATTATCTGAAGAGCGACTCGCCGCCGATGGACGTCGCGACCGTCTCCGCCTTCCAGTCGGGCGCGAACCGGTGGCAGAAGCTGCCGACCTGGCCGACGACGCTTGGGGGAGCAGGGGGCGGCGGCGTACCGCTGTATCTCAAGCCCGGCGGCGCGCTCGGCTTCGACGCCGCGGCCGGGCCGGTGCAGACGCGCGATTATATCGCCGATCCGGCGACCCCGGTCGGTTACCGCGTGCGGCCCGACAAGCCGACCTACGCGACCGGATCGACCTGGCGGCAATGGCTGGTCGACGATCAGCGCGGGGTGTCCGGACGCCCCGACGTGATCGAATTCGAAACCGATGTGCTGACGCAGCCGGTGACGATCGCGGGCACGCCCGAAGTGCATCTGACCGCGTCGACCAGCGGCACCGACAGCGACTGGGTGGTCAAGCTGATCGACGTGTATCCGCAAGGACTGACCGGCGACAAGACGATGGCGGGATACGAGCTGGGCGTCGCGATGGACATCTTTCGCGGCCGATACCGCGAGGATCTGTCGGTCGCCAAGCCGATCGCGGCGAACGTCCCGCTGAAATACGGCTTCGCGCTGCCGATGACGAACCATGTCTTCCGCCCCGGGCACCGGATCATGGTGCAGGTCCAGTCGAGCTGGTTCCCGCTCTACGACCGCAATCCGCAGACCTTCGTCCCCAACATCTTCTTCGCGAAACCCGCGGATTATGTCGCGGCGACGCAGAAGGTGACCGTCGCCGGACCGGACGAAAGCTACATCACCCTGCCGGTGGTGAAATGAGGATCGATCCGATGATGGAACGCCGCGCCTTCCTGCTGAGCTCCGCCGCGACCGGGGCGGCGGCGATGATGATGCCGCGCCTCGCCGTCGCGGCGCTGCCGCGCGTCGCCCCTGACGGGGCGGAGACGCCGCTGAACGTGATGTTCTATCGGTTCGTCCAGGCCGAGCTTCGCCGCAGCCCCGAATTCGCGACCAATATCGGGCTGGATACCGGCGCGAATGCCGATTTGCGCGGCAAGCTTTCCGACCAGTCCGCCGCTGGCATCGCCGCCAACCGCGCGGAAAGCCGTGCGCAGCTGAAACAGCTGGAAGCGGTCGACCGCGCCGCGCTGTCGGCGGCGGAGCGGATCGACCTGGACTGCGTGCTGTACACCCGGCGCTCCGCCGCAGCCGTGGCGGCATTCGACTTCGGCGGATCGTCCTACGGCCCCAGCCCGTACGTGGTGTCGCAGCTATCGGGATCGTATCAGTCGATCCCCGATTTCCTCGATACCAAGCACCGGATCGATACCGCGGCGGATGCCGACGCGTATCTGTCGCGGCTCGCCGCCTGGCCGGCGCAGCTCGACGCGAACACCGACCGGATGCGGCATGACGCCGGCATCGGCGTGGCGCCGCCCGACTTCATCCTCGACCTGACGCTGGAGCAGATGGGCAAGACCGCGACCCCCGCGGCCGATGCACTGGTGGTGAAGTCGCTCGCCAGGCGCGCCGCGGCGAAGGGACTGGGGGATCGCTACGCCACGGACGCCGCGCGCATCTACACGGACAGCGTGCTGCCCGCGCTCCAGCGCCAGCTTGCTTATGCGAAAGAGCTGCGCGCCAAGGCGACGCACGACGCGGGTGTGTGGAAACTGCCGCAGGGCGAGGCCTTCTACCCCGTCGCGCTGAAGGCGACGACGACGTCCAGCATGACTCCCGACGAGGTCCATAAATTCGGGCTCGACCAGGCGGCGATGCTGACCGCGCGGCTCGACACCGAGCTGAAGAAGCAGGGCTACACCAAGGGGACGGTCGGCGAACGCATGGCCGCGCTCTACAAGGATCCGGGCCAGGTCTACCCAAACACCGACGCCGGCAAGGTGCAGGCGATCGCCTATGCCAATGGCCGGCTCGATGCGATCCGTACGCGCTTGCCGACCGTCTTCGACCGCGTGCCCCCCTACAGCTTCGAAGTGCGCCGCGTGCCGGCGCAGACCGAGGCGGGTGCGGCGGCGGCGTTCAGCCAGTCGCCCGCGATCGACGGGTCGCGGCCGGGGCTCGTCTATTTCAACCTCAAGGATGCGGGCGACTGGCCCAAATTCTGCCTGGCGACGACGGTGTTCCATGAAGGGCTGCCGGGGCACCAGCTGGAGGGCGGGCTGGCCTTGTCGAACACGCGGCTGCCGCTGATCCGCAAGCTGTCGGGCTTTTCCGGCTATGCCGAGGGCTGGGCATTGTACGCCGAGCAGCTGGCGGACGAGATCGGGATGTACGACGACGATCCGCTCGGGCGGCTGGGCTATCTGAAGTTCATGCTGTTCCGCGCCAATCGCTGCGTCGTCGATACCGGCATCCATCACCTGCGCTGGACCCGCGAACAGGGCATCCGCCGCTTCGTGGAACAAGAGGGCGAAACCCAGGGCTTCGCGGCGCGCGAAGTGGAGCGGTACTGCGTGAACCCGGGCCAGGCGGCGAGCTACAAGCTGGGCCATTCGGTGTTCGTCGGTATCCGCGAGAAGGCGAAGGCGAAGATGGGCGCGCGGTTCGACCTGAAGGCGTATCACGACGCGGTGCTGGCGAACGGTCGCGTACCGCTGGATGTGTTGCAGGCGATCGGGGATGATTGGGTGGCGAAGGGGTAGCTTGCGCCATTCAGAATGATCGCATTAAGCCGTCGCCCGGCGGGCAGTGTAATTTTCGCCTCGGCGGTGCGAATATCATGACGGACTACACGGTTAGCAATGCCTTCAGCTTCGCCTTGACATCCGCGACCACGGCCTTGGACACCACATCCTTCCGCGTCGCGCGTCGAGCCCGCCAGTCCAGGCTCTTGATCTGATCGATCAGCACGACGCTCGGCGGGTCGGTGCTGACCACCACCTCGAAGGCGTAGTTTTTGATCCGCGACGTCATCGGGCAACAGATCATCATGCCGCGCATGCCGTTATACCGTGCCGGCGAAAGGACGAGGGCAGGGCGGCGGCCTGCCTGCTCGTGCCCTGCCTGTGGATCGAATTCCAGCCAGACCACGTCGCCGACGTCCGGCACATAGGCCATTACCAAATTTCTTTGCCGATGCGCGGGCCGTAATCGACGGTATCGGGAAACGTGTCGGCCGTCATCCGATCGAGCAGGGAGTCCAGGTCATAAATCGGCGTACGCACCGCCTCGATCACGACGCGTCCTTCCTCTTCGCGAACGTCGACTTCCTGATCGATATGCAGCGTGGCTGCGGCCATGACCGATGCGGGAATACGGACCGAGGCGCTGTTGCCCCATTTTCTGACTTGTACGCGCATGGCACCCTCCACTGTCGTAACGTGACCGATAGGGCAAGCAGATCATGTGTCAACACATGTATCTACAATGCTAAGAACACGCCCCCACCAACAACCCCTCCCGCGCGATCTTCTCGCGCCAAACGAGCGGCGCCAGCTGGTGGACGTTTGCGCCCTCGCTATCCACCGCTACCGTCACCGGGAAATCGCTGACTTCGAATTCGTAGATCGCCTCCATCCCCAAATCCGCGAAGCCGACGACCTTCGACCCCTTGATCGCGCGCGCGACCAGATAGGCCGCGCCGCCGACCGCCATCAGATAGGCGGATTGCGCCTCAGCGATCGCCTTGGTCGCGTCGGGCCCGCGTTCCGCCTTGCCGACCATCGCCAGCAGGCCCTGGCCGAGCATCAGCCTCGTGAACTTGTCCATCCGCGTCGCGGTGGTAGGGCCGGCGGGGCCGACCACCTCCTCGCCGACCGGGTCGACCGGGCCGACATAATAGATCACCCGGCCCCGGAAATCGACGGGGAGCGGTTCGCCCGCGTCCAACATGTCCTTGATCCGCTTGTGCGCGGCGTCGCGGCCGGTCAGCATCTTGCCGTTCAAGAGCAGCCGGTCGCCCTGTTTCCAGCCGCGCACGATCTCGGGCGTCAGCGTGTCCAGGTCGACGCGGATCGCGGCCTTGTCGGGGGTCCAGTGGACGTCGGGCCATTCGTCCAGCCTGGGCGGTTCCAGATAGACCGGTCCCGAACCGTCGAGCGTGAAATGCGCGTGGCGGGTGGCGGCACAATTGGGGATCATCGCGACCGGCTTGGACGCGGCATGCGTCGGCCAGTCGAGGATCTTCACGTCCAGGATCGTCGACAACCCGCCCAAGCCCTGCGCACCGATGCCGAGCGCGTTGACCTTGTCGTGGATCTCGATCCGCAAGGCCTCGATATCGTTCTTCGGCCCGCGCGCCTTCAACTGCGCCATGTCGATCTGGCCCATCAGCGATTGCTTGGCGAGCAGCATCGATTTTTCCGCCGTGCCGCCGATGCCAATGCCGAGCATCCCCGGCGGACACCAGCCCGCCCCCATCTGCGGCAGCATCTCCAGCACCCAGTCGACGATCGAGTCGCTGGGGTTCATCATCTTGAACTTGGACTTGTTCTCCGACCCGCCGCCCTTCGCGGCGACGTCGATCGACACGGTGCTGCCCGGCACCATCTCGACGTTCAGCACGCTCGGGGTGTTGTCCTTCGTGTTGCGCCGGGTGAAGGCGGGATCGGCCAGGATCGAGGCGCGCAGCTTGTTCTCGGGATTGAGATAGGCGCGCCGTACGCCCTCGTCGACGACCTGCTGCAACGAGCGGGCGATCGTGTCGAGCCGGCAGTCCATGCCCCATCTGACGAATATGGTGACGATGCCCGTGTCCTGGCAGATCGGGCGGTGCCCCTCCGCGCACATCCGGCTGTTGGTCAGGATCTGCGCGATCGCGTCCTTCGCCGCCGGACCCCGTTCAGCCTCGTACGCCGTGCCCAGCGCGCGGATATAATCCATCGGGTGATAGTAGCTGATGAATTGCAGCGCGTCGGCGACGCTTTCGATCAGGTCGGCTGCGCGGATGATGATGGTCATGCCGCCGTGCTTAGCCGCTCGCGTCGACGCGGCAAAGTGTGCGGCGTGGATACGCTTTCGAAACGCATCGCGCGCTATCCCTTCCCGGTATGCCAGGTAACCCTTCCTCCAGTGAACCGTTCGCGCGCAGGATCGCCGCGACGCTGCGCGTGCTCGGGCTGCGCGAGGACGTACGCGACGCCGCGGTCGAGATGCATCTGACGAAGTTCCGGCGAGTCGCGATGATATGGCCGGTGTCGCTTTGCGCGGTCATCGGCGGCGCGGCGGTCGCGGTAACCGCGGCGCTCGTCGAACAATCCGCCGTCATCGATATCGCCGCCCTGTCGGGAACCGTGCTGGCGGTATCGGGGGTGATCCTGTGGCTGCTGCGCGGGCCGGCGACGACCGAGCACGTCGTGCACCGGCGGATGCGCGCGCTGGTCGTCGCCACCGCGGTGCTCGGCGGGACGTTGCTCGGGCTCGCCTGGACGGTCGGCCAGTTGCCCGGCGGCGACTGGGAGCAGGCGGGGGTCGCGGCGGCGGCGGGGGCGTTGATCGCGGTCTCGGTCGCGGTGGTACCGGTGCGGGCCGGAACGCTCGGGCTCGGTGCCGGGCTGATCGTCGCGCTGGCGGCGAAGTCGCCCGGCATGACGCTGCCGCTGACCGCGCTGCCGTTCTTCGCCTGTGTCGCGGTCGGCCTGATGCGGCTCGGCCGGACCGATCTGCGCCAGGCGCTGGAACGCGCGGCGGAGGCCAGCGAGGGCCGGTTCGCCGCCAAGATGGTCGCCGAGTTCGAAGGCCAGGGGACCGGCTGGTTCTGGGAGACCGATCGCCACGGCCGGGTCACCTATCTGTCCCCGCAGGTCGCCGCCGAGATGTCCGCTCCGGGCGCGAATGGCGCGGACGGCGGCGGCACCCCGGCGCTGCTGACCGACCTGTTCCGTATGGACAGCACGACCCCGGGCACCGAGCGGACGCTTGCCTTCCATCTGTCGTCGCGGACCAGCTTTTCGGAGTATTCGGTCTGCGCCGCACGCACCGGGATGGACGGGTCGGAAAGCGGGCGCTGGTGGTCGATGTCTGGGCGGCCCGTCGTCGACGATCTCGGCCGGTTCCAGGGGTTCATCGGATCGGGGACCGACCTGACCGAAAAGCGCAAGTCGGAGGCGGAGATCACCCGGCTCGCGCTGTTCGACGGGCTGACCGGGCTCGCCAACCGGCAGCGCATGCATCTGTCGCTCGACAAGACGCTCAACCAGAAGGCCGGGCCGTACCGCGCCACCGCGCTGTTCCTGATGGACCTCGACCGGTTCAAGGCGGTCAACGACACGCTCGGTCACCCCGCCGGCGACGCGCTGCTGAAGCAGGTGGCGCAGCGGCTGCAGCGCGGAGTCGGCGATCAGGGGCTGGTCGGCCGGCTTGGCGGCGATGAATTCCAGGTCGTGCTGCCGGGGATGGACGCGCGCGAGCCGCTGTCGGTCCTGGCGCGCGATCTGATCGCATCGCTGTCGCAACCCTATTTCATCGCCGGGACGTCGGTCACCATCGGCTGTTCGATCGGCATCGCGATCGCGCCGGAACATGGCGAGGATTCGGAGACGCTCACCCGCAACGCCGACCTGGCGTTATATGCGGCGAAGGCGGACGGGCGCGGCGTCCACCGTTTCTATTCGGACGAGATGCTGGCGGGCGCGCAGAGCCGCGCGCTGCTGGAAGACGATCTGCGTCATGCGCTCGGCACCGGTGCCTTCCACCTCGCCTATCAGCCCGTGGTCGCGACGAAGGACGTGCGGATCGTCGGTTACGAGGCATTGCTTCGCTGGGACCACCCGACCCGCGGATCGGTATCGCCTGCGATGTTCGTGCCGGTGGCGGAGGAATGCGGGCTGATCGAACAGATCGGCGAATGGGTGCTGCGGACCGCCTGCCACGCCGCCGCGCGCTGGCCGCACGATGTGCGAGTCGCGGTCAACGTCTCGCCGATCCAGTTCGCCAATCCGAAATTGCCCGCGATCGTGGCCAGCGCGCTGGCGGCATCGGGGATCGCGGCGGCACGCCTGGAGCTGGAAATCACCGAAGGCGTGTTCCTCGACGAAAGCGCGTCGTCCGAACGCATGTTCCGCGCGCTGAAAGCGCTCGGCGTCCGGCTCGCGCTCGACGATTTCGGAACGGGCTATTCCTCGCTCGGCTATCTTCGTTCGGCCCCCTTCGACAAGATCAAGATCGACCAGTCGTTCGTGCGCGGCGCGGTGATGCCGGGCAACCGCAACGCCGCCATCATCAAGGCGATCGTGACGCTGGCGGATACGCTCGGCATGGAGACGACCGCCGAAGGGGTTGAGATCCAGGACGAGATCGAACTGGTCCGCGAACTGGGATGCAGCCACATCCAGGGCTATGTCTATGGCCGCGGCATGCCCGCGGCGGCGGTCGAGGAGCAGCTCGCGGGCGGTGGCCTCGCCACCCCGATCGGCCACAAGGTCAGCCGTGCACCGCGGACCAAGATGCTGCGGTCCGCGCGAATGGCGATCGGGCAGGTGGTGGGCGACGTGCGGATCCGCGACATCTCGCCGGGCGGCGCGATGATCGACGGGATCGAGATCGACGGCGAACCCGGCGGGATCGACGTGCTGATCGAACTGCTGGAGGATCAGATGTTCGCCGCGCGGATCCGCTGGGCCAAGGACGGCAAGGCCGGGATCGAATTCGCGGAAAGCTTTGCGCTGGACCGGCTGAACGCGGTGGACCGGACGGTGCGGCGGGCGGGGTAGGCGGCCTGCTCCGACGAAGCGCGTGCCTCCCGTCATCCCCGCTTTCGCGGGGATGACGAAGGAAGAGCTAGAAAAACAATTTCCGCACCGTCAGCTTCACCGTTCGGCCAAGCGGGTCGAGATAGTCGGGCTGGTAGCTGACCGGTGTCGCGCCGGTCCCGTCGGTCACGCGCTGGCGGCTGTCGAACAGATTGTCCGCGGACAGCACGATCCGCATCCCCCGCAGCCAGGGATGCGCCTTCAGCAGATCGAGTCGCTGGCCCAGATCGGCGAACAGCCGGAGGTTCGCGGTGGCGAGCCCGCCGAAGTTCAGCGTTCCGCTCGTCGCCCCGGTCGTGTCGCCGCTGACCTCAGTGCCGCTCGCGTAATTGGCGGACAGCCGCACGCCGAGCCCGTTGTTGTTGTACCCCGCCTGCGCTTCGACGAGGTGACGCGACTGTCCGCCGCTCGAGCCGATCGCATCGCCGTTCAGCAGGTCGAGCTTCGGCAGGCCGTTCCGGATCAGCACCGAATCGGTGAAATACCAGGTATGGTACAAGGCGAACTGCAGCCGCCCGCCGGCCTGGCCACCGCGGCCGCCGAAGCCACCGCCGCCGCCGCCGCCACGGAACCCGC
>NZ_CAHJWJ010000036.1 GCF_903642285.1 Sphingomonas bacterium
CCCGCCGCACCCGCGAGCCCGCCGACCAGCGCGCCGGTGCCCTGGTTGTGCCGACCGCTGACGCCCGCGCCGAGCAGCGCGCCGAACAGTCCGCCGATCACCGCACCGGTGCCGGCATTGCTGCGCGCCTTGGTGCAATAACGCTGCGACCAATCCTCGGCATAGGCTTCGTAGCGGCGGTCCTGCGCGGACTGATCGCCATAAGCAGGATCGGGCCGATAGCCGGGCGGCGGGGGCGGGGGCTGCGAACCGTCGTAACCGGGCGGCGGCGGCGGGGGTGGCGAGTTCCTGTTCGCGTCGGCGGTTTCGTCATAACCGTTTTGCGGCTGCGCGTTGTAGGCAGGCTGACCATTATACTGGGGCTGACCGTTATACTGGGGTTGGCCGTTGTATTGTGGCTGACCGTTATACTGGGGCTGACCATTATACTGGGGTTGGCCGTTATTATAGCCCGGCTGCTGGTTATATTGCGGCTGGTTGCCATCATAGCCTCCCTGCTGCGGGGCGGGCGGCGGATAGGCCTGAGCGACGGCGGCGGTAGACGAGACCGCACCGCCGGCCAACGTCGCCGCAGTCACTGCGCGGCCCAGCAAAGTCATCATCGAAGCGTTCATGGTGATAATCCCGGTTGCGATAGGATGGTGATATCGCGTCCCGGCTGAACCCATGCTGACCAGTGCAGTTCCTCTTTTCGTCCCCGCAAAGGGTTCGCCCATTGCCAATTCGCGCCGCGCCCTCATGTCTGCGCGATGCATTCCACTACCAGCTGCCATCCGTGACCCCGCGCCCCATCCGGTTGCTGGCGGAGCCCTTGCGTCGCCGGATCGCGATGTCGGTGGTCGATCTGTTCAACGATCGCGGTCGTGGGGAAAAGCCGGTCGCTCGCCGCCCCGATGGTTTGTTCGGCCCCGATGCGGTCGCGTGGCGCGTGCACGGCGATGTCGGCGCGATGATGGTCGGCGGGGTGTCGAGCCTGCTGCTCCAGATGCTGATGCCCGAAGTGCTGGCGGGCGTCTGGGATCATTCGAACTTTCGCGCCGACATGCACGGCCGGCTGCGCCGTACCGCACGCTTCATCGCGACGACGACCTATGCGAGCCGCCCCGATGCCGAGGCAGCGATCGACCGCGTCCGGCGTATCCACGACGCGGTCGGCGGGACGCTGCCCGACGGGATGCCCTACCGCGCGAACGATCCGACCGCGCTTGCCTGGGTCCATGTGACCGAAACCACCAGCTTCCTCGCGGCCTGGCGACGATATGGCGAGCCGGGCATGTCCATGGCGGACCGGGACCGGTATTTCGCCGAAATGGCCACGATCGGCACCGCGCTCGGTGCCGATCCGGTACCGAGCGATGTGCGGAGCGCCGCCGCGCTGATCGCGGACATGCGGCCACGGCTGGCCACCGATCGCCGGACGCGCGAGGTCGCCGCGCTGGTCCTGCGCCAGCGAGGATCGAACCCGGTCATGGCGTCGGCGCAGCATCTCCTGAGCGCCGCCGCGATCGATCTATTGCCCGAATGGGCGCGTGCCATGCACGGCTTCCCCGCACCGCTGGTCGGCCGGGCGCTGGCGCGGACGGGGACTCGGGCGTTGGCGGGTACGCTTCGTTGGGCGTTCCAGCGGCCTTAGCCGGGCGGGCGAGCGATATTTGCCTGGCGTTGTTATGAAAACCATATGCAATCGGTCATCGACCGATCTGGAAACCCAATTCGGCTCCGACCTATATCATCGCGGCGGGCCATCCGGTCCCGCCAGGCGGCGTCGCGCTCACCGCGCCGCCGCTCGACAGATTGTTGTCAGGAGTATCGTCAGATGTCGCCGACCGACCCGGAGCCCGATCAACGTCCCTGGATCCTGAATGTAGGACAGGACGCCGCCGGCCATTGGCTGGTGCAGGACAGCCGGGGAAAGCTGGAAGGTCGCTTCGTCTCGTTCGCCGCCGCGATGGCATTCGCACGGAGCGAGCGGCAATCGATGCCGGGCGCGACGATCGTATCGGCAGCGTGTGCGCTGGTACCGACGATCCCGTTCGCGCCGGTCCAGCCCTGGGAATATGCGTCGCAATACCGGGCGGCGGCCTGATGGCGCAGGCAACGTCGGGACATTGCGGGTCATGACCCATGTCGCCGAGCACCGCTTGGAGCGTTTCTCGCTGCCGCCGATCCGTTCGCGCCGCCCCGCTGCGGCGCAACCGGACGCTCGTTGCCGTGACAGGCGCTGGCCGGCGGTGGCGGCGGCTCTGGCCGGCCTTCGCGCCGAAAAGCGCCGCAGCGTGCGGATCGTGGATATCGATTGCGGGGCCGGCACGTTGCTGCTGTGCGCCGTGCGATATGCGCGTACCCTCGGGTTCACCGCCATCGAAGCGCGTGGCATCGACACCGCAGCCGCTTTGGTCGGGCGCGCCAGCGCCTCGGCCTCGGTGGTGAACGACGCTGCCATCGGCATCACCTTCGAACGGGCCAATATCATCGATGCGCTCGAAGACGAGTCCGCTTTTCCGGCCGATATCGTAATGTGGCATGGCTGCGCAGGCTGCAGCGTGGAGGAAGCGAACGCGGTGGCGTGCGCGGGGCGACTGGTCATTGCGGATCCGGACTCGCCGGCATGACGCGCCGCAGCCTGGCGTGGCGCGGCGTAGGTGTCGGCCTCTTCGCCATCGCTACTGCGCTTGGTATCGGTGCGCGGGGCGATATCGTCCTCGGACTGCCTGCGTTCGGCCTCGCGCTGGTCGGTATCGTACTGGTCGTGCAGGGACGCCGGGTCCCGGCCGCCCTGCGGGTCGAGCGAAGCCGCCACCGCACGCTCGCCCATTCGATCCGCGACCGTCGTCGTACCGATGGCCCGTCCTGACGCGGGTTTGACGGGTGCGGTAAAGTCGGCCCCTATCGGATAGAACGCGCACGGTTGATATCGGCTATCGATGGTCCGGTTCAGGCCGGTATCGGCTTCGGTTCCGGTCGGCCGGCCCTGACGCGCTGGCCTTGGCCGAGCGCTTGTTCGATCGCGCGCGACGCGGTCTCGGCACCGTTCTCCTGCGCGATCGTCTCGCCGATCCGCGCGGCATGCTCGCGACGGGAGGGGTCGCGCAACAGGTCCTCGATCATGATCGTCGCGCGCCTGGCGCTGAAGTGCTTCGCCCTCAGCACGAGCCCGATCCCGGCGCGCGCGATCCGGTGGCCATTGTCGTTCTGATCGCCCATGTGCGGCACGACCAGTTGCGGCTTGCCGGCGCGAAGCGCCTGGCCGGTGGTGCCGATCCCGCCATGGTGCACGACCACCGAACACCGATGGAACAGATGCGAATGCGGGGCATAGGCGCAGGCGAAGACGTCGCTGTCCGTCGCCGCCGTCTCGCGCTCGCCGGTCAGCAGGATCGCACGCTGCCCCAGCCGCCGTGCGACCTCCGCGGCCTCCCTGTAGAAATCGCCCGCGGCATAGACCGCGAACGAACCGAGCGTGAAGACGATCGGCGGCGGTCCGGCGCGCAGGAACGCTTCCAATGCGGGATCGAGCGCGCACGAGCCGCCGTTCGCGCTGTCGAATATGGGAAAACCGACGACGCGCGCGTTTTCGGGCGCGTCGCGCGGCAGTGGCGCGAAGACGGGGGAATAGCAGCCGATCGTCAACAGCGCCTCGCGCCCCGCCTCCAGCATGCGCATCGCACCGCGCGGGCGAAGGCCGTGTTCGATCCTGACGACGTCGAGCTGATCGGCATAGAGCCGGTGGAGGATTTGCCGGAAACCCGCATACATCAGCAGATTCCACCGCTCGCCGATCTTCCCCGCGGGGCGCTGGCGCATCATCCAGAAATCGGGCGTCTTCGGCGGATCGAGCGCGGAGACCATCGCCATCGGCTGCAGCATCACCGATACCAGCGGGAGGCCGCGCTTCTCCGCGACGATCGGTGCGGCCAGCACCATCGTCGAGGCGACGATGGCGTCCGCATCGGCGATCAGCGCATCGAGCGTGCGCGCGCAGGCCGACAGGCTCGGCAGCACCGCCTGTTCCAGCATGTAGCGCTGGTCGCTCATCATCCGGCGGACCGCCTCGCTTTCGCTCAGGCCGATCCGTTCGCGGATCGTGTCGAACCCGGGCAGCACCGCGACCGCCTCCAGCCCGGCGCGCTTCACCTTGGCGACATGATCCTCGGGCACCGCCAGCACCGGGCGAAAGCCGCGCGCCTTCAGCGCCAGCGCGACGGCGATGAACGGGTGCAGGTCACCCAGCGTGCCGATCGTGGTCAGCACTATCTTACGCATGCGTAAAATGCTCGCCTACCTTCGATCACCGGTCGCCGTTCCGCCCCACGGCGGTCGGCGTCGCCACCCGCGTGACGATCGGTTCGATGGGATGGTCATACACGCAGGAGCAGTGTCTTGCATCCTGTATCAGTCTTGCGTGCGGTTCTTCACCTTGTTGGGCAGTTTCTTGCCCTTGGTCCGCCGGGACGGGATCTGGACGGGGTTCTTCTTCTTCCACGCGGCCCAGGTCATCGGGCCTTCCGGGGTTTCGATGATGGTGTCGTCTATCGCCATCGTGCCTCTATGGCCCGTTCGATGCCGTCCGAACAGGCCCGCGCGGCGATCCCGCAAGGGCGATCGGCCGATAGCATGATTGACGCCTGCGCCGTCCTGTCCGACGCTGCGTCATGGCCCGCAAACCCCATCGGCAGATCGTCGCCCTCGGCGGTTCCCCGGCGATCAAGATCGGCGCACCCTCGCCGATGGCGGACCTGTATTATTGGGTCATGGAAATGAGCTGGCCGGTCTTCGGGCTGCTCGTCGCCTTCCTGTTTCTGGCCGTCAACATCGTCTTCGGACTGATCTATGCCGCGATGCCCGGACAGGTGGTGAACGCCGCGCCGCATTCGCTGCTCGACGGGTTCTTCTTCTCGGTCGATACGCTCGGGACCGTCGGCTACGGCGTGATGGCCCCGGCGACCCATGCCGCGCATGCGGTCGCGTCGGTCGAAATCCTGACCGGACTGTTCTTTTCCGCGACGATGACGGGCTTCATCTTCGCCCGGCTGGCGCGCCCGCGCGAGAGCCTGGCGTTCAGTCGGGTCGCGGTTATCGGCCGGTACGAGGGCAAGCGCGCGCTGATGGTGCGAGTCGCCTCGATCCGGTCACGTCCGCTACCCGACGCGCAAGCGCAGATGTCGTTCCTGGAAACGCGCCGTCTGCCGGACGGCCGCACCTTTCGCAGCCTCGAGCCGGTGCCGCTGATGCGCGATCGCAACCCGATGCTCGGATTGTCCTGGACGCTCGTCCATCTGATGGAGGACGACAGTCCGATTCTCGCGTCGCTCGCCGGCCAAGAGGATTTCATGCTGATCGTCTCGATCGGCGGGGTCGACACGCTGCTCGCCAGCCCGTCACAGGGCGGCAACCGCTACGACCGCGACCACGTTATCGTCGACCATGAATTCGTCGACATCATCTCGAACACGGACGGCGTCGTTCGGCTCGACATGACGCGGTTGCACGACACCGTACCGATCGAGGGTTAGGCCAGACCCTCGACCATCTCCGCCAGTTCGAGCCAGCGAAGCTCGGCCATGGTCTTGTCCTCCTGCGCCTGGCCGATCGCGGTCATCAGCCGGTCGAAGCCGTCGGGGTCGCGCGTGTAGAGATCGGGATCCTCCAGCAGCGCCTGATCGCGCGCGATCGCGGCGTCGAGCGTCTCGATCCGCTTCGGGAGCAGGTCGTAGTCGCGCTGGTCCTTGAACGTCAGTTTCACGCGCGCGCCCGGCGCGGCCGGCTTCGCGGCTGCGGTGGCGTTCTTGGCGATCGCGCCGCGCTTCGTCGGCGCGGCTGCCTTGCGGCGGCGTTCCCAGTCCGCATAGCCGCCGGCCACGACATCGACCGTCCCGGAGCCGTCCAGACCAAGCGTGATCGTGACGGTGCGGTCGAGAAAGTCGCGATCGTGGCTCACGATGAGGACCGTGCCGTCATAGTCGCCGATCACGTCCTGCAGCAGGTCGAGCGTTTCGAGATCGAGGTCGTTGGTCGGCTCGTCGAGGACTAACAGATTGGAAGGCTTGGCGAATTCGCGCGCCAGCAGCAGGCGGGAACGCTCGCCGCCGGACAGCGTGGCGATCTTCGCGTCCAGCACGCCCGGTCCGAACAGGAATTCCTTCAGATAGCCGATGACGTGCTTGCGCACGCCCTGCACCTCGACCCAGTCGCCGCCATCGGCCAGGACCTCGCGGATCGTTTTCTCGGGGGCCATCTTGCTGCGCTGCTGATCGATGACGATGCGCTCGATCGTCTTGGCGAAGCGGATTTGCCCGCTGTCGGGTTCGAGTTCGCCGGTCAGCAGCTTCAGCAGCGTCGACTTGCCCGCGCCATTGGCACCGACGATCCCGATCCGATCGCGGCGCGTCACGCGTAGGCTCAGATCGCCGATGATCGTCCGGTCGCCGAACGCCTTGGCGATATGCTTGGCGTCGATCACCACCTTCGACTTGGCGTCGTCGGTGCCGATCGTGAGGTTCGCGGACCCTTGCGGCCCGACCATCGCGGATCGTTCGGCGCGCATCTCGATCAGCTTGGTCAGCCGCCCCTGGTTGCGCTTGCGCCGCCCGGTGACGCCGCGCAGCAGCCAATGCTCCTCCAGCTTCAGCTTGGCGTCGAGCTTCTCCGCATTGCGCGCCTCGTCGGCATAGACCTGTTCGGTCCACGCATCGAACCCGCCGAACCCGATCTCGGCGCGCCGCAGATTGCCGCGGTCGAGCCACAGGGTCTGCTTCGTCAGCTTGGTCAGGAAGGTGCGATCGTGGCTGATGACGACGAAAGCCCCGCGGAACCGTCCGAGCCATTCCTCGATCCACTCGATCGCACCGATGTCGAGATGGTTGGTCGGCTCGTCGAGCAGCAGCACATCGGGGTTCTGCGCGAAAGCGCGGACGATCGCCGCGCGCCGCCGCTCGCCGCCCGACGCCGATGCCGCCTCGCGTGACAGGTCGATCCCCAGCTGGTCCGCGATCGCCTCCGCCTCGTGCGCGGCGGGGGCGTCGGCACCCGACAGGACGTAATCGGCGAGCGTGTGGAAGGTGCGCAGATCGGGCTCCTGCTCCAGCAGGATAACGCGCGTCCCCGGCACGATCGTCCGCCGTCCCTCGTCCGCTTCGATCGCCCCGGCGATGAGTTTGAGCAGGGTCGTCTTGCCGGCACCATTGCGCCCGATCAGCGCGAGCCGGTCGCGTTGGCCGACTTGCAGGTCGAGATGGCGGAACAGCCAGCCGGAGCCCTGGATGAGGCCGAGGTCTTCATAGGCGAGAATGGGTGCGGGCATGGCCGCGCGGCCTAGCGATTTAGCGGCGCTAAATCGAGGCCTAAGCGCGGCCCGGCCGGCCTCGCTCAAGCGAGGACCGACGACGCGGCTTCGCCGCGGCGGGGCTGGGGGTGATCGACGCCTGTATTTCGCCCCCGCCCCCGCCCTCGTCCACCCCGGCGAGGGCCGGGGCCCAGCTGCCGCGAACACGGTAACGACGGACGTAGCGCCGCCACGATCGTCTACCCAACTGGGCCCCGGCCTTCGCCGGGGTGGGGGCTGGGGCGCTAGCGGTGGAAGCCAACCAACGGGCCGCCACGGGGACAACCCCGTGTCGTCGGCCAGGTTCGCTGACGCGACCTGCCGCCCGCGCTTGCGCGAGTCAGCGTCGCTGCCGCGCTGCGCGCCATTCACAAGCTGTTCAACGCTTAATCCCTATGCGACACCCATGACGATGCTCCCATCCCTGCTGATGATCGGCGCTGCGATGGGCGGGGGCCAGGTGCAGAGCCCGCGGCGGGGCGATCAGATGCGCGCGTTCGAAGCGCGGCGCCAAGGGCGGTTGTTGCCGCTGCCGGAGATCGAGGCGCGGGTCGTGCCGACGATGCGGGGCGCGCAATATATCGGCTTCGATTTC
This sequence comes from Sphingomonas bacterium, assembly GCF_903642285.1. GTDB lineage: Bacteria > Pseudomonadota > Alphaproteobacteria > Sphingomonadales > Sphingomonadaceae > Sphingomonas. The sequence goes on from NZ_CAHJWJ010000036.1 coordinate 7,917, forward strand.
GATTCGGACACCGCCATTTACACGCTGAAGTTCCTGCGCAATGGCTCGGTGATATGGGTCGAGGTCGATGGCCGGTCTGGCCAGATCGTCGGCCGCACGGGGCGTTGAGCGTCGGCCGGGTGCCGACAGGGAGAGACAGATGCGCGTTCTGATCGTCGAGGATGAGCCGAATCTCGGCCAGCAGCTGAAGAATACGCTCGAGGGCGCAGGCTACGCCATCGACCTCGCGACGGACGGCGAGGAAGGGCATTTCCTGGGCTCCACCGAGAATTACGACGCGATCGTGCTCGACCTCGGCCTGCCCGAGGTCGACGGGCTGACCGTCCTCGACCGCTGGCGCAAGGAGGGGCGCACCGCTCCCGTGCTGGTGCTGACCGCGCGCGACAGCTGGTCGGACAAGGTCGCGGGACTGGATGCGGGCGCGGACGATTATGTCGCCAAGCCCTTCCAGACCGAGGAACTGATCGCCCGCCTCCGCGCGCTGATCCGCCGCGCGTCGGGCAACGCCTCGTCCGAACTGACCGCGGGCGACGTCCGGCTCGACACCCGCTCGGGCAAGGTGAGCCGCGGCGGCGAACCGGTGAAGCTGACCGCGCAGGAATACAAGCTGCTCAGCTACCTGCTCCACCACAAGGGCAAGGTCGTCAGTCGCACCGAATTGATCGAACATATCTACGACCAGGATTTCGATCGCGATTCGAACACGATCGAGGTGTTCGTGACGCGGATCCGGAAGAAGCTCGGGCAGGATGTCATCACGACGATCCGGGGGCTTGGGTACAGCCTTGAGGATCCGGACGCCTGAACCGGGTGGCGCTCGCGGAGAATCGCACGTCGTTCCCCCGCGAAAGCCGGGGCCCAGGAGCCGCAAGCGATATCGCCCGTTACCCTGGACCCCCGCTTTCGCGGGGGAACGGTGGTGGCATGGGTGTACCATGAACCCGTTCGACAGGCTTAGGGCGAACGGGCTGGTGGAACCGCTGCAAGGCGTGGCATCGCTCTCCCCCGCGCGCACCACGGGGTCGCTGTCGCGGCGGATGATCCTGATCGCGGCGGGATGGATCACGCTGCTGCTGGCGGGCGGCGGGTTCGCGCTCGACCGCGTGCTGGTGACCGCGGTCACGCATAATTTCGACGACCAGCTGGAATATGTCCTCCGGTCGCTGCTCGTCTCCGCGCAGGTCGGACCGGATGGCGAAGTGTTGTTCGGTCGCGATGCCGCGGCCGATCAGCGGTTCCTGGAACCCTATTCGGGACTGTATTGGGAAGTGTCCACCAAGGGAGGAGACGAGTTCCACTCGCGATCGCTATGGGATCGGCGGCTCGCTTACGGCAGCGATCACGACGACCGCACCGCCCATACCTACGAGAGTATGCAGTTCGAGAATGAGAAGCTTCGCGTCGTCGAACAGGACGTGACGTTGCCGGGATCGAAGCTGCAATGGCGGTTTCAGGTCGCGCAGACGCGCGATGGCCTGGACGCGCAGATCGCGGTGCTGCGGCGGACATTGGTGCGCAGTTTCGCGCTGCTCGCGCTCGGGCTGATCGTGCTGGCCGCGCTCCAGACCTTCTACGGGCTGTGGCCGCTGCGCCGGGTGCGCGAGGAGATCGCGCGGATGCGTGCGGGCCAGTCGAACCGCGTGTCGGGTGCGCTGCCGATCGAACTGACGCCGATGGTCGAGGAACTGAACGCGCTGATCGCGCACAACGAACGCCAGGCGGAGGAGGCGCGGCTGCACGCAGGCAACCTCGCGCATGCGCTGAAGACGCCGCTGACCGTCGTGATGAACGCCGCGACCGCCAATGCCGACGATCTCGGCGAGACGGTGATCCGCGAGGCGCGCACGATGCGCCGCCAGGTCGATCATCACCTCGCCCGCGCCCGCGCGGTCGGCCGGCGCGGGTCGGCGCACAGCCGGGCGGAGGTCTGGCCGAGCCTGGAATCGGTCGAACGCGCGGTCGGGACGCTGTACCGCCATGTCCGCATCGACATCGACGGCCCGCACGATCTGGCGGTGCATGTCGAGCGGCAGGACCTCGATGAGATGCTGGGCAATTTGATCGAGAACGCCGCGAAATATGGCGGCGGCAGCGTGTTCGTGACGGTCGGCGCGCAAGCCGGGTTCGTCGAATTCCTGGTCGAGGACGACGGCACCGGCATCCCCGAGGAACAACGCAGCCGAATCTTCGATCGCGGGGTGCGGCTGGATACCGGCAAGCCCGGCACCGGGCTGGGGCTGGCGATCGTGCGCGACGTGGCGGAGATCTACGAGGGGACGGTGTCGCTGGAGGAAAGCGACGATCTCGGCGGGTTGCTGGTGCGCTTGCGGTTGCCGGCGGCGGGGTAGGGCGAACCCCACCCCGGCGAAGGCCGGGGCCCAGTTGCCACGTCCCACGTTGTGACGCTCATCGCTTCGCCACTTTCGTATTCCCTACTGGGCCCCGGCCTTCGCCGGGGTGGGGAGGAGGGACGGACTTACGTTCGACGCGAACATCAAATCCGGTGTTCGCCCTTGACCCAGCGCACCGTGCCCGACGACGCGCGCATCACCACGCTTTCGGTCGTCATCTTGCCGCCCTTGCGCTTCACGCCGGCGAGCAGCGAACCGTCGGTGACGCCGGTCGCGGCGAAGATGCAATCGCCGCGCGCCAGTTCGGTCAGGTCATATTGCTTGTCGAGATCGGTGACGCCCCATTTCGCGGCGCGCGCGCGTTCGTCGTCGTTGCGGAAGATCAGACGGCCCTTGAACTGCCCGCCGACGCAGCGCAGCGCCGCCGCCGCCAGCACGCCTTCGGGCGCGCCGCCTGCGCCCATATAGATATCGATCGTCGTGTCGGGGTTGGTCGTCGCGATCACCCCCGCGACGTCGCCGTCGCCGATCAGCATGATCCCGCAGCCGACGCTGCGAAGCTCCGCGATCATCTCGGCATGGCGCGGCCGGTCGAGCACGCAGGCGATGATGTCGCGCGGTTCCACGCCCTTCGCGGCGGCGAGCGCGGTGACGTTTTCGGTCGGCGACTTGTCGAGATCGATCAGCCCTTCGGGATAGCCCGGTCCGATCGCGATCTTCTGCATGTACACATCCGGCGCATTGAGCAGCCCGCCCTCCTCCGCGATCGCCAGCACCGCGAGGCTGTTGGGTCCCGCGGTCGCGCAGATCGTGGTGCCTTCCAGCGGGTCGAGCGCGATGTCGATCTTGGGGCCCTTGCCGATCGCGGAACCGACCTTCTCGCCGATGAACAGCATCGGCGCCTCGTCGCGCTCGCCTTCGCCGATGACGACGGTGCCGTCCATGTAGAGCGAGTTCAGCGCCTCGCGCATCGCCTCCACCGCGGCGGCGTCGGCGGCCTTCTCGTCGCCGCGCCCGATCAGCGTCGAGGCGGCGACGGCGGCGGCTTCGGTCACGCGCACCATTTCCAGCACGAGCACGCGGTCGAGGGTCTGGCTGGCGGTGGCGGTCATGGGGGAGCCTCTCAGATTGTTCGGGTGGGCGATAGGGGGGGCGGGGGGCGAAGTCGAGATGAACCGTTGCGGGATATTCTCCGTCATGCCGGGCTCGTCCCGGCATTCGGAGCGACGAACGATACGCTAGGTGCGTTGCCCGTAACCCTGGACCCCGGCACGAGGCCGGGGTGACGGAGGGTTTGCCGCGCGGCTCAATCCCGCAACAATTCGTTGATGCTCGTCTTCGACCGCGTCTGCGCGTCCACGCGCTTCACGATCACCGCGCAATACAGTCCCGGATTGCTGCCGGTGCTGCCGGGGACCACCACCGAATAAGGCGGCACCTCGCCGCGGAAGACCTCGCCGGTCGCGCGGTCGATGATCTTCGTCGACGCGCCGAGATACACCCCCATCGACAGCACGGCACCTTCGCCGACGCGGACTCCCTCGGCGACCTCGGAGCGCGCGCCGATGAACGCGCCGTCGCCGATGATGACCGGATCCGCCTGCAGCGGTTCGAGCACGCCGCCGATCCCGGCACCGCCCGACAGATGCACGCTCTTGCCGATCTGCGCGCAGCTGCCGACCGTCGCCCAGGTATCGACCATCGTCCCCTCGCCGACATAGGCACCGATATTGACGAAGCTCGGCATCAGGATCGCGCCCTTGCCGATGAAGCAGCCCCGCCGCGCGACCGCACCCGGCACGACACGGAAGCCGCCGCTGCGGAACGCCGCCTCGCCCCAACCGGCGAATTTGGACGGCACCTTGTCGAACGCGGGCGCACCGCCTGCGCCGCCATCGACCAGCGCGTTGTCGTTGAGCCTAAACGACAGCAGCACCGCCTTCTTCAGCCACTGGTTGACCCGCCAGCCGCCAGCGCCGTCCGGCTCCGCCACGCGCGCCTCGCCCGTTTCGAGCAGCGCCAGCGCCGCCTCGACCGCGTCGCGCGTGTCGCCCTTCGTATCCGTGCCGACGCCCGCGCGGTCTTCCCACGCGGCGTCGATGATCGCCTGCAATTCGCTCATGCTTCCTCCAGAATGCCCGTCAGCCACGATCCCAGATCGCGGACGGTGAAATCGATGTGATCGCGCGCCATCTCCGCGGCCTGTTCGGATCCGTTGTCGATCCAGACCGTCGTCATCCCGATCGCCTTGGCCGGCACTAGGTTGCGCGCCATGTCGTCCGCAAACAGGCAGGTCGCCGGGTCGAGGTCATAGGCGGCGCAGATACCGGCATAGGCGCTCGGATGCGGCTTCGGCAGCAGCCCCATCGCATGGATGTCGTGGATGGCCTCGAAACTGTCGCCCAGCCCGAGCCGGTCGAGCACCTTCAGCGCATAGGGCGTGTCGCCATTGGTGAAGACCAGCTTGCGCCCCGGCAGCCGCGCGATCGCCGCGACGAGGGGGGCGTCGACCGACAGGACATCCATCTCGATATCGTGGACGTCCGCCAGGAAATGGTGCGGATCGACATCGTGTTCCGCGATCATGCCCGACAGCGTGGTGCCGTGGCGCAGGAAATAATCTTTCTGAAGCCGGTACGCGGCCTCGGCGTCGATCCCCAGATGCCGCGCGACATAGGCGGTCATCCGCGCATCGATCCGGGCGAACAGGTCCGCGCTCGCCGGGTACAGCGTGTTGTCCAGATCGAAGATCCAGGTGCGGATCGGGGCGAGCGCGGGGGGCATGGTCGCGGCCATAGCAGCGCTTGGCGTGCGGGCAAGAAGGGTGCAGGATCAGCGTGAATTGACAGGCCTGATCGCGATCAGCATCGAATGAGGATACGGTCCGAATGGCAGGATACCGCGAAGAAGCGAATGACGGCCATCTGGCTAGGGTCGTTTTTGGCGTGATGCACGCGGCGATTTTTTGTGTTTCGGTCGTTCTGTTGATCGGTCTGATTATCCTGATACCATCCTTGCCACTCGCGATGGGCTTCTGGGCGGATAGCCCACGCTCTAATCCGCAGGATTTCCTCAACTTTCTTTTTGTTTTGAAGACCCTTGGCATCGTCGCGGTATGCGGCGTCGTAGGATCGGCCATCTCGTCGGTTCTTAAGATTCGTCTGCCGGTTTACGTGAGCGCCGTCGTTTATGCGGGTTGGCTGATTTGGGCAGTGGCAAGGGGTGTCGTCTGAGCGCCGAAGTTCAGCGCGCTGGATTTCGCTGCCAAGCCCCCCATCTCCCATCTATGACCCATTATTCCCTGCTCGATCTCGTCCCCGTCGTCGAAGGCGGCAGCGTCCGCGAGGCGCTGACCAACGCCGCCGATCTCGCGCGGCATGCCGAACATCTCGGCTTCAACCGCTATTGGTGCGCGGAGCATCACGGCATGACGGGGATCGCCAGCGCGGCGACCGCGGTGGTGCTCGGGCATATCGCGGCGGCGACCAGGCATATCCGGGTCGGTGCCGGCGGGATCATGCTGCCCAACCATGCGCCGATCACGATCGCGGAGCAGTTCGGGACGCTCGACGCGCTGTTCCCCGGACGGATCGATCTGGGGCTCGGCCGCGCGCCGGGGTCCGACCAGCGCGTGGCGCGGGCGATGCGGCGAACGTTGGAGACCGACGCCAACGCCTTCCCGCGCGATGTGCTGGAATTGCAGAGCTATTTCGCCGATGACGGCCAGACCGGCATAACCGCGACGCCGGGCGCGGGTGCCAAGCCCGAGATGTGGATCCTCGGCTCCAGCACGTTCGGCGCGCAGCTCGCGGCGATGCTCGGCTTGCCCTACGCGTTCGCGTCGCATTTCGCGCCCGATTCGCTCGACCAGGCGCTCGCGATCTACCGCCGGGAATTCAAGCCGTCGGCGCAGCTTGCCCGGCCTTATGCGATGGCGGGGTTCAACGTGTTCGCGGCGGACACCGATGCGGAGGCGCAGTTGCTGGCGTCGTCGCAGCAGCAGGCGTTCGTCGCGCTCCGCACGGGCAACCCGCGCCAGCTCCCGCCCCCCGTCGCCGGCTACCGCGAGTCGCTCGGCGCGCAGGGGTCGGCGATCCTCGACCATGTCCTGCAATGCTCCGCGGTCGGCAGCCCGGCGACGATCGAGCGCGGGCTGGCGGCGTTCGTCGCGCGCACCGGGGCGGACGAGGTGATGCTGACCAGCGCGATCTACGATCACGACGCACGCAAGAAAAGCCTGACGATCGCGGCGAACGCGATGCAGGAGATGCGGGTCGCGGCTTGAGGGGGCGCTGGCGAGCAACCATTTTTTCGTCACCCCGGGCTTGTCCCGGGGTCCAGAGCCACAAGGGGTTTCGCGCGCGGCTCTGGATGCCGGGACGAGCCCGGCATGACGCAGGATCACCCCCGGTACAACCCGTCCAGCCGGTCCCCATAGGCCGCCCGGATCACATGCCGCCGGATCTTCAGCGAGGGCGTCAGCTGCTCGTTCTCGATGGTGAACGGCGCGTCCGCCAGCACGAAGCGGCGGACGCGTTCGGTGACGGATAGATCGCGATTGACCCGCTCCACCGCCGCGCCGATCGCTGTGCGATAGCCGGCGTCCTGCGCCAGCCGCGCGAAATCGCAGGCCTCGCCGTTCGCCGCGCACCAATGCTGCGTCCAGTCGGGATCGGGCACGATCAGCGCGACCATATAGGGACGGCGGTCGCCGGCGATCATCGCCTGCAGGATCTCGGGTTGCAGCGTCAGCATCCCCTCCACCTTTTGCGGGGCGACGTTCTCGCCCTTGTCGTTGATGATCAGGTCCTTCTTGCGATCGGTGATCCGGATCCGCCCGCCCGTATCGATCTCGCCGATATCGCCCGTGTGGAGCCAGCCATCCTCCAGCACGCGCGCGGTTTCGGCATCGTTTCGCCAATAGCCGTGCATGACCAGCTCGCCGCGCACCAGAAGCTCGCCGTCCTCGGCGATCCGCACCTCGGTTCCCGCGAGCGGCGGGCCGACGCCGTCCATCCGCACCCCGGCGCGCGGGCGGTTGCACGAGATGACGGGTGCCGCCTCCGTCTGGCCATAGCCCTGCAGGAAGGTCAGGCCGATCGCGTGGAAGAACAACGCGACTTCGGCGTTGAGCGGTGCGCCGCCCGACACGAATGCCTTCATCCGCCCGCCGAAGCGCTTCGCGATCCGCGGCCGGAACAGCGTATCGATCGCGAGCTGCATCGGTCGATCGACGATCCGGACGCGTCCGGCATATTCGCGCGCGCCGATCTCGATCGCTTTACGAAGCAGATAGGCGGAGATCCCGCCCTGTTTTTCGATCGCCTTGGCGATCCGGGTGCGAAGCACCTCGAACAGGCGCGGCACGACGAACATGACCGTCGGCCGCACCTCCTCGATATTGACGGCGAGCCGGTCGAGGCTTTCGGCATAATAGATCTGCGCGCCCATCCCGATCGGGAAATGCTGGCCGCCGGTATGTTCATACGCATGGCTGAGCGGCAGGAAGGACAGGAACACCTCGTCCCCCCGATCGTCGAAATCCTCCAGGATGATCGCGGCGCAGCCGGCGACATTGTGCAGGATCGCGCCGTGATGCTGCATCACCCCGCGCGGGCTTCCGCCGGTGCCGCTGGTATAGATGATGCAGGCGAGGTCGCCGCGCTGCGCCGTCGCCGCCGCCGCCGCTTCGATCAGATCGGCGGGATGCTGCGCGATCAGCGTGCTCCAGTGGTGGCAATCGATCCCGGTCTGGCCGAGCCGGAGCACGTCCATGCCGATGACATGCTGCGCCTGCGCGGACCGCACGACCGCCGGCATCAGCGTCGTGGCCAGTTTCTGCGTGGAGACGATCACCGCGCGCGCGCCCGAATTCTCGATGATGTGCGCGTGGTCGCGCTCGGTATTGGTGGTGTAGGTCGGCACCGTCACGCACCCGGCGGCCATGATCGCCAGGTCGGACAGGCACCATTCGGGGCGGTTCTCGCTGACCAGCATCACCCGGTCGCCGGGGTTCAGCCCGATCGCCTTCAGCGCGGCGGCAAGGCTCGCGACCTGTCGTGCCGCGTCCGCCCAGCTGGTGGCAACCCATTCGCCGGCGTGTTTTCGCCAGAGGAACGGCGCGTCGCCACGCTCGGCCGCGCGTGCGAAGAACATCGCGATCAGGTTCGGGAAATGCTCGATCCGGCGGGCCATCGTCTCTCCTGCCACCGCCTCGGCCCGTCAGGGGTCGGGCGTGGTCGTTAAGTCATTCGGACGGGCGACCGGCAGGATCGACCGCACGTCTGATCGTCGTGACATGCCCGTCCTCGCCGATCGCGACGCCTTCGCTCCGCGGATCGGCGGCACCGACCCAGCGGCCGTCCTTCCATTCGATCGCATTCGCCTTCAGCCCCAGCGGCGCGACCATCACGTGATCGCCGAGCGCGCGAAGGGCGGCCACCATCGCCTCGCGCTCGGTGCCTTGTTCGACCACGACCGGGCCGGGCGCGAAGATCAGGCCGGCGGCGATCGCGTCCTGCGCGCTCATCCCGAAATCGATCACGCCCATGATCGCCTTGGCGACCTGCGCGATGATCGTCGGGCCACCCGCCGCACCGACCGCCAGCCGCACCCTGCCGTCGGGTCCGTAGACGATCGTCGGTGCCATCGACGACCGCGGGCGCTTGCCGCCCTCGACCCGATTGGCGACCAGATAGCCGTCCTTGTCGGGGACGATGTCGAAATCGGTGAGCTGGTTGTTCAGGATGACGCCGTCGACCGACAGGCCCGAGCCGAAGACGCCTTCCACCGTCGTCGTCACCTCGACGACGTTGCCGTCCCGGTCGACCACGGCGAGATCGGTCGTCCCCGCTACCTCTTTCGCCGGCACGGGCGTTCGCGGTGGCGCGCCGGGCGGCATGCCGGCGGCGACGGTCGCGATCGCATGATCGGGGGCGATCAGCGCGGACCGCGACGCGAGATAGGCCGGGTCGAGCATCCCGGCGACCGGAACCTTCACGAAATCGGGATCGCCGACGTACAGGTCGCGGTCCGCATAGGCGAGCCGCGACGATTCCGCGAACAGATGCCAGGCGACGGGCGAGTCCTTGCCGAGCGCCGCCATGTCGAACCGCTCGAGCTGCTTCAGGATCATCAGGACGGTGATGCCACCCGACGAAGGCGGACCCATCCCGCACAGCTTGTAGGTCCGGTAGGTGGTGCAGACCGGCGGTCGCGGCTTGGCCGAATAGCTGGTCAGATCGCCCGCGGTCATCTTCGACGGATTGCGCGCGGCACCGTTCACCGTCGCCACGAGCTTTGCCGCCTGCGGCCCGACATAGAAGCTGTCCGCACCCAGCTTCGCGAGCCGTTCCAGCAGTGCCGCCTGTGCGGGATTGCGCACCAGGCTGCCGACGGGGCGTGGCTTGCCGTCCGCACCGCCGAACAAGGCGCGCGTTTCCGGAGTCAGATGGCCGCCGAACTTCGCCAGACTGCCGACGAAGCGCGGCGACAGCGTCCAGCCGTCGCGCGCGAGGTGGATCGCTGGCTGGAACAGCCGCGCCCAGGGCAGCCGCCCGCCGTCGCGATACGCCAGCGCCATGCCGCGCAGTGCGCCGGGGACGCCGACGCTGCGTCCGCCCGGCACCGCATCCGCATGCGACAGCGGCGTGCCGGCGTCGGTGTAGAACCAGTGGCCGTCCGCGGCCATCGGTGCGGTCTCGCGCGCGTCGATCGTCGAAAAGCCGCCATTCGCCGCATGCCGGACCCAGAAGCCGCCGCCCGCGAGCCCCGAACTCTGCGGTTCGACCACGCCGAGCGCGAGCATCGTCGCGATCGCCGCATCGGTCGCGCTGCCGCCCGCTTTCAGGATTTCGACCCCGGCGGCGGCGGCGCGGGGATCCGCCGCGCTGACCATGCCTTGCGGGCGGACGGGCGGCGTGACGCGCGCCGGTGCCGCAACGGGTATGGCGACGATGAGGGCGGCGAGGATGAGGCGCTTCATGGCCGCGGATCGTAACGGGCTTTGTCGGAGGGGCAAGCCGTTAGCGGACCGCCCGACGTTCACGCTTCGTCATGCCGGGCTGGTCCCGGCATCCAGAACGACGCGCGATACCGTTTGGCCCCGGATCCCGGGACAAGCCCGGGACGACGACGGAAAGGTCCGGCGTCGATCGACCTATGCCCACGCTACGTCCCCACCGCCTCCGCGACGCTCGCAAACCCATCCCGCGCGAGCAGCGCGTCGAGGTCGCGCAGCATCCGGGTCGCCAGCCCCGGCCCCTCGTACACCAGCGCGGTGTACAGCTGTACCAGGCTCGCCCCCGCCCGGATCCGCGCATAGGCCTCCGCCCCGCTGTCGATCCCGCCGACCGCGATCAACGGGACCTTGCCGCCCGTCGCGGTGCGGAAGTCGGATAGCCGCTGGCGCGCGAGCGGGGCGAGCGGCCCGCCCGACAGGCCGCCCGTCTCGCGGCCGTTCGCGGATTTCAGGTCGGGGCGGGTGACCGTCGTGTTACCGACGATCAGCGCGTCGATCCCGTGGTCGATCGCCGCGCGCGCGATATCGTCGATCGACGTTGGATCGAGATCGGGCGCGACTTTCAGGAACAAGGGTGTTGCGCCCTTCGCGGCGTCGCACGCCGCCAGTAGATCGCGCAGCGCCGCCCCGTGCTGGAGATCGCGCAGGCCCGGCGTGTTGGGCGAGCTGACGTTGATCGTGACGTAATCGGCATAGGGCGCGGCGGTGGCGACCCCGTGGACATAATCCGCGACCCGGTCGACGGCATCCTTGTTCGCGCCGACATTGATGCCCAGCGTACCGTGCCGCCTGGCCGATCGGATGCGCGGCAGGGCCTTTGCGAGCCCGCCATTGTTGAACCCCATCCGGTTCACCACCGCGCGGTCTTCTGGCAAGCGGAACAGGCGGGGGCGGGGGTTGCCCGGTTGCGGCAGCGGGGTGAGCGTGCCGACCTCGACGCCGCCGAAGCCGAGCGCGAAGAAACCGTCGACCGCGTGCGCGTCCTTGTCGACGCCTGCGGCGAGCCCGACCGGATTGGCGAAATCTAGGCCCGCCACGCGCGTCGCCAGACGCGGCGAGGCGAACGTCGGCGCGAACGGTGCCCCCGCGCCGCCCCAGGCACCGAGCATCCCGATCGTCAGGCGGTGCGCGCGCTCGGCATCGATGCGGAAGAGGAGCGGGTGGTAGAAGGCCATGACGGGCCTATGCCGTATTTCGTACTATCCGTCATGCCGGGCTTATCCCGGCATCTAGGACCACACGCGGTTCGTTGCGTGGCTCTGGACCCCGACACAAGGCCGGGGTGACGGAGACCCGATGCGAGTCGTTCGCAGCCAAACCGGGTTGACGCACCGGCCACGTCGCACCATCTGCAATCCGATCAAATCGTTCCGATTGGAAACCATGCGTCTGTCCAGCCTTGCCGATTATGCCGTCGTGATGATGGCCGCGGCTGCGCGCCGTTGTGGCGGGGCGGGGCGGTTGAACGCGACCATGCTGGCGCAGGAGACGGGCGTGCCGTTGCCGACCGTGCAGAAGCTGGTCAGCCGGCTGTCGTCGGCCGGGCTGCTGGAAAGCGCGCGCGGCACCGGCGGCGGCTTCCGCCTGTCGCGCCCGCCCTCGGCGATCAGCCTGGCCGACATCGTCGAGGCGGTCGAGGGACCGATCGCGATGACGTCTTGCGTCGACGATGGCCGCCAGGATTGCGGGCTGGATCATCACTGCTCGGTCAAGCCGCACTGGAACGCCGTCAACGACGCGGTGCGCGGCGCGCTGGCGGGGGTTTCGCTGGCCTCGCTCACCAGGGCACCCGCCCCACCGGTCGCGATGCATCGCTTAGAGGTTATGAACTAATGGCCACCCGCAACGCCGAAGCCCATGCCGCCGCGAACAAGGTGTATGAATATGGCTTTTCCTCCGACATCGAACAGGAATTCGCGCCCAAGGGGCTGAGCGAGGACACCGTCCGCTTCATCTCCGCGAAGAAGGGCGAGCCGCAATGGATGCTCGACTGGCGGCTGAAGGCCTATGCCTTGTGGCTGACGATGGAGGCCCCCGACTGGGCGAAGCTGAACGTCCCCCCGATCGATTATCAGGACGCCTATTACTATGCCGAGCCCAAGGCGAAGCCGAAGCTCGGTTCGCTGGACGAAGTCGATCCCGAGATCCTGCGCGTCTACGAAAAGCTCGGCATCCCGATCGCCGAGCAGAAGATGCTGGCGGGGGTCGAGGACCTGAACGAGGACGGCACGCCGAAGCGCCGCGTCGCGGTGGACGCGGTGTTCGACAGCGTGTCGGTCGCGACCACCTTCCGCAAGGAGCTGGAGGCGGCGGGGGTGATCTTCCGGTCGATCAGCGAGGCGATCAAGGAATATCCCGAGCTGATCCGCAAATGGCTCGGCAAGGTGGTGCCGCAGCGCGACAATTACTTCGCGACGCTCAACAGCGCGGTCTTTTCCGACGGGACGTTCGTCTACATCCCCGAAGGCGTGCGCTGCCCGATGGAGCTGTCCACCTATTTCCGGATCAACGCGGAGAATACCGGCCAGTTCGAACGCACGCTGATCGTCGCCGACAAGGGATCGTACGTCTCCTATCTCGAAGGCTGCACCGCGCCGATGCGCGACGAGAACCAGCTCCACGCGGCGGTCGTGGAACTGGTCGCGCTCGACGATGCCGAGATCAAATATTCGACCGTGCAGAACTGGTATCCGGGCGACGAGAACGGCGTCGGCGGTATCTACAATTTCGTAACCAAGCGTGCGCTGTGCCAGGGCCGGAACAGCAAGGTATCGTGGACGCAGGTCGAGACGGGCTCCGCGATCACGTGGAAATACCCCAGCTGCGTGCTGGCGGGCGACGGGTCGGTCGGCGAATTCTATTCGGTGGCCGTCACGAACAATCGCCAGCAGGCGGATACCGGCACCAAGATGATCCACCTCGGCAAGAACACCCGCTCGACGATCGTGTCGAAGGGGATTTCGGCGGGGCAGTCGGACAACACCTATCGCGGGCTGGTGCGCGTCGCCCCCACCGCGGAGGGCGTGCGCAACTTCACCCAATGCGATTCGCTGCTGCTGAGCGATCAGTGCGGTGCACATACCGTGCCGTACATCGAGGTGCGCAATCCGTCGGCGCAGATCGAACATGAGGCGACGACGTCGAAGATCTCCGAGGACCAGCTCTTCTACGCGATGTCGCGCGGGCTGGACGCCGAGGCGGCGGTGGCGCTGATCGTCAACGGCTTCGCGCGCGAGGTGCTGCAGCAACTGCCGATGGAGTTCGCGGTCGAGGCGCAGAAGCTGCTGGGGATTTCGCT
>NZ_CAHJWJ010000037.1 GCF_903642285.1 Sphingomonas bacterium
CAGGGCGGACATCGGACTTGCTCCTTGCCAGATCCTTATGCCCGATCAGTGCTGTGTTTGCAAGGTATATAATCGCCTTAAAAAAACCGCCGCCCGGTATCCCGGACGGCGGTTCCTCATTCCTTCGCGAGCGCCTGAACTCAGTCGTTCAGATACTCGCCCGCATCCGCGTCCGTGCCCGTCCCCGAAGTCACCACCTCGGCCAGCGGATCGCTGCCGGTGCCCGTATCGTCCCGCGGCGAGCGGGCCAGTTCGGCGGCATGCTCTTCCGCGGCCGAGATCGGGGCCACGATCACCGCCGCCAGCGCACGCTGCTGCGCGCGGAGCGCCACGTCGCGGCTGGTGGCCGCCACGCGCAGGCGGTTCATGCCCGCCCCCGTGCCCGCCGGGATCAGCCGGCCGACGATGACGTTCTCCTTCAGGCCCATCAGCGTGTCCTGCTTGCCCTGGACCGCCGCCTCGGTGAGGACGCGGGTGGTTTCCTGGAACGACGCCGCCGAGATGAAGCTGCGCGTCTGCAAGCTTGCCTTGGTGATGCCGAGCAGGACGGGCTTGCCGGCCGCCCTGGCCTGCTTCTTTTCGAGCTTCTCGTTGATCGCGTCCATTTCCTCGCGATCGACCTGCTCGCCGGCCAGCAGCGTGGTGTCGCCGCCGTCGGTGATCTCGACCTTCTGGAGCATCTGGCGGACGATCGTCTCGATATGCTTGTCGTTGATCTTCACGCCCTGCAGACGATAGACCTCCTGGATTTCGCTGACGAGATATTCGGCCAGCGGCTCGATCCCCAGCACCTCGAGGATGTCGTGCGGATCGGGCGAACCGCCGATCAGGTTGTCACCGCGCTTGACGTAATCGCCTTCCTGGACGTCGATCACCTTCGACTTCGGCACCAGATACTCGACGACTTCGCCGCCATCCTCGGGCTGGATGCCGATCTTGCGCTTCGCCTTATAGTCCTTGCCGAACACCACGCGACCCGAGACCTTTGCGATGATCGCGTTCTCCTTGGGCTTGCGCGCCTCGAACAGCTCGGCCACCCGCGGCAGACCGCCGGTGATGTCGCGGGTTTTGGCGGCTTCACGCGACACACGCGCCAGCACGTCGCCGCCCGACACATGTGCGCCGTCCTCGACCGACAGCGTCGCCCCGGCCGCCAGCATGTAGCGACCGGCCTCGCCGCTCGCATCGTCGAGGAGCGTCAGGCGCGGACGCAGATCCTCCTTCGACTTGGTCGAGGTGCGATATTCGATCACGACACGCTGGGCGATGCCGGTGGCTTCGTCGGTCTGCTCGGTGAGCGTCTTGCCCTCGATCAGGTCGACGAACTTCACCGTGCCCGGGTTTTCCGTGATGACGGGCATGGTGAAGGGATCCCACTCCGCCATCCGATCGCCCTTGGTCAGGATGTGCCCGTCCTCGAACAGCACATACGCACCGTAGGGGATGCGGTGCGTCGAGAGTTCGCGGCCGTCCATGTCGACGATCGCGATCTCGCCCGAACGGCTGAGCACCACGCGGCGACCACGCTGGTCGACGATGATGCGCAGATCGCGGAACTCGACCTTGCCGTCCACGGGGGCTTCGAGGTTCGACTGCTCGTTGAGCTGCGCCGCACCGCCGATGTGGAAGGTGCGCATCGTCAGCTGCGTGCCCGGTTCACCGATAGACTGCGCCGCGATGACGCCGACCGCTTCGCCGATATTCACCGGCGTACCACGGGCAAGATCGCGCCCGTAGCATTTGCCGCACACGCCGATCTTCGATTCGCAGACCAAAGGCGAACGGATCTTGACCGCCTGCGTACCCAGCGCCTCGATCTGAAGGATCATCGGTTCGTCCAGCAACGTCCCCGTCTTGATGACGATCGCGTTGGTCTTCGGATCGATGATCGGCTCCGCGGTCGTACGACCCAGAATACGCTCGCCGAGCGACGCGATGGTGCTGCCGCCCTGAACGATCGCCTTCATCTCCAGCGCGCGGTCGGTGCCGCAATCCTGCTCGACGATCGTGCAGTCCTGCGAGACGTCGACCAGACGCCGCGTCAGATAGCCCGAGTTCGCCGTCTTGAGCGCCGTATCCGCAAGGCCCTTGCGGGCACCGTGGGTGGAGTTGAAATATTCGAGGACGGTCAGGCCTTCCTTGAAGTTCGAGATGATCGGCGTTTCGATGATCTCCCCTGACGGCTTGGCCATCAGCCCGCGCATGCCCGCCAGCTGCTTGATCTGCGCCTGCGAACCACGCGCACCGGAATGCGCCATCATGTAGATCGAGTTGATCGGCTTCTCGCGGCCTTTGTTCGGTCCGTCGTCGTAGCGCTTGACCGCCTTGATCTCGTTCATCATCGAATTCGCCACCTGGTCGCCGCACCGGCTCCAGGCGTCGATCACCTTGTTGTACTTCTCCTGCTGCGTGATCAGGCCGTCCTGATATTGCTGCTCGTAATCCTTCACCTGGTCGCGCGTCTCGTCGACCAGCTTGTCCTTGTCCGGCGCGATGATCATGTCGTCCTTGCCGAACGAGATGCCCGCCTTGAACGCGTGGCGGAAACCTAGCGACATGATCGCGTCGGCGAACAGCACGGTCTCCTTTTGGCCGGTGTGGCGATAGACCTCGTCGATCACGTCGCCCACGTCCTTCTTGGTGAGCAGGCGGTTGACGGTATCGAACGGCACCTTCGACGACTGCGGCAGGCACTCGCCCAGCAGCATCCGGCCCGGGGTGGTCTCGTAGCGCTTGAGATAGGGCTTGCCCGCCTCGTCGGTCTGCGGAACGCGACTGATGATCTTCGTATGAAGCGTCACCGCGCCCGCATGGAGCGCTTGGTGCACTTCCGCCATGTCGGAGATCAGCATGCCCTCGCCGGGTTCGCCTTCCTTCAACATCGAGAGGTAATAGAGCCCAAGCACCATGTCCTGCGACGGCACGATGATCGGTTTGCCGTTCGCGGGGCTGAGGATGTTGTTGGTCGACATCATCAGCACGCGCGCTTCGAGCTGCGCTTCGAGCGACAGCGGGACGTGAACGGCCATCTGGTCGCCGTCGAAATCGGCGTTGAACGCCGAGCAGACCAGCGGATGGAGCTGGATCGCCTTGCCTTCGATCAGCACGGGTTCGAACGCCTGGATGCCGAGACGATGGAGCGTCGGCGCGCGGTTGAGCATCACCGGATGCTCGCGGATCACTTCGTCCAGAATGTCCCAGACTTCCTTGCGCTCCTTCTCGACCCACTTCTTCGCCTGCTTAAGGGTCATCGACAGACCCTTGGCATCGAGGCGTGCGTAGATGAACGGCTTGAACAGCTCGAGCGCCATCTTCTTCGGCAGGCCGCACTGGTGGAGCTTGAGTTCCGGACCCGTCACGATGACCGAACGACCCGAATAGTCGACGCGCTTACCGAGCAGGTTCTGGCGGAAGCGGCCCTGCTTGCCCTTAAGCATGTCGGACAGCGACTTTAGGGGACGCTTGTTCGCGCCCGTGATCGTGCGACCGCGGCGACCGTTGTCGAACAGCGCGTCGACCGCCTCCTGCAGCATGCGCTTTTCGTTGCGCACGATGATGTCCGGCGCGCGCAGCTCCATCAGCCGCTTGAGGCGGTTGTTGCGGTTGATGACGCGGCGGTACAGGTCGTTCAGATCCGACGTCGCGAAGCGGCCGCCATCGAGCGGGACCAGCGGGCGCAACTCGGGCGGGATGACCGGCACGACTTCGAGGATCATCCATTCTGGCTTGTTGCCCGAATCGATGAAGCTCTCGACGACCTTCAGCCGCTTGATGATTTTCTTTGGCTTCAGCTCCGACTTGGTCGTCGCCAGCTCTTCGAGCAGCTGCGTGCGCTCGCCCTCGAGATCAAGCGACTCGAGCATGATCCGTACGGCTTCCGCACCGATGCCGGCCGAGAAAGCGTCCTCGCCATATTCGTCCTGCGCGTCGAGCAGTTCGTCTTCGGTAAGGAGCGCGAACTTCTCCAAGGGGGTCAGGCCGGGTTCGATGACGATATACGCCTCGAAATACAGCACGCGCTCCAGCTGCTTCAGCTGCATGTCGAGCAGCAGGCCGATGCGGCTCGGCAGCGACTTCAGGAACCAGATGTGCGCGACCGGCGCGGCGAGCTCGATATGGCCCATCCGCTCGCGGCGGACCTTCGAGACGGTGACCTCGACGCCGCACTTCTCGCAGACGATGCCCTTGTACTTCATGCGCTTGTACTTGCCGCACAGGCACTCGTAATCCTTGATCGGACCGAAGATGCGCGCGCAGAACAGACCGTCACGTTCGGGCTTGAACGTGCGATAGTTGATGGTCTCGGGCTTCTTGATCTCGCCGAAGCTCCACGAGCGGATCTTGTCCGGGCTCGCGATGCCGATCTGGATCTGGTCGAACGTCTCCGGCTTGACGACGGGGTTCGCGAAGGGGGTCATCTCGTTCATGAGCTGTCCTTGATAATCTGGCCTCTCCCCTTGCGGGAGAGGGAGGGGACCCGCCAGCGAAGCTGGTGGGGAGGGTGAGGGGGACGGCGGCAACCGTCATTCCCCCTCATCCCAAACCCTTCTCCCACAAGGGGAGAAGGGCTTCAGAAGCTACTCCGCCGCGATGGCGATGCCGTCTTCGTCGACCTCGTTGGTCTTCAAATCGACATTCAAACCCAGCGAGCGCATTTCCTTGACGAGCACGTTGAAGCTCTCGGGAATGCCGGCCTCGAACGTGTCGTCGCCCTTGACGATCGCCTCATAGACCTTGGTGCGGCCGACCACGTCGTCCGATTTCACCGTCAGCATTTCCTGCAAGGTATAGGCGGCACCGTACGCCTGCAGCGCCCAGACCTCCATCTCGCCGAAACGCTGTCCGCCGAACTGGGCCTTGCCGCCCAGTGGCTGCTGGGTGACGAGCGAGTAGGGCCCGATCGACCGCGCGTGGATCTTGTCGTCGACCAGATGGTGTAGCTTCAGCATGTAGATGATGCCGACCGTCACCTTGCGGTCGAACATGTCGCCGGTACGCCCGTCGAACAGGTCCGACTGACCCGATATGTCCAGCCCCGCCAGTTCCAGCATTTCAGCAACGTCGCTTTCGCGTGCGCCGTCGAACACCGGGGTTCCCATCGGCACACCGGCCTTCAGGTTCTCCGCCAGTTCGACGATCTCGTCGCCGCTACGCGCGTCGATCTCGGCAAGATAATTGTCGCCATACACCGTCTTCAGCCGCGCCTTGACCGCATCGGGCATCGCACCCGCCTTGGCGTTCGGATTGGCGTCGCGCCAATCCTCCAGCTGCTGCGCGATCTGCTGGCCGAGACCGCGCGCAGCCCAGCCCAGATGCGTCTCGAAGATTTGCCCGACATTCATCCGCGACGGCACGCCGAGCGGGTTGAGCACCAGGTCGACCGGCGTCCCGTCGGCGAGGAACGGCATGTCCTCCGCCGGCAGGATGCGGCTGATGACGCCCTTGTTGCCGTGACGGCCGGCCATCTTATCGCCCGGCTGCAGCTTGCGCTTCACCGCGACGAACACCTTGACCATCTTGAGCACGCCCGGCGGCAACTCGTCGCCACGTTCCAGCTTCTCGCGCCGATCGTGGAACTTGTCGGTGATCAGCTTGGCGGCATCGTCATACTGCACCTTGACTGCTTCCAGGTCCGACTGGACCTTGTCGTCGGCGACCGCGAACTTCCACCATTCGTGCCTGTCGACGCTGTCGAGCAGGTCCTGGTCGATGACCGCACCCTTCTTCAGGCCCTTGGGCACCGCGGTGGCGGTCTGGTCGAGCAGCATCTCGCGGAGACGCGACCAGGTCGCACGGTTCAGGATCGACCGCTCGTCGTCCGAGTCCTTCTTCAGCCGCTCGATTTCCTCGCGCTCGATCGCCATCGCGCGCTCGTCCTTGTCGATGCCGTGACGATTGAAGACGCGCACGTCGACGACCGTGCCGGCAACGCCCGGCGGCAGGCGCAGCGACGTGTCGCGTACGTCCGAGGCCTTCTCACCAAAGATCGCGCGGAGCAATTTCTCCTCCGGCGTCATCGGCGACTCGCCCTTTGGCGTGATCTTGCCTGCCAGGATGTCGCCCGGCTCCACTTCGGCACCGATATAGACGATGCCCGCCTCGTCGAGGTTGCGCAGCGCCTCCTCGCCGACGTTCGGGATATCCCGCGTGATGTCCTCCGGCCCGAGCTTGGTGTCGCGGGCCATGACCTCGAACTCGTCGATATGGATCGACGTGAACACGTCGTCCTTCACGATCCGCTCGGAGATCAGGATCGAATCCTCGTAGTTGTACCCGTTCCACGGCATGAACGCGACGAGCGCATTGCGCCCGAGCGCCAGCTCGCCGAACTCGGTCGAGGGGCCGTCCGCGATGATGTCGCCGGCCGCGACCACGTCGCCTACCTTCACCAGCGGACGCTGGTTGATGCAGGTCGACTGGTTCGATCGCTGGAACTTCATCAGCGTATAGATGTCGACGCCCGACTTGCCGGCGTCGACCTCACCGGTTGCGCGGATCACTATGCGGCTGGCGTCGACCTGGTCGACGATGCCGGCGCGCTTGGCCCCGATCGCCGCGCCGGAATCGCGCGCCACCGTCTCTTCCATGCCGGTGCCGACGAACGGGGCCTCGGCCTGGACGAGCGGCACCGCCTGGCGCTGCATGTTCGATCCCATCAGCGCGCGGTTGGCGTCGTCGTTTTCCAGGAACGGGATGAGCGACGCGGCGACCGACACCAGCTGCTTGGGGCTGACGTCCATCAGCGTGACGTTGTCCGGCAGCGCCATCAGGAATTCGCCCGCCTGACGCGACGACACCAGCTCCTCCGTGAAGCCGCCATCACCGCTCAGTTCGGCGGAGGCCTGCGCGATCGTGTGCTTGGCCTCCTCCATCGCCGACAGGTACACGACGTCGTCGGTCACCTTGTGGTCGACGACCTTGCGATACGGCGTCTCGATGAAGCCGTATTTGTTCACGCGGCTGAAGCTGGCGAGCGAGTTGATCAGGCCGATGTTCGGGCCTTCCGGCGTCTCGATCGGGCAGATGCGGCCATAGTGCGTCGGGTGAACGTCGCGGACCTCGAAGCCCGCCCGCTCGCGGGTGAGGCCGCCCGGCCCGAGTGCCGAGACGCGACGCTTGTGCGTCACTTCGGACAGGGGATTGGTCTGATCCATGAACTGCGACAGCTGCGACGAACCGAAGAACTCGCGCACCGCCGCCACCGCGGGCTTCGCGTTGATGAGGTCGTTGGGCATGACCGTCGATACGTCGACCGACGACATCCGCTCCTTGACCGCACGCTCCATGCGCAGCAGGCCGACGCGATACTGGTTCTCCAGAAGCTCGCCGACCGAGCGAACGCGCCGGTTGCCCAGATTGTCGATATCGTCGATTTCGCCGCGCCCGTCCTTCAGGCCGACCAGCGTCTTGATGACCGCCAGAATGTCCTCGGTGCGAAGCGTCGTCACCGTGTCCTCGGCGTCGAGGTCGAGGCGCATGTTCAGCTTCACGCGGCCCACCGCCGAAAGATCGTATCGATCGGGATCGAAGAACAGACCGGCGAACAGCGCTTCCGCGGTCTCCAGCGTCGGCGGCTCGCCGGGACGCATGACGCGGTAGATGTCGGACAACGCCTGCTCGCGCTCCTCGGCCTTGTCGACCTTCAGCGTGTTGCGGATCCACGGGCCGACCGACACATGGTCGATGTCCAGCAGTTCGATCCGCTCGATTCCGGCCTTGTCCAGCTTCTCCAGATTGTCTGCGCCGATCTCGTCGCCCGCCTCGATATAAATCTCGCCGGTGGCTTCGTTGATCAGGTCATAGGCCGAGTAGCGACCGTAGATTTCTTCGGTCGGGATCAGCAATTCGGTCAGACCGTCCTTCGCGGACTTGTTCGCAGCGCGCGGGGAAATCTTCTGGCCCAGCGGGAACACCACTTCGCCCGTCTTCGCGTCGACGATGTCGAAAAGCGGCTTCACGCCACGCCAGTTGGCGGGATCGAACGGAATGATCCAGCCGCCCTGGCCGCGGACGTAGCTGACCCGGTTGTAGAACTGGTTGAGGATGTCCTCCGACGTCATGCCCAGCGCGTACAGCAGCGCCGTCACCGGCAGTTTGCGCTTCCGATCGATGCGGACGTTGACGATATCCTTCGCGTCGAACTCGAAATCGAGCCACGAGCCGCGATAGGGGATGACGCGCGCCGCGAAGAGATATTTGCCCGACGCATGCGTCTTGCCGCGGTCATGGTCGAACAGCACGCCCGGCGACCGATGCATCTGCGAGACGATCACGCGCTCGGTGCCGTTGATGAAGAAGGTGCCGTTCTCGGTCATGAGCGGCATGTCGCCCATGTACACGTCCTGCTCCTTGATATCGATGACCGACTTGGCCTCGGTATCCGGATCGACCTCGAACGCGGTCAGGCGCAGCGTGACTCGCATCGGCGCGGCATAGGTGATCCCGCGCTGGCGGCATTCCTCGACGTCGAACTTCGGCGGTTCGAGGACGTAATCGTCGAAATCGAGATAGGCTGTCCCTGCGAAATCCTGGATCGGGAAGACGCTGCGCAGCGTCTTTTCGAGGCCGGAGACATGGCCGATCGACTTGTCGGAGCGCAGGAACTGCTCGTAGCTTTCGCGCTGCACCTCGATGAGGTTCGGCATCTGCACGACTTCGTGGATGTTGCCGAAGACCTTGCGGATCCGCCGCTTGGCCGTGATCTGCTCGGGCCGGCGGCCGGTGCCGCTGTCGATCGCCTTGGTCGCCATGAACTGTTCGTCCCTATATAAATGATAGGCGCAAAATATCCGACCGGGCCGCCGCCCGCTTCGCTATTTTCCGGTGAAACCGGATATGCGGTTACGCCGAAAAGCCGCGCGCATCGGATGCGGCGGCTGAAGGCGTCATGACCGCCACATTCCAATTCGATCGACCCGCTGCGCGACGGCAGGTCGTTTCCCGAAACTGTGGCGAGGCGCGGATATAGGAGCGGTGCCGCCGGTTGTCAAACGTCGCGGCCGACCATGGCACCATCGTCTCTGCGATATCGTTCCATCGCCCCCGCAGCCCGCTTTGCCGCAGCGCGGATGGTCGGGGGGCATGCGATGGGCTTCGACGACGCGATGAACGCCAATGACAAACGGGCCGGGGCCATCGTCCTTGCCGCCGCGCTGATCCTCCCTGCGAATGCGCTTGCCGCACAGACGGTGCCGGTCCCGCAGGATACCGCACGCACGATCCCCGGGCTGGTCATCGCCACGCCGACGCCCGGTCGGACCCCAGTACCGGTGCCGACCGAACCGGTGCGGGGGTTGTCACTACCGAGGTCCGTCCCGAAGCCCGGTAAGCCTTCCGAGCCACCTGCCGCCCGATCATCCTCAAGACCGCCGGTCTCGAAACCCGCCCAGGTGCCGCCGCCCATACCTCTTTCCGTACCAACGCCGGTTCCGGTGCCCACACCCGTCGCCTCACCGAGTGCGGTTCCGATGCCGACACCGACACCCGCCGTGCAGCCCGCACCGGTCGTGCGCGCCCCGCCCCAGGGTCCCGCGATCTGGCCGTGGCTGGCGGTCGGCGCTGGGCTGCTGCTGGCGATGGGCGGCTGGGCGTGGTGGCGTCGTCGCCCGGCGAACGCGACCGCGCGCCCGGGGGAGGATGAGGTCCTTCCTCTCCCATCCGTTTCCCGACCCATCGCCACACCCGTTCCGCCGAGCGAAGAGCGTGCAGCCATTGCCGTTGCGCTTCGTCCGATCCGCGCGGGCCTGAACCTGCTGAGTGCGACGGTCGAGGCCGAAGTCGTCGTCACGAACACCGGCGACGCGCCGGCCACACACGTCCGCGTCCATGTCTCGCTGCTATCGGCGCATGCGAGGCAGGATGTCGATCTGACCGCCGCATTCGCCGCGCCCGCCGGTCGCCCGGTCACGCCGCCCTTTACCCTTGCTGCCGGTGAGGAACGGCGGGTCCGGATCGTCGCCGCGTTGCCGCGCGAATCCGTCCGGACGATGGAGGCGGGCGGGCGGCCGATGTTCGTGCCGCTGTTGGCGATCGACGTCCGTTATGCGGCAGAAACCGCTGGTCGGCTTGCACGAACGGCGCAGGCCTTTATCGTCGGCGTCGAACGCGCTGACTCCGCGAAGCTCGCGCCGTTCTGGATCGACGGCCCGTCGCGCATGTACGACCGGATCGCCGCGCGAACCCACGGGGCGGTCATAGAAAGCTGAAGGGCGCGGCGATAAAATCGCGGTAGGGGGCGACCCAGCGGCCGTATCACCCAGCGCCTCGTTCGAGAGCGCCGTGTCCTCACGGCCCGTATTCACGGCGTCTCGACCGCGCAGATCTTGACGACGTACAGGATCAGGCCGGCATCATCGGTGACATCGATCTGCCAGTTCTGGTCCTCCCAGATCAGATCGGCGTGATCCTTCAGCAACTCCCCAACGAACCGTGCGAGTTCGATCCTGAGTTCGGTCAGATCGTCCTTATCCACCCTCAGCGTATCGGCGATGTGCGATTCTGTGCGGATGTTGATGTTGTACGTCGCCACTGCACTCTCCGGAAAAACCGTTGCGTCGAAACCGGCCGCCGGTTCCGGAATCATTCGACGATCCGCGTCTACGCTATGTCATGAAAGGCGAATGCAGCGATGCTTCGGATTGGGGGGCCGATTGGTCGAGATGAAGGTAGAGCGGGTTGAAATCGCCCACGCGCCGGATGCTGTCCCAATCCGAAATACCGATCCACCGACCGGTCTGCTCGATCAGTCCGCTTGCGGTCAGCGCCTTGAGGGTGCGGTTGACGTGGACGCTGGTCAGACCGGTCGCGTCGCCCATCTGCTCCTGGGTCATCGGCAGATAGAAACGCGAATCCTCGATCACCCCCGCGGCGCGCATCCGGACCGCCATTTCGCACAGCAGGTGCGCGATCCGCGACCGCGCATCGCGCCGTCCGATGTTCAGCACCCATTCGCGGTAGATCGCCGAATCGACCAGCCCGTCGACCCACAATGCTCGGGCGACTGCGGGATTTTGCAGGATCAGATCCTGAAGCGCGCTGTGATCGATGTCCGCGACCTCCAGCGTCGTAAGCGCCTGAACGCTGTAATCGGCAAACTTCAGGAAAAGATGCTGCGGGTCGAGAAGGTCGTCGGGCACATGAATGGCAACGATCTGACGCGCGCCCTGGTCGGTCAATTTGTGCCGATAGGCCATGCCCGACAATATCAAGCTGCAGAACGCATGGGACTTGTCGCCCTCACGGATAAGGTAGGATTTGGCCTTTATCTCGCGCTTGGTCCGCGGGAGTGCGGCAATCGCGGCCATGTCGGCCTCGTCCAGCGGCGAACGCAGCGCCAGGCGACGTATGAAGGAATCCATAGTCGGTCGAGATTGCATGCGCTCTCCAGGCGGGAACACGTCCGTTCAATCGCCGGGTATCAGGTTAAAGTCGCCGGCGCGGATTATCGCTAACATAGGTATCCAATCCGCTGCTGGTGAAGCGGGGCTGCGGGCTCGGAAACAGAGCAGTTGGTTGCGGGAATAAAAGAGGGGCGGCCGCATTGCTGCGGTCGCCCCTTTTCTGTCGGCGTGACGTCATGGACTCGAATTCCATGACGTCGGACACGAGCCAGGGCTCGTGCCGGCCGGCCTTGCGGGGAGTACGATTCAGGTGAGCTAAATCGTCTCTCCCGCCGTGGCTTACTTCAGTTCCACCGTCGCGCCGGCGGCTTCCAGCTGAGCCTTGACCTTCTCGGCCTCGGCCTTGTTCACGCCTTCCTTGACCGCCTTCGGAGCGGACTCGACCAGCGTCTTCGCTTCGGTCAGGCCCAGGCCGGTCAGTGCGCGGACTTCCTTGATGACGTTGATCTTCTTGCCACCGTCGCCGGTCAGGATCACGTCGAACTCGGTCTGCTCTTCGACCACAGGCGCAGCAGCGCCGCCACCCGCGGCAGGTGCCGCGACGGCTGCGGCTGCGGAGACGCCCCACTTCTCTTCGAGCAGTTTGGAAAGTTCGGCCGCTTCAAGGACGGTGAGCGCGGAAAGCTGGTCAACCAGCGTGTTCAGGTCTGCCATGTTGGATGTTCCTTCAAATCGTCACCCCAGCGAGGGCTGGGATCATGTTGTTGTTTGAGGGCCGCAGCGTCTGCTGAGGCGATGTACTTGTGTCAGGCGGCTTCCTTCTCGGCATAAGCCGAAAGCACGCGCGCGAGCTGCGCCGCCGGGGCCTGCGTGATCGTCGCCAGCTTCGTGGCGGGTGCCACGACGAGGCCGATGATCTTTGCCCGCAGTTCGTCCAGCGAGGGCAGGGTGGCGAGCGCCTGCACGCCCTCCACGTCCAGCGCGGTCGCGCCCATCGCACCACCCACGATTTCGAACTTCTCGTTCGTCTTCGCGAATTCGACGGCTACCTTGGCGGCGGCCACCGGGTCGGGCGACGTGGCCAGCGCGACCGGTCCGGTCAGCATATCGCCGATCGAGAGATAGTCGGTGCCGTCCAGCGCGATCCTGGCAAGCTTGTTCTTCGAGACCTTGTACGTCGCGCCGACCGCGCGCATCTTCGTCCTCAGATCCGTCGACTGGGCGACGGTCATGCCGAGATTGCGGGTGACGACCACCACGCCCACCTCGGAGAAGGTGCGGTTGAGTTCGGCGACGGCTGCGGCCTTTTGAGCACGATCCATGCCATTCTCCATTCATGAACGCGGCCATTCGGCCACGCCCGGTTGCAGTCCGGCGACGGAAACCCGGCGCCGGTTGTCCAACGATGGGGAAGGGCAGACGCCCGTGGGTACGAGCGGCAGGCCGGTCGGCGACGATGCGCTTGCCGGCGGAAATCC
The DNA here is from genome assembly GCF_903642285.1 of Sphingomonas bacterium. Lineage (GTDB taxonomy): Bacteria > Pseudomonadota > Alphaproteobacteria > Sphingomonadales > Sphingomonadaceae > Sphingomonas. Next base: position 12,818 of record NZ_CAHJWJ010000037.1, read on the forward strand.
TGTCCCCGTCTCGGCGGGATATTAAGCCGGGCAAATCCCCGGCACCCACTGTCTCGGACGGTAGCCCGGCGGGCAGAACCTGCCGGGCAAGAGCGCGGCTATAGCTTAACGCGCCGTACAATCAACCCAAAGTTGATTATGCGGTCAAACCCATCGCGAGCGCGAAGCGCGGGACGGGGCGGGCATGAGCCATCCAGTCGTGCAGCCCGACCGCGCAGCCGGCGACAAGCGCGCCGATCAACATGTCCGTGAGATAGTGCGTCCCCTCGACGGGCGTCGCCAGCAGCATCGCCCCGTTCAGCAGGATCAGCGGTACGCGCAGCCTGCGGATCGGCCATGCCGCGACGATATACAACACCGCCGCCGCGGTGTGGAAGCTGGGCGCGGAGACGAGTCCGCGCAGCGTCCCTAGGTCGATCAGGTGCATCGCGTGCAGGCGTAGTGGCGGGATGAGTTCTGGCTGCCACAAAGCGCTTTCGGGCATGTACGGCACCGGCCCGTGCCATAGATAGGCGAGCGGGCCGATCGCCGGCATGAAGCGGAAGACGATAAGCGTCAGAATGGCAGCGACCCAGAAGCGCGACATGAACCGCCAGGCATCGCGGTCGCGCTCGGTCCAAGCATAATAACCAAGCAGTATCACGGGCGGCCAGTAGATACTTTCATAGGCCATCCGTCCCATCCGTTGCAGCGCCGGATGCATCACAACGACGCGGTACCAAGTCATCCAGTCGAAATGCAGCAGCGTATCGAACCGCGCGAGCCCTTCATCGACGAAGCCGTGTGTTGCAGCCGCCACCGGATAACTGGCGATCGCGCCCAGCAGGACGATAAACGTGAAAAACGTATAATATTCGGCGCACCGTGCGACCCGCCGAAGCACCGGCCGGGCCGTCCCGCGCGTCACGGTCCGCAACAGGATCGCGATCATGACCGCCGCGTAATATGGCAGTGTATCCCAAGCGGTGAGTTGCACGCGCAAACCCGTTTCGACGAGTGCAATCGTTAACAGGACTGTGCTTGAAGCGACCGCGCCAATCAGCCAGCGAAGCGCCGCCACGCCTGAGGCTCGCGCTGGTACGGCGGCGCGCGATGGAGAGCGGGCAGGGGTCGCCCAAGGGCTGGTCGATAACGGCGGCACGTACACGGCAAATTCTCTGACCTAGGAGCATCGTAGATGGCTGCCGATCTTCTAACCCAACATGAACCAGCCGGGCAGCCTAGGTTACAATTTTATGATGGGTGTGGCCGCGGCGCATCAGCGCCGATGCGCAATATGACGACGTGAACGAGGAGAGGGCCGGGGGCGAGCCCGGCTCTTTTGTATGATGGGAGACAGGGCGAATTCCGTTCACCTCGGTTATTACGTGGCCGCGCTGCCCGGCAAACGCTGCTCGTCACGGGCGCTGCCGCTTGCGGCTATGCGCCGGCAACTTCCGTGGTATCGACCTTGATCCCGGCACCCATCGTGCTCGAGATCGCGACCTTCTGAACGTATTTGCCTTTCGCCCCCGACGGCTTGGCCCTGACGATCGCGTCGATCAGCGCGTCGAAGTTCGCGCGCAGGTCCTCGGCGGGGAACGACGCCTTGCCGATGCCCGAATGGATGATGCCCGCCTTTTCGACCCGATACTCGATCTGGCCGCCCTTGGCGTCCTTGACCGCCTGCGTGACGTTCATCGTCACCGTGCCAAGTTTGGGGTTCGGCATCAGACCCTTCGGACCAAGCACCTTACCCAGGCGACCGACGATACCCATCATGTCCGGCGTCGCGATGCAGCGATCGAAATCGATCGTCCCGCCCTGGATGGTTTCCATCAAATCCTCGGCACCGACGACGTCGGCCCCGGCGGCCAGCGCCTCTTCGGCTTTGGCACCGCGTGCGAACACGCCGACGCGGACGGTTTTGCCGGTGCCTTTGGGGAGGGTCACGACGCCGCGGACCATCTGGTCGGCGTGACGGGGATCGACGCCCAGGTTCAGCGCGACTTCGATCGTCTCGTCGAACTTCGAGGTGGCCCCCGACCGGGCGAGCGCGATCGCTTCGTCGACGCCGTGCAGCTTGAGGGTATCGACCGTAACGGCCTTCTGCTTCTTGCTAACGAATGCCATGATCTCAGCCCTCCACCACTTCGAGGCCCATCGCGCGGGCGCTGCCTTCGATGATCCGGGTCGCCGCTTCGATGTCGTTGGCGTTCAGATCCTTCATCTTCGTCTGCGCGATCTCGCTCAGCTTGCTGCGCGCGATCTTGCCCGCGGAGACCTTGCCGGGCTCCTTCGAGCCCGACTTCAGCCCGGCGGCCTGCTTGATGAGGAACGAGGCGGGGGGCGTCTTGGTCTCGAACGAGAAACTGCGGTCGGCATAGACCGTGATCTTCGTCGGGATCGGCGTCCCCTTGGCGATCTCCGTCGTGGCGGCGTTGAACGCCTTGCAGAATTCCATGATGTTCACGCCGCGCTGCCCGAGCGCCGGCCCGATCGGCGGCGCGGGCTTCGCTTCGCCCGCCGCAACCTGCAGGTTGATGTAACCGGTAATCTTCTTTGCCATGTCACTCTCTTTCGAGGGGCGGTGAGGCCCCGATCAAGTCGAGCGGTCCGAACGGGCACGCGCAAACGCAACCCTCCCGCGATATTTCCGTAGCCGATGCTGTGGAAGCGCGCGCCGATAGCGGACGCAGCGCCGATTGTCTAGCCGCCGACCACCGCAGCGCAGCCCGCGACTTGCCCGATGTCCGCCCCGCGCCGAAGCAGCCTCGCCGCGGTCGGCGGGTCGCAGCTGGCCAGCACCGCCGGCCGCGCATGCCGATCGCCCGGTCCGGTCGCCCAGCCGATCCACACCCCCCGCCGCCGCCACAACAGCCGATAGGCGTGCAGCACCGGCGCATAATGCGGATCGCCATGATCGGCGAAACCCGGATCGACCGCGACGATCGGCAGCGGCTGCCCCGCCAGTCGATCGAACAGCGCGCCATACCGCCCCGACGCCGCGCCCTCGTAACGCGGATCGACGACATAACGCTGCACCACACCGCGTTCGATCGCGAGCGCAGTGCACAGGACCCCGACGATCGCCAGCGCGATGCCGACCGTATCGCGGTCCGCACGGATGCGCCGCCGGATCGCCCGCGACACGATCGCGGCGACGATCGCCATGAACGGCATGGCGGGCAGGATGTAATGATGCAGCTTCGACGCCGCGATCGTCGTCGTGAGCAGCAGGGTGCCGACGATGCACAGGCCGTAGCGCGACACCGCCCGCGCCCGCCCCGGCATGGTCCGCCAAGCAAAGGGCGCGACGATCAGGAGCAGCGGCGCGGAGAAATACCCGGCCCACAGGATGGCGAGATAGAAGGTCGCGGGCTTGCGCGCCCCGACGAGCGAATCGGTCAGACGTCCGGCGACATCGTTGTGCCAGCTCGCGGCGAGATAGCCCGGCGCGGCCACTTCCCGCACGGTCAGGAACACGAGCACCGCCGCCGCGATCGCCGCGCCGATCGCGCCGTATCGCCACCGTGCGATCCGGGGCAGGCGGCGTGTCAGCATGAGATAGGTGCCGACCCCCAGCCCCGGCATCGCCCCCGCGACGCCCTTGGTCAGCATGGCACCGACGACGCACCCCCCCGCGAGCACCAGCGTCGACACCCTCGGCCGCGCCCGGTGGATCGCACCGAACAGCAGCAGCAGATAGGCGGTGACGAAGAACACGAGCAGCGAATCGTAATCCGCGGTCCCGGCGCCATGTTCGCCGAACAATGCCGGGCTCGCCACCAGGAACGCCGCGGCCAGCGCGCCCGTCGCGATCGATCCCGTCGTCCGCCGCACGAACGTCATGACGAGCGCGATCGTGCCGAGCGTCGCGATCATCCCCGGCAGCCGCAACGCCCAGACCGACGCGCCGAACAGCCTGACGCTGCCGACCATCAGCCAGATCATCAGCGGCGGTTTCGTATTCCACAGGTCGGGCGCGCCGCGCCAGGTCGTGACGACGCCGAGGCCACGGCGATCCATCTCCAGCGCGTTGATGATGTTGCGCGATTCGTCCCACAGGACGATCGGGCGTGCGGGGCCGCCGAACAGGAACAGCGCGGACAGGATCAGGACGCCGAGGACGACCGTCCAATCGCGGCGGCGCGTCGATGCGCCTGGATGGCCCGGGATCGGCGGCGTCGACATCGATGCAGACTACGCGGTTATGGTTACCAATGTCTTGTCCGCTACCGGTAGTGTCTCGGTTTAAATTTGCAGCGCGAATCGCTCATTCCAGCTAATCGGATAACCTGGCGGGTCACCTGGTCGACGGCGGCGTTAAAACCCGCAAACTGCTTTCAAGACGTTGATCTGAAATGACGTAAGTTACCTTAGTCAATAGGCGCTGGATGCATTTGGTCGCAGTTTCACCATCGGTTCGTCGCAAAACCAGTTGTTATTGCTTGTCTAATATGCATATGGCATAAGAATGGCGACGCCTTTTGATGAACTTGATGCTCAAACGGTCGTTCAACACGATTAAATGAGTTCAATCGCGTCTTTTGGTGCGTATTGATGCGTAAATTCAAAGATCGAATGGAAGGTAAAGTGATGCCTAGGGGTCCGCAAGGACAGACACGACCAGCAGACGCTGTGGCCCTCGCGGTTATGGCGGGACGCATCGCGACTGCGGAGGTCGAAGATGACGTAGCTGTCGAAGTCCCAAAGCAGCGTGGTGTTCAGGGTGGACTAAGCCGTAGCGCTTCACTCACCACAGAACGTAGAAAAGAAATAGGAAGGGCCGCAGCTGCGGCTCGATGGAGTTGACTATGAGCGAACTGAGCATCTTGAGCAAAGAGCTGTTCGGCGATCCGAGCAGCGCCATTTCTGATATCAAATTTTATCCGGGTGAGAGCCGGGAATGCTCGATTGAAGAAATCGCTGCCGCAATGCGGAGGGCCATTGCCTCGATCAATGCGGGCGGTGGTCGCGACATTGACCTGAGCATCTGATTATTTTAGCCCCTACCGCTTGAAATGGCGGTAGGGGCTAATTCTTTTGTACAAGCCAGCATATCTTGCTCGACAGAGGCAAGAAACTCGGTTGTCCCGGCAGTGGTATTTAGACGATGCCAGCCGGGTTCATTGGGTCCGTGAGATCACGATAAAAGTAGAGCCGGATCTAGATAAGAGCGTTTTAGCAGGATTCATATTCCGTTCCGCGCGTGTGCAACACGGTGGTCTGTCTAAATACGACTACACCATCATACTAGCCGGCAATTTATCTGAGCAAGCCGAACGGTTTGTATCCATCAAAGAGCTGATGCACTGCTACTTTGACCCTGATAAGGTCGAGTATGCTACTGATACTGCGGTGGCACTAGAAAACCACATGCGACAAATGTTCGATGAGTCGGGCAGCGGTAAGCGATCTTTACACGTCCAAGCTGACGGCATGGCATTATGGATGGCCCTAGGCGTTATATGTCCGGCGCATATTCGAGACGCCTATTTAGCCAGTGCAAAATCGGCACCGGCCGTAGCTGACGAATTAAATATTCCGATAAAACAGGCTCAGAATTTGCTGTCCGATCGCTTTGATATCGAGATAAGCCAAATTCTAAACTGAACAAGGTACTTGCAAGACGCAAAGTTCAGTATGAAATGAGCTATGTTGAACGTCAGAACCCTCACGATGCGTATATCGATGCGCCGGTTCAGCGCCTGACGACGCCTTCTCAAAGAAATTCGACAACCACGTCCACGCGCTGTCGCTCTACTTCGTGTTCTATAACTTCTGCCGCATCCATAAAACGCTGCGCATGTCGACTGCGATGGCCGCTGGCGTTACCGATCGGCTTTGGTCGCTGAACGATGTGCTGGCGCGAATTGACGCGGATGCGCCCGTTCCTGATAAGCGTAGACCTTATAAAAAGCGGGAGAAGGCGGCGTGAGCGCAGGGGATTGGATACAGGCCATCGTGATCGGGGGGGCATTAGGCTTGGGCTGGAACATCAGCCGCAGGCTTGACGAGATTGTCAAAATCCTCCGTGACCGCCGCTGATTTCATACTGCGACACTACCGGCTTGCGCGCACGCTTGCAATGTCATGACGCCCGTTCGGCAAGGTGCGCGCGGGAAAACCAAGGAGTCTATTCGTTCATCGGCTGGCCAGGAAGAACGTGTTGCCGTCCGGGTCCTGAAAATAGACGTGCGGAAAAGGCTTGAGTTCGGGCGGCCCGAGAAAGACCACGCCTTTCGCGGACAGTCGATCATATTCATATTGCACGTCGTCACAGCCGAACGAGCCGTTGAAGAAGGTACCGATCCTGTCTTCATGACCCTTGGGCGTCAACAGCAGCAGGCCGGTTTGCGCACCGGGGATCGTCAATTCGATCCAGCGCTTCTCGCCGATCGGACGATCGGTGGCGATGATGAACCCCATGATCTCGGTCCAGAAAGCCAGCGACCGCTCCTGGTTCCGCGTGGGAATGCCGACGTAGTTGAGCTTTCTGATCACGACGGCCCTCCGCATCGGTCGAGGCGGGCGTTGCGTCCCGGGGCCGGTGTGTTAGGTGCCGTGGCGATGGGCGACAAGCACTATGCGCTGGATGCATATGTCCTCGACACGCTTATGCGCGACCTGGTCGGCCATGATCGCCGGGCGTCGGCCTTTCTGGTCTACATCGCGTTTTCGGCCGCATCGGCAATGGGGTCGCCGCGGCTCAGCCATGCCCAGCTCGCGGAGCGGACCGGCCTTTCCAAGCGAAGCGTGCAAGACGCCGTGCGTCACCTGGCGGGCAGGAAACTCCTGCGGGCCACCAGAGGCGGCAAGACCGACGTGACCCATTACGAGGTCCTGGCGCCATGGCGACGCCCGTCGGACGAGCGAACCGCGTGAACGGACGGCCTATTTCGGCTGCCACAACTCTATCTTCGTCCCGTCGGGGTCCTGTATCCAGGCGAACCTGCCGAAGGCGTCGTGGTCGTCGCGCTTGAGGATGGGGACGCCCTTCGCCGTCAGGCGCGCGACGATCGCGTCCATGTCGTCGACGGCGAAGTTTATCATGAATTCCCGGGTCGATGGCATCAGATAGTCCGTCGTATCCGGGAAAGCCGTCCACGAGACCTTGGGCGGATGGCCGGGGGCGTCATAGGGTATGGCCGCGCCGCCCCATGACGCGACATCGAGCCCGAGCGTATCCCGGTACCAACGGGCAAGCGCCTTGGGGTCCTTGCTCTTGACGAAGATGCCGCCGATGCCGGTGACGTGCCCTGCCGGCTCAGCCATGACGGGAGCCTGAGACGAGAGTGCGGCCGCAAGCACGACGATCCCGAGATTCCAAGGTGACATTGCCCATCCTGATCTTGATCCGCGTTGGAGCTGCAGGCGTGGTCCTGCGTCGCCCGTATAAAAACAGGACGGCGGGATCGCCAACGGTGCAACGAATGCTATAGCAATCATTGTGACTCGCGCGGCCTCGGCGGGCAGGCGCGCCGTCGGGGGCATGACGACACCGCGGGCCCTTCCCATAGTCGCTTGCAAAGTTGGAAAAGCTGTCGGACGGGTTTGCCATGCCGAGGGCCTTCACCCGCGCACAGGCGCTGCAGAATCGTGCGTTTCTCCTGGCGCTGGGCCGTACCGGCAACGCGCGGGAAGCGGCACGCAGGACCGATATCGCTTATGGCACCATGCAGCACCGCCGCCGCGTCCAGCCCGATTTCGCGCAAGCCTGGGACGCGGCGCTGGCGACCGCGCAGGCGCGGCTGGCCC
>NZ_CAHJWJ010000038.1 GCF_903642285.1 Sphingomonas bacterium
CCGCCGGGGCCACCGCGACCGCCACCGCCGCCGGGACCGCCACGACCGCGGCCGCCGCCGCCGCCCTGGCCCTGATAACCGCCACCGGCACCAGCGCCGGTGTTAGCGCCGGCATCGCCGGCGGAAGTCTCGGGCACGGCGGGGTTGCCGGGCTGGGACTGGATATCGTTGGTATCGGCCATGTCTTAGAACTCCAATCCGGCTTCGCGCGCGGCATCGGCCAGCGCCTTGACGCGGCCGTGGTAGAGAAAGCCGCCGCGATCGAACACGACCTGCGTGACACCGGCCGCCTTCGCGGCTTCCGCCACGCGCTTGCCGACGTCGCTCGCCGCGGCGATGTTCGCGCCCGAACCCTCGAAGCCCGTCAACGTCGACGCCGACGCCAGCGTCGTGCCGGCCTTGTCGTCGATCACCTGGGCATAGATATGCTTGCCCGAACGATGGACATGGAGCCGCGGACGGATCCCGGCACGCGCCCTGAGCGCGGTCCGGTTGCGACGGCGGCGCTTTGCGAAAAGAGAGAGACCCTTGGTCATTACTTCTTCTTCCCTTCCTTGCGGAAGATGAACTCACCGTCGTACTTGATCCCCTTGCCCTTGTAAGGCTCGGGCTTGCGCCAGCGGCGGATCTCGGCGGCCAGCTGACCGACCTTCTGCTTGTCCGATCCGCTGATCTCGACGGTCGTGTTGTCGGGCGTCTTCACCTCAAGGCCTTCCGGCACATCGATGTTGACGTCGTGGCTGTAGCCGAGCTGGAGCTTCAGGCTGCGACCCTGCGCTGCGGCGCGGTAGCCGACGCCGGTGATCAGCAGCTTCCTGGTGAAGCCGTCGGTCACGCCGGTTACCAGATTCTGCACCATCGTGCGCTGCATGCCCCAGAAGGCCCGCGCCTGCTTGCTGTCGTTGGCCGGCTTCACCGAAATGGTGCCATCCTCGACCGCATAGGCGATTTCGTCGCGCAGCACGAGCGTCAGGATGCCCTTGGGACCCTTCACGCTCAGCGTGCCGTCGTTGATCGTCGCGGTGACGCCAGCCGGGACCGGGACCGCCTTCTTGCCGATGCGGCTCATCAGAACACCTCCGCGAGGACTTCGCCGCCGACATTGTGCTCGCGCGCTTCGGCATCCGAGAGCACGCCGCGGGGCGTCGAGACGATGGTGATGCCGAGGCCGTTCATGATGCGCGGCAGCTCCTGCGAGCCGCTGTACACCCGGCGACCGGGCTTGGAGACGCGCGCGACATGCTTGATCGCGGGCTGACCCTCGAAATATTTCAGCTCGATGCGAAGGCCGGCGGCGGGGCCCATCTGCTCGTCGCTATAGCCGCGGATATAGCCTTCGCGCTGCAGCACGTCGAGCACGCGGACGCGCAGCTTCGACGCGGGCGAAAGGACGCTGTCCTTCTTCGCGCGCTGGCCGTTGCGGATGCGGGTGAGCAGGTCACCCACGGGATCGGTCACTGCCATGATGCTTCCTTACCAGCTCGACTTCGTGAGGCCGGGAATCAGGCCCTTATTGCCCAATTCACGCAGCATGATCCGCGACAGGCCGAACTTGCGATAATTGCCGCGCGGCCGGCCCGTCAGCTGGCAGCGATTGCGGATCCGCGTGCGGTTCGCATTGCGCGGCAATTCCGCCATCTTCAACCGGGCGATCAGCCGCTCGCCATCGTCGAGCGTCTTGTCGTTCGCCTTGGCCTTCAGCGCCGCGTATTTCGAGGCATACTGCTTGACCATGCGCTTGCGACGCTCGTTCTTGTTCACTGAACTCAGTTTCGCCATCGACTTAAGTTCTTTCTCTCTTTTGTTCACCCGCGAAGGCGGGTGCCCGGTCTGGGTCCCCGCCTTCGCGCAGCCACAAGGTCGTTACGCCGCCTTCTTCTCGGCAGCTTCTTCTTCGATCGGGAACGGGAAACCGAACAGCCGGAGCAGCTCGCGCGCCTCGTCGTCGGTCTTCGCGGTCGTCGTCACGATCACGTCCATGCCGCGGACCTTGTCGATCCGGTCATAGTTGATCTCGGGGAACACGATCTGCTCCTTCAGGCCGCAGGCGTAATTGCCGCGACCGTCGAAGCTCTTCGGGTTCAGCCCGCGGAAATCGCGAACGCGGGGAAGCGCGATCGTGATGAAGCGGTCGAGGAACTCGTACATCCGCTCGCGGCGAAGCGTGACCTTCACGCCGATCGGCATGCCCTCGCGCAGCTTGAACTGCGCGATCGACTTCTTCGCCTTGGTGACGACGGGCTTCTGACCTGCGATCAGCTCCATCTCGCCGGCGGCCTGGTCGACCTTCTTCTTGTCCTGGGTCGCTTCGCCCACGCCCATGTTGAGCGTGATCTTCTCGATCCGGGGCACTTCCATGGCGTTCCTGTAGCCGAACTTCTCGGTCATCGCCTTGGCGACCTCGTCGTCGTACTTCGCCTTCATGCGGGGCTTGTAATCAGACATCGATCTGGTCTCCGGTCTTGACCGCGATGCGGACCTTCTTGCCGTCCTTGGTCTCGAAACGAACGCGGGTCGCCTTGCCGTCCGCGGTGACGTGCGCCACCTTGGAGACGTGCATCGGCGCTTCGCTGCGCTTCAGGCCACCTTGCGGGTCGCCCTGCGTCGGCTTGGTGTGGCGGACCGCGATGTTCACGCCCGACACGACGACCTTGCCGTCCTTGGGCATCGACATCGTGACTTCGCCGGTCTTGCCCTTGTCCTTGCCGGACAGGACGATGACCTTGTCACCCTTCTTGATACGAGCGGACGCCATTACAGCACCTCCGGCGCGAGCGAGATGATCTTCATGTGCTTGCGACCGCGCAGTTCGCGGACCACGGGCCCGAAGATACGGGTGCCGATCGGCTCCTCGTTCTTGTTGACCAGTACCGCCGCGTTCGAATCGAACCGGATCACCGAACCGTCCGCGCGGCGGATGTCCTTGGCGGTCCGGACGATCACCGCGCGGTGGACGTCGCCCTTCTTCACGCGGCCGCGGGGCTGCGCTTCCTTGATCGAGACGACGATGATGTCGCCGACGCTGGCCGTGCGGCGCTTGGACCCGCCAAGCACCTTGATGCACTGCACCCGCTTCGCGCCGCTATTGTCAGCGACGTCGAGATTGGACTGCATCTGGATCATCGATCCGCTTCCTTCTCACCTATGGCTCCGATACCGACCGGAAACCTGCTTAAGCTCCACCCCCGCGAAGGCGGGGGCCCAGTACCGAGCTGCTGCGCAATGCAGATCAGCGCTCAATTACTCAACGGCTCGCACCTGGGCCCCCGCCTTCGCGGGGGTGGTGTAGCCTTCAGGCCGCCGCGGCCTCTTCGCCCGACAGCTCGACCCGTTCGGGCGTCGCATGGGTGTTCACCCGATCGACGACCTTCCAGGTCTTCAGCTTGGAGATCGGTGCGGTCTCTTCGATCCGCACGGTTTCGCCCTGCTTGTATTCGTTCGCCTCGTCATGGGCGTGGTACTTTTTCGAACGGCGGATGATCTTGCCGTAGAGCGGGTGCTTGACCTTGCGCTCCACGTTCACGACCACCGTCTTGTTGCCCTTGTCGGACACGATCAGTCCGGTCAGCACGCGCTTCGGCATGATATTGTCCTTACTTGGCCGCGCCAGCGCCGGTGCGCTGGGCTTGCATGGTCTTGATCCGGGCGATGTCGCGACGGACTTCGCGGACGCGACTCGGCTTTTCGAGCTGGTTCGTCGCCGCCTGGAAGCGGAGGTTGAACTGCTCGCGCTTCAGATTGCCGAGGCTCTCGTTCAGCTGGTCGTCGCTCTGGCCGACGAGATCGATCTTGGGGGTAGCCTTGGCCATCTTACTCGCCTCCGAGGTGGCTGGTGTCGCCCAGGCGGGCGACGACCTTCACTTTGATCGGCAGCTTCATCGCTGCCCGCTCGAACGCCTCAGCGGCGATCTTGCCCTCGACGCCGTCGAGTTCGAACAGGATCCGGCCGGGCTTCACGCGTGCCGCCCAGAATTCCGGCGAACCCTTGCCCTTGCCCATGCGGACTTCGGCGGGCTTCGACGAGATCGGCACGTCGGGGAAGATGCGGATCCACAAACGCCCCTGGCGCTTGATGTGACGCGTGATCGCCCGCCTGGCCGCCTCGATCTGGCGTGCGGTGATCCGGTCGGGCTCCATCGCCTTCAGCCCGAACGAGCCGAAGTTGAGCGACGAACCGCCCTTGGCATCGCCGTGGATCCGGCCCTTGAAGGCCTTGCGGAACTTGGTGCGCTTTGGCTGCAACATGTCGTGTAATCCTTAACGACGCCGGTTAACGACGGTCATCGCGCGCGGGGCGCACGCCGGAGGTCTGAGCCTCCATCATCAGCCGGTCCTGCGACATCGGATCATGGCCGAGGATCTCGCCCTTGAAGACCCAGACCTTGACGCCGCAGACGCCGTAGGACGTGTGCGCGGTCGCTTCGGCATAGTCGATGTTCGCCCGCAGCGTGTGAAGCGGCACCCGGCCTTCGCGGTAGCTTTCCGAACGCGCGATTTCCGCGCCGCCCAGACGGCCGCCACAGGCGACGCGGATACCCTCCGCACCCAGACGAAGCGCGGACTGGACCGCACGCTTCATCGCACGGCGGAACGCGATGCGGCGCTCCAGCTGATCCGCGATCCCCTGCGCGACCAGTTTGGCGTCGACTTCCGGCTTGCGGATCTCGACGATGTTCAGCGACACCGTGGATGCGGTCATCTTGCCGATCGTGCCGCGCAGCTTCTCGATATCCGCGCCCTTCTTGCCGATGATGACACCGGGACGCGCCGCGTAGATCGAGATGCGGCACAGCTTGGCCGGACGCTCGATGACCACCTTCGAGATCGCGGCCTGGGGCAGCGACGTCATGATGAAGGTGCGGATCTTCAGATCCTCCAGGAGGAGACGACCATAATCGGCCCCTTCCGCGAACCAGCGGCTGTCCCAGGTGCGGTTGATCTGCAGGCGCAGACCAATCGGGTTGCTCTTCTGACCCATTATGCTTCTTCCTGCTCGCGGACGACGATACGAAGCCGCGAGAACGGCTTCAGGATGCGCGTCGACTTGCCGCGGCCGCGGGTGGCGAAGCGCTTCATGACGATGCCCTTGCCGACGCTGGCCTCGGCGACGACGAGCGCGTCGACGTCGAGATTGTGGTTGTTCTCGGCATTGGCGATCGCGGACGCGAGCACCTTGCGCGCCTCGACAGCCATGCCCTTCGTCGAGAAGGTCAGGATGTTGAGCGCGTCGCCGGCCTTCTTGCCGCGGATCAGCCCCGCGACCAGGTTCAGCTTCTGCGCGGACCCCCGGATCTGCGTACCGACCGACAAGGCTTCCTTGTCGCCGACCTTGCGCGGGCTTGCTTGCTTCGACATCAGCGCTTGCCCTTCTTGTCCGCGGCGTGACCCGGGAAATACCGCGTTGGCGCGAACTCGCCGAGCTTCATGCCGACCATGTCCTCGTTGACCGACACCGGCACGAACTTGCGGCCGTTATAGACGTTGAACGTCAGGCCGACGAACTGCGGCAGGATGGTGGAACGGCGCGACCAGGTCTTGATCGGCGCACGGCCACCCGAATCCTGCGCGGTCTCCGCCTTCTTGAGCAGGCTCAGTTCGACGAACGGCCCCTTCCAGACTGAACGAGCCATCTTAGCCCTTCCTCTTCGTCGAATGACGCGACCGGATGATCATCTTGTCGGTCGACTTGTTGTGACGGGTGCGGGCACCCTTGGTGGGCTTGCCCCACGGGGTCACCGGATGACGACCGCCCGAGGTCCGGCCTTCGCCACCGCCATGCGGATGGTCGACCGGGTTCTTGGCGACGCCGCGCGTCAGCGGGCGGATGCCCATCCAGCGCGAACGACCGGCCTTGCCGAAATTCTGGTTCTGGTTGTCGGGGTTCGACACCGCGCCGACCGTCGCCATGCAATCGCTGCGGATATAGCGCTGCTCGCCCGAATTCAGGCGCACCATCACCATGCCCTTGTCGCGACCGACCACCTGCACATAGGTGCCGGCCGACCGTGCGATCTGCCCGCCCTTCATCGGCTTCATCTCCACATTGTGGACGATGGTGCCGACGGGCATCTGGCCCAGTTCCATGGCATTGCCCGGCTTCACGTCGGTCTTCTTCGCGGCGAGCACCTTGTCGCCGACCGCAAGCCGCTGCGGCGCGATGATGTACGCGACGTTGGGCTTGCCTTCCGGCGTGTCGCCATAGTTGATGAGCGCGATGAAGGCGGTGCGGTTGGGATCATATTCGATCCGTTCGACGGTGCCCTCGACGTCCCACAAGCGACGCTTGAAATCGATATGGCGATAGCTCTGCTTGTGGCCGCCGGCGATGCCGCGCGAGGTCACGTGACCCTTGTTGTTGCGGCCGCCGGTCTTGTGCTTGCCTTCGGTCAGCGCCTTGACGGGCTTGCCCTTCCACAGCGACGACTTGTCGACGAGGACGAGACCACGCCGTGCCGGGCTGGTCGGATTATAATGCTTGAGTGCCATATCCTCAGACCCCCGTCGTCACGTCGATGGACTGACCGTCCTTGAGCGTCACGATCGCCTTCTTGATGTCGGATTTCGTGTAGGGCGTGCCCTTCCACTTCTTCGTCTTGCCCTTCTGGACGATCGTATTCACGCCCAGGACGTCGACGCCGAACAATGCTTCCACTGCGGCCTTGATCTCGGGCTTGGTCGCGTCGTTCGCGACCTTGAACACCACGGCGTTGTGCTCGCTGAGCAGCGTCGCCTTCTCGGTGATGTGCGGACCGACGATCACGTCATAGTGACGGATGTCGACCGACTTCTGCGGCTTAGCCATTGAAGCGCGCCTCCAGCTTTTCGACCGCGGCGCGGGTCAGCACCAGCGTGTCATGCTTCAGGATGTCGTAGACGTTGGCACCGGCCGCCGGCAGGACGTTGATGTCGTGCAAATTGCCCGCGGCGAACGCGAAGCTCGTCTCGACCATGTCGCCGTCGATCACCAGCGTCTTGCCGAAGCCGAGCTTGGCGAGATCGCCCTTCAGCGTCTTCGTCTTGCCGCCGTCGACGACCAGGCTGTCCATGACGAACAGCGAGCCCGCCTTGGCATGGCTGCTGAGCGCCATCTTCAGGCCGAGCGCGCGGATCTTCTTGTTCAGCGATGGATTGAAATCGCGAACGCGAGCACCATGCGCCTTGCCGCCGCCGATGAAGACGGGCGCGCGGCGATCGCCGTGACGCGCCGTACCGCCGCCCTTCTGGCGACCGAACTTCTTGCCGGTGCGCGCCACATCGGCGCGCTCACGCGTGCCGCGTGCCGTCTCGCGACGCTTCTCGAGCTGCCAGGTGACGACGCGGTGCAGGATGTCGGCGCGCGGATCGAGGCCGAAGACCTCGTCGTTGAGTTCGACGTCCGCGATGCCTGCGTCGTCTGCGAAGGAATGAACCTTGACCTTCACGTTCAGCCCTCCTGGCCATCGGTCGCGACCGGCGCCTCGGCCGTGTCGGCCGGGGTGTCGGAGGCGGTGTTGCTGTTCGCGGCGCTCTTCAGCCCGGCGGGGAACGGTGCGGCGTCGGGACGCGCGACCTTGACCGAGTCCTTGACGAACAACCAGCCACCCTTCGATCCGGGCACCGAGCCCTTGACGAACAGAAGGCCGCGCTCGACGTCGGTCGATACGATTTCGAGGTTCTGCTGGGTGCGGAACTTGTCGCCCATGTGCCCGGCCATCTTCTTGTTCTTGAAGACCTTGCCCGGATCCTGGCGCTGGCCGGTCGACCCCAGCGAACGGTGCGAGACCGAAACGCCGTGGGTGGCGCGAAGGCCCTTGAAGCCCCAGCGCTTCATGCCGCCCTGGAAACCCTTGCCCTGCGTCTTGCCCTGGATGTCGACGATCTGGCCCGCGACATAATGGTCGGCGGAGATTTCCGCGCCAACGTCGAGAAGGCCGTCCGCATCGACGCGGAACTCGTGGATGACCGCCTTCAGCGCCACTTCGGCCTTGCCGAAATGGCCGCGCTCGGGCTTCGAGACATTCTTCGCCTTGGCGACGCCTGCGCCAAGCTGGACGGCGGTGTAGCCGTCACGATCCATTTCGCGAACGGAAATGACCTGGTTGCCTTCGAGCGCCAGGACGGTGACCGGCACGTGCCGACCGTCATCCTGGAACAGGCGGGTCATCCCCATCTTCTTCGCGATCACGCCAGTGCGCATGATCCTTGCTCCCTACAGAGGCACCCGCACGATTGCAGGGTGCTTGCGGCTCGCAGACGGGATGCCCCGATGCGACCCAATCAGCCCGGATAAAGCGAAGCGTGCCCCCGTCCCGGGCTGGTGTTCCTGCAAACGCAAAAACGTGACGGGAGACGCTGTCCTAACCGCCGAAGCGGCTAGCGGTATCTCAATGTCGTTGCTCCCGGAGGACCTTCCGGTCGACCGCGGGAAGCGAGCCCTTAGGCCAGCTTGATCTCGACGTCAACGCCTGCCGCGAGGTCCAGCTTCATCAAGGCATCGACCGTCTGCGGTGTCGGCTGCACGATGTCGAGCATGCGCTTGTAGGTGCGCACCTCGAACTGCTCGCGCGACTTCTTGTCGATGTGCGGGCCGCGGTTGACCGTGAACTTCTCGATGCGCGTCGGCAACGGGATCGGGCCACGGATCAGCGCGCCGGTGCGGCGCGCGGTGTCGGCGATGTCGCCGGTCGCCTGGTCGAGCACGCGGTGATCGAACGCCTTCAGGCGAATGCGGATGTTGCTGTCCATGGTCCCTACCGATGCGAAAGATGACGGCCCCGGCCGTCACCCCCGCGATGGGTTCCCATCAAAGTATTACTTTGATGGGGCCCGTTGGCGGGGGGCTCGTGCCGCTGGCGTCGCGCCGGCGGGTTGAGATCCCAGCCTTCGCTGGGATGACGGAGAAAGAACCGTACTTGAAAACTGGAGGAGCGCCCTTAGCGACACCCCTGAAAAAAGGCAACCGCCCTGCGCGCATTTCTGCGCGATGGGCGGAGGCTCATCCATTCCGTCATGCCGGGCTCGTCCCGGCATCCCGAGCCACGAACACGACGCTCGTGGCTCTGGACCCCGGCACAAGGCCGGGGTGACGAAGGACAGCTTACTTGGTGATGCCGCTCACCACGCCTGCGCCGACGGTACGACCGCCCTCGCGGATCGTGAAGCGCTGGCCGACATCCATGGCGATCGGCGCGATCAGCTTGATGCCGAGCGCGACGTTGTCGCCGGGCATGACCATCTCGGTGCCCTCGGGCAGTTCGACGGTGCCGGTCACGTCCGTCGTGCGGAAGTAGAATTGCGGACGGTAATTGGCGAAGAACGGCGTGTGACGGCCACCCTCTTCCTTCGACAGCACGTACACTTCCGACGAGAAGTCCGTGTGCGGCTTGATCGTGCCGGGCTTGCAGAGAACCTGGCCACGCTCGACCTCGTCACGCGCCACGCCGCGGATCAGCGCGCCGACGTTATCGCCGGCCTGGCCCTGGTCGAGCAGCTTGCGGAACATCTCGACGCCGGTAACCGTGGTCTTGCGGACGGTCGGGTGGATACCGACGATCTCGACTTCCTCGCCGACCTTGACGATGCCGGTCTCGACGCGGCCGGTGACGACCGTACCGCGACCTGAAATCGAGAACACGTCCTCGATCGGCATCATGAACGGCTTGTCGAGCGGACGCTCGGGCTGCGGGATATACTCGTCGACCGCCTTCATCAGCGCCAGCACGGCGTCCTTGCCGAACGTGTCGTTCGAACCCGACAGCGCGCACGTCGCCGAACCCTGGATGATCGGAATGTCGTCGCCCGGGAAATCGTACGAGCTGAGCAGCTCGCGGATTTCCAGTTCGACCAGCTCGAGGATCTCGGCGTCGTCGACCAGATCGACCTTGTTCATGAACACCACCATCGCCGGCACGCCGACCTGGCGGGCGAGCAGGATGTGCTCGCGCGTCTGCGGCATCGGGCCGTCGGTCGCCGACACGACCAGGATCGCGCCGTCCATCTGGGCGGCACCGGTGATCATGTTCTTCACATAATCGGCGTGGCCGGGGCAATCGACATGCGCATAATGGCGTGCGGTCGTCTCGTACTCGACGTGCGCGGTCGAGATCGTGATGCCGCGCTCACGCTCTTCGGGCGCCTTGTCGATGTTCGCGAAATCGACGGCGGTGCCGCCGGTCGTCTCGGCGAGCACCTTGGTGATCGCGGCGGTCAGCGACGTCTTGCCGTGATCGACGTGGCCGATCGTGCCGATGTTAAGATGCGGCTTGTTCCGCTCGAATTTTGCCTTGGCCATTGCTTTCCTACCTTGTGATTCGAATTCCGGGGCCGCCGGGCCACACGCGAAGGCGCGCCCTTAGCGATAGTTTGTTTCCGACACCAGCCCTTCCCGCATCCGTCATACCGGGCTCGTCCCGGTATCCAGGGCCAGGTGGACAACCGATGTTGTGCCCCGAACCCTGGCCCCCGGCACAAGGCCGGGGTGACAGTAGTCGAAATCAGGCCAATTTGGCTTTCACCTCGTCGGCGACGTTCGCGGGCACTTCGTCGTAATGCGAGAACTGCATGCTGTACTGCGCGCGCCCCTGCGTGAACGAGCGCAGCTGGTTGACGTATCCGAACATGTTCGCCAGCGGCACCATCGCCTCGACGGTCTGCGCGTTGCCGCGGCTGTCGGTGCCCTGGATCTGGCCGCGACGGCTGTTCATGTCGCCGATGACGTCGCCCAGATAATCCTCAGGCGTCACGACCTCGACCTTCATGATCGGCTCGAGCAGTTTAATGCCGGCCTTCTGCGCGGCTTCGCGCATCGCGCCGCGGGCACAGATTTCGAACGCGAGCGCCGACGAGTCGACGTCGTGATACTTGCCGTCGATCAGGTGCACCTCGAAATCGATGATCGGGAAGCCGATCAGCGACCCCGTCTGCGCCGTCTCGCGCATGCCCTTCTCGACCGAGGGGATATATTCCTTGGGAATATTGCCGCCCTTGATCTCGTCGAAGAACTGGTAGCCCGAACCACGCTCGCCGGGGACGACCTTCACCTTCACCTCGCCGAACTGGCCCGAGCCGCCCGACTGCTTCTTGTGGGTGTAGGTCAGCTCGACCGGCTTGCCGAGATATTCGCGGTACGCCACCTGCGGCGCGCCGACATTCGCCTCGACCTTGAACTCGCGACGCATGCGGTCGACCAGGATTTCGAGGTGAAGCTCGCCCATCCCCTTGATGATCGTCTGGCCGCTCTCGGCGTCCGAGGACACGCGGAACGACGGGTCCTCGCGCGCCAGGCGATTGAGCGCGACGCCCATCTTCTCCTGGTCGGCCTTGGTCTTGGGTTCCACCGACAGCTCGATGACGGGCTCGGGGAACTCCATCCGCTCCAGGATGATCGGCGCGTTCTGCGCGCACAGCGTATCGCCGGTCGTGGTATCCTTCAGCCCGGCCAGCGCGACGATGTCGCCCGCGAACGCCTCCTGGATGTCCTCGCGGCTGTTCGCATGCATCAGCAGCATGCGGCCGACCTTTTCCTTCTTGTCCTTGACCGAATTCATGACCATCGACGCGGTGTCCATCTTGCCCGAATAGATGCGGGCGAAGGTCAGCGTGCCGACGAAAGGATCGTTCATGATCTTGAACGCCAGCGCCGACATCGGCGCGTCGTCCGCAGGCGGCCGGCTGTCGGGCGTTTCGCCGTCGAGCTTCAGGCCTTCGACGTCCTTGATGTCCAATGGGCTCGGCAGATAATCGACGACACCGTCCAGCAGCGGCTGAACGCCCTTGTTCTTGAACGCCGAACCGCACAGCACGGGAACGAACGAGAAGTTCAGCGTGCCCTTGCGGATCAGCGCCTTCAGTTCGGCGGTCGTGGGTTCGGTCCCCTCCAGATACGCCTCCATGAGGTCGTCGTCCTGCTCGACCGCCATTTCGATCAGCTCGCTGCGCGCCGTCGCCGCCGCCGCCTTCAAGTCGTCGGGTATCTCGGTGATCTCGAACTTCGCGCCCAGGCTTTCCTCGAGCCAGATGATCGCATTGTTGTTGACCAGATCGACGAGGCCCTTGAACCCGCCCTCGATGCCGATCGGCAGGTACAGCACGGCCGGACGCGCACCGAGGCGATCCTTGATCATCGCGACGCACCGCTCGAAGCTCGCGCCGGTGCGGTCGAGCTTGTTGACGAAGCACATCCGCGGAACATGATATTTCTCGGCCTGGCGCCACACCGTCTCGGACTGGGGCTCGACACCCGCGACGCCGTCGAAGCATGCGACCGCGCCGTCGAGCACGCGCAGCGAACGCTCGACCTCGATCGTGAAGTCGACGTGCCCCGGCGTGTCGATGATGTTGATGCGGTGATCGTTCCAGAAGCACGTGGTCGCAGCCGACGTGATCGTGATCCCGCGCTCCTGCTCCTGCTCCATCCAGTCCATCGTCGCGGTGCCTTCATGGACCTCGCCGATCTTGTAGGACTTGCCGGTGTAATACAGGATACGCTCGGTCGTCGTCGTCTTGCCGGCGTCGATGTGCGCCATGATGCCGATATTGCGGTACATGCTGAGCGGATGGCTGCGGGCCATGATCGATAGTCCTTGTGAACTTGGGTTCGATGTAGATAATAAGCCGCTTACGCGGAAAGATACTTCAGTAGAGCCAGCGCCGATCCCAGCAGCGCAGCGCCCCCGATCAAGCCTTGCGCCAAGAGCAGCCATGGTGACAACGTCTTGTCGCGATCGATCTTGAGACGCTCGGACTCCAACTTATACTGTTCGGCAACGAGCTTATAGTGCTCGGCATTCAGTTTGTCCGCCTCGGCACGCAACTTGCGCGACTCAGCTTCCAGCCGCGCCGACTGCCGGTTCAGATCGTCGATCGACGCGTCGGGTGCAGTCGCCATCGCCGTACCTCCTTGCCCCCGATATAGCGCCTACCAACGGTAATGCGAGAAGGCGCGGTTGGCTTCGGCCATGCGGTGCGTGTCTTCGCGCTTCTTCACCGCGTTGCCGCGGTTGTTGGCCGCATCCATCAGCTCGCCCGACAACCGTGCGGCCATCGTATTCTCGCTGCGGGCGCGGGCCGCGATGATGAGCCAGCGGATCGCCAGTGCCTGGGCGCGCTCCGGGCGCACTTCGACGGGAACCTGATAGGTCGCACCACCGACACGCCGCGAACGGACCTCGATGCCCGGCTTGATGTTGTTCAACGCATCATGGAACACGCCGATCGGCTCGCGCTTGGCACGCTGCTCGACGGTTTCCATCGCGCCGTAGACGATCAGCTCGGCAACCGACTTCTTGCCGTCATACATGACGGAATTCATGAACTTGGACAGCACCTCGTCCCCGTATTTCGGGTCGGGAAGGATGATGCGCTTTTCGGGGCGACGACGACGTGCCATTTCAAATTCCTTTTGATCTTCAGCGACCCCGGAACATGTCCGGCGCTTACTCTAGCTGGATTACTTGGGACGCTTGGCGCCGTACTTCGAACGCGACTGGCGACGATCCTTCACACCCTGCGTATCGAGCACGCCGCGCAGGACGTGGTAGCGAACGCCGGGAAGATCGCGGACACGACCGCCGCGGATCAGGACCACCGAATGCTCCTGAAGGTTGTGGCCTTCGCCCGGGATGTAGCTGATGACTTCGCGCTGGTTGGTCAGGCGGACCTTGGCCACCTTGCGCAGCGCCGAGTTCGGCTTCTTCGGCGTCGTCGTATAGACGCGCGTGCAGACGCCGCGCTTCTGCGGGTTCTGTTCCATCGCAGGGACCTTGGACTTGGCCTTCTGCGGATCGCGGCCCTTGCGGACCAGCTGGTTGATCGTCGGCATTGAAGCCTTCACCTTTCAAATGGTTACTTTGCTGGAGCCACATGCTCCTCGAATACAAAAAGGACCATGAGGTGCGACATGCGCGCCCACGGTCCTGGAATGCATCCAGCAATGTTCAAGCATACCCGTCGAGGAATCCCCGTCGGGCTGGTCGTGCCTATACCCATCCGGCCCGCGCCGGTCAACCGAGCGTCCGGCCGGCGATCCCGTGCCTTAAGGCGATCGAAACCCGACCCTGCTAGGCCGTCGGCATGACATCGACCTTCGCCTATAACAGCGTCGTCGTCCGCTGTCTGACCGGCGGGGCGACGCGGTCGTTGCCGCCCGTCATCGGCGTCGCGACGCTGGCGGCGAGCGGTCTGGCGCTGACCCTCGCGATGGCCCCGCCCGCGACGATCGATTCGGTGCTGACGGTCGGGTCCATCGGCCTCGCCGCGACGCGCTATGCCGCGACGAAGGGCGGCCGGCGGCGGGCATCGGTCAGGCGGAGGCCGGCAAACGACAATCCGTTGCGCCCCGTTCTGCCGCCTAACCGGCTTTGGTGCTAGCGTCGCGCGCGAATCGCGGGGGAATTGCGGATGTTCGGTGGCAAGGCAGAACGACCGGTGCGGCCTGGCGGCGCTTTGTCGGTGATCGGCGCAGACGTGGCGATCAAAGGCGACGTCATCACGACGTCCGATCTGCACGTCGACGGCGCGATCATGGGCGACATCGATTGCGGGCAGTTGATCCAGGGCGCGTCGAGCCGGATCGAGGGCGTCGTGAAGGCAAGGACCGCCCGACTTGCGGGGACGATCCAGGGGTCGGTCGCCGTCGTCGCGCTCACCATCGAACGAACCGCGCGGATCAGCGGCGACGTGTCCTACGAAACGCTGGCGATCGATGCGGGCGCGCAGGTCGACGGGAAGATGGCGCACCGCGGCGAGAACAAGCCACCCGAACCGCCGCTGCGATTGACCGACACCAGCGACGCGGACGGTTAGCGACGCGGACGGTCGAGCGCGGCGAGCAGTACCGGATCGAACCGTGCCGGATCCTCGACCTGCGGCGCATGACCGAGCCCTTCCAGCCGGGTGATGGTCGCGTCCTTCATCTGCCGTGCCGCGGCGGGCGCGACCAGCGGAATCGCCTCCAGGAAGCGGCGCAGATTGGCCGGCGTCTGCGCACGGCCGAACGCCGTCCGGTCGAGCGTGCCGACGATCAGCGTCGTCGGCGGCGTGATCCGGTACAGTTCATGCGCGACCGGCTGCGTCTTGACCATCTCGCTGGTCTTCGCCTGCGCCAGCGCGACGGCGTCGCGGTTCGCCCCCTGATACATGCCCGCCATCATCCAGACCCAGCGGTCATAGGCCGGCTTCCACGTGCCGTGGTAGTAATTGTCCTGCTCATACGCCTTGATCGTTGCGTAGCTGGTCTTCTTCTCGCTCGCCCACAGGGTATCGAGATCGAGATAGGGCAAGCCCTCTTCGGACCGATCCTTCAGCCCGAGCGGGTTCACCAGGACCAGCCGGTCGACCATCTCGGGATACATGATCGCGAACCGCATCGCGAGCATGCCGCCCAGCGAATGCCCGACGATCGACGCCTTCATGATCCCGCGCGATTCCATCAACCGGCGGGTCAGCGCGGCCATCATCTCGAAGCTGTATTGCGCGGCACGCGGCTTGGACGATTTGCAAAAGCCGATCTGGTCGGGAACGAGCACCCGGTAACCCGCCGCGGTCAGACTGGCGATCGTCGTCTCCCAGGTCGCGCCGCAGAAATTCTTGCCGTGCAGCAGCACGACCGCCCGGCCGTTGGGGCGCGGCGGCGCGATATCCATGAACGCCATGCTCGCGGGCTGGCCGACGATATCGACCGTCAGCATATCGACCGGATGCGGATAGGTGAAACGTTCGAGCATCGGCCCGAAATCGGGCACGCCCGGATCGGTCGCCATCCCCGTCGCGGGGGCGACCAGGACCGCACCCGCCAGCGCACCCATTAGCGCAAGCGCGCCGAACACCGGATCCGCCCCGCGGACGCGTCGTCTCATCGTCTGTCCCCCCGTAGGCCCCCATAGCTGGCCGTCCGATCCACGGCCATCGTTTTGAAGAGGACCGGCACGCTATTTCGCGCGGCTTCCACCTTGCTCCTGTGCGATCGTGGCGTTAAGGGCGAGACGATAGGAGTATAGCTCAGTTGGTAGAGCATCGGTCTCCAAAACCGAGGGCCGTGGGTTCGAGTCCCCCTACTCCTGCCATCACCGCATTCATCGATCGGCCGGGGGTCGGTGGTACCCGCCGCCGCCGGGACCGCGCATCCCGCCGGGTCGCGCGTGGACATGGGGAAGTTCGGCCCAGCTCAGCACGCCGTCCCCGTTCCGGTCGAGCAGCTTGAACCGGCTTACCGCCGCGGCGGCGAATTCGTTGGTGTCGATCCCGCGGTTCATGTTCGTATCGGCCGCGATCACCGGCTCGGGAATGTCCAGATAGCTGTAGCGTCCGGCACCCTGGCGGACGGGCTCCGTCGCTTGCGGCGTGCTGCTGCTCCCCTCGCTGCCGCCGCCGCCGCCGCGCCGACCACCGCCGCCGCCCATTCCGCCGCCGCC
>NZ_CAHJWJ010000039.1 GCF_903642285.1 Sphingomonas bacterium
GGCTTCGCGCGCGAGGTGCTGCAGCAACTGCCGATGGAGTTCGCGGTCGAGGCGCAGAAGCTGCTGGGGATTTCGCTCGAGGGGTCGGTCGGTTGAACCTATCGGCGCGAGATGATGCGAAGCGCCTGAACACCCCTCCCCTTCGGGGGAGGGGCCGGGGGTGGGGCCTATCAGCAGAATTCCTCGCGTTGTTGCACAAGCGCGCCGCCGACATGCGCCGCAATCCGACCGAACCCGAGAAATGGCTCTGGCGGTCTTTGTCCAATGGACAGGCGGACGGTTACAAATTTCGCCGTCAATCGGTCGTCAACCGCTTCATTGCCGACTTTTTGTGTCCGCAAAAGGCGCTGATCGTCGAGGTCGATGGCGATACGCATGACGAAGCGAAGGACCGGTTGCGTGACGATGTGTTGGGCGCGCTGGGTTTTCGCGTTCTGCGCGTGACCAATCACGATGTTATGGGCAATCTCGATGGAGTGTTCGCGGCGATCCTCACCGCGCTGAACGCCACGCCGGATTGCTGGGCGAGGCCCCACCCCCACCCCCACCCCTCCCCTGAAGGGGAGGGGCTTGAAAGATGACTATGCTTAAAATCGAAAACCTCCACGCCGAGATCGACGGCAAGGAAATCCTCAAGGGCCTGTCGCTCACCGTGAACGCGGGCGAAGTGCATGCGATCATGGGGCCGAACGGCGCGGGGAAGTCGACGCTGGGCTATGTGCTCGGCGGGCGGCCGGGGTATGCGGTGACGGGGGGTTCCGTTCTCTTCCACCCCTGCGCAGGCGGGGGCCCAGTGGCTACGTCCACGGTTGCGGAGGGTATCGGTTCCCGTCCACAACCTGCGCGTCTGGGCTCCCGCCTTCGCGGGAGTGGAGAAGACGTGCGGGAGGATGCAAAGGACGGCTGGATCGACCTCCTCGCGCTCGAAGCGCATGAGCGCGCCGCGGCGGGGGTGTTCCTCGGCTTCCAGTATCCGGTCGAGATCCCCGGTGTGTCCAACGTGCAGTTCCTGCGCGAGTCGCTCAACGCGCAGCGCGCCAGCCGCGACGAGAAGCCGTTGTCGGGTGCGGAGTTCCTGAAGCTCGCGCGCGGGCAGGCCGATCTGCTGGGGATGGATCACGACATGCTCAAGCGGCCGGTGAATGTCGGCTTTTCGGGCGGCGAGAAGAAGCGCAACGAGATGGTGCAGATGGGCATCGTGAACCCGAAGTTCGCGATCCTGGACGAGACCGACAGCGGGCTCGACATCGATGCGCTGCGCGTCGTCGGCGACGGGATCAACCGGATCATGCGCGCGCCCGACAAGGCGGTGCTGCTGATCACGCATTACCAGCGGTTGCTCGATTATGTGGAGCCGGATTTCGTCCACGTGCTGGCGGACGGGCGGATCGTGCGGAGTGGCGGGCCGGAGCTGGCGAAGCAGCTTGAGGCCGAGGGCTATGTGGGGATCGCGGCGTGAGCATTCTTCGTTCCCCGGCGAAGGCCGGGGCCCAGCGCCTAAACAAAAACCGGTGCGCCAGCACCATCGCCGCTGCGCGGCGAGCCTGGGCCCCGGCCTTCGCCGGGGAACTGACGTGAGTCTCCTCGAACTCCCCTCCACCCGCGCCGAGGCTTGGCGCTGGGCCGATTTCGGCGCACTGTCCGCCGCCGCTGCGCTCGCGCCGGTGGCGTATGGCGAGGCGGATCATTTCCTCGATCTGCCCGGTGCGCGGTTGCTGTTCGTGGATGGCGTCCTCGACGAAGGCCGCAGCGACCTGCGCCGCGTGACGATAGCGGACCTGTCCGGCAGCGACCATGTCCTGGGCAGGCATGCCGCGGGCAAGGGCTGGTCGCTCCGGCTCGACCGGGACGCGGTCGCGGAGCCGGTGCAGATCGTCCATGTCGCGACCGGCGGCGAGAACCATCTTCCCGCCGAGATCGTCCTCGCCGACGATGCCGCGGCGCAGGTCGTCGAGACCTTCGTCGGTGCCGGCTGGTCGAACCGGTCGACGCGGATCGCGCTGGGTCGTGCCGCACGATTGATG
This sequence comes from Sphingomonas bacterium, assembly GCF_903642285.1. Lineage (GTDB taxonomy): Bacteria > Pseudomonadota > Alphaproteobacteria > Sphingomonadales > Sphingomonadaceae > Sphingomonas. Next base: position 2,025 of record NZ_CAHJWJ010000039.1, read on the forward strand.
CGGTCGGTGCGGTTGCTGCAGGCGGCGGGTTTTTCGTCGATGCGCGAAGAGGTCGAACTCGGCGCGGGTGCCAGCCTCGTCGCCGTCTTCCTCGGTGCTGGCAGGGCCGGCACGCGGATCGACGGTGCGGTGACGATGGCGGGCGAGGGGGCCTATGCCGAATTCGGCGGCGCGCTGCTGACCGCGGGCGATCAGCGGCAGGAATGCGCGGTACGCGTGCGCCATGCCGCGCCCAACGGCCAGTCGCATCAATTGTGGCGCGCGGTGGCGGCGGATCGCTCGACCGCCAGCCTCGCCGCTGCGGTCGAGGTCGCGCGGCATGCGCAGAAGACCGATGGCGAGCAATCGCTGCGCGGGCTGCTGTTGCAGCGGACGGCGACGGTGAATCTGAAGCCCGAGCTGGAGATCTTCGCCGACGACGTGAAGTGCGCGCACGGCGCGACGGTCGGCGAACTGGACGCGCGGGCCCTGTTCTACATGCAGTCGCGCGGCATCCCGCGCCCACGCGCGCAGGCGCTGCTGACGCGCGCGTTCGTGGCGGATGCGATCGACCGGATCGGGGACGAGGTCGTGCGCGCGGCGTTCGCGAGCGATGCGGATGCCTGGTTGGAGCTTGCGTTGTGAGCGCCGTCGACACATTCCTCCCCGGGACGGAGTTCGGGGTTGGATTGCCCCCGGCAATCCAAGATCGTGCTGGGAGCACGATCGACCCCAAACTGGGGACCAGCGCAGCTGGTGGAGGGGGGGCGGTCACGAGCGACGCGCTCGCGGATAACCCCCTCCACCACCAGCCTTCGGCTGGCGGTTCCCCTCCCTGTCCCGGGGAGGATTTGCAAGCTCTCGACGCGCTGTCCGACTTTCCCGCTATTCCCGCCGGCTGGGCGTATCTCGATACCGCCGCGACCGCGCAGAAGCCGCAGGCCGTCGTCGACGCGATCACGCGCGCCTATGGCCAGACCTACGCCACCGTCCACCGCGGTGTGTACCAGCGGTCGGCGGACATGACGCTCGCCTTTGAGGCGGCACGCAACCGGGTCGCGGCATTCATCGGTGGTCGCCCCGACGAATGCGTCTTCGTGCGCGGTGCGACCGAGGCGATCAACTTGGTCGCGACCTGCTGGGCGCGCGAGCGGCTGAAGCCCGGCGATCGCATCCTGCTCTCCACGCTGGAGCATCACAGCAACATCGTGCCCTGGCAGATGGCGGCCGAGGCGACGGGGGCTGCGATCGACGTCTGCCCGCTGACGCCGGACGGCGCGATCGACCTCGACGCGATGGCGGCGATGCTGACCCCGGCGCACAAGATGGTGGCGCTGTCGCATGTGTCGAACGTGCTCGGATCGGTGCTGGACGCGAAGCGTGCGAGCGATCTGGCGCACGGTGTCGGCGCGAAGATCCTGATCGACGGCTGCCAGGCGATCCCGCGAATGCCCGTCGACGTCGCCGCGATCGGCTGCGATTTCTACGTCTTCTCGGGCCACAAGCTCTACGGCCCGACCGGGATCGGCGTGTTGTGGGGCCGGGCCGAGCTGCTCGAACGGATGCCGCCCTATCAGGGCGGTGGCTCGATGATCGACCGGGTGACGTTCGAACGCACGACCTATGCGCCGCCGCCGGGCCGATTCGAAGCGGGGACGCCGCATATCGTCGGTGTCGTCGGCCTGCATGCCGCGATCGATTATGTCGATGCGCTGGGGCTGGAGGCGATCCACGCGCACGAGGGCGCGCTGGTGGCGCAGACCCGCGCGGCGCTGTCCGCGCTCAACAGCGTGCGCGTGCTGGGACCGGCGGCGTCCGCGGGGATTGTCAGTTTCGTGGTCGAGGGGGTGCATCCGCACGACGTCGCCACCATCTTGGACGAAGGGCGTGTGGCGATCCGTGCGGGCCATCACTGCGCGCAGCCGCTGATGGCGGCGCTGGGCGTCGAGGCGACCGCGCGGGCGAGCTTCGGCGTGTATAACGGACCGCAGGATGTCGATGCGCTGGTCAAGGGCATCGAACGGGTAACGAGGATATTCGGATGAACGACAGTATCCGCATCGAGGAAGTCGACCATGTCGACGCCCCGCCCAAGGCGCGGGTGGAGGATGTGCGCGACACGTTCGAGCGCAAGCGCGACTATCTCGACGGGTTCCTGGCGCAGAAGCCGGTCGCCGAAGCCCCCGGCGCGGTCGGTGGTGCGCTGTACGAGGCGGTGATCGATGCGCTGAAGGATATATACGATCCCGAAATCCCGGTGAACATCTACGATCTCGGGCTGATCTACGGCGTCGAGATCGTCGGCGACGCGCATGCCGTGGTGACGATGACGCTGACGACGCCGCATTGTCCGGTCGCGGAATCGATGCCCGGCGAGGTCGAGATGCGCGTGTGTACCGTGCCCGGCATCGCGACCGCGGACGTCGATCTGGTGTGGGACCCGCCCTGGGACCCGCAGAAGATGTCCGACGATGCGAAGCTAGAGTTGGGGATGTTGTGATGTGGCAGGGGATTCAGGCTGCCGTTCGTCCTGAGCTTGTCGAAGGACATGTTCCGCGCGGATCGCCAGCTGCACGTGCTTCGACAAGCTCAGCACGAACGGAGGTTTTGTGACCGACATCCGGACTCGCCAACGCCCCGCCGCGCTCAACCTGACCGCCTCCGCATATGCGCGTATCGCCGACCTGATGGCGAAGGCCCCCGCGAACGCGATCGGGGTCAAGCTGTCGACGCCGAAGCGCGGCTGTTCGGGGCTTGCCTATTCGGTCGACTATGTGACCGACGCCAAGCCGTTCGACGAAGTCATCGCGACGCCCGGCGGGACGCTATACGTCGATGGCGGGTCGATCCTGTACCTGATCGGATCGACGATGGACTGGGTCGAGGACGATTTCGCCGCAGGCTTCGTCTTCGCCAATCCCAACGCCAAGGGCGCATGCGGCTGCGGCGAGAGCTTCACGGTCTAGCGTCCACCCGTTCCGGTCTGTATCCCCGCCCGAAAAGGGGACGAAATCATGAAACGGACGATCGCACTGGCGACCTTGCTCGCCGCGACATCGGCCAGTGCGCAGACCATGCCCGCCGGGATCGACCGCACCGCGATCGACGCCAAGGTGAAGCCGGGCGACGATTTCGAGCAATATGCGAACGGCGCGTGGCGGGCGCAGGCAGTCATTCCGCCCGATCGGGCCTCGATCGGCGCGTTCCTGACGACCGCGATGCTGTCCGAACAGCGCAACGCGCAGATCATCGCGGAAGCGACGGCCGCCGACGCCGCGCCGGGGACCGAGACTCGCAAGATCGCGGATTATTATACCGCCTATATGGACACGGCCGGGATCGAGGCGCGGGGTCTCGCGCCGCTCAAGGGCGAATTCGCCGCCATCGCCGCGCTGGAGGACAAGCGCGATCTGTCGCGGATGCTGGGCGCGAACGTCCGTGCCGATGTCGATCCGCTCAACGTGGATAATTTCCATACCCCCAACATCATCGGCCTGTTCGTCTCGCAGTCGCTGGATGCGCCGACGGTGACGGTGTCGTACGTGCTGCAGGGTGGCCTGGGGCTCGGCGACCGCGATTATTACCTGTCGAAGGACGCGTCGATGGTGGAGATCCGTCAGGCGTACCAGGCCTATGTCGCGAAGCTCCTGACGTTGTCGGGCTTCGCCGATGCGGATGCCCGCGCCGCCGCGATCGTGGCGCTGGAGACCAAGATCGCGACCGTACATGAAAGTCTGGTCGACAGCCAGGACGTCCACAAGGCGGACAATCCGTGGAAGCGTGCCGACTTCGCCGCGAAGGCACCAGGCATCGACTGGTCGGTCTTCTGGCCCGCCGTCGGGCTTGGCAAACAGGTCGACTTCGTCGCGTGGCAACCCGCGGCGATCACCGGCTTGTCTGCGCTGGTCGCCAGCGAACCGCTGTCGGTCTGGCAGGACTGGCTTCGCTTCCACCGTGTCGATGCGGTGACGTCGGTGCTGCCCGCCGCCTTCTACGATGCCAGCTTCGCGTTTTACGGCAAGATGGTGAACGGCGCGCAAGTCCCCCGCCCGCGGGAGAAACGGGCGATCGGTGCGGTGAACGGCGCGCTCGGCGATGCGGTCGGGCGGCTGTACGTGAAGCAGTATTTCCCCGCTTCGTCCAAGGCGGATATCCAGGCGATGGTGAAGGACATCCTGGCTGCGTTCGACGCGCGCGTCGTGGCGCTCGACTGGATGGCACCGAGCACCAAGGCGGAGGCGCGAGCGAAGATCGAGGGAACCGTCGTCGGGATCGGCTATCCCGAGACCTTTGCCGATTACACCCAGCTCACGGTCCGCGCGGACGATCCGGTCGGCAATATGGAACGGGCCGGTATCGCGCAGACGAAGCGGCAACTGGCGAAGATCGGACGTCCGGTCGATCGCCACGAATGGTGGATGACGCCGCAGCTGGTGAACGCGGTCAACCTGCCGCTGCAGAACGCGTTGAATTTCCCGGCGGCGATCCTGGAGGTGCCCTTCTACGACCCGCACCGGGATGCCGCCGCGAACTACGGCGCGATCGGGGCGGTGATCGGTCACGAGATCAGCCACGGGTTCGACAATACCGGCGCGGATTTCGATTCGACCGGCCGGTTGCGCAACTGGTGGACACCCGCCGATCTCGCGCGGTTCGATGCGCAGGGGAAGAGGCTGGTCGCGCAATATGACGCGTACGAACCGCTGCCGGGGCTGCATGTCAACGGGCAGCAGACGCTGGGCGAGAACATCGCGGATGTCGCCGGGCTGACCGCGGCGGTCGACGCCTATCATGCGTCGCTCGGCGGCAAGCCTGCGCCGGTGATCGACGGCATGACGGGCGACCAGCGCCTGTTCCTGGCCTTCGCGCAGGTCTGGCAATCCAAGGCGCGGGACAAGGCGTTGCGCGCGGGGATCGCGACCGACGGCCATGCGCCCGCGCGCTACCGCGCGGAGACGGTACGCAACCTCGATGCCTGGTACGACGCGTTCGGGGTGAAGCCCGGCGATGCGCTGTATCTCCCCGCCGACCAGCGAGTGCACATCTGGTGAGCGGCAAAGGCGCGACCGGTCTGTTCCGGCTGAAGACCATCGTCGAACAGCCGCCCGGGCGTCGCCTGGCGCGGACGCTGTCCTGGCCGCATCTGGTGGCGCTCGGGGTCGGCGCGATCGTCGGCACGGGAATCCTGACGCTGATCGGCGTCGGTGCGGACCGCGCGGGGCCGGCGGTCATCCTGTCCTTCGTCGTCGCCGGCGCGATCTGCGCCTGCGCCGCGCTCGCATACGCCGAAATGGCGACGATGATCCCGGCGTCGGGCAGTGCCTATACCTATAGCTATGTCGTGCTGGGCGAGGTGATCGCGTGGGTGATCGGCTGGTCGCTGATCCTCGAATATTCGCTGGTGGTGTCGGCCGTGGCGGTCGGCTGGTCGGGCTATGCCGCGCCGTTGCTGGCGTCGTTGGGCTTTCCCGCCTCGCTGGCGAACGGGCCGTCGCTCGGCGGCGTCGTCAATGTTCCGGCGATCGGCATCATCTGGGTGGTGGCCGGGCTCTTGATGCTGGGCACGCGGGAAAGCGCGACGCTGAACGCGGTGCTGGTGATCGTGAAGCTGATCGCGCTCGCGGTCTTCGTCGCGGTCGCGCTGCCGCATTTCGATGCGGCCAATCTGCACCCGTTCGCGCCGTTCGGCTTCGCCAGGCATATCGGCGCGGACGGCACCGCGCGCGGCATGATGGCGGCGGCGGCGATCATCTTCTTCGCCTTCTACGGCTTCGACGCGATCTCGACCGCGGCGGAGGAGACTAAGAATCCGGGACGCGATCTGGCGATCGGGATCGTCGGGTCGATGCTCGCCTGCGTGGTGATCTACATGCTCGTCGCGGTCGCGGCGGTGGGGGCGCTCGGCTTTGCGCGCTTCGCCGATAGTCCGGAGCCGCTGGCGCTGATCCTGCGCGAGATCGGGCGGCCTGGGGTCGCGAATTTCCTGGCGGTGTCCGCGGTCATCGCCTTGCCGACGGTGCTGCTCGGGTTCCTGTACGGGCAGAGCCGCATCTTCTTCGTGATGGCGCGCGACGGGCTGCTGCCGCGGACGCTGGCGAAGGTGTCGGCCCGCGGGACGCCGGTGCGCATCACTATCCTGACCGCGGTGCTGGTGTCGGTCATCGCGGGGCTGATGCCGATCGATGCGATCGCGGCGCTCGCGAATGCGGGGACGCTGGCGGCGTTCACCGCGGTCTGCGTCTGCATGCTGGTGATGCGCCGCCGTGCGCCGGATCGCGAACGCCCCTTCCGCACGCCGGCGGCGACGCTGGTCGGGACGATCGGCATCGTCGGTTGCCTCTATCTGTTCTTCAGCCTGCCGCCGCGGACCGAGCTGTATTTCCTAATCTGGAACGGGGTCGGGTTGATTGTCTATGCCGCCTGGGGTCGCGGGCGGGCCACGGCGGCGCGACAATAGATATAGTTTAAGGTATCGAATGCCATCGCCCGGTAATGGACATGCGCCAGTAAGGCTCGTCCGCGTGCCCTCCCCCCTGTAACGCGGAACCCGGGCCTTTCAAGCGCGGGGGTCCTACCCTGAACTCCGGGGCGGTCCACTTGGGCCGCCCTTTTTTTGGCGGCGAGACGCGAACCACGCCCGTCGCCCCGGCCTTGAGCCGGGGTGACGAGGGTTGGCCTCAGGCCGCCAGGTTGCGCAGCACATACTGAAGGATGCCGCCGTTCAGGAAATATTCCAGCTCGTTGACGGTATCGATCCGGCAGCGCGTGACGACGGTCTCGCTGGTGCCGTCGGCGCGGGTCAGCAGCATATCGACGTCCTGGCGCGGACGGATCGCGGCGACGCCCCGGATCGTGAACGTCTCCGATCCGTCCAGCTTCAGCGTCTCGCGAGTCGTGCCGTCCTGGAACTGCAGCGGCAGGACGCCCATCCCGACCAGGTTCGACCGGTGGATGCGCTCGAAGCTCTCGGTGATGACCGCGCGCACGCCGAGCAGGTTGGTGCCCTTCGCCGCCCAGTCGCGCGATGATCCGGTGCCGTATTCCTTGCCGGCGACGATGACGAGCGGCGTGCCGTCCGCCTTGTAGCGCATGGCCGCGTCGTAGATCGCCATGACCTCGCCGTCATATTTGGTCATCCCGCCCTCGATGCCGGGGACCATCTCGTTCTTGATGCGGATATTGGCGAAGGTGCCGCGCATCATCACGTCGTGGTTGCCGCGCCGCGCGCCATAGCTGTTGAAGTCCAGGCGGCTGACCTGATGCTCCTGCAGGAACTTGCCCGCGGGCGAATCGGCCTTGATGCTGCCGGCGGGGGAGATGTGGTCGGTGGTGATCGAATCGCCCAGGATCGCGAGCGGCTTCGCCTCGATGATGTCCATCACCGGGGCGGGGGTCATCGACATGCCCTCGAAATAGGGCGGGTTGGCGATGTAGGTCGATCCGGCGCGCCACTGATAGGTGTCCGATCCGGTGACCGCGATCCCCGACCATTTGGCGTCGCCCTGATAGACGTTGCCGTACCGGTTGCTGAACATGCCCGCATCGATATTGGCATCCATGACGGTGCGGACCTCGTCGTTGCTCGGCCAGATGTCCTTCAGATACACGTCGGTGCCGTCCGTTCCCTGGCCGATCGGTGTCTCCACCATGTCGGTGGTGACGGTGCCCTTCAGCGCATAGGCGACGACGAGTGGCGGCGAGGCGAGGAAGTTCGCGCGCACGTCCGGCGACACGCGGCCTTCGAAATTGCGATTGCCCGACAGGACCGAGGCGGCGACGATGTCGTTGGCGTTGATCGCCTTCGAGATCGGCTCCGCAAGCGGGCCCGAATTGCCGATGCACGTGGTGCAGCCATAGCCGACGAGGTTGAACCCCATCGCGTTCAGGTCCTCGGTCAATCCCGCCTTGTCGAGATAGTCGGTGACCACTTGGCTGCCCGGCGCGAGCGAGGTCTTCACCCAGGGCTTGGGATGCAGCCCGAATGCCCGCGCCTTGCGCGCGACGAGGCCGGCGGCGACGAGCACCGACGGGTTCGACGTGTTGGTGCAGCTGGTGATCGCGGCGATCACCACGTCGCCGTCGCCGATGTCGTGGTCGCGGTCGTCGACGGCGACGCGGTCGGGGCGTTCCTTGTGGTAGATCTTGAACAGATCGCCGTTGAACACCTCGTCGACCTTGTTCAGCGACACCTTGTCCTGCGGGCGCTTCGGCCCGGCGAGCGAGGGGACGACGCTGCCCATGTCGAGTTCGAGCGTATCGGTGAAGACCGGATCGGGCGCGTCGTCGTGCCGCCAGAAGCCGTTTTCCTTCGCATAGGCTTCGACCAGCGCGATGTTCTCGTCGCTGCGGGCGGTCAGGCGCATATAGTCGATCGTCCGCTCGTCGATCGGGAAGAAGCCGCAGGTCGCGCCATATTCGGGGGCCATGTTCGCGATCGTCGCGCGGTCCGCGAGCGTCATCGCGCCGAGACCGGGGCCGTAGAATTCGACGAAGCGGCCGACGACGCCCTTCGCGCGCAGCATCTGCGTGACGGTCAGCACCAGGTCGGTCGCGGTGATGCCCTCGCCGAGCTTGCCGGTCAGCTTGAAGCCGACGACTTCGGGGATCAGCATCGACACCGGCTGGCCGAGCATCGCCGCCTCCGCCTCGATCCCGCCGACGCCCCAGCCGAGTACGCCCAAGCCGTTGATCATCGTCGTGTGGCTGTCGGTGCCGACCAAAGTGTCGGGATAGGCCACCGGGTTGCCGTCACCATATTCGCCGCTGGCATTCGACGACCAGACCGCCTGGCCGATATATTCGAGATTGACCTGGTGGCAGATGCCCGTCCCCGGCGGCACGACGGAGAAATTGTCGAGCGCCTTCGACCCCCATTTCAGGAACTCGTAGCGTTCGATGTTGCGCGCATATTCCAGCTCGACATTGTCCGCGAACGCTTGCGGGGTGCCGAATTCGTCGACCATCACGCTATGGTCGATGACGAGGTGGACGGGGACTTGCGGATTGATCTTTTCCGGGTCGCCGCCCAGTTTCGTCATCGCGTCGCGCATCGCCGCCAGGTCGACCACGCACGGCACGCCGGTGAAATCCTGCATCAGCACGCGCGCGGGGCGATACTGGATTTCGCGGTCCGACCGGCGTTCCTTCTGCCAGTCGACGATCGCCTGGATATCCGTCTCGGTCACGGTCTTGCCGTCTTCGAAGCGGAGCATGTTTTCCAGCAGGACCTTCATCGAGAAGGGGAGGCGGCTGATGTCGCCATATTTCGCCGCCGCCTTCGCCAGACTGAAATAGGTGTAGCTCTTGCCGCCGGCGGTGAGCGTGGTGCGGGCGTCGATGGTATCCTGGCCGATGGCGGTCATGCGGGTCCTTCCCGGGTGATGCGGGCCACGCATAGGCGCTCGGGGAAGGGCGGCGGGGGCCGCGCGGGCGCGTGCGGGACCGGCGAATGCGGTGCGTGGGGGGCGCCTTAGCAAGGGGGCGCGGGCGGGGGAAGGGTGATGGCAATGGCGCTATCACGACTTCGGTTGATATATTCTCTCCGTTCGCCCTGAGCTTGTCGAAGGGCATGAGTCCCAATGCCCTTCGACAAGCTCAGGGCGAACGGGATATGAGCAGGGGTGGATTCCCAGATAGCATTTGGACGGAGAGATGATGCGCCAGATGATCACCCAGGTTACGCTGATGCTGGCACCGGCCATTGCGGCCACCGCGCAGACACCCGTGCCAAGACCGACGCCGATGCGGCAAATCGCGTGTTCATTTCCCACGCCACTTCCGCCTGCCTATCTATCGTTCGCGCAGCCGACGTGGGTGATGCGAGCCCGCGGCGCGTCTATGAACAAGGCATTGATGCTCGATTTGATTACCCGCACGCATTTCATGACGGTACCGGGGCACAAACCTGCAACAGGCACCTTTGGCGGCATGGTCGGCTTCAACGTGACAATGCCGGGTGTCTATCATGTCGCTATCGGATCGGCCGTTTGGGTCGACGTCATCAAAGGGCGTGCAAAGATAGAGCCGACTGGCCACCAGCCAGGACCGACCTGCACCGTTGTCCGCAAGATCGTCGACTTCACGCTTGAGCCGGGACGCTACACGCTGCAATTTTCCAGCAGCGCGCAACCCATCGTCGTCTTCGAGGTCGTCAAGGACTCGTGATCGTTCAGCGCCCCACCGCCGTGTAGACGAAACCGGCCGCCTCGAGCTGATCGCGGCGATAGACGTTGCGCAGGTCGACCATGACCGGCGTCGCCATCGTCTCCGCCAGTCGCGGCAGATCGAGCGCGCGGAACACGTCCCATTCGGTGACCAGTACGACCGCATCCGCCCCCGCCGCCGCATCATAGGCGTCGCGTGCGTAATGGATCGCGGGCATCAGCGCCTTCGCCGCTTCGGCCCCTTCCGGATCGAACGCGCGCACGGTGACGCCTGCATCGGCCAGCGCGGTCGCGATCGCGATCGAGGGCGCGTCGCGCATGTCGTCGGTGTTGGGTTTGAACGTCAGGCCGAGCAGCGCGACCGTCTTGCCGCGGTGGTCGCCCCCCGGGTCGTTGGCACCGAGAGCCTTCAGGACCTTGCGGCCCATCGCGCGCTTGCGGCTGTCGTTCACCTTCACGACCGCCTCGACGATGTGGACCGGCGAGTCGTAATCCTCCGCGGTCTTCAGCAGCGCGAGCGTGTCCTTGGGGAAGCAGGAACCGCCATAGCCGGGCCCGGCATGCAGGAACTTCTTGCCGATCCGGTTGTCCAGCCCGATCCCGCGGCTGACGTCGCGCACGTCCGCGCCCACCGCCTCGCACAAATCCGCGATCTCGTTGATGAATGTGATCTTGGTCGCGAGGAACGCGTTGGCGGCATATTTTATGAGTTCGGAGGTACGGCGGCCGGTGAAGACGATCGGACTCTCGCCCAGATAGAGCGGGCGATAGACCTGGCGCATCACCTCGCGTGCGCGTTCGCCGTCGTTCGCATCCTCGGTGCCGATGACGATCCGGTCGGGCCGCTTGAAATCGCCGATCGCCGCGCCCTCGCGCAGGAATTCGGGGTTGGAGACGACCGCGACATGGATGTCGGGGCGGTGGTCGCGCAGGATGTCCTGCACCCGGTCGCCGGTGCCGACCGGGACGGTCGATTTGGTGACGACGACGGTCGGCCCGGTCAGCGCGGCGGCGATCTCCTCGGTCGCGGCGAAGACATAGGACAGATCGGCATGGCCGTCGCCGCGTCTGGACGGCGTGCCGACCGCGATGAAGATCGCGTCCGCGCCCGCGACGGCACGCGCCAGATCGGTGGTGAAGGTCAGTCGCCCCGCCGCGACATTGGCGGCGACCAGCGCGTCGAGCCCGGGTTCGTAGATCGGCATACGCCCCGCCAGCAGCGCGGCGATCTTGCCCTCGTCCTTGTCGACGCACGTGACGTCGTGCCCGAAATCGGAAAAGCAGGCCCCCGACACGAGTCCGACATAGCCCGAACCGATCATCGTGATACGCATCGCGTTGCAACCCGCCGTTGATAGTGGCGCGCGGCATAGCCGATGAGACGGAAACCGCTAGCCGCCTGGAGCGTTTCGCACACACAATGACCGGATGATGGTCCGCAGAATCGTTTCGAACGGCCGGATCGCGGCAAGCGACGCCGACCGCACGTGATCTTGGCAGAGGAGCAAGAAGATGGCAGACGAAGTGAAGACGGCGACCGACCAGACCGCATCGACCGCGAAGACCAGCAAGGCGGCGGATGCGGCCAAGGCGGCAACCGACCGGATGCGCGAGGGTGCCGAGACGGCGCGCGGGGCATTCACCGACAAGGTCGTCGAACCCGCCAAGCGCGCGGGGGAAGCGATGAAGGAATCCGGACAGAAGATGGTCGAGGGCGGATCGAGGGTCGGCGTCAAGATGATCGATCAGGCGGAAAGCAACGCGCGCGAGGCATTCGCCGCGATGCGCGAGGCGGCGCGCGCGAAGGATCTGTCCGAGGTCATGAAGATCCAGGGCGACTATATGCGCGAACAGAGCCAACGCTCGATGGCACAGGCGCGCGAGATCGGCGAGTTGATCGCCCAGTTCGGTCGCGACGCGGTGGCACCGTTACGCCCTAAATAAACGGTCGCCTTTGCGGTGGCGATCGAAAGGTCGCCCCCGCCTTCGCTTCATTGTGCGACCGCGAGCGGTCGTTTGCGGATCATCGCGAGCAGGTCCCGCAGCACGGGCCGCGCGAAGGCGATGAGGAAGACGCCGTAGATCGCGCCTCCCGTCGTCACCAGGACGACCAGGTGGACGGGTGCGGCGAGCGTCGGCAGAACGCCGGTATCGATCGCGCTCACGCCGAGCGCCATCACGAGCGATGCCATCAGCGGCATCGCGATCGCGTCCGCGATCTGTCGTGCCCGCACCCCGATCGTCGGTAGCGATCGCCAGGCGCTGATCGCGAAGTAGAGCGGATAGGCGATCAGCCACGCGACGGCGAGCCCGACCGGTCCCCAATGCACCCCGACCAGGAAGCCGCAGGTGAGGATCGCCGCGCCCGTCGCGCCGTTGCGCACGCCGATCCCCGGCCGGCCGCGCGCGTCGCATGCCGGCTGGAGCAGGATCTGTAGCGTCATGAACGGCATCGCGAGCGCCAGCACATGAACGACGGGGACCATCTCCAGCCATTTGGTGCCGAGCACGGTGGTGACGAGCGGCTGCGCGGTCGCGGCGAGGCCCAGATAGAAGGGGAAGGCGGCGACCATCACCGCGCGGGTCGTGCGCAGAAACGCGCGCGCGGTCGCGGCATCGTCATGCTGGATCCGCGCGTAAGCCGAAAACGCCACTTCGTTCAGCGGTGGCACGAATTTCGAGACGAAGATCTGGGTCAGGAACAGGCTGGTCGTATAGATGCCGAGCATGTGCGGGCCGAACATGCGCCCGGCGATGAACACGTCCGCCTGGCTCTGCGCGAACCAGAAGAACTGGCCGAGCGCCATGACGCTGCCGTAGCGGGCGATGGTGCCTGCGCCGCGGAAATCGAAGCTGGGCCAGACCAGCGACCGTGCGCCCCATGTCATCATGCCCCCGCGCACCGCGAACAGGACGAGCGGTGCCAAGACCAGGGTCCAGACGCCGAGCCCTGCGGTCGCGCCGCCCAGCGCCGCGCTGGCGCTGGCGATCGATGCGACGATGTTGGCGCGCGCCTGACAGCGGAAATCCATGCGCCGCCCGAGCAGGGCATAAGGCAGCGCAATGAACGGCGTGGTGAGATAGAGGAGCGCCTGGACGCGCAGCATCTCGGCGACGACAGGTTGCCGGTAATAGGCTGCGGCGAACGGGGCGAGCAGCAGCTGCATGGCCGCGAGCCCGACGTTCAGCAGGATCAACATGCCGAAGAGCTGTCGCACCATGCGGGGGGTGACGTCGGGTTGCTGGATCACCCCGCTCGCCAGGCCATAGCCGTTCAGCATGTTGAGGAAGACGAGTACGACCTGCGCCATCGCGAACAGACCATAGTCGGCGGGGGCGAGCATCCGTATCACCAGAAACGTCGCCGCCCATTGCACGAGCTGCGCGACGATCTGGCTACCCGAACGCCACAGAACGGCACTTCGGACCTGCGCGGCGAGCAGTTCCTGCGCGCGATTCGGATTCTGCGTCGTCGATTTCATCGATCGGGCTCTACGGCCGACACCTTCATAAGCCGTGAATTGCGCGGTTTTCCGAGGGTTTGCCCGGCGACCGTAAGAAAATTGCAAAAAAGCATTTGACGGAGCGGAGCGCCTCACCTAGATGGATGTCACCGCAGCGGTGGGCCACACGGTTCGCTTCCGCGGTTACCAGAAACCAGGCGCTTAGGTCGCCCTCCGAAAAGAGGGTAGGCCAAGGCGTCGGTCTTTTGCGCTCTTTGACATTGTTGGTCAAGATGAAGGGACATGTGGGCGGCGGCTCCGGGTCCGACATTCAAGGTGTCGGGTGCTCGGTAGCAACAAGTCGTTCCATAGGTCCCATAACACATCCACAAAATATGTTATGTGCAGGAATGGCTCCTTGAAATGAGCGGTTCGGCCAGGGAATTCCACCTCGGCCGTATCGTACATAAACTTGAGAGTTTGATCATGGCTCAGAATGAACGCTGGCGGCATGCCTAACACATGCAAGTCGAACGAAGGCTTCGGCCTTAGTGGCGCACGGGTGCGTAACGCGTGGGAATCTGCCCCTCGGTTCGGAATAACAGCGAGAAATTGCTGCTAATACCGGATGATGACGTAAGTCCAAAGATTTATCGCCGAGGGATGAGCCCGCGTAGGATTAGCTAGTTGGTGTGGTAAAAGCGCACCAAGGCGACGATCCTTAGCTGGTCTGAGAGGATGATCAGCCACACTGGGACTGAGACACGGCCCAGACTC
>NZ_CAHJWJ010000040.1 GCF_903642285.1 Sphingomonas bacterium
TCGCCATGACCCGCGCCGCCTGGCGCGCACGATCGGCGAGCAGATCGGCGACCACCGCCGCGCGCACGTCGCCGAGCGGGCGCGGCGCGGCGGGGACACGCTTGCCGAGCGCGACGACCGCGAAGCCGCCATCGGTCCCCATCGGCACCATCTGCGGCGAATCGCCGTCCTGTGCGGCATAACCTGCGGCCACGACCTGCGCGAGCATGGGATCGGGTTTAGCGCCGGGTATCGTCGGATCGACGCCGTTCGCGGCGAGCGCGGGGGTGGTGACCGGGGTCAGCTTGCGGTCCGCGACCACTTCGTCGAACGTCGCGTTCTTCGCCAGCGCATCGTCGATCGCATCGTGGATCGCCGCGAGCGCGACCTGCGTCTTCTGTTTCGTCAGTTCGGGCAGCAGCAATGGCTTCGCCTGCTCGAGCGATTTGGCCGCGACCTGATCGATCGACTGCACCGCAGCGACGGTGAAGCCGAGCGGTCCCCGGACCGGCCCGACGACCGCGCCTTTCGCCGCGGCGAACACCGCATCGGCGACCGCAGGCGAACTGGTGGCCGCATAGGCCGCCTTGTCGACTTCGGACCGCGTCGAGGCTTCGAGCCCGGCAGCTTTCGCGGCATCGGCGATCGACTGCCCGCCCTTGACCTTCGCGGCGATCGCGGCGGCACCGGCCTGATCGAGCACGACGACCTGCTGGATCGTCCGGCGCTCGGTCGCGGCGAAGCGCGCCGCCTGCGCCTTGTACGCCGCGGCGACGTCGGCATCGGTCGGCGTCGACTCCGCTCGCACCTGGTCGGGCGTGACGATCGCATAGCGGATCACGCGGCGCTGGGGCAGGCCGTAGCGGCCGACGTTACGCCTATAGAAAGTCGCGACCTCCGCGTCGGTCGGTGCGGGACCGGCGGCCATCGCCTTGGCAGGAACGAAGCCGATCGACCCGCTGCGCTGCTCCAAGAGCAGCGAGGCATAGGGAAGCGCGAGCTGCATCGGCGTCTGCGTCGCGCCCGAGGTCGGCAGGACGAGCTGCTGCGCCATCGTGTCGCGCGCGATGTCCTCACGGATACCCTGATCGGTCAAGTGACGCTGCGCCAGCAACTGTTGATAGATTTGCGGCGAGAATTGTCCGGTCGCGCTTTGCAGCCCGGGGATGCTCGCGATCTGGCCGTCGACCGTGCGCTTGCTGACCGCCATGCCCTGGCCGGTCCCGAATTCGGTGAACGCCAAGCTGGTGATGAGCCGCGCGAGCGACCCGTCGAGCCCGCCGCCGTTGATGTACGTCGCCATGTCGAGCGTCGGCTGTTGCTGGCGGAAGCCCTCCATGTCGCTCTGCGCGCGGCTGCGCAGCTGGGCGATGGTCACCTCGCCCTTGCCGACCTTGGCCGCATCGTTGCCCGTCAGGCCGCCCATGCCGGTGGTGCGCAAGCCCGTCACGTCGCTGGCCGCGAACGCCAGCGCGGCGGCCCCCAGCAGCACGAAGGTCACCACCAGGCCCAGTCTCGATTTGATGATGCGGCGGAAGAAACCGAGCATGAAGGTCCGTTCGTGGTTCTCGTACGTCGATCGCTTTAGGGGCGGGGCGTTCGGGCTTCAACCCGCGGCGATGCTGCGCTACCGGGTCCGGCAAGGGAGAACGAGATGCGGCGCAAGCTGGTGGTCGGCAATTGGAAGATGAACGGTTCGCTGGCGACGATCGCCGAACTGGACGCGATCGCGGCAGCGGCAGGTCGCGCGCCCGGCATCGATGTCGCGGTGGCGATGCCGGCGACGCTGATCGCGCCCGCCGTCGCGCGGATGCCGGGCTTCGCGATCGGCGCGCAGGATGTGCACCAGGACAAGAGCGGCGCGCATACCGGCTGCGTCTCCGCGGACATGGTGCGCGAGGCGGGCGCTGCCTTCACGATCGTCGGCCATAGCGAGCGGCGCACCGACCAGCACGAAACCGACGCGGACGTGAAGGCCAAGGCGGAGACCGCACGCGGCGCAGGACTGTCGGTCATCCTGTGCGTCGGGGAGACGCTGACGCAGCGCGATGCCGGCGAGGCCGAACGCGTGGTGACCGATCAACTCGCCGCGTCGCTGCCCGCTGGTGCCGCGGCGGACTGGCTGGCCATCGCCTACGAGCCGATCTGGGCGATCGGTACCGGCCGCGTGCCGGGCGAGGCGGATGCCGCCGCGATGCATGGTGCGATCCGGGCGGCGTTGTGCGGGTTGCTGGGCGAGGCGGGGGCGGCCGTCCGCATTCTGTATGGCGGATCGGTGACGGGGGAGAATGCGGGCCTGCTGCTCCATATCGAGGATGTCGACGGCGCGCTGGTAGGCGGGGCGAGTCTCACAGCCGCAAAGTTCGTGCCGATCGTGGAAGCCGCGCAAAGGTGACGAAAGTGGCCCAGCACCGGGTCGCACGATGGATCGTTCAGCATTGTTATGGTGCCGCAACATTTGTCTGGATCGTGCGCTACCTGACGCTCGGTCATATTCCGATCGTGCAACGCCCGATATGGGCCGACTGGTTCGACCAAAGCCGCTACCTGACCTCTGCGATCGCGCTGGCGGGCGGCGATCTGTCGGCCGGTGCACATTGGTATCCGCTGGCCTATCCGCTGATCGCCGCACCGTTCGTGTGGGTGATGCCGGGCGATCCGTTCGTCCTGCCCGATCTGCTGCTGTTTCTCATCGCCTGCGCAGGGTTCCAGCGTGCGGTCGGCACGCTCGGGGTCGAACGAGGCGCGGCGACGCTGATCTTTTCCGCCGCTGCGTTCGTGCAGCAGGACGTTGCCGCGGCATGGGTCAATCCCTGGACCAGCACGTTGTCCGCTGCACTCATCTGGTGGCTTCTTGCCGGCACCATCGCATCGTTCGACGGGACAGCGCCGCCGCTTGCCCGTTCGCGTGCCTTTGTACTGGGCGCACTGGCGGGTGCGTTGCCGCTCGTCCGTCCGGTCGACGCGCTGGTGAGTTTAACCTGCCTCGCCGCCGCCGGCGGTGCGGTGGTGCTTCATCGACGGCTGACCCCTGCCGCCATGCTGGCCACGCTCGTCGGTGGTCTGGCGGTGTGCGTGCCCTACGGGTTGCTCCATCTCGCCATCTACGGTCCGCACCCAAGCGCTTATATGATCGCGGCGGCGCAGACGGGGTTCGTGCCCGGCGACCTCGGCTGGAAGGCGCATGTCCTACTCGTCGATCCACGGCCATGGTTTCCGGGTACCGCGTCGATCCTCGAGACGCTGCCCTGGATCGTCCCCGGTGCCGCGGGGCTGATCGCGTTTGGGATCGTGGAACCCGGTCGTGCGCGCGCGATCCTGGCGTTGCTCGCCATCGTCGCCGTGCCGGTCAGCGCGTTGGTGCTGAGCTATGTCGATCTTCAGCCGCCCGGACTTTGGCGGTTTTGCAATATCCACTATTTCAAATGGCTGTTCCCGCTGTTCGGTGTCGGGATCCTGCTATGGTGGCGGCTGCTGGAGACGACGCGCGGGCAGGGCGCGCTGGCAGGCGCGATGCTGGCGTTGCTCCTCCCGCTCGGCATCCGGATCGATCCCGTCGCGGTGGCCGCCGACGTGCCCGCGCGGATGCTGTTCTTCCGCGGCGACCGGCAGCGCGACTGGCAGGACGCCTATTTCGCGCAGGCGACGGTATCCGACGGATCGGGCGTTCAGGCGAACGTCCGCGATTTCCACCAGGTGCCCGACGCGGACGGCGAACGCGCGGTCGCCGTCCGCCGCCTGTTCGGTGCCGATCCGCGGCGCAGCGACCCGAGCGAACCCGGCGGCGGCGTCCGGGGACAGCGTCCCTATGCTCGCTACGGACAGCGGATCACCTTCGGGCTGCCCTGATCCGGCGCGCTACCCGTACCGCGCCTTCAGCACCGCATAGGTCGCCCGCAACGCATAGGCGTCGCCGCCCTTGGGACGCCCGGGCCGGGCGGTCGGACGCCAGGCGAAGACATCGAGATGCGCCCAAGCGATTCCAGCCGGTACGAACCGGCGCAGGAACAGCGCGGCGGTGATCGCGCCGGCGAACCCGCCCTCGGGCGCGTTGACCATGTCTGCCACGTCCGACTTCAGCAGGTCGTCGTAACCGTCCCACAGCGGCAATCGCCAGACCGGGTCCGCCGCCGCGACGCCCGCGGCGAGCAGATCCGCCGCGAGCGCCTCGTCATCGGTGAACAGCGGCGGCAGGTCGGGGCCGAGCGCCACGCGCGCCGCGCCGGTCAGCGTCGCGAAGTCGAGGATCAGCTCGGGTGCCGCCTCGCCCGCGCGGGTCAGCGCGTCGCCCAAAATCAGGCGACCCTCCGCATCCGTGTTGGTGTTCTCCACACTCAGGCCCCTGCGAGACATCAGCACGTCGCCGGGGCGGAAGGCATCGCCGGCGATGGCATTCTCGACCGCTGGGATCAGCAGGTGCAGCCGGACCTTCAGCTTCGCCTCGATCACCAGTCGCGCCAGCGCCAACGCATGCGCCGCGCCGCCCATGTCCTTCTTCATCAGCCGCATGCCGGCGGAGGGCTTGATGTCGAGGCCGCCGGTGTCGAACGTCACGCCCTTGCCGACGATCGCGATCCGGGGATGCTGGGGGTCGCCCCATTCCAGCTCGATCAGCCGCGGTGCGCGATCCCTGGCCGCCGCCTGACCAACCGCGTGGATCATCGGATAGCCGGTGGCGAGCGCATCGCCGCGCGTGACCGTCAGCATCGCGCCTGTCGCCTTCGCCAGCGCGGCGGCGGCATCTTCCAGCTGCTGCGGGCCGAGGTCGCCGGCACCGGTGTTGACGAGATCGCGGACGTGACCGGTGGCCTCGGCCAAACCTACCGCCTCCGCGATTCGCGCCGGTTCGGCGGTCAGCAGGATGCGCGGGCCTTCGCCATCGGGCTTGCGGTAGCGGTCGAAGCGGTACTGGCCCAGCAGCCAGCCGAGCAGGCCGACGCCCCGATCGCTGTCGGCGATCCGGTAGGTGCCTTCGGGCAGCGTCTCGGCGAGTCTGGCCAATGCCCAGGGAGAGGCGATGTCCGCGATCGTCGCGACGACACGCGTCTCGTCGCGGTCGGCGGGGACGACGGCGTGCGTCCCGGGCTTGCCGGCAAAGCGTTGTGCGGCGAGCAGCGCGCGGGTGGGGGCAGACTGAGTCAGACGCCAGGCGTCGAACGCATCGGGGGCGAGGAGATGGATCGCACGCGCCGGCTGGCCGCGATCGGGCTGGAGCAGTGAGGTGAAGTCGGTCATTTTCGGGGTGTTACTCAGGATCGTCCTGCAACGGAACGTGAATCAACCCCGCCCCGGCGAAGGCTGGGGCCCAGTTGCGAAACAATGGTAACGACGCGACTAACCTCGCCTGCTGGACCATCGCAACTGGGCCCCGGCCTGCGCCGGGGTGGGGCTATATCCTATGGCGCGCCCGATCGCTCACTCCGCCGGCGTCACCAGAAACTGCTCGTACCGCCCGCCCGCCCGCTCTTCGGCATAGGTGGTGATCGTCAGCGTCCGACCGGGATAGGTCAGCCGGTAATTGCGGTTGACGAACCCGCCCCGCAGCCGCGTCTTGCCGATCTGCAGGAACGCGGCGGGCGTGCCGAGCGGGGCAAGGCTCGCGGCATAGTCGGTCCGCGCGGCGGACGTGAAGTAGAAGCCGGCATCGTCGGTGAGGATCGCCCGGTCCAGCGTGCCAGCCTGCAATTGCGCATAGGCCGAACTGGCCTGGGCGAGCGCCGCGGTGTCGTCCGCATCGGCGGCGGCGGCGGGCAGCACGATCTTCGATAAACCGGCGGCGATCCGGCTCTGGGCATTGCCGAACCAGGCGTTGACCAGGACGACGATCGCGGCATGGTCGTCGGGATAGACGATATTCTCGGACAGGAACCCTACCGCCTCGCCGCTATGTTCGACGAACCGCCGGCCGCCCGATATGCCGATATCGACACCGAGGCCGTATCCGGTCGCGCTGCCGTCCGCCAGTTTCACCGGCGTTTCCTGAAGCGCCCAATCCGCGGCGGGCAATATGCTTCGGGTGAGCCGGGCGATGTCCCATTTGGCGAGGTCGCCGGCGCTCATCGCCAGTTCGCCCGCGGCATACAGCCAGCCATGCGCCGCCGGGGTCTCGACCCGAACCGGACCGAGGCCGTAGCGCTTGTAGCCTTGCGGAAACCCCGCACCGATCGCCAGATCCTGGTCGATCGCACGGATGCCGAGCGGATGCAGGATATGCGACTGGAGGAAGGCGAGCAGCGGTTGGCCGGACACCTTCTCGACGATCATCCCCGCGACGACATAGCCGGTGTTCGAATATTGCCACTGCGTCCCCGGCGCGAAATCGAGCGGTTTCCTCGCCCAGCGATCGACGATCTGTCGCGGTGTCACCGGGATCGCCATCGCGGCGAAGCTGTAATCCTGCGGCCAGTAATCCTGCAGCCCGGCGGTATGGCTCAGCAACTGTCGGATCGTGATCGTGTCGCCGCCGGTGATGCCGGGCACGTACCCGGAAACGTGATCGTCGAGCGTCAGCTTGCCCTGATCCTGCAACAGCAGGATCGCGGCGGCGGTGAACTGCTTGGAGATCGACGCGATCTGATAGAGCGCGGCCGGGTCGGCCTTTGCGATCGTCTCGGACTGTTTGCCATAGGCGTGCGCGAATATGATCCGGTCTCCGCGGACGATCGCGATCGAGGCGGAAGGGACGCCGGTGTCCTTCAATGCGTCGGCGACGACGGGGTCGACCTGCGCGATCTCCGCGGGAGACAGCGCCTGCGCGGCGAGGGGGAGCGGGGCGAGGGTGCACAGGAGTGCGATGAAGGAACGGATCATATGGCGGTTAACAAGCATCGCAGGCCCTTGCACGCAAGCCTGTTGCGCGCGGCGCACGGAACCTTATGTCGCCTTGCGATGGCGTACCGACCGACACGATCGAGCGACTGGGGCTTTCCCCGCTGGCGTGGCTATGGCGCGTCGAGCGAGGCGACGACCGTGCGGCTCTGCGATCGACACGGGTGCACGGAACGCGGCGATTGCCCCGCGCCCAAATCCCCCAACAGCCCCGACCGCTGGTATTTCTGCGTCACGCACGCCGGCGAGTATAATCGCGGCTATAATTATTTCGAAGGCCTCAGCGCCGAGGAAGCCGCCGAGCGCGAGGCGGACGAGACGCGTACGGCGGAGGGCTATACCCAGTCACGGCACAATAGCTGGGCCGGCCCGGGGGACGGCAGCCGTTCGCGCGACGAGATGCGCGCGCTGGAGATGCTGGACCTCGAACCCGACGCCGATTTCGAGGCGATCCGCGCGGCGTGGCGGCGGCTGGCCAAGGCGAACCATCCGGATGTCCGTCCCGGCGATCCCGATGCGGCGGTGCGGTTTCAGGCGGTGCAGGCAGCCTATGAGGTGCTGCGCGCCGGGGAGGAAGCGCGGACCTGGAAGCCCTGAGGCTACGCTATGCGTAGCGTGCCGCGGTTTCCCGGATCAGCGCGATCATGTTGGGGATACCCTGCGTACGGTTCGAACTGAGCTGGTTGCCGAGATCGAACGGGGCGAGGGCGGTTGGAATGTCGGTCGCCAGGATTGCGGCCGGTGCCTGGTCCTGCACGGCCAGCAATACCAGCGCGATGATCCCCTTGGTGATCGCGGCATTGGAGTCGGCCAGGAAATGCAACGTGCTGTCGCGCCGCTGCGGATAGACCCAGACCGACGCGGAGCAGCCGCGAACCAGCGTGGCATCGGTCTTCAGCGCATCCGGCATCGGTTCCAGCGTGCGGCCCAGATCGATCAGCATACGGTAGCGATCGTCGGGTTCGAGAAAGTCGTATTCGTCGTGGATATCGGTCAGGCTGGCCATGCGTGCCCGGTACAGGCGGGGGCAGGGCGGGGCAATGTCGTTAAAGTTCCACCCCCGCCGCGATCGCCTCCAGCTTGCGGATACGTTCCTTCAAATCCGCGATCTCGATCCGCGCGCCGGCCTGCGGTGACGGCACCGGGCCGTCGCGGCGGGCGAATTCCTGCGCCTTCAGCGCCAGCCAGCCGCGCCATCCGGCCAGCGTGCCTGCGATCAGCATCGCCAAGCCGGCCAGACCGGCCGCGGCCAGCAGCAATGTCGTATTGGGATCGTGCATGGTCGCCTGCTCCCTATTGGTCGCGCAGCCGCTCGATCTGGCGATCGAGGTCGAGGCTGCCGTGATTGTCGGTGATGACGCGTTCCAGCACCTGGATGCGGTCCTTCATCGCCCGCATCTCCTCGCGCATCCGCATCGTGTCCGCGCTTTCGACCGGCTGGGTCTCCGCGATCCGACCGTGCGCCCGGTAGCGGCTTTGCAGCACGCGGCCGACGATCACGATCAGCACGATCAGCACGGTCATTGTTTCGCCGTTTATCATCGAGCCAGTCTTTCCCTGAAAGAATGTTGGTTTAGTTGGTCAACCGCTCGTCGCGCAGCTGATCGATCTCAAGCGCCAGGTCCGCGCCGCGATCGGTCGCGATCCGTTCCAGCACCCGGACGCGCTGTTCGAGCCGTTCGGTCTGCGCGGCATATTGCGCGGCCTTCTCAGCCACCCGGTCGGCCTCCAGCTCCATCTTGCGGTGCTGCAACTGCATCCAGGGGCGGAACACCATCGACGACAGGATGGCGACGATGGGGATCATCAATGCGATGATCGGGATCAGGAACGGGCTCATTCGGTAATACTCCCTAGCGGTCGCGCAGCGCCTCGATCTCGCGAGCGGTGCGCTCGGCGGGATCGGTGGCGATGCGTTCGAGGACGGCGAGGCGTCCCTCCAGGCGACCGATCTTGCTGGTCAGCTTCTCGTTCTCGGTCGAGAGGAGATGCACCTGGCGTTCGGCGGCAAGGTCGGTGGCCCCGATGGAGCGGCGGCTGCGGCGGTCGCTGCGCTCCTCAGGCGGCAGGCCGGCTTTGGCGCGCACCCACATTTTCGCGGTGCCGCCGAAGATCGAGAGCGCGATGATGGCGAGGACGAAGAGTTGTCCGTCATGCATGGCAGTGGTTCCCGTTGGATAAGGTTGGGGTCAGCGCAGGCTGTCGATCTCGGCGGCCAGGGTGCTGCTGTGGCGGGTGGTGTAATGCGTTTCGATATCCGCCAGCCGGCGATCGACGTCGCGCAGCTTCGACCGGACCTCGGCAGTCGACCGCTTGGGGTTAGTGCGCACACCCTGCCAGAACTTCTCGTCCGCGGCGTTCTGGTACAGCCCAATCGGCTTCGGCGTGCCCATCCAGGCGATCAGCCAATAGGCGATAAAGGTCCAGGGGAAGCCCACGCCCGTCACCGTCAGCATGACGAAGGCCAGGCGGATCCAAAGCGTGTCGACGCCCACATAATCGGCGATCCCGGCGCAGACGCCCTTCCATTTGGCATTCTGCTTGTCGAGGTAGAATTGGGTGCGGCTGTCGGACATCTCAGTTCCTCCGATCGATATGATAGTTGGTCGACTGCGGGGCGTTGAGGCCCGGCTTCCAGTCGGGATTGTCCGCCGCGACGATGCGCTCGACGGTGTTCACCCGGTCCTCGAGGCGGCGCGCGAGGTTGAACATCTCGTCGAGCAGGTTCTCGTCCTCCGGCGTGATCTTGGAAGCAGTCTTCCACTTGGTGACGTAGTGGAAGATGATCCAAGGCAATCCCAAGAAGATTGCGGGAATGACGATGATTTCCGATCCCATAACTCACCCCTCCTTGTTCAAGCGCGCCTTAAGCGCAGCAAGTTCGGCGTCGACACGGTCGCTTTGGCGCAGTTCGGCGATTTCCTCGTCGAGCGTCTTGACGCTGCCAATGCCCATCGCCTCGGCGCGACCCTCGGCATCGTCGACGCGGCGTTCGAGGGTGTCGAAGCGGCTGAACGCGTCCTGCGTCTTGGGGCCTGCATACATTTCGCGCAGCTTGACGCGGTTGTTCGCGCTTTCCAGCCGGGTCTGGACGTTGGTCTGCTTGGCACGCGCCTCGCGCAGCTTGGTCTGGAGCTTGGCGATGTCCTCTTCGGACGCGCGGAGCGCATCGTCGAGAACGCCGACCTCCGCTTTCAACTGGTCGGCCATGTCGGCCGCCTTCTGACGCTCGGCGAGGGCGGCCTTGGCCAGATCCTCGCGGTTCTTCGACAGCGCCAGTTCGGCCTTTTCGGTCCAGTTCGCCTGGAGCGCGTCGAGCTTGCCGATATGGCGGCGCATCTCCTTCTGGTCGGCGATGGTGCGCGCGGCGGAGGCGCGGACCTCGACCAACGTTTCCTCCATCTCGAGGATGATCATGCGGATCATCTTCGCCGGATCTTCCGCCTTCTCCAGAAGATCGGCGAAATTGGCGGCGACGATGTCGCGGGTGCGGGAAAAGATACCCATAGATTGCTCCTGTCGGGTTACGCGCTTGGCCGGAGAATACACGCTCCGGCCGAAAGGGTCACGCCGTGGCGTGGATCGCCGCAGGGGTCGCAGCTACCGCATTCGCCGGGCCGACCGCACCGAGCACGGCGACCGAGCTGCAGACGATGGTGAGGGCGATGGCGGCGATGGTGCGGCCGAAGTCGAACTTGGTCATGGGAATATCCTTTGGAGCGATCGGGACCGCCAAGCGGCGGGTTACCCAGTGCTTTGCATCCGCCGTGCCAATTTCGATAGTGGTGCGATAACAGTGGCTTACATGATTTTCGCGCGTTCGGCATCGTTCGGCGCTTGCAAATAGATGGCGAATTCCGCCACACCTTGGCCATGGAACGCGCAAGCCAGGTCATCGGAGAATCCGGCGCGTTCATGGCCGCGCTGGAACGTGCCAGCCGCGCCGCCGCACTCGATCGTCCGGTGCTCGTGATCGGGGAGCGCGGGACCGGCAAGGAACTGGTCGCGGAACGCCTCCACCGGCTGAGCCATCGATGGGATCAGCCGCTGGTCATCATGAATTGCGCGGCATTGCCCGAAACGCTGATCGAGGCGGAGTTGTTCGGGCACGAGGCGGGGGCGTTCACCGGCGCGACCAAGGCTCGGACCGGACGGTTCGAGGAGGCGGACGGCGGCACGTTGTTTCTCGACGAGCTTGGGACGCTGTCGATGGGCGCGCAGGAACGTCTGCTGCGCGCGGTGGAATATGGCGAGATCAACCGGATCGGGTCCTCGCGCCCGACACGTGTGGACGTCCGTATCGTCGCCGCGACCAACGAGCACCTGCCCGACAAGGTCGCGCGCCACGAATTCCGCGCCGATCTGCTCGACCGCCTGTGCTTCGAAGTGGTGACGCTGCCGCCGCTTCGGATGCGCGGCGGGGACGTGATGGTGCTGGCGGACCATTTCGCGCGGCGGATGGCGGCGGAGCTGGATTGGGCGAAATGGCCGGGCTTCGGCCCGGGCGCGGTCGATGCGCTGCGGCATCACAGCTGGCCGGGCAATGTCCGCGAATTGCGCAACGTGGTGGAGCGCGCGGTGTATCGCTGGGAGGGCGGCGGACCCGTCGATGCCATCGAGATCGATCCGTTCCTGTCCCCCTATCGCCCCGGCCAAACGCCCTCCGCCGCGGCCGCCGCACCGCCGCCCGCGACGCCGCGCGACGACGAGCCGATCGCGGCCTGCGATGCAGGTCCTTCCGATTTCAAGTCGCGCGTGGCACGGTTCGAGAGCGATCTGCTATCGCGTACGCTGGCCGAACACCGCTTCAACCAGCGCCAGGCGGCGGAGGGGCTGGGTCTCAGCTACGATCAATTTCGTCACGCATTGCGCCGCCATGGATTGATCGGGACGTCGGCGTAACGATATCGATGGCCGAGGGAGCGATGTGGCGCGCCCCGCGTTGAGCCGGCGATATCCAAGGAGAGCCCAATGGCGTTCGAGCTACCCCCGCTGCCTTACGACTATGACGCACTGGAACCCGTCATCTCGCAAGAGACCATGCATTTCCATCACGACAAGCACCACAAGGCCTATACCGACAAGCTGAACGAGGGCGTTGCGAACGATCCCGCGCTCGAGGGCAAGACGATCGAGGACATCCTCGCCATGATATCGTCGCAGCCGCCGCTGATCCGCAACAATGGTGGCGGTTATTGGAACCATGATTTCTTCTGGAAGACGATGAAGAAGGGTGGCGGCACGCCGTCGGGCCGGCTGGCCGACGCGATCGAAACCTATGGCGGGCTCGACAAATTGAAAGAGGATTTCAACGCCAAGGGCGTCGGCCAGTTCGGTTCGGGCTGGGCCTGGGTCGTCACCGATGGATCGGGCGCGCTGAAAGTCACGAGCACGCCCAATCAGGATAATCCCCTGATGGACGACGCCAAGGAACCGGGCACGCCGCTGCTCGGCAACGACGTCTGGGAACACGCCTATTACCTGACATACATGAACGATCGGCCCGGCTATTTGAAGGCATGGTGGGACATCGTCGACTGGGACATCGTCGGCGAGCGTTACGCGGACGCGACCGCGGGTTGACGAATAGGCACCCGGTGGCAATCGGGTGCCCCATTCGCTAGACCTGGGGCGGGAAGCAGGGGTTTTGGCATGGCTATGGGTCTGAAGACCTATCTGGAGTCCATACGCGCGCGGGACCCCGCGCCGCGGTCGCTTGCGGAAATACTGTTGTATCCGGGGGTCTGGGCGGTGGCGTGGCACCGCGTCGCGCATTGGCTGTTCGGACGCCGGCTGTTCTTTCTCGCCCGCGCGGTGAACCATTTCGCTCGCGCGACGACGGCGATCGACATCCACCCTGGTGCGACGATCGGACGCAATTTCTTCATCGACCATGGATTCGTCGTCATTGGCGAGACCGCGCTGATCGGCGACGACGTGACGATCTATCAATGCGTCACGCTCGGCGGTACCAATCCCGCCAACGGCATCGCCGGCAAGCGCCATCCGACGTTGGCGGACGGGTCGATCATCGGCTCCGGCGCGCAGGTGCTCGGTCCGATCACGGTCGGGCGCGGGGCGCGGATCGGTGCGAACGCGGTCGTGACGAAGGATGTGCCCGAAGGCGCGGTGATGGTCGGCATCCCGGCCCGAGCGACGATGGTGGCCGGCGGTGCCGCGCCGGCACCCGCGCCGTTCCTTGCCTATGGTACGCCCTGCAGCGACATGTTCGATCCCGCGACGCAGAAACTGGAACTCATGCGCTGCGAATTGGAGACGATGCGGCGGCGGCTCGATGCGTTGATCGAGAGGCCCGAGGAGGAACGCGACCGCGCCTGATGGGCATCGTCACGCCTTTTCCCTCGCCGCATGGCAAACCGAGCCAGGTCGGCTTCGAACGGCTGGAGCTGACGCGGATCCTCGATTTGTACGGACGGATGGTCGCCGCGGGGCATTGGCGCGACTATGCGATCGAACTCGGCCGCGACGTCGCTGTCTTCGCCGCGTTCCGTCGTACCACGGAACGCCCGGAGTTCAGGATCGAAAAGCGACCAAGCCTGCGCGGCAAGCAAGGCATGTGGGCGCTGGTCGGTGAGCACGGTGTGGTGCTGAAACGCGGGCATGATCTGGGACCCGTCCTCGCGCCGGTCGAGCGGCGGCTCATGAAGGTCGTCGAGGGCTGACCTCCGCCGCCAGCGGGACGCGTGCGCTGATCGACGCCGGCAGCAGCGGCAGCAGCGCGCGGCGCATCGATTGCCAGAAGGCGGACAGCATCAGCAGGCTCGACCCGATCACGATGATCGCGACGGCGAACCCGGCACCCGATGCGCCGATCCGCGAGATGAGGTAGATCGCGGCGACCAGCACATAGGCCAGCGCCGAGACCAGGATCGCGCGCCGATCGACCGCCAGCGCCACGACCGCGAGCGCCGCATAGACGATCAGCGCCAGCACCGCGGCCAGCGTCGCATGCCCCGTATCGGTCCCCGCGCCGTGCATCGCGACCAGATTGATGCCGATCAGCATGAAGATCGGATGGACGATCAGCGGCGACGCGGCGAGGTGCAGCCAGAAGGCGACGTCGGACCGGCGGGTCAGCCGCGCGCGATCCTGCATGTCCCACCACATCGCGTAGGCGAAGATCGCGAGCCCGCCGATCAGCACGACGCCCAGCAACCACTGGCCGAGATTGGGGTAGGCGGCGACCGCGATCAGCGTGAAGACCAGCCGCGCGATCGCGCCGACCCCGAGTGCGATCGTGATCGGCACCGCGAAACGCCGCCAATGCGCCCAGCAGGCGACGACCACGATCGCCGCCGACGCGGCCTGGACGAGCAGGAACGAACGCGACCCGCCCGCACCGGCGAAGACACCCCAGAAGCCGGGATATTGCGGGATCCCCACACTCTCGTACGGTCCGGCCAGATAGGGATACAGCGCCAGTCCGCCGAGATAGAGGCCGCCGACGAACGCCAGCACGAAGATGATGCTCGGTAGAGCCATGCGCCGCTGAAGCGTGAAATACTCGGCCATGCCCCAGGCCGCGGCGGCGACCGCTACCCCGGCCAGCCAAGGCGCGACCGACCCGCCCAGCCAGCCCGCGCCGACGAGGACCAGGATGCCGGCGATCGCCACGAAGATGTCGTTGAACCCGGTGACGAGCCGGAACTGTTCCTCATCCGCGCCCGGCGCGCTGCGTATGCCCGAAACGTGAGCACGGAGCGCCGCCGCTGCTTCCGGCGTTAAATTCCCGGCCGCGACGGCCGATTCGATCTCCGCTTCGCTATACATCCGCGCCTCCTGCGGACGGATGCTAGCTTGCGTGTCTTGTCGGCGCAATACACGAACGAAACGGATGCGCGCGTCACCCCGCCTGCAGCGCCCGCCCGATCATCATCGACTGTTCGGCCCCCATTTGCGGGACGATTTCGCCGGTACGATCGGTGATCGCGGCCCAGTTCGCCGCCACGCCGTCGGCGGACAGATCATCGCCCTTCAGCAGCTTGCCCGGGGTCAGCGTGACGTAGGAGGTCTGGAAAACGCCGGCACCTGCGCCGAGAATCACGTTGGTGGGTGCATCCTCCGACACCAGGAACACCGCGCCGGGAGCGACCTTGTCGGGGGAGAACGCCTTGAACGCCTCGTCGGGAAACAGCCCCTCGGTCATGCGCGTGCCCGCTGTCGGAGCGATCGTATTGACCTTGATGTTGTTCTTCGCACCCTCGATCGCAAGCGTCTTCGCCAGGCCGGCGAGGCCGAGCTTCGCCGCGCCGTAATTGGCCTGGCCGAAATTGCCGAACAGCCCTGTGGAGGACGACGTCATCAGGATGCGACCGTAATTCTGGTCGCGCATCATGTCCCATACCGCCTTGGTCGCGAAGGCCGACCCGATGAGATGGACGTCGACGACGAACTTGAAATCGTCGGGCGTCATCTTGGCAAAGCTCTTGTCGCGCAGCACGCCCGCGTTGTTGATGAGGATGTGGACGCCGCCCCAGGCCTCCTTGGCCTTCGCGACCATTTCGGCCATCTGATCATATTCGGCGACGTTGCCGCCGTTCGACATCGCGGTGCCGCCCGCCGCCTCGATTTCCTCGACGACCTTCAGCGCGGCGTCCGAATGGCCGGTACCGTCGCGGCTGCCGCCCAGATCGTTGACCACCACTTTCGCACCGCGACGCGCCAGTTCCAGCGCATATTCACGACCCAGGCCGCCGCCGGCCCCGGTGACGATCGCGACCCTGTCGTCGAAACGGATGGACATGAAAAAGGCGCTCCTGCTTGTCGTTGGAGCGCCTTTCCCTAATCCGTCCCGCGCGGGGCGCAACCGATTGCGATTACTTCTTGTGCTTGCGCGCGTGGGTCGAACCCGCGCCCTGCTTGCACTCGTCGAACTGGCCGGGCTTGCACGGCGGATAGGACGCTTGTGCCGCCGGGGCCGGAAACGCCTGGGCAGGGCTCGGCGCAGCCTGGAAGGTCGGCGTCACACCCGGCGTCGGCGTACCCTGAAGGGCCGGTGCTGCGGGCTGGTAGCCGCCGGGGCTCATCGTGCCCATCGGCTGGCCGGCGGGGGCCGGTGCGGCCGGTGCCATCGCGGGATCGGCGGAAGCAGGCGCAGCCGGCGGCGCGGCGGCAGGATCGGCGGGGGCCG
>NZ_CAHJWJ010000041.1 GCF_903642285.1 Sphingomonas bacterium
CGGGCCGCCGAGGCGGGGCTGGCGGCGGCGCAGGCGCGCGCGACCCTGGTCGATCGGCTGCTGGAGGCGCAGCGCGCGCGGCTTGGCGTCGCGCAGATGCCGATCGCACGGTTGCTGGCCGCACTCGAATCACTCGCGGGTCGACCGACCGTCGTCGCGATCGCGCAGCCGGGATCGGTCGACGACCTCATCCACGTCCGTGCGGTCCTGGGAACGGCACTGCCCGATGTGCAGGCGCGTACCGTCGATATGCGTGCGGAACTGGCGACGACGCGGGCATTGCAGGCGAGCGCGCTGCTCGCGGCGCAGGCGTCGCAGGACAGCCGCGCGGCGCTGGAGCGCGACCGCACCGCACTCGCGGTACTGGAGGCGCAGCACCGCCAGCGCGCGACCGCGCTTGGCCGGACCGCGATCGGCGAGTCGGACCGCGCGCTGGCGCTCGGCGAGCGGGCGCGCGACCTGGTCGACCGGGTGCAGGAAAGCGATACCGCCGTCGCGACCGCTGCCGACCTGATGCGGC
This sequence comes from Sphingomonas bacterium, assembly GCF_903642285.1. Lineage (GTDB taxonomy): Bacteria > Pseudomonadota > Alphaproteobacteria > Sphingomonadales > Sphingomonadaceae > Sphingomonas. The sequence goes on from NZ_CAHJWJ010000041.1 coordinate 521, forward strand.
TCGACGGCCCCCGGCCGCGACCGGGCGCGCCTGCGACATCGACGACGTCGGTGACCGACGCCTATCGCCTGCCGGTCGCCGGCCGGCTGGTCACGGGCCTGGCCGAGGTCTCGAACAACGGCGTGCGGTCGCGCGGGCTGACCTTTGCCGTCGCCCCGGCGGCCATCGTCCGCGCGCCGGCCGCCGGGACGATCCGCTATGCGCGGCGCTTCCGTGGTTACGGGACGATCGTCATCATCGATCACGGCAATGGCTGGACCAGCCTGATCACCGGGCTGGGCAGCGTCGATGTCGCGCCCGGGATGCGGGTCGCGGCGGATGCACCGATCGGCCGCGCGGCGATGGGCGAGGACTCGCGGATCGCGGTCGAACTGCGCCGTCGCGGTCGCCCGGTGGATATCGCCGCGCTGATCGGATGAACCCCGGTCCCGTCCCCGCCCGGTCATGCAATGTTCAGCGCCGCCGTGCTTTGCTCGGCACTCTTAAAGCGGCTAGGGTTTGCCATCGACCGATCGTCGGGCCGTTTTTCCAGGAATGAAGATGCCTCGTCCCCTGCTTACCGCGACCGCCATCGTCGCCGCGCTGACCGCCATCCCGGTCGCGACCGCCGCGATGGCCGCGGTGGATACCGACACGTACCGCGAATTCGACCAGTTCATCGACGTCTTCAACCGGGTGAAGGCGGACTATGTCGACAAGGTCGACGACAAGACGTTGATCAAGGGCGCGATCCAGGGAATGCTCGCGGCGCTCGACCCGCATTCGTCCTACGAAGACGCGCTGGATTACCAGAACCTCCAGATCATGACCGAAGGCAATTACGGCGGTCTCGGCCTGACCGTGCAGATGGAGGACGGCGCGATCAAGGTCGTGTCCGCGCAGGAGGGGACGCCCGCCTCCAAGGCGGGGATCAAGTCGGGCGATTACATCACGCATATCGACGGCACGCTGATCTTCGGCGACACGCTGGACGAATCGATCGGGAAGATGCGGGGCAAGCCAGGCACCAAGATCACGCTCGGTCTCGTCCGCCCCGGCCGCGACAAGCCGCTCGACGTGACGATGCTGCGCGAGGTGATCGTGCAGCATCCGGTGAAGTGGCAGGTGAAGGGCGATGTCGGTTACATCGACATCAATACCTTTTCCGAACATACCGGCGCGGACACGCGCGCGGCGATCATGGGGATCGACAAGTCGCTCGGCCACCGGCCGCTCGGCTATATCGTCGATCTGCGCGAGAATGGCGGCGGGCTGCTGAGCCAGGCGATCGAGGTCAGCGATGCCTTCCTCGATCACGGCGAGATCGTGTCGCAGCGCGGGCGTGAGAAGTCCGATATCGAGCGCTATTACGCGAAGCCCGGCGACGACGCGCACGGCCTGCCGGTCGTCGTGCTGACCGACGCAGGCACCGCGTCCGCGTCGGAGATCGTCGCCGGTGCGCTGCAGGACCATCACCGCGCGCTGATCATGGGCGAGCGGTCGTTCGGCAAGGGATCGGTGCAGAGCCTGATCCAGCTCGGCCCGCAGACCGCGCTCCGGCTGACGACCGCGCGTTATTACACGCCGTCGGGTCGATCGGTGCAGGAGGGCGGGATCGCGCCCGACATCGCGGTGCCGCAGTTGAGCGACGCCGATTTCAAGACCCGGCCGGCGTTCCGCGAGGCCGATCTGCGCCGTCACCTCATCAACGAGGTGAAGGCTGACAACAAGGTGCTGGAGGAGGATACCAAGGACGATCCGCGCTTCACCGGTACCGCGGCGGATTTGAAGAAGCGCGGGATCGACGATTTCCAGCTCTATTATGCGCTGAAGACGATCGCGCGATTGGGCGGGCCGACCCAGGTCGCCGCCGCGACGAAGCCGCCGATCAAGGCCGCGACGCCGTGACGGCGCTGCCCGGCAACGTCGTGACGGCGCGGTGGATCGCGCTGCTGCTGCCCGCCGCCCTGCTGGCGGGGGCATGGGGATCGCAGCTGATCGGCCATCTCTACCCGTGCGAGCTGTGCCATTGGCAGCGCTGGCCGCATTATGTCGCAGTGATCGTCGCGATCCTGGCGTTCGTCGTTCCGCCGCGATCGGTGGTGCCGATGGTCGCGCTCGCCGCGGTGCTGATCGCCGTCAGCGGCGGGATCGGCGTCTATCATGCGGGAACCGAATATCATTGGTGGGCCGGGCATACCGCCTGCACCACGACCGCCGACCTGTCGGGGGGCAGCGCGGCGCAGCGGCTGGCGGCGATCATGAACGCGCCGATGATCCGCTGCGACGAGCCGCAATGGACCCTCCACGGCGTCTCGCTCGCCGGGTTCAACGCCATCCTGTCGTTAGGCGGGGCGATCGTGATCGCGGTGCTGCTCTTTGCTGCGCGGCGGCGTCGATGAGCGGCTGGCGTCCCGGCGACCGGCGTCCCGCGTCCGATGCGATGATCCGCGTCGATCAGGCCGGCGAATATGGCGCGACGCGCATCTATGCCGGGCAATTGGCCGTGCTCGGCGACCGGCACCCCGCGGCGCGCGCGATCCATCACATGGCGAGCCAGGAAGCGCGGCACCGCGCGTTCTTCGACAGCATGATCGTACAGCGCGGCGTGCGGCCGACGATCCTCCAGCCCTTCTGGACGATAGCCGGCTTCGCGCTCGGTGCCGTCACCGCGGCGATCGGGCCCGACGCGGCGATGGCGTGTACCGCCGCGGTCGAGACCGAGATCGACAAGCATTACGCCGAGCAACTGGTCGAACTCGGTACCGACGACCCCGAACTCTCCGCCGCGATCACCGATTTCCAGGCGGAGGAAGTCGAACACCGCGATCACGCGCTGGCGGCGGGCGCGGAGAACGCGCCCGGCTATCCGGTGCTGAGCGCTGCAATCCGGCTCGGCTGCAGGGTGGCGATCGCCGCCGCCAAGAGGATCTGACGATGCGTATATTGCCCTGGTTTGTCATCGCTCTCGTGGGCGCGGCATCACCCGCCGTCGCACAACAGGCCGCGTTGCCCGGCGTGATTTCGATCAAGCCCGCGCAAGGTCCAGGCGAAGTGGCGAAGCGCGCGCCGGTCAACGGCGTCCTCGTCCTCTACGGCAACGAACGCTGCCCGACCGACACGTCGGGCGACGAGATCGTGGTGTGCGAACGCCGCGGTGCGGAGGAACAGTTCCGCGTGCCGAAGGAACTGCGCAACTTCCAGGTCACGCCGGAGAATTCGGCCTGGGCGGTCAAGCAGAAGGCATTGCTCGCGACCGGTGGCCCCGGGGCCAACGGCACGGGCAGTTGCTCGGTAAACGGCGCGGGCGGGGCGTCGGGCTGCATGACCGGCCAGTTCGCCGAAGCCCGCGCCGCCAACGCCGAACGCAAGGCGGCGCAGGCGGAGGGCAATTAAGACCCGCGACGGCGCGCTTACCGCTCCGTGCGCTTCAATCCTCGCATCCGGTGCCGGACGAAGACCGCGACCAGCAGCACCAGTACGACCGCGATGCCCAGATCGGCGCGGTGGAACGCGGCCTTGATCCGCGGGTCGCTGTCCCAGCGCGCGCCTAGCTTCATGCCGACCCAGGCCAGCCCGAAACACCATGGCCAGGAGCCGATGAACGTATAGGCGTGGAACGGCAGCAGCCGCATCCGCGCGACCCCGGCCGGAAAGGCGATGAACGATCGGATCAGCGGCAGCAACCGGCCGATCAGGACCGCGGGCGCACCGAACCGCTCGAAGAACCGGTCCGCCGCGTCGAGTTCGCCCGGACCGATCAGCAGATACCGGCCCCAGCGCTCCGCCGCCGGACGCCCGCCGCGCTTGCCGATCTCATAGGCGACGACCGACCCGAGATTGCAACCGATCGCGCCGGCGGTGGCGGCGAGGTAGAGGTCGAACCGTCCGGTCGAGACCAGATAGCCGGCGAACGGCATGATGATCTCGGACGGCAACGGGACGCACGCGCTTTCGATCGCCATCAGCAGCGCGAGCCCGCAATAGCCGCCCGAGGCGATGACGCCGACGATGAAAGTGGCGAGCGCCGCCAGGATATGTTCGACCATCAGCGCCGGTTGCGCGATGCGGGCGATCGGGTCAATCGGAACCGCGGGCGATCGTCGGTGGTTGGCCCGGCATGACCGATCTCATGCTGAACGACGGACGCGCGATGCCCCGATTGGGGCTCGGCGTCTATCAGGTGCCCGAGGGGCAGACCGCCGGCATCGTCCGCAAGGGGATCGATATCGGCTTCCGCCTCGTCGACACCGCCGCCTTCTACCGGAACGAACTTGGCGTGGGCGATGGCACGAAGGGTACCGGTGCCTGGATAACGACCAAGCTCGCGCCCGGCCGGCACGACGCGGGCGAGGTGGCGAAGGCGCTGGACGAAAGCCTGGCGCTGCTGGGGCGCGACAGCGTCGACCTGTATCTCATTCACTGGCCGGTGCCGCGGGAGGGCAAATTCGTCGAGGCATGGCGCGCGCTGATCGATGCGCGCGAGGCGGGGAAGGCGACATCGATCGGCGTCTGCAATTTCCTGCCCGAGCATCTGGATGCGATCATCGAAGCGACGGGGGTGACGCCGGCGGTCAACCAGATCGAGCTTCACCCCGCCTTCCAGCAGCGCGACGTCCAGGCCTATGACCGCGACCACGGCATCGTCACGCAAAGCTGGAGCCCGCTCGGCCAGGGTGGCGGGTTGAAGGACGAACGGCTGGTCGCGATCGCGCAGGCGCATGGCCGGTCGGCGGCGCAGGTGGTAATCGCCTGGCATCTGGCGAAGGGGCTGGCGGTTATCCCGAAGGCGTCGAGCGACGAGCATCTGACCGATAATTTCGCCGCGCTGGACGTGGTGCTGAGCGACGAGGACTTGGCGGCGATCGATGCGATGGACGACGCGGGCGGGCGTTTGGGACCCGATCCACGGGAGCTGTGATCGTCTGGCGACGCATGATCCGCGCTTTCGTCGGATATGTCGGGCGCTACCCGATCGCCGCATAGGCCGCCTTCAGGTCCTCCACGAACCGGCCATATTCCTCTTCCGCCAGCGCCTTGTCCGGCAGTCGCAGCAGGTAGCTGGGATGCACCGTGATCCACGCCGCGCCGCCGTTCGCCAGCGTCAGTACCCGTCCCCGCTCGCGGCCGATCGTCATCACGCGGCCGAACAGCGATCGTGCCGCGGTCGCCCCAAGCGCCACCGTCATTTTCGGGCGGATCAGCGCGGTTTCCTGTTCGATCCACCAGCGGCAGGCTTCGATCTCGCCGCCATCGGGCTTCGCGTGGATGCGGCGCTTGCCGCGCGGTTCGAACTTGAAATGCTTGACCGCATTGGTGACATAGGTGCGCGACCGGTCGATCCCGGCCTGCGCCAGCGCCCGGTCGAACATCTGCCCCGCGGGGCCGACGAACGGCATGCCCGCCAGATCCTCCTGGTCGCCCGGCTGTTCGCCGACGAACATCATCGCCGCGTCGACCGGCCCCTGCCCGAACACCGTCTGCGTCGCCGGTTTGTAGAGCGGGCAGCGCGTGCACCCCGCCGCCTCGTCGCGCAGCGCTTCCCAGGCGATCCGGCTGTTGCCGCCGATGCTCGCGCGCGCCGTCTCGATCATCCCGCTCTCCCGGGCCTGCGCCCCTGCGATCAGCCCGGACACCAGCAAGGTCTCGGGCATGTTCTTCCAGTATTTGCGCGGCATCTCCTTCAGCATCGCGCCGATCTTCACACGCGCCGGGTTGAAGATGCTGGCGTAATAGGTCTTCCAGACCTCCTCGACCGGATCGCCTTCGGGCGCATCCGCCTTGCGCGCGCCGGGACCCTCCGTCAGCGTCGTACCGTCCCAGTGCAGCGACAGCGCGGGCGTCAGGATCGACCAGCGCATGCTCGCGAAACGGTTGAGGAAGAACGCGGCGTTCGTTCGGACGATGTGATGTTCGGGTTCGAACCAGGCGACGAAGCGCGGCATGCCCTCCTCCTCGACCTCGCGGAACCGCAGGAACGCACGCATCTTGTGGATGTCGCGGCGGACGGCCTTGGCGAGCCCCTCCAGCCGGCGGATCAGGGGGTCGGCATGATCCTCGACCAGCTTCGGCTCGCGCTGCAACCGGTCGAGCGCGGTGTAGAGCAGCGAGAAGCGTTCGGGATCGGCCGACAGGACGACGCTTCGTGCGAGATCGATGAAGGCGCGGGGGACGGTGAGCTTGCCGGCGGCCGGCGGGGCTTCGGCTGGCGCGGCGAACAGGTCGGCCGGCGTGTCGCCGACCTGCCAGATCACCTCTTCCGGCGCGATGCCGCTCGCGACCAAACCCCGCGCCGCATCGCGCCAGCCGTCGAAATCGTCGGGGTCGGAGAGGGTGATGGTCCTCAAAAATCCCTCCCCGTCCCGGGGAGGGATGAAGGCCGCGTGCTCAAGCGAACAACTCCATCTGCTCCGTCTTCACCTTCACCGCCGGGCGCAAATCAGCCTTGTCCGACAGCGCGATCGGACGCCAATCCTCGGCGATCAGGAACGGCCGTACCTTCGCGACCGACACCGTCAGCCGTCCCACGTCCGCCAGCGTCAGCCGCCGCCAGCGCCGGCTCGCCAGGATCGACGCGACCGCCTTCACCCCGAGTCCGGGCACGCGCAGCAGCATCTCGCGCGGCGCGCGATTGACGTCGACCGGGAAGGATGCGCGGAACTTCAACGCCCAGGCGAGTTTCGGATCGATGTCGAGCGGCAGCATCCCCGTCGAATCGTCCGCCGCAGCCACGACCTCGTCGGGGCGGTATTCGTAGAAGCGCATCAGCCAGTCGGACTGGTACAGCCGATGTTCGCGCATCAGCGGCGGGCGCTGCAGCGGCAGGACCGCGCTCGCATCGGGGATCGGACTGAACGCGGAGTAATAGACGCGGCGCAAGCCGAACCGGTCGTACAAGGTCGACGCCTTGGCCACGATATCGCCGTCGGTCGCGGCATCCGCCCCGACGATCATCTGCGTCGATTGTCCCGCGGGGGCGAAGCGCGGCGCGGATTTGTACTTCGCCTTCGCATCGCGGCCGTCGGCGATCGATGCCTTGACCTCCGCCATCGCGGTCTCGATCCGCGCGCCGTCCTTTTCGGGCGCGAGCCGCTTCAGCCCGCCCGCGGTCGGGAGTTCGACATTGATCGACACGCGGTCCGCGAACAGACCCGCGCGGTGGACGAGGTCGGGATCGGCATCGGGGATCGTCTTCAGATGGATATAGCCGCGGAACAGATGATCCTCGCGCAGCGACCGCGCGACCTCGACCATCTGCTCCATCGTATAGTCGGACGACCCGATGATGCCCGAAGAGAGGAACAAGCCCTCGATATAATTGCGCTTGTAGAAGGCGATCGTCAGGTCGACGGCCTCCTTCGCGGTGAAGCGGGCGCGTCGGACGTTCGAACTCTTGCGGTTGATGCAATAATGGCAGTCGAAGATGCAGCTGTTGGTCAGCAGGATCTTGAGCAGGCTGATGCAGCGGCCATCGGGCGCATAGGCGTGGCAGATGCCCATGCCTTCGGTCGAGCCGAGCCCCTTGCCGTCGCGCGAAGTGCGCCTGGCGGTGCCTGACGATGCGCAGGACGCGTCGTATTTCGCGGCGTCCGCCAGGATCGCGAGCTTTTGCCTAGTGTCGAGCTGCGCCATCGCGTTCCATATACGTTCCGCTTGCGGGACGTGCAATTGCTGTGGGTTAGCGGGGATCGCGATCGGTCTGGAGGCGGTGGATGAAGCTTTCGGTATCCTCGACGAAGGACCGCACGGGCCGTCCGCCCGGGTCGCGCGACGGTTTGAAGCGGAAGCGCTGCTCGATCAGGCGACAGGTCGTGTCGTCGACGCCCCGGTCGCCGCTGCTGTCGGTGACGACGCAAGCGTCGACATGGCCATCGATCTCGACCGCGAAGCGGACGCCGACGGTCAGCGTTTCCGGCCCGTCCTCGTCGCGCCGCACGTCCGAATAGCCGAGCCGCCCCCTGGTCTGCACCGGTTCGGAGAAATCGCCGTCGCCGTCGCCATTGCCCGAACGGCCGCTGCCCGTGCCGGAGCCGATCCCGCCCGCGCCGGTACCGGGGCCTGGCACCGGCGCGGCCCCCGTCGAGGCTTGCAGGCCGATACTGGCGATCGGCGCGGTGACGATCGGCAGCGGCTGGATCGGTTGCACCTGCGGTTTCGGCGCGACGATGTCGGTCGCCTTCGATCGCAGGTTCGCGGGCGCGGCGGCACCTTCCCTGCGGTGGCTCTTCTGCGGTTCGACGTGCGGCTTTTCGACGGGGGGCGGGGGCGGGGGCAAGGTCAGGCCGAACACCGCAAGGTCGCGGTCGACTGCCACCGGCATTCGCACCGTCAACCCGAACAGCAATGCGTAGAGCAGCAACGCCTGTACGATGATCGCCCCCGCACCGCCGACGATACGTCCGTTCAACAAGGATCGATCCACGGCCACCCGCCACATTTCGGCCCGGGCAGGCGATTTGCAAGGGTGGCCATGCGATGGCGATCGGGGCTCGCGGCGTTCGACGCCGCTCTTGAAGCCGGTGATGCGCCGTTGCGCGCGTCAGGCCCCCGAAGCCCTCAGCGCCTGTTCGACATCGGGCCATGACAATGCGGTGTCGAGCTTCTTGCCGTTGATGTAGAAGCTCGGCGTGCCCGTGACATTGTACGGCGCGCGGCCGGCGTCATCCATCATCTTGGTGAGCTGGTCGATCGCCGCCTGGTCGTTCAGGCACGCACGCGCCTTCGCCTCGGACAGACCGCGCTGCTTCATGAAGTCGACGAAGCCCATATAATCCGCCCAGCCATTCGCGATCGCCGGTCCGGGCGCGTTGACCAGCTTCTGCTGGAGCGCGGCGGTCGCGGTCTGGTCCTGCAGCTTCTCCTCGAACGGCGCCTGGCCCTGGTACATCGCCTCCAGGACGGGGAAGAAGGTCGCGGTGCCGACGCAGCGGCCGAGCAGGCTGGCGGGCAGATCGGGCGGGCCATGGACCAGGAAGTCGCGGAATTCGTAGGAGACCTTGCCGCTCTTGACGTACGTGTTTTCCAGCGGCTGCATCGCCGTGCGGCCGAACGCGCCGCAGGTCGGGCAGGTGCGCGAGCCATATTCCAGCAGCTTGATCGGCGCGTCCGGATTGCCGACGACATAGCCACCCTCCGGGGTCTTCGACACGACCTGCAGCCAGTCCTGGCCCTTCGGCGCGGCGACCGGGGCGACCGGGCTGGCGGGCGCGCCTGGGGTCCCGCTATCGGCACCCTTGCCGCACGCCATCAGCGCGAGCGGCAGGAGCAGGAGGGCAAGCAAGGATTTCATCGATATACTCCGAAGGATCATTTTGCGCCGGCGGCCACTAGCGCGGGTTGCAACGTCGCCCAATTCGCGCCGGTCACGAGCTTGCCGTTCACCACGAAGGCGGGCGTACCGACGACGCCGACGGGCACCGCCGCGGTCATCGCGGTGATCCGGTCGAGTTCGGCCTGATCGGCATAGCAGGCGTCGATCCGCGCGTCGCTCAGGCCATGCGAACGCCCGATCGCGGTCAGCCCCGCCCCGTCGGCATAGGCACGAAGCTGCGCCAATGTCGGGTACATCTGCAATCGCGCGCCGTTCGCCTGCTGGAAATCCATCGCCCGGTCCAGCCAGCCGGATTGCTGCGCGAAGATCGCACCGTTCAGCGCGACGAAGCCCATAGGCGGGGCGCAATGCGCGAGCACCGCGGCGGACAGGTCGATTCGGTCGCGGATCAGGTTGCGGACTTCCCAGCTGGTCGATCCCGACCTGACCATTTGCCGCAACAGGACGGGCTCGGATTCGGCGACGAACGCGGCGCAGTGCGGGCAGGTGTAGCTGGCATATTCGACCAGTTTCACCCTCGCCGCCGGATTGCCGACGACATAGGCCCCCGACGGCAGCTTCACGACATGCGCGCGCCAGTCGCGCACCGGCGCGGCGGCGGTCAGCGCGGCGAACCCGATCAGGATCAGCAGCAAGCGGCAATATCGACCCATCATCCGATCCTCGGCAATCCGCTGGAGGCGGCGACCCCCGCCGCGAGCGATTCCAGCACCGCCTTCAGCTCGGGATCGGCGATGCCGCGAAGGCTCCGGCCCATCTCGACCGGCATCGGCGCGACGACGGAGGCGCTGCGGCGTACCACTTTCGCCGGCGGCTCGCCCTGGCGGATCGCGACGCGCGCGACCGCGGCATAGCCGAAGAACCGGTTCACCCGCTCGACCAGTTCGGGCGCGATATGCTGCATCATCGACGCGTGCGCGCCTGCGACGACGAGCGTCAGGACGCCGTCCTGTTTCTTCCCTTGCGGGAAGCGGATCGATTCGGGGGCACTGACCGCAGCGAAGCGTTCGCCGACGATCTCTGCCCAGCGGCTGACGATCGAGGATTGGACGAAGCCGAACTTGCGGAACGCCGCGCCGCCGATCGCCGGCAGCAATTCGGCGACGGCGCGCGACCGGTTCGCGCGCTGGGGCTCGGATTGGCCGGGGGAGACGCGGACGCGCTTGCTCATCGCGACCGTCATGCCATAGCCGATACGTGGACGCCAAGCGCTCTTCGACGGCCGCGACGATCGCCGACCGGCTGCTGGCCTGGTACGACGTCCACGCCCGCGCACTGCCGTGGCGCTATCAGCCGGGGATCGCGGCCGATCCCTACCGCGTGTGGCTGTCCGAGGTGATGTTGCAGCAGACGACGGTCGCCGCGGTCGCCCCACGCTTCACCGCCTGGGTAGCGCGCTGGCCTGATGTCGCGAGTCTCGCGGCGGCGGACGAATCGGCGGTGATGGCGGCCTGGGCGGGGCTTGGCTATTATGCCCGGGCGCGCAATCTGGTGAAGGCGGCGCGCGCGGTCGTCGCGGATCATGACGGCGTATTCCCGTCGAGCGAGGCGGCGCTGGCGACCTTGCCCGGGCTCGGTGCATATACCGCCGCGGCGGTGGCGGCGATGGCATTCGGGGAACGCGCGGTGGTGGTCGATGCCAATGTCGAGCGGGTCGTCGCGCGGCTGTTCGCGATTGCCGCCCCGCTCCCCGCCGCGAGGCCAGCGATACGGGCGGCGACGGACTCGATCACGCCCGCCCTGCGCGCCGGGGATTTCGCGCAGGCGATGATGGATCTCGGCTCGGGGCTCTGCACGACGCGCAAGCCGCGCTGCCTGTTATGCCCGATCGCCGAGGATTGCCGCGGGCGCGCGGCGGGTGATCCCGAACGCTTGCCGGTGAAGCGCGCCAAACTGCCCAAGCCGCAGCGCCATGGCACCATCTTCTGGTTGGAGAACGACAACCGGATATTGCTGGTCACGCGCCCCGCCAAGGGGTTGCTCGGCGGGATGCGCGCGCTGCCTACCGGACCTTGGGCCGACACGCCGCCGGGTATCGACGGCGCCCCCGCCGCCGCCGACTGGCGGATGCTGGACGCGCACGTCTCGCACGGCTTCACGCATTTCGATCTCGAACTGCGGCTTGCGGTGGCGCAGGCGGCGGGTCATGAGACGGCGGCGATCGAGGGCGAATGGTGGCCCGTCGACGATCTGGCGGCGGCGGGTCTGCCGACGGTGTTCGCCAAGGCCGCCGACGCGATGAGGAGAGACCGATGAAGAAACGACATTGGTTGGGCGCAGGCGGGACGGCGCTGCTGGCCGCCGCCACGCTGGCGGGGCAGGTCGCGACCCCGCACACGCCCGTGCCCGTGCCGCGGATGCCGGTGCCGACCGCGGCGATCCTCCCCGCGACGCAAACGCTGTTCGACGGCTATGTCACGGGCGGCAAGATGCCCGGCATCGTCGGCGCGTTCGGGGTCGGCGACGGGCCTACGCAGTTCGTCACCGCCGGCCATATCGCCACGACCCCCGGCGCACCCGATGCCGGCCCCGACACGCTGTGGCGCGTCTATTCGATGACCAAGCCCGTCACCGCCACCGCGGCGATGATCCTGATCGAGGAGGGGAAGATCGGCCTCGACGATCCGGTCGCCAAATATATCCCCGCCTTTGCACATATGCGCATGCTGACCAGCCCGGACTCCAGCCTCGACAGCCGCCCCGCCGCGCGGCCGATCACGATCCGCAACCTGCTGACGCATACCGCAGGCCTCGGCTACAACATCGTCACCAAGGGGCCGCTGCTGAAGGAATATGAGCGGCTCGGCATCCTGCCCGAATCGGTGAATGTCGCCGCCGAGGTGAAGATGCGGGCCGTCCGCCCGAAGACGCTCGCCGAATTCGCCGACCGCGTCGCGACGCTGCCGCTGATCGCCGATCCGGGGACGAAGTGGAGCTATTCGATCGGGCTGGACGTGATGGGCCGGGTGATCGAGGTCGCATCGGGCTTGCCGTTCGACACCTTCGTCGACACCCGCATCTTCGCGCCGCTGAAGATGCGCTCCAGCTTCTGGCAGGTCCCCGCGGGTGAAGCGGGGCGGCTCGCGACCAACTACACTTTCATCGGCCAGACGATGGCACCGGTCGATCCGGCCGCGACGTCGGTGTTCCTGCAGAAGCCAAGCTTCCCCTATGGCGGCGCGGGGCTCGTGATGTCGGCACGCGATTACGACCGGTTCCTCCACATGCTCCAGAACGCCGGCACGCTCGACGGCGTGCGGATCGCGCGGCCGGAGACGATCCACCTCATGATGTCCAACCTGCTGCCCGCGGGCGTCACCTTCACGCAGGTCGCGCCGGGCACGGGCGGGACCAATGCGCCGGTGCCGCTGGGCTTCGGCGCGGGCGGGTCGGTGTACCTCGCGGACAAGCCGGGCGGACCGTCCAAGGGCACCTATGGCTGGGGCGGCGCGGCCGGGACGATCGCTTGGGTCGATCCGGTGAAGCAGGTCCGCGGCACCGTCATGGTCAATTACTTCCCGGCGGATCAATGGCCGACGCGCACCGACATCCCTGCCGCGCTGTTCAAGGATTACGGGCGGTTCCGGCGGTGAGCGCACCCGGCTTCACCGGTAGCCCGCTCGACCGCGCCGACGCGGTCCGCCACGACGCCGATGCCTTCGCCGCGGCGGCGAGCGACTGGCGTGCGCGGCTGCTGAAACTCGACGGGCTGATGCCCGAGGTCGCGCCCGACGGCAGACTGGTGTGGACGACGCTGGCGGATGCGGCGGAGGACGCGGTGCTCGTCCTGCTGGGCCTGATCGACGGCCGCCCGCATTTCGCCGCCTGGCGGCCGGGGCAGGCGAAGGGCCCGGCAACCCCGATGCGCAGCCCGGCGATGACCGCGGCATTGTCGCTGCTGCGGCCCGAAGAGGCGTCCACCTATGCCGCGGCGCGCAGCGTGCTGGACTGGCACGACCGCCACCGCTTCTGCGCGAATTGCGGCACGCCGACGGATGTCATCAAGGCGGGCTGGGCGCGCAAATGCGGCCAGTGCGGCGCGGAGCATTTCCCCCGCGTCGACCCCGTCGTCATCATGATCGCGGACCATGACGGCCGCGCGCTGCTGGGCCGTGGCAAGAACTGGCCCGCCGGACGGTACTCGGCGCTGGCGGGGTTCCTGGAGCCCGGCGAGTCTATCGAGGAAGCCGTCGCGCGGGAGATCCGCGAAGAGGCGGGCGTCGCGGTCGACCGCGTGCGCTACGTCGCCAGCCAGCCTTGGCCCTTCCCCTCGTCGCTGATGATCGCCTGCATCGGCGAGGCCGCGAATGACGTGCTGACTGTCGACCATAACGAACTGGAGGATGCCATCTGGGTCTCGCGCGATGAGGTGCGCCGGGTGCTGGCGGGGGAGGAGGGGTCCTTTATTGCGCCGCCGCCCTATGCGATCGCGTTCACGTTGTTGACGGAATGGGCGGCGGGGTAGCGGCCTGTGCTTCTGCGAGCGCAGGAGCCCAGGATACCGCGTGGCGACCTCCGTGCCTAGGCTCTTGCGTTCGCAGGAGCACGGTGCAACCTCCTAGGGCTTGCGCGCTTTCTTGATCTGATCGGCGATCTGCGCGCGCTGCATCCCGGACCCCAGCGACGAATCGCTTCGATACAGCCCCTGGAGCAGTGCCGTATCGGCAGGCGTCAGACCCGCCGGACCCCGCCCACCCGCGTCGCGCGTCGCGAAGATCGACATGACCGAATCCGGCGCGGCGACGCTTAACGCCGGGTTGGCGAGCGTGACCAGCGACAGATAATCGGCAAGCTGCCCCCAGGTGATGTGCGACAGCCGCGCGGTGTCGACAATGACGAGCGACAACACGGTGTTCTCGCGCGTCGTGTGGGCGATCCGCGATCCACCATTATAGGTGTTCAGCGCGTTGCCCGCGCCGATCCGCCGGCTGTCCGCCCCGCCGGTCCGCGTCGCGTTGATCCAGCGGACCGGCCGCGACGCCTTCAGGTCGGTAATCGTGTTGCCGTGCCGGATGCCGTAGGCGGGATCGCCGAACAGGCCCGGATGCTGATCGACCAGCGCCTTGGCCAGCGCGTCGGCGTCGGCGGTGGCGACGATGACGACCGACGGCGCGCAGGGTTTCGTCGCGACGGGGACGTCCACGCTCTTCGCGACCGCGACGATCCGCTCGTCGATCAGCGCGGTGTGCAGCGGATCGAGATCGAGGACGAGCGGACAGATCGCCTCGTTCCAGCGCGCCACTTGGAAGCCGTGGCGGGTCTGCGTCATCGCGTCGACCATCCGCGCGATCGCGGCGTCGGTCCGGTGCTGTACGACGATGTCGGCGTCAGGGGCGGTAGGTACCGCGACGGGCGCGGGGGCCTGCTGCGCGCTCGCCGTGCCGGCCAACGCCAGCAACAGAGGAAGAATCGTCAGCGTCGTCATACCGGCCTCCGTCTCGTATGAGCAGCGTGCCGACCGCGGGGTCGGCGGTCAACCAAAGGGATTGCCTCACCGCAAGCCAAGTGCGGGCCTGAGCTTGGGCGTATTCCGACTTGTGCAGGCGTAGAGGCAATCGCAGTTACATTGACGCGGGCCTGGCGGATTTTGGTGGAGGCTGTGTGAGAACAGCCTTTAGCGCTGTCGGCAGTCACGCGCAGCGCGTTGGATGTTACGCCTGCAT
>NZ_CAHJWJ010000042.1 GCF_903642285.1 Sphingomonas bacterium
GAGGCACAGGCGCAGACCGTGACGTCGATCACCGCCGCGGTCGACGAAACCGCATTGGCCGCCGACTCGATGTCCTCCACCGTCGCCGCCATCCGCAAGGATACCGAAACCGTCGCAGGAGAAATCGACCGCGTCGGCAACGGTTTCGACTCGCTCGACGCGCGCCTCAGCCAGTTGCAGGGCAAGGCGAGCGAGTTCGTAACGAAGGTCGCGGCCTAGAAGTTCGCGGTCGAACCGCGCTACAGCGCGCGGTATGACGATCCTCCTGACCGGTTCGAGCCGCGGTATCGGTGCCGCTACCTTCCACGCGTTGACGCAGGCGGGAGCGACCGTCGTCGGCCATGGCACCGCCAGCGGTATCCCCGCCGACTTCGCCGATCCCGCCGCCCCCCGCGCCTTGTGGGATGCCGCGATCGAACGGGCGGGCGGCACGATCGACGTGTTGGTCAACAATGCCGGGATCTTCGAGGCGAACCCGATCGACCGGGACGACGGCGACTGGCTCGCCGATTGGGATCGCACGATGCAGGTCAACCTGACCGCCTCCGCCGCGCTTTGCCGGTTCGCGGTTCTCCACTGGCAGCGGCGCGGCGTCGGCGGCCGCATCGTCAACATCGCCAGCCGCGCAGCATATCGCGGCGATTCGCCGGCGCATTGGCATTATGCGGCGTCAAAGGCGGGCATGGTCGCGATGACGAAGACGATCGCCCGCGGCTATGCGCGGGAGAATATCCTGGCGTTCGCGATCTGCCCGGGGTTCACGATGACGGGAATGGCGGAGGATTACCTCGCCAGTCGCGGCGGCGACAAGCTGCTCGCCGATATTCCGCTCGGCAAGGTCGCGGATCCGGCGGAAGTCGCCTCGGTCGCACGCTATTGCGCGCTCGATGCACCGGCCTCGATGACGGGTGCGGTCATCGACGTGAACGGCGCCTCGTATGTCCGTTAGAGAAGGCACGTGACTTCCTGGAAGCTCACCCTGCCCTGCACGCGTGCCGAAGCCGAAGCGATCGATCAGGGCGACGGCCCCGGCCTCGACCCGATGCCGACGTTGACGACGACCGAGACGGTGGTCGACGACACCGAGCATTGGCGCATCGATGCCTATTTCGAATACGAGCCGACCGCCGCGCAGATCGCCGCCATCCGTGCGCTGGTGCCGAGCGCGGCGGATACCATGCCGGTGATCGAGCCGTTGCCCGACGAGGATTGGGTGACGATGAGCCAGGCGGGGCTGGAGCCGATCCGCGAGGGGCGGTTCGTCGTCCATACGCCCGCCTTCCCCACCGACGCGCCGGCGGGCGGTCGTGCGTTCGTCATCGATGCGGGGCAGGCGTTCGGGACGGGGCATCATGCGACGACGGCGGGCTGTCTGGCGATGCTGGACGCGATCGCCGATCGCCGGTTCGGCAGCGTGATCGATATCGGCACCGGCACCGGTTTACTGGCCTTCGCCGCGGTCTATCTGTGGCCCGAAGCGCGCGTGACGGCGACCGACATCGACCCGCGGGCGGTCGCCGTCACCGCGGAGAACGCCATATCGAACGATATCGGCGGGATCGATCTGATCGTCGCCGACGGCGCGCTGGACGATGCGATCCTGGATGCCGCGCCTTATGATCTGATCATCGCGAACATCCTGGCAGGGCCTCTGGTGTCGATGGCACCCGAAATCGCCGCGATCGCGGGGCCGGCGGCGACGATCGTGCTGGCGGGATTGCTGGAGGCGCAGCGCGCGCAAGTCGTCGACGCGTTCGAAGCCTGCGGCTGCGCGCTGGAGGTCGTCGACCGACGTGGCGATTGGAGCGTGCTGCGGTTATCGGCAGGCGAGATACGCTACACCCCGCAAAGCCCGCCCGATCCCAGGGGCCGCGACGGATGGGCGCTGGATCTCTAGGCTAGACCTTGGCGGCCGCATAAGCCTGCGTACCGCGCGTCAGCACGACATCGTCCGCCTCGATCGTCGCGACCGCGATGCCCGGCAGCGCCTTCAGTTCCGCGTACAGAGGCGCGAAGTCGGTCTCGACCGTCAGCCGCAGCAGTTCGTCGAAGCTTGGGATCACGAAATAATTCTGCTGGAAATCGTCGATCCGGTATTCCGTCCGCATCACTCGCGCCAAATCGAACGCGATCCGGTTCGGGGACGGATCGTCCAGCGCGAACTGGCTTTCCGCGAAGCTCGACACGATTCCCGAACCGTAGATCCGCAAGCCCTCCGGTGCGGCGATCAAGCCGAACTCGACCGTGTACCAATAGAGCCGCCCGAGATATTGCAGGGCGTCGAGCCCGATCGCCCGCTGACCGCCGCGGCCATAAGCGGCGAGGTAATCCGCGAACACGGGGTCCGCGAGCATCGGCACATGCCCGAACACGTCGTGGAAGACGTCGGGTTCCTGGATATAGTCGAGCTGATCGGGGCGACGGATGAAATTGCCGGCGACGAAGCGGCGGTTCGCCATATGGTCGAAGAACACGTCGTCCGGCACCAGCCCGGGCACCGCGACGACCTGCCACCCGGTCAGGCCCGCGAGCCGGTCGTTCAGTTCGGCGAAATCGGGGATGCCCGGCTTCGACAGTTTCAGCACGTCGAGCCCGCGCAGATACGCATTGGACGCGCGCCCGGGCAGCAGCTTCGCCTGGCGCGCGAACAGCGTGTCCCAGGTCGCGTGCTCTTCGGGCGTATAGCGATCCCACTGCTGGTCGATCGTCCAGTCGGGCGCGGCACCCGCTGGCGGGGCGTGGAGGACATGCGTATCGTTGGTCATCGCACATGTGTAGCATGCGCGAACGATGACCGGAACGCCGGCAGTGCTGATCGCGGCCGTTCGCCGTTTGGGGCGCTATGAAGCAGTCCGCGACTGCAATGCCGGGACGGGCGACGCACTACCCGCCGCCGGCGTCCGGATCAAGTGGCGGACGCCCTGTGTCGTAACGGAGCCGGGTCGTTCCGGCCGAACGTCAGTCGCCGCGTGCCGCGCCGCAATCTGTCTCTTCGGGATGCTGACGGCAGCGTTTGGCCAGCGCCTTGCGGTCGCGCTCCTCGCGTTCATGTTCCTTGCGCATCTTGTGGGCGTAATTGCGATCCCGCTCCGCCGGGCTGGTCGTCGCCACGTCGACCGCCTTGCCCGCGACCCTGAACGGTGCGGTCGCGACCGTGGTGACGGTGCTGACGCATCCGATGAGCGACAGGGCCGGAAGCAAGGCGAGGGATCGGTTCATCGGGCTTTGGTTCTCTCGGCGACATAGGCATCGCGCGTCCGGACGCCGATTACCGGGAAGTCCGTAAAGAAGCCATCGATCCCCTGGCGCAACGCCGAGCCCATCTCGCCGGCGACGTCGCCGTGCGCGATGGGATCGCCGCCGCGACGGAAACGCGCGGGCAGGAACATGTTTTCCGCGCGGTAGGTCCAGGGATGCACGCGCAGCCCCGCGGCATGCGCGTCGGCAACCAGTGAGGAGGCCCTGGTCGGATCGGCACCGTCCCATAGCTGGGCCTTGTCCGGGCCGATCCCCCAGGCATAGGTCGCGACCTCGCGCAGGCCGGCGGGCGTGATCATCGCGGCGTAGCTGGGTTGCGCACCATCCGCCGGGGCCCCTGCCCCTGCCAACAGCTGGATCAGGCGGACCTTCGTCAGCTTGTGGATGCGCTTCAGATTCGCGACCTCGAATGACTGGAGGAACACGGGCGCATCAGGCGAATCCCATCCCGCGGCCTGCAACTGGTTCACCAGCAGGAGATCGGTCGGATGCCCGATCTTCGCGAAATAGGTCGGATGTTTCGTTTCCGGGTAGATCGCGACATGGCGACGCTTGGCGAGCGCGATGATTTCCGCGAGCGTCGGGATCTCGAACCGGCCGTCATAGGTCGCGTTCGCGGGACGGACCTTGGGCAGCCGTTCCTTCGCCCGCAGCGTCTTCAGTTCGGCGAGTGTGAAATCCTCGGTGAACCAGCCGGTCTCGGTTTGCCCGTCGATCGTCTTCGTCGTCCGCCGCGTGGCGAATTCCGGATGATCGGCCACGTCGGTCGTCCCCGAAATCTCGTTCTCGTGGCGAGCGACGAGGACATCGTCCCTGGCCGGCACCAGGTCGGGCTCGATCACGTTGGCGCCCTGGTCGATCGCCAGTTCATAGCCCGCCAGCGTATGCTCGGGACGAAAGCCGCTGGCACCGCGGTGCGCGATGACGATCGGCGAAGACAGCGAAGGCGCAGGCGGCATCGGCGCGTTCTGGGCGATGCCGGCGGCGGACGCCAGCATTAGCGGCGAGATGAGACTGATTCGCAACGGAAACCATATCCTTTGCAGGCGTTCCCCCAATCGACGCGAGAAGGGTCTGGGAATGCATTTCACGATCAATGGTCAATACTATGACATCGAGCCCGATATCCGCACCAGCGTGCTGGATCTGCTGCGCGAACATCTCGGCCTGACCGGCAGCAAGAAAGGCTGCGACCATGGCCAGTGCGGGGCGTGCACCGTCCTGATCAACGGCCGCCGGGTCAATAGCTGCCTGTCGCTGGCGGTGATGCACCAGGACGATTCGATCACGACGATCGAAGGCATCGGCCAGGTCGGCGATCTGCACCCCATGCAGGAAGCGTTCGTCCGGCATGACGGCTATCAATGCGGCTATTGCACCCCCGGCCAGATCTGCTCCGCAGTCGGCATGCTCGACGAGGTCAAGCGCGGTTGGGCCAGCCATGTCTCCGCCGATCTCGACAGCGTTACGCTGGACGATGACGAGATTTCCGAACGGATGAGCGGCAACGTCTGTCGCTGCGCGGCCTACCCCAATATCGTCGACGCCATCCGCGAAGTCGCAGGGCAAAAGGCCGCGACCCCCGAGAAGGTGGACGCATGAAGACCTTCATCTACGAGCGCGCCGCGACACCCGAGGATGCGGTGCGCGACATCGACGGCGCTTCGGCGAAGTTCATCGCTGGCGGCACCAACCTGCTCGATCTGATGAAGCTTCAGGTCGAGACCCCGGCGAAGCTGGTCGATATCAGCCGCCTGCCGCTCGGCGGGATCGAGCGCACCCCCGACGGCGGCCTGACGATCGGCGCAATGGTGCCGAACAGCGATCTCGCCGCCGACGACCGCGTCATCGACGGGTACGAAGTCCTCTCGCGCGCGCTGCTCGCCGGTGCCTCGGGACAGTTGCGCAACAAGGCGACGACGGGGGGCAATCTGCTCCAGCGCACCCGCTGCTATTATTTCTACGACACTGCCAGCGCGTGCAACAAGCGTGATCCAGGCAGCGGGTGCGCGGCGATCGGCGGGTTCAACCGCATCCTTGCGATCCTGGGCACCAGCGATCATTGCATCGCGACCCACCCCAGCGACATGGCGGTGGCGATGCGCGCGCTGGACGCCACGATCGTGACGTTGAAGGCCGACGGCGACAAACGCCGGATCGCGATCGGCGATTTCTACCGCCTGCCCGGCGGCACGCCCGAGATCGAGACCGTGCTAGAACCCGGCGAACTCATCACTCACGTCGAACTGCCCGCCCTGGTCGAAGGCGCACGGCATAGCTACCGCAAGGTCCGCGACCGCGCCTCCTATGCGTTCGCGCTCGTGTCGGTCGCGGGTGTCGTGGCGATGGCGGATGGCCGCATCGCGACCGCGGCGCTCGCGTTCGGCGGGCTGGGCCCGATACCGTGGCGCAACGCCGCGGTCGAGGCGGCGCTCGTCGGGAAGGAACCGACGAAGGCTGTGTTCGGCGCGGCGGCGGATGTGCTGCTGGCCGATGCGAAGGGCTTCGGCTCGAACGATTTCAAGATACCGCTCGCCAGGCGCACGCTGATCGCGTGCTTGCGCGAACTGACGGGGGAATAGACATGTTCGGCTTCGGCAACGACGTCACGCTGACGATGGACAAACCGCACCCGACGAGCCTGCTCGATACGGGCGTGCAGGACGTGATCGGCAAGCCGCTGGACCGGGTGGACGGACCGAAAAAGGTGTCGGGCGCAGCGACCTATGCGGCCGAATATCAGCTCGACAACATGGCGTATGGCGTTCTGGTGGGATCGACGATCGGCAAGGGCGAGATCGTCGCGATCGATGCCGACGCGGTCAAATCGATGCCGGATGTCATCGATGTCGTTACCGATTTCGATCGCTTCCTTCTCGTCGCGCAACAGGGTGGCGAGACAAGTGCCCCGACCCAGGGCGTCAGGAAGGTCGAATATTTCGGCCAGATCGTCGCGATCGTGATCGCGGAGACGTTCGAGGCGGCACGCGACGCCGCGGCGCGTCTGCCGATCACCTATTCCCGCGGCGAGGGCGTGTTCGACTTTTCGGTCGATCGCCAGCGCGACGGCAATCTGCCACCCAACAACGTCCCCGCCCACAGCGCGCAGGGCGATATCGACAAGGCGATGGCCGACGCCGCCGTGACGATCGATGCCACCTATACGACACCGAGCCAGAATTCGGCCGCGATGGAACCGCACGCGTCGATCGCGACCTGGGACGAGGACGAGTCGCTGACGCTGTACGGCGCGTACCAGATGCCGACATCGGATGGGCAGCAGTTGGCGAAGTCGCTGGGCGTGTCGGCCAAGAAGGTCCGCATCATCGCGCATTTCATCGGCGGCGGGTTCGGATCGAAGCTGGGCATCGCGCCCGAGAGCGTCGCGGCCGCGATCGCTTCCAAGCAACTCGGCCGCCCGGTCAAGGCGGTGATGGCGCGTAGCCAGGTGTTCGACGCGACCGTTCGCCGATCGAACACGTCGCAGCGGATGCGGCTGGCCGCCACCGCGGACGGGAAGATCACGGGCATCGGCCACGAAACCACCGCATCAAACCTCGAGACCGAGGATTATTTCGAGCCCGCGGGGATCTCCACGCATTTCCTGTATCAGGGTGAGAACCGCCTGATCTCGCACGATCTCGTGCGGCTGAACTGGCTCGTCGCAGGTTCGATGCGCGCGCCGGGCGAAGCGGTGGGGTTGCTGGGGCTGGAATGCGCGATGGACGAACTCGCCCACGCGCTCGACATGGACCCGATCGACCTTCGGCGCATCAACGAGCCCGAATGCGACCCGGAGAAGGACATCGCCTTCTCGTCACGGTCGTTGATCCCGGCGCTCGACGAGGGTGCGAAGGCGTTCGGTTGGGCAAAACGCAGTGCGAAGCCCGCCACGCGGCGCGAAGGCGAGTGGCTGATCGGCATGGGCGTTGCCGCCGCGGCGCGGTCGAACGTGCTGATGGAAACCTCCGCCAAGGTCGCGATCCACCCGGACGGCAGCGCGACCGTATCGTCGGCGATGACCGACATCGGCACGGGCAGCTATACGATCCTGACGCAGATCGCGTCCGAGATACTGGGCATCCCGATGGACCGGATCACGATGGAGCTGGGCGACACCAATGACGTCCCCGCGGCGGGATCGGGCGGTTCGTGGGGGGCGTGTTCGTCCGGATCGGCAATCTACCTCGCCTGCGAATCGCTCCGCGCAAAGCTCGCCAAGGCGATGGGGGCGGCCGAGGATGCGCTGACGCTGAAGGACGGGCTGGCAATCGGCGACAATCGATCGACCGCGATCGCGGACCTGGTCGGTGACGGCATCGAGGCGGTGGGAAAGATCAAGCCCGGCCAGCAGGAGAAACTGTTCAACCAGGCATCGTACGGCGCGCACTTCGCCGAGGTGGCGGTCAACGCCGTCACCGGCGAGACGCGCGTCCGCCGGATGCTGGGGGTGTTCGCGGCGGGGCGGATCCTGAACGAGAAGACCGCGCGCTCCCAGTGCCTGGGCGGGATGACGTTCGGGATCGGCGCGGCACTGACCGAGGATATGGTCCACGACAAGCATAGCGGGCGGATCGTGAACCACGATCTCTCCGAATATCATGTCCCGGTGAACGCGGACGTTCCGCAGCTGGGAGTGATATTCCTGCCCGAACGCGATATCCACGCGAACCCGATCCATGCCAAGGGAATCGGCGAGGTCGGCATATGCGGCGCGGGTGCGGCGATCGCGAATGCGGTGTACAACGCGACGGGAATCCGCGTCCGCGATTTCCCGATCACGCTCGACAAGATATTGCCGGGCTTGCCGGACGTTTAATGCCTTTCCGCGGAGCGGGGCGGATATCCTAGGAACACCATGGCCGAAAACGATACCGTCCTCACCGCCGCCCGCGCCTGGAGGGGCGAGCCGATGGCGATCGCCACGGTCGTCTCCACCTGGGGATCGGCGCCGCGTCCGAAGGGCAGCCACATGATCGTCCACGGCGATGGCCGGTTCGAGGGATCGGTATCGGGCGGCTGCGTCGAGAGCGATATCCTCGCGACCGCGGCCGAGGTGATCGCGGGCGCGCCGTTCCAGATGAAGCGATACGGCGTCGCGGATGCAGCGGCCTGGGAGGTCGGTCTGCCTTGCGGCGGCGAGATCGCGGTCATGGTGCAGCCCGTTTCCGCCGAGGGCTTCGATCCCGAATTGTTCGACCGGATCGCGGACGCGCGCGATCGGGGCAAGGCATTGACCGTCACGACCGACCTGACGAGCGGCCATTCGGATGCGCGGCCCGTCGAAACCGGCGAGGTCTTCGCCAACCGCTACGACCCGCCGCGGCGGCTGCTGATCGTGGGCGCGGTGCAGATCGCGCAGGCGCTCGTCGGGCTGGCGCGCGAATTGGGGATCGAGACGGTGGTCATCGATCCGCGCGCACGCTTTCTGACCGCGGAACGGTTCCCCGGCACGATGCTCGATGATCGCTGGCCCGACGAGGCGGTGGCCGCGTACCGCCCTGGCTCATCGACCGCGGTGGTGACGCTCAGCCACGATACCAAGATCGACGATCCCGCGCTGATCGCCGCGCTCGCCTCCGACGCCGCGTATGTCGGTGCGCTCGGCAGCCGGAAAAGCCACGCCGCGCGCCGCGTCCGCCTGGCCGAGGCGGGTGTCGCGGAGGACCGGATCGATGTCATCGACGCGCCGGTCGGCGTCGACATCGGCGCGATCGGCCCGTCGGAGATCGCCTTGTCGATCGCCGCGGCGATGATCGGCGCGTTCCATGATCGCCATTGAGGATACCGTCCTGATCCTGCTGGCGGCGGGACGCGGATCGCGGTTCGGCGATATCGGCAGCAAGCTGGCCGAGCCGTTCCTGGGTCGCGCGGTCGGGCTGCATGTCGCGGTCGCGCTGGAGGATATGCCGTTCCGGCGGCGGATCGCGGTCGTCGGGCAGACCGCGCTGGATTACGGAGCGCACGGCTTCGACCTCGTCGCGAACGACGATCCCGACCAGGGTATGGCGCGCTCCGTCAGGCTGGGGGTCGAGCAGGCGCGCTTGATGGATGCGGCGGCGGTCTTGATCGCACTGGCCGACATGCCGCGGATCACCGCGGCGCATGTCTGGCGACTGTTCGACGCGGCGGACTCGCACGATGCCGTCGTGGCGTCGAGCGACGGCCGCGCACCCAAGCCGCCGGCGCTGTTCGGCCGCAGACAGTTCGATTTCCTGCTGACGCTGGAAGGGGATGCGGGCGCGCGCGACCTGGTGCGTCGCGGACGGCACGTGGTGACCACGCCCGCCGAGCTGATCGACGTCGATACGCCGGAGGAACTGGCGGCGTTGCGGGCGTCGGTGGGTGCAGTCCACGAAATAATGCACCACCAGAACGTTTCCGATCGATCAAAACCGACGGTGCTTTCCGGCGAGAGCAGGAACCCAGGGTAACAATTCTTACTGTGATCCTGGGCTCCTGCTTTCGCAGGAGAACAATCGATATGATCGCAAGCCGCGGCTGCCTCTCCACCTATAGGCCTCGGCCTTCGCCGGAAGGGTGAAAGGAAGCGGCCTCCTATTCCAGCTCCAGAATGACCTGGTCCACCGCCAGGCTCTCCCCCTGCTGCGCCGCGATCGCCTTGACGGTCGCAGTCTTCTGGCTGCGCAGGATGTTCTCCATCTTCATCGCCTCCACGACCGCGAGCGGCTGCCCCGCCTCGACCTTGTCGCCGACCGCGACGTCCAGCCGCACGAGCAGCCCCGGCATCGGCGCGAGCAGGAAGCGCGAGAGGTCGGGCGGGATCTTCTCGATCATGTGCCGCGCATAAGGGGCCGCGCGGGCAGGCAGGACGCGAGCCGCATGGCTCGCCCCGCGCGTGGTCAGGACGAAGCCCGACCGCGTGCGCGACAGCTGTACCGTCAGAGCCTCCGCCCCTTGCGCGGTCACGATGCGGTCGCCGGGCGTGTATTCCAGCGACAGATCGAGATCGTCGCCATCGACCGATATGCCGCCGGTCGACACGCTGACCGCATGGTCCGCCTTGTCGATCGTCACGACCCAATCCGCGGGCGGCCGCAATCGCCGGCCCAACTGCCCATCGGTGAGGAGCGCGCGATCCGCCTCCGCGGTGGCGGCGAACGCGGCGATCGCGGCGAGCGTGCGCAGCAGGTCCGCCGACGCGGGCGCACCGTGGAAGCCGTCGGGATATTCCTCCGCGATGAACCCGGTCGTCAGCGCACCCGCGCGGAAGCGCGGGTGCTGCATGATCGCGGACAGGAAATCGATGTTGTTGCCGACGCCGTCCACCACGAAGGCATCGAGCGCACCGATCTGCCGATCGATCGCTTCTTCGCGGGTGGGGGCCCAGGTAACGAGCTTCGCGATCATCGGGTCGTAGAACATGCTGACCTCGCCGCCGGCACGAACGCCGTCGTCGACGCGGATATAGGCTTTTCGGTCCTCCCCGTTCACGGGGAGGGGTACCGCGCCGTGCAACGGCGTGGTGAAGGGGGTTCTCCCGGAGCGATCCGCTTGCGGAGAACCCCCTTCGTCAGCCGCTTCGCGACCGCCACCTCCCCATGAATGGGGAGGACTTTGGTGCGCTTGCGCCTGCGGCGGCGCGTACCGCACCAGCCGCCCGATGCTCGGCAGGAACCCGCGATACGGGTCCTCCGCATAGACCCGGTTCTCGATCGCCCATCCATCGAGCCGCACATCGTCCTGCGCGAAGCCCAACGGCTTCCCCGCCGCGACGCGGATCATCTGTTCCACCAGATCGAGCCCCGTAATCGCCTCCGTCACCGGATGTTCCACCTGCAGGCGGGTATTCATCTCGAGGAAGTAGAACCCCTCCCCCGTCGTATCCGCACCCGACACGATCAACTCGACCGTCCCGGCCGAATAATATCCGACCGCCCGCGCCAGCGCGACCGCCTGCTCGCCCATGCTTTTACGCATCTTGGGCGTGACGAAGGGCGACGGCGCTTCCTCGACCACCTTCTGGTGCCGCCGCTGGATCGAGCATTCGCGCTCGCCGAGATAGACGATATTGCCGTGCTGGTCGCCCAACACCTGGATCTCGATATGGCGCGGGCTTTCGATGAACTTCTCGATGAACACGCGGTCGTCGCCGAACGACGCCAGCCCCTCGCGCTTGGTCGCTTCGAACCCCTCGCGCACGTCCTGCTCGCTATAGGCCAGCCGCATGCCCTTGCCGCCGCCGCCGGCCGAGGCCTTCATCATCACCGGATAGCCGATATCGCCGGCGATCCGCACCGCCTCGTCGGTGTCTGCGATCTCGCCGAGGAAGCCGGGGACGACGTTGACGCCAGCCGCCTTGGCGAGTTTCTTCGACTCGATCTTGTCCCCCATCGCCGCAATGGCGTTCGGCGGCGGGCCGACGAACGCGATCCCCGCCTCCGCACAGGCGCGCGCGAAACTTTCGCGCTCCGAAAGAAATCCGTAGCCGGGATGGATGCAATCCGCGCCCGTCTGCTTGGCGGCTAGCAGGATCAGGTCCGCCTTCAGATAGCTCTCCGCCGCGGGCGCCGGTCCCAGGCGCACGGTTTCGTCCGCCATCAGGACGTGCGGGGACCGCGCGTCTGCATCCGAATAGACCGCGACGGTCTTGAGACCCATCCGCTTGGCGGTGCGCATGACCCGACATGCGATCTCGCCGCGATTGGCGACCAGGATTTTCCTGAACATTAAATCCCCTTCAAGCTCAATGTTGTGGCCCGAGATCGCTAAGTTCTTCGGTACGCGCGAGTGTCAGCTTGATCATACAATCAGCGTGGAGCATCCATTCCCCAGAGCCGCCGCGCATCGCAAAGCTTTCGATCTGGCATTCGGCGTCCCGATAGGCGAGCCAAGCTCGCTGCGATGCTAGCAACGCTGCGGCATAGCTCCCGCGTTTGCCACTGGGGTTGACGCCGCCACCCTTATCCATTTCGGCGACCTTGGCCTTGGTGATCACCCATTGCTTGTTCATCGCAGCGTCGGCGCGTGCCGTCTCTAGGCTGGCGCATTGGTTAATATCGAGCTGCGTCTGCGGGTCCTTGCAATTGGGTCGTGGGTCCCCGGTCGCTTGCGGTGCGGCAAGCAGCAAAGCGAGCAGCATCATTCCGTCGCCTCCAGATGCGCCTGCTTCACCCGCATAGGCTCCTCGCCCGCCATCGGCCGCAAACCCAGCTTCGCAAACAACGCCGCATCCGCGCCCCCGCCCGCGTTCCCCGTCGTCAACAGCTTGTCACCCGTGAAGATCGAGTTCGCCCCAGCCATGAAGCACAAGGCCTGCGTCGCTTCCGACATCGACTCACGCCCTGCGCTGAGCCGCACCATGCTCAACGGCATCGCGATCCGCGCGACCGCGACCGTCCGGACGAATTCGATATCGTCGATCTTCGCCATCGGCGTGTCAACGAGCAGGTCGCCCAATACCGTCCCGCGCACCGGCACGAGCGCATTGACGGGCACGCTTTCGGGATGCCGCGGCAAGGTCGCCAGCGCGTGGACGAAGCCCACCCGGTCGCCGCGCGTCTCGCCCATGCCGACGATCCCGCCGCAGCACACGTTGATCCCCGCCTCGCGCACGTGCTCCAGCGTCTCCAGCCGGTCCGCGAAGGTCCGCGTGGTGATGACGTTGCCGTAATGCTCGGGCGAGGTATCGATATTGTGGTTGTAGTAATCGAGCCCGGCCGCCGCCAGCCGATCGGCCTGACGCGGTGCCAGCATGCCAAGCGTCATGCACGTCTCCAGCCCCATGCCGCGGACGCCCTCGACCATCTGGACGATCGCGTCCATATCGCGATCCTTGGGGTTGCGCCACGCCGCGCCCATGCAGAACCGCTGCGATCCCGCCGCCTTGGCCTCGGCCGCGCTGGCGAGGACGGCATCCACCGCCATGAGCTTGTCCGCCTTCAGCCCGGTTTCATGGTTCGCCGACTGCGAACAATAGCCGCAATCCTCCGGGCAGCCCCCGGTCTTGATCGACAGCAATGTGCAGAGCTGCACCTCGCCAGCCGCATGATGCGCGCGGTGGACCTCGGCGGCGCGGAACAGCAGCTCGGTGAACGGCAGGTCGAACAGCTCGGCGATCTCCGCGCGCGTCCAGTCGGCGCGCGGCACGGGCAGCGTCATCTGCAGCGTCATTGCGCCAACGCCCGAAGCTGACGCGTGCGCTCGACGGTCAGCCGCGTCTTGCACTGCGTGTCCACGACAGCTGGCGCCGGGCCGCGGTACGCGAACGCTTCCGCCAGGCATTCGGAGTCACGGAACGGGAGCCATGCGCGCTGCGCCTGGAGCAAGGCGTTGGCAAAGCTGGGACGTGCTGGCACCCCCGGCGGCGCCGGCACGTCGCGCGTGCGCATCCGCGCCATCGCGGCCCGGTACTGGACGGTCATCGCGGCGTCGGCGGCGGCGTAGTCGGTGCCGGCCTGGGCCTCGGCGTCCGCCTGCGCCGGGCCGACCGGCGTGGCCGCGAGCAATAGGGCAATCATCAGCATGGCACTTCCTTCTATTCCGCCGCCCCGGCGCGACCTTCGTCTACGGGCGGCATGTTGTGGCCGAGGAGACGCAGCACCTCCTCCGCGGCCTGGATCAGATTGGTGCCCGGGCCGAAGATCGCCTGGACGCCGGCATCGCGCAATGCCTGGTAATCCTGTGCCGGAATGACCCCGCCCGCGATCACGCGGATGTCGGCGCGGCCGGCGTCGCGCAAATGGCCGATCAGCTCGGGGATCAGCGTCTTGTGCCCGGCCGCGAGGCTGGACGCGCCGACGATATCGACGTCCTTCGCGATCGCGAGCGCCGCGGCCTCGGTCGGCGTTTGAAATAGCGGCCCCGGCACGATCTCGAACCCCAGATCGCCGAACATGCTGCTCACCAGGTTGGCCCCGCGGTCGTGGCCGTCCTGCCCCATCTTGGCGACGAGCATCCGGGGCCTGCGCCCCATCCGCCGCTCCGTGGCCTCGACACCGTCGGTCAGACGGTCCCAGCGGGCATCTTCCGCATAGGCCCCGCCATAGACCCCGCTGACCGGCGTGGGCTGCGTGCCGTAGCGACCGAACACGTCTTCCATCGCCGAGGATATCTCGCCGAGCGTCGCGCGCGCGCGGGCGCATTCCACGGCGAGCGCGAGGAGGTTGCCGTTTCCCCGGGCCCCCTCGCGCAACGCATCCAGCGCGCGCCGGCACGCCGCTTCGTCGCGCGTCGCCTTCACCGCCGCGATCCGAGCGACCTGCGCCTCGCGCACCGCGACATTGTCGATGTCGAGCGTCTCGATCGGGTCCTCGCCTTCCTTGCGGTATTTGTTGACGCCGACGATCACGTCCTCGCCGCGATCGACGCGGGCGGCGCGGGCGGCGGCGGCTTCCTCGATCATCGCCTTGGGCCAGCCGGCGGCGACCGCCTTCGCCATCCCGCCCTCCGCCTGGATCCGCTCGATCAGTTCCCACGCACCGTCGACCAGGCTTTGCGTCAGGCTTTCGACATAATAGCTGCCGCCCAGCGGATCGACGACCTTCGTCATCCCGGTCTCCTCCTGCAGCACGATCTGCGTGTTGCGCGCGATACGGGCGGAGAAGTCGGTGGGCAGCGCGATCGCCTCGTCGAGCGCGTTGGTATGGAGCGACTGGGTGCCGCCCAACATCGCCGCCATCGCCTCGATCGTCGTGCGCATGACGTTGTTGTACGGGTCCTGTTCGGTCAGCGACACGCCGCTGGTCTGGCAATGGGTGCGCAGCATCTTGGAGCGCTCGTCCTGCGCGCCCAATTGCGTCATCGCGCGATGCCACAGCACGCGCGCCGCGCGCAGCTTCGCGACCTCCATGAAGAAGTTCATGCCGATCGCGAAGAAGAAGCTCAGCCGCCCCGCGAACTTGTCGATGTCGAGCCCACTCGCGACGCCGTATTTCACGTATTCCATGCCGTCGGCGATGGTGAAGGCGAGCTCGTGGAGCTGCGTCGCCCCCGCCTCCTGCATGTGATAGCCGCTGATCGAGATGCTGTTGAACTTGGGCATCTCGCGGCTCGTGTAGCCGAAGATGTCCGAGATGATCCGCATCGAGGGCTCGGGCGGGTAGATGTACGTGTTGCGGACCATGAACTCCTTGAGGATGTCGTTCTGGATGGTCCCGTCGAGC
>NZ_CAHJWJ010000043.1 GCF_903642285.1 Sphingomonas bacterium
GCCGCCTCGACCTCGGTGCGGGCATCCTCGATCGCGCGGATCAGCCCGGCCGCGGTCTGCGCCGCCTCGCGCATCGCGACCGCGGATTGCTCGGCCGCGGCCGCGACCTCGCTCGCCTTGCCGAGCACACCGCGAACCGACGCCGCGCTGCCCATAGCCTGACGGTGAAGCGCATCGCCCTCGCGAGTCGCGACCGCGATGGTGACGGCGATGCCTTCCTCGAAATTCTTGGCCAGCATGTCGCGCTGGGCTCGCGCGTCGAACGCCATATAGGCGGCATAAAGCGTTGCGTAGACATCGCATTCGAACGCGCACATCCGCGTGAAGACATCGTGCAGACGTTGCCGCTCGTCCTTCGTGCAATCGTACAGCCGCCCCATCACGTCCAGCGCAGCGGAGGCGCCGGCCGACGTCATCGACAGGATCGCGGTCAGCGGCACATCGTCGCGAAACGCGCCGGCAACCGTTCGCTCCGCCGACACGACCCAATCGACATCGGCCGGGGCGGTATAGCGGAATTGCAGATAGGACACGCCCAGATGCACCATCTTCTCGCGGTTATCGCCATCGAACACCACCGCGCCGCGACAACGATGCCATTGCATCCACAGCGCTTCGGAAATCTTCGCCGCCTCGGGCGCGACGATCGTCCACATGAACCGTCCGGTCGCGAGGTCGTCCTCGACGAACCCGAACAGACGCAACCGTTCGGCAAGGTCGATCGTCGGTGCAATGCTGCCCGGCGCGGGCAGCGTTTTCGTCTTGTGCAGGTTCGCCACGGCATATCTTCCAGGGGCGATGTCCGCCCGGTCCGGGACGTAGCCGCAAAACTCGAAAAATTAGGTTAACCATCCGCTCCGAGGTGCAGACGGTTCACTCCACCGTGACGCTCTTCGCCAAGTTGCGGGGCTGGTCGACATCCGTCCCCTTCTGCACCGCGACGTGATAGGCGAGGAGCTGTACCGGCACCGCGTAGACCAGCGGCGCGATCAGCGGGTGGACCTTGGGCATGGTGATCGTCGCCATGCACCCTTCGCCCGCCGCCTGGACGCCGTCATAATCGCTGATGAGCACGACCTTGCCGCCGCGCGCCTGTACCTCCTGCATGTTGCTGACCGTCTTGTCGAAGAGCGGGCCGGAGGGAGCGATGACGATGACGGGTACGTTCTCGTCGATCAGCGCGATCGGTCCGTGCTTCATCTCGCCCGCGGCATAGCCCTCGGCATGGATGTAGCTGATCTCCTTCAGCTTGAGCGCGCCCTCCAGCGCCAGCGGATAGTCGGTGCCGCGGCCCAGATACAGGACATCGCGCGCGCCGGCGATGTTATGCGCCATTGCCTCGATCGACTCGTCATACGCCAGCGCGCCATTGATGGCCGCGGGAGCCTCCGCGAGATACCGGACGAGCTGCCGCTCGGCTGCATCGTCCAACCTGCCCTTCGCCTTGGCAAGGTTCGCCGCCAGCGCAGCGAGCACCGCGAGCTGGCACGTGAACGCCTTGGTCGACGCGACGCCGATCTCCGGCCCTGCGTGCGTCGGCAGCAACAGATCGGCCTCGCGCGCCATCGAACTTGTCGGTACGTTGACCACGGCGGCGATCGTCTGCCCCTCGGTCTTGGCATGGCGCAGCGCGGCCAGCGTATCCGCGGTCTCGCCCGACTGGCTGATGACGATCATCAGCCCACCGGGCTCCATCACCGGCGCGCGGTAACGGAATTCGGATGCGACATCGAGATCGACGGGAACGCGCGCGAACTGCTCGAACCAGTATTTGGCGACCATACCGGCATAGAAGCTGGTGCCGCACGCGACGATCGTCACCCGCTTGATCCCCGACAGGTCGAATTCGGGGATCGGCAGCGCGACCTTGCCCTCCAGCCGTTGGAGATAGGACCGCAAGGTCTGCGCGACGACGATCGGCTGTTCGTAGATTTCCTTCAGCATGAAATGCCGGAAATTGCCCTTGTCGATCAACGCGCCGGTGACGCCCGATATCGTGACCGCACGTTCGACAGAATGATTGTCGCGGTCATACACCTGCACACCGTCACGCGTGCAGACGACCCAGTCGCCCTCGTCGAGATACGCGATCCGCTGCGTCAGCGGGGCAAGCGCGAGCGCATCGGACCCGAGATACGTCTCGCCATCCCCGTGCCCGACGACGAGCGGCGAGCCGAGCCGCGCGCCGATCAGAAGTTCGGGATGCTGGCGAAACAGGATCGCCAGCGCGAACGCGCCGTGCAGCCGCGGCAGCACCTCGCGCACCGCATCCGCCGGGGCCATCCCGGCCTCGACCTTCTCGCTGACCAGATGCGCGACGACCTCGGTATCGGTTTCGCTGGTGAAGATGCGGCCCCGGGCGATCAGTTCGTCGCGCAGCGGCTTGAAATTCTCGATGATGCCGTTGTGGACCACCGCGACCTCACCCGTCGCATGCGGGTGCGCGTTGTTGGTGGTAGGGCCGCCGTGCGTCGCCCAGCGCGTGTGGGCGATGCCGGTCCTGCCCGGCAGCGGATCGGCGGCAAGTTCCTTCGCCAAGTTGATGAGCTTGCCGGACGCGCGACGACGTTCGATCTGCCCGTCATGGTCCGTCGCGATCCCGGCGGAATCATAGCCGCGATATTCCAGCCGCTTCAGCCCGTCGAGCAGACGATCCGCGACGTCCTCGGTACCGACGATTCCAACGATTCCACACATGCCGGTTGCTCTCGAACTAGAGGGTGTAAGGGACGCGGATGCCCGGCATCTCGGCCGGAAAGTCTTTGATGTTGCGAGTGATAAGGATGCCGCCATTAAGCTGCGCAGTTGCTAGGATAAAAGCGTCCAGAAGCTTCATTCGCGATCGATGCCGGATATCGGCAGCTAGGCTCGCAATCCGTCCGTCAAGTTCGACGACCTCGAACGGCGCGATCAGGTCGCGAACGTCGTCGCGCCGTTCCAACGGTTCACCTGCGAGGACTTCCGACCAAACGATCCGACTGATGCGATGGGACGAATATCGCTCGATCTCCGCTTTAGCCGGTGGCCGTCGCAGCAGCCAGTCGATGACGATATTGGTGTCGAAGAAAGGTGCCGACACGTCGGTTATAGTTCCTCATATGGCGTACGATCCTCTCGGATCGCCTGCTGATACTCCACGCCATCACGGATATCGACGCGATCCGCCCAATAGCCATAACCAGTTTCGATCCACTCCTTGTTCGAATTACGAACCAGAAAGAGTTTCACGGCTTCCCGGATGGCGGCTGCGCGCGAGCGATTACCGCGCGCCGCGATCTCGTCCAACGATCGAATATCTTCTTCCGGTATATCGACGAGGGTCCTCATACTTCGACGATATCACGGCGCGATATCATGTCAAGATTTCTTCGCCATCATCCGCTCGCGAAACCGCTTCGCCCAACCCGGTTTCGCGTCCTGCGGTGGTCGGACGAGGACTAAGGCGTCGGCTTCGACGTCGGCAGTCACCACGCTTCCCGCCCCCACGATCGCACCGGCACCGATCGTCACCGGTGCGACCAGCGCGGAGTTCGAACCGACGAAAGCGCCCGCGCCGATGACAGTCCTGTATTTGAAGAAACCGTCGTAGTTGCACGTGATCGTGCCGGCACCGATATTCGCACCCGCGCCGACCTCCGTATCGCCGAGATAGGTCAGGTGGCTCGCCTTCGCGCCATCGCCCAGCACCGCCTTCTTCATTTCAACGAAATTGCCGACCTTGGATTGCGTGCCCAGCACGGCACCGGGACGAAGCCGGGCATAGGGACCGACTTCCGCGCGTTCGCCGATCGTCGCACCCTCGATATGGCTGAACGCGTGGATCGTCGCGCCGTCCGCGACGCGCACGCCGGGGCCGAAGACGACGTTCGGCGCAATCGTCACGTCCCGGCCAAGCACGGTGTCGTGCGCGAACCACACCGTGTCCGGCGCGATCAGAGTCGCGCCGTCCGCCATTGCCTGTCCACGGCGTACCGCCTGCCACGAGGCCTCGACCACCGCCAGCTCGCCGCGACTGTTGACGCCGGCGACTTCGTCCGCACCCGTTTCGATGACCGCGGACCTGCGTCCGTCGCTCGCGGCCAGCATCACGATGTCCGGCAGATAATATTCGCCTGCGGCATTGTCGTTGCCGACCCGCTCCAGCAGGGCGAACAGGTCCTCGGATCGCACCGCCATCAGCCCCGAATTGCACAGCGGCACCGCGCGCTCGGCGTCCGACGCGTCCTTGTATTCGACCATCCGCTCGATCTTGCCGTCGGGTCCGGCGATGACCCGGCCATAGGCACCGGGATCGGCAGGCCGGAAGCCCAGCACGACCGCCGCCGGTGCGTCGCCGCCGTGCAGTCGCTCGATCATGCGCCGCATCGTCGCGGTCGTGACCAGCGGCACATCGCCGTACAGGATCAGCACGTCGCCCACGAACCCCGCCAGCGCCGCTTGCGCCTGCGCGACGGCATGCGCGGTGCCGAGCTGCTCCGCCTGCAATACGGTCGCGATACCCAATGGCGCGACCGCCGCCTCGACCTGCTCTCGCCCTGCCCCCGTCACGACGACGGTATGTTCGGCCCCCAGCGCGGCGACCGCGGCGGCGAGGTGAAGCAGCATGGGCCGCCCGGCGACCGGGTGAAGGACCTTGTGCAGGTCCGACTTCATCCGGGTGCCCTTGCCGGCCGCCAGGATGATCGCGGCGATCGGGCACCCGGCCCGCAAATGATCGGTCATGTGGCTTCGCTGCCACGAAAGCCTTGCCAATTCCAGTAGGTGACGGCAGGCGCGCGGACCACATGGCGGATTTCCCCTTCCCGATCGTCGGGTTCGATCTCGACGGAACGCTGCTCGACACCAGCGGCGATCTGGCCGCGGCGGTGAACCATGCGCTTGCGTCGGTCGGGCGCGCGCCGCTGCCGGTCTCGCATATCCGCACGATGATCGGTGGCGGCGCGCGCCACATGCTCGCGCAGGGTATGGCAGCGAGCGGCGGCTGCGACGATGCCGAACTGGACGTCCTGCAGACGCGGCTGCTCGATTTCTACGAATCGAACATCGCCGTCCATACGCGGCCCTTCCCCGGCATGATCGACGCGTTGAACCTGCTTGCCGCACGGGGGGTGCGACTGGGAATTGCGACCAACAAGATCGAACGGCTCGCGCGGCTGGTGCTGGACCAGCTGGACCTGACGGACCGGTTCGCCGCGATCGTCGGGGGGGATACGATGGGGCCGGGCACTGCCAAGCCTTCGCCCATCGCGATCGAGGCGATGGTCGAACGCTGCGGCGGCAGCGGAGACGCACAGCGCGCGGCGTTCGTCGGCGATTCGATCTACGATGTGCAGGGCGCGCGGGCGGCCGGTCTGCCGGTCGTCGCCTGTTCGTTCGGCTTTCTTACCGGCCCCGTTGCCGATCTGGGCGCGGATGCGACGATCGATGGATACGCCGAACTCATCCCGACCCTCGAACGATTGGCGACCGCATGACTCGTGCCCTCCTGTTCTGGCGCGTCGCGCTGATCGCCGCGATCCTCGTCGCGGTGACGATGGCGCTGTTGCCGAAGCCGCCGCACCTTCCGATCGACCAGTTCGGCGACAAGTTCGAACATATGCTCGCCTTCGCGACGATGGCGATCCTTGCGGCGCTGGCGTATCCGACCGAGCCGCTGTTCCGGATCGGCGAGCGGTTGTCGTTCCTCGGCGCGCTCATCGAGGTATGCCAGTCGATCCCCGCGCTCCACCGTGATTGCGACATCCGCGACTGGGCGGCGGACACGGTCGCGATCATCGTCGTGCTGTTCATCGTCCGCCTGGGCCGCCGTCCCGCCGCCACTTGATCCACAGATGCCGCGCCAGCATCGCGGGCGGCATGCGCAGCCAGTGCGATCGGACGTAGAAGGCGAACCGGGTGACGGGTCGCGTCGCCCGCCCCCATCCGTCACGAGCGAGCAGTCGGCGGCAGAACAGAGGGTCGAGGCTCTCGCGAACCCGCCAGCGTTCGGGGATCGGGGTGCCGAACAACGCGTTCGCCTGACGCGCGGCACGCATCATGTGCGGCGTCAGTCCGTGATGCTTCGCGCGCGCGGTGAGACCGTCGGTGCCGAATTCGACGATCAGGCAATGGATGTCCCAGAGGTTCCGCAATCCGCCCGCCAGATCGCCATCCGCGAACAGATGGGCCGCGGCATGGACGATCATGTCGTTCGGCGCGAGAACCGATAGCCCGTTGCCGAGCGGCACCGCTTCCGCGATCAGCGCCGCCGCATCCGGGGTCGGCTGCGCGGTCGGCGGCAGGATGGTGTGGTGGACGTCGATCATCCGGTCGCGCTCGCGGTGGATCAGCGGCGGAAGCTCATGCATCCAGCGCCGATAATAGACGTCGTCATAGGCGTCCTCCTTCACCCATTCCCACCCCGCAGCGACCAGCGCCGCCTCGACCGAATCGAGACCGGCACGCGGCACGAGGATATCGAGATCGCCGATCGAGCGCCCCCGCCCCGCGATCAGCCCGGCGGCGGCAAACGCGGTACCCTTCAGCAGCACCACCGGGACGCCGAGATCGGCGAGCGCACGCCGCGCCATCTCCGCCTCCCACAACGCGGCGCGACGTCCCGTTAACGCCGCGGCCCGCGCGTCGGCGAGGATGGCTTCGACGGATGCCGGAACCGACAGGCCATCGATCCGACAAGCCAAAGTTCCGATCAGCTGTTCCGCGCGCGCCATCGTGATCAGCGCGGTCCAGCCGGCCGCATCGAGCGTCACGACGCTGCCCGGATCGGCGAGCGCCTTCGCCAGCAACCGCGCGTTCCTCACGGCAGGTCCGCCCATGCCGCTTCCACCGCCGCGACGCCGCTCGCCCCGTCAGGATAATCGATCGCGATCGCGGGTACGTCCGCGACCAACATGGTCAGCGCGCGGAACCCGGGCTCGCCGAGTGTCACATAATTGGTCGAGGCATGGGTCAGCCGGACGAAGACCTCGCTCGGCGATACCGGCCGCGACGCGGGCTCGAACCCGAAGCGCGGAAAGACCAGCAGCACCGGCCGCGCGGGGACGTCCATCTGCGCGATGGCAGCCGCGTCGGGGACGAGGTGGCGGACGTCGCCCTTGGGCGTATCCGCCAGCAACGGGCCAAACCGCGCATCCGGCCGTGCCGCGCGTGCCGCGGCGACGCCTTCGTTCTTGAGGCTGACCAGCCGCGGCATTGCATGCAGCAACCCGGTCGCGGGGTGCAGGAGCGCGAACTCATCCCCCATGAAGCGCCAACCCCGCGCGGCCAGCAACGTCGCCAGCGTCGACTTGCCGGCACCTGATTGCCCGGTCATCACGACCGCACGCCCATCGCGCTCGACCACCGATGCGTGCAGCAGCACATGTCGCCGCGCGCCCAGCGCGAGTTGGAGGTTCATACCCATCTCCGCCGCCAACAGTCCCTGCGCCAGCGGCAGCGGTGCCGTACCGGGCAGCCGATAATCGCCCTCGATCGCAACCGACGGCCGGATGAAGCGCCGCCAGGGCCGCGTCGCCGCCAGTCGCACGGTGAAATTGGGGATTCCATCCGCGAGTGCGGGATAGTCGCGGTACAGGTCGGCCAGCGTCGCGATCGGCGCGCGCCAGTCGGACCCGACCCGGAATCCGTAGGGACCGACCCTGA
Organism: Sphingomonas bacterium; assembly: GCF_903642285.1. GTDB lineage: Bacteria > Pseudomonadota > Alphaproteobacteria > Sphingomonadales > Sphingomonadaceae > Sphingomonas. The sequence goes on from NZ_CAHJWJ010000043.1 coordinate 7,642, forward strand.
CCGAGAAAACATGCCTCACGCCGCCGTCACCAGTCCCGCCGCGACCAGTTCGTCGATCCGCGCCAGGAGCGCCTGTGTATCGGCATCCGCAAGCGTATAATCGCTCGCCAATGCCGCGAGCAGCTCGTCGGCCGACAGCGGTGCGTCCGCCAGCGCCGCGAGGATCTCGGGCGCGGGCGCGGTCAGCAGATGGGTCGTACCCGAGGGTCGGTGGAAAACTGCCGTGAATTCGTCCAGCAATACCGCGATCAGCGCGTCCGGCGGCGGCGCGCGAAACCGGCGCATGGCATCAGCCGCGCGGCATCTGCAGCGAAGCGAAGCAGGTAAAGCCGCTCTGCCCGCGCTGCAGCCGGCGGATATATTTCACATAGGCCCGGCTGCGCGCGTCGTCGGTGCCCGGCAGCTGGCCACCGACCATCGCCTGCTTGACCTCCTCGCCCTTGAACGCGCGCGTCGAGGGAGGAAACGCACCCTGCGTCCCGCGTGGCACGATGTTCCCGTCGGCATCGATGAAGCTGCTGGCGTGCCCGGGATCGGGCACGGGGATTTCGCAGTTCAGCACCGACCCGGCGGTCTGCGCCAGCGCAGGCCGGATCGACACGACCGCCGTCGCACCGACGGCACCGAGCATGAGCAGCCGCCGCCGCGTCGGCGCGCCGTCATCGGGTGGCGGAAGCTGCTGATCGTCATCCATCGATCGGCAGCCTTTTCATATTGCTGCGGCGCGGGCAAGCCGGGAGCGGGTGCCGATGTGGGACGCCCCTCGCCAATCCCCCTGCCGCTTGCGGGAGGGGCTAGGCGTGGACACCCGTTCTCGGCGAAATATTACGACGAGCGGAGCGCTAGTCCCCAAGCCCCCTCCCGTAAACGAGAGGGGGCGCAAAGCTGGGGTCGCTGCGCTATGGCGACCCGCATGCAAACCGGCATTCCCACCCGCCTCTGGATCGCGGCGGTCGTCCTGCTTCTCGCCGCGGCGGCCGTCGCGATCGGGAGTGGCATCGGCCCGGCCCTGATCGCGCTGGTCGGCGGGGGAGTCGCGCTCGCGATCGGTCGACTTGCCTCGCCGGTCGACGAGCCGACCCCAGCGCCCGCGCCACCGCCGCCACGCGATCCGGTATTGCCGGAGGCGCTGGATCAGATCGTCGCCCCCATCCTTCTCGTCCGGCACGGCCGCGTGGAGTTTGCCAATCGCGCGGCGATCGCGCTGTTCGGGGGGCATATCCTGGGCGAGGACGTCCGCATCGCGATCCGCCACCCCGCCGCGGCCGATCGGCTGGCATCGGGAACGACCGGCGTCGACGATCGCCCGATCGAACTCACGGGGCTCGGCACACCGGATCAACGATGGGAGATGCGCACCGGCGACGTGTCCGACGGACGCCGGATCATCCAGCTGATCGACCGCACCGGCAGCTACGCCGCGGAACGGATGCGCGTCGATTTCGTGGCGAACGCGAGCCACGAACTGCGCACGCCGCTGGCGTCGATCCTGGGTTTCATCGAGACGCTGGGCGACGAAGCGGGTGAGGTCCCGGCGGTGCGCGCGCGCTTCCTCAAGGTCATGTTCGACGAGGCGCGGCGGATGCAACGGCTGGTCGAGGATCTGATATCGCTGTCGCGAATCGAGGCGGAGAAGTTCCGCTTGCCGAACGATCCCGTCGATCTGGGCCCACTCATCGAGGAGATATGCGCGGAATTGCACGCGGCGGGGGGGCAGCGCGGCCGCGACCTGGTCTGCAAGCCGGCGGAGGGCATGCCGGCGGTCTGGGGCGACCGCGCGCAATTGTCGCAGGTGATCCACAACCTGATCGGTAATGCGATGAAATATGGCCGCGCGGGTACGCCCGTCGTGATCGCACTCGGCCCGACCGCGGACAATATGGTCCGCCTCGCGGTGACCGACGAAGGCGACGGCATCGCGCCCGAACACGTGCCCCGCCTCACCGAACGCTTCTACCGCGTCGATTCGGGCCGCAGCCGTTCGCTCGGCGGCACCGGTCTCGGGCTGGCCATCGTGAAGCACATCATCGAGCGCCACCGCGGACGCCTGGATATCGGCAGCAAGCCCGGGGTCGGAACGACCGTCGCCATCATCCTGCCCGCCGCCTTGTCATCAAGGCGTAACGAGGGTGTAACAGGCCCAGGAGCGTAGACATAGGCGGAGCCGACCCGGCGGGTCGGGCGTTCCGGCGAAGGACAGGACATCACATGGCGACCGACGATCATACGCTGAAGGCCTTCGACACCGATATCGGCGAACTGCGCGGCCTGATCGCGGAGATGGGCGGGCTGGCCGAACAGGCCGTCGGTGCCGCGATGGCGGCGCTGAAGAACCACGATCTCGATGCGGCCGCCACCATCGTCGAAGGCGACAAGCGGATCGACGCGCTGGAGTCCGAGGTCGAGCGTCTAGCGGTTCGGCTGATCGCACTGCGCGCGCCGATGGCGAACGACTTGCGCGAAGTCGTGGCCGCGCTGAAGATCGCGGGCGTCGTCGAACGGATCGGCGATTATGCGAAGAACATCGCCCGCCGCGTGCCGCTGATCGACGATCACAGCGATATCGAACCGCTATCCGTGCTGCCCGCGATGGCGACGATGGCCACGCAGATGGTCACCGACGTGCTCGACGCGTTCGCCGCGCGCGATGCCGATGCGGCGGTGCGCGTGTGCATCCAGGACCGGGCGGTCGACGATTTTTACAATTCGCTCTTCCGCGTCCTCGTCACGTACATGATGGAAAACCCGCGCAGCATCGGCCAGGTCGCGCATCTGCTGTTCATCGCCAAGAACCTGGAACGCGTCGGCGATCATGCGACCAATGTCGCGGAGATGGTCTATTACGCCGCGACCGGCAACCACATGGCCGAGCGCGAGCGCGGCCGGCTGGCGGAATAGCCGCGCCATGTCGCGCGCGAACATGTTGCTGGTCGAGGACGATTCGGCGCTCGCCGAACTGCTGGTCTGGAATTTCGAGCGTGAGGATTTCCGCGTCCGTCATACTCCTGATGGCGAGGAGGCGCTGCTGCTGGCGCGCGAACAGGTGCCCGACATCGTCCTGCTCGACTGGATGGTCGAGGGGCTGTCGGGGATCGAGGTCTGCCGCCGTCTGCGCCGGTCGACCGAAACCGCGAACGTCCCGATCATCATGCTGACCGCGCGCGGCGAGGAAGAGGACCGCGTGCGCGGGCTGGAGACCGGCGCGGACGATTACGTGACCAAGCCCTTCTCCCCGCGCGAACTGGTCGCACGCGTCGGTGCGGTGCTCCGACGCGTGCGGCCGGGGCTGGCCGGCGAGCAACTGAGTTATGCCGACATCGAAATGGACACCGTCGGCCACAAGGTCCGGCGCGGCGGATCGACCGTCGCGCTGGGACCGACCGAATTCCGGCTGCTCAAGCATTTCCTCGAACATCCCGGCTGGGTCTTTTCGCGCGAGCGATTGCTCGATGCGGTGTGGGGACACGACGCGGAAATCGAGTCTCGGACCGTCGACGTGCATATCCGCCGGCTCCGCAAGGCGATCAACGATGGTGGCCGTGCGGACATCATCCGGACGGTGCGTTCGGCGGGCTATGCGCTGGATGCAAGCGCCTGAGGCGACACGTAAACCGGATCGATTGCGAAACAATGGAGCCATCCTGTTGCCGGGGCGTTGGGCGGGGGCGCTGACGAACCTGCGCCGTAGACAGGAGAAGAAAGCATGAAATCCGCTATTCTGATGGCCGCCGCGCTGATCGCCGGCCCGGCTT
>NZ_CAHJWJ010000044.1 GCF_903642285.1 Sphingomonas bacterium
CGGCGGCGGTCGCGGTGGCGATCGTGGCGATCGTGGTCCCCGCCGTGACGGCGACGGCGGCCGCGGCCCGCGGCGCGACGATCGCGGTCCCCGCCCGGAGCGTTCGGGCGGCAATGACGACGGCCCGGCACCCGAATTCGCGCCGGCGTTCCTGACGGGCGACCGCGACTGACGTCTTGGTCCTGTTCTTCTGCGAAAGCAGGAGCCTAGGATCACAGGCGGTAACGATCCTTACCCTGGTGTCCCTACGTTTGCAGCGAAACATTCGGATCGATGGGAACGCCTCGGGCTTCTTCGTCAAATCAATGAAAGGGGTCCGGCAGCGATGTCGGGCCCCCTTTTCATTTCCGAACCGGTTAGCTAACGCGCGCCCTCTTGCGACCATGGCCGGGCGATGTCACGTTTGGTGCCATGACGATTACGATCACCGCGTTCGACCGCTCGCCCGATGGCGGAAAGGGCCTGGCGCGCGACACGCGGGTGCGCTGGGCGTTGGAGGAGGCGGCGCAGCCTTATGACGTCCGCCTCGTCTCTTTCGCGGCGATGAAGGAGCCCGGGCATCTGGCGCTGCACCCCTTTGGTCAGATTCCGACGTACGAGGAAGGCGATCTGCGCCTCTTCGAGACGGGCGCGATCATCCTTCATATCGCCGAGCGGTACGGCGGCCTGCTGCCCGACGAGGCCGACGGGCGCGCCCGCGCGATCGCGTGGATGTTCGCCGCGGTAAATACGGTGGAACCGCCGATCCTGGAGCTGGTCGTCGCCAGATTCCTGGAAGGCGACAAACCCTGGACCGCAGAGCGTCTGCCGTTGATCACTGCACGCATCGAGGAGCGGCTCGTCCGGCTCGAACGGCATCTGGGCAATGCCGACTGGCTGGACGGCGCATTCGCTGCGGGCGACCTAATGATGGTGTCGGTGCTGCTGCGCCTCAGAATGTCGGGTATCCTCGACGCCCATCCCACCCTCGCTGCCTATGTCGCACGCGGCGAGGCGCGCCCCGCCTATCGCCGCGCGTTCGCGGCGCAACTGGCGGTCAACACGCGCTGACCGCCGAAGCGGCCTAATCCCGGAACCCCGGATCGGTCCGGTCGAGCTTGCGCAGTAGCGCCGGCCAGGCGAGCTTCTCCGCAAGCTTGCCCATCCCCTTGGGGTTCGACTGGTGCGCGACCTTCTCCTCCACGCCCTGGTGCGGATCGTTCAGGTTCTCGCGGCCCGCGGACAGCATCAGCACCTGCGCCTCGCAGGCGCGCTCCAGGAAATACAACCGCAGGAAGCACGCGCCGACGCTGTCGCCGACCGCCAGCGTGCCGTGGTTGCGCAGGATCATCGCATGCTTGGTCCCCATGTCCGCGACCAGCCGCTCGCGCTCGTCGAGGTCGGTGGCGACGCCTTCATAGTCGTGATACGCGATGTCGTGCCCCGCGATCATCGATGTCTGGGTATGCGGCAACAGGCCGAACGCCATCGCCGACACCGCCTGGCCGTGCGGTGTGTGCAGGTGCATCACCGCAGCGGCGTCCTCGCGCGCCATGTGCAGCGCGGAATGGATCGTGAAACCCGCCGGGTTCACGGGGTGCGTCGTGGGACCCACCGGATTGCCCTCGACATCGATCTTGACGAGGCTCGATGCGGTGATCTCCTCGAACATCATGTCGTACGGGTTGATCAGGAAATGATGTTCCGGTCCCGGCACCCGCGCCGACAGATGCGTGAAGATCAGGTCGTCCCAGCCGTACAGCGCGACCAGCCGGTAGGCGGCGGCGAGATCGACCCGCGCCTCCCATTCGCCCGGCGCCATGACGTTGCCATCGGCTTGGACGGTTGCGAGCGTGGCCATGCGACTCTCCTGATGTTCTGCCGCTTCCATAAACCCGCGCGTGCGCCGCGACAATGCGGATGCGTTGCGATTGGCAACCGGGTAATTACCGCGCTACCACCGCGCGGATGAAGAGCCCCCGCGCCGATACCCGCCCGCTAATCGAGCGCCTGCCGCTCGATCGCCTGGCATGGCCCATCCGGCTCGGCTGGACCGTGGCGATCATTGCCGTCATGTTCCTCGTTCGGCTGAGCGCGAGCCCCTGGATCCTGACGCGTTTTCCGCTGACCGCCTTCACCCCCGCGGTGATCGTGGTCGCGTTCGTCTTCGGCGCGCGGATGGCGACGATCGCGATGGTCATCTGCGGCGTCCTCGCGCGCTACGTCTTCATGGAGCCGCTATATGCGTTCACGCTGACGTCGTCGTCGGCGATCGCGCTTATCTTCTTCGCGCTGACCGCGGGGGTCGCCATCGTGCTCGTCCACTGGATGCAGACCGCCAATCGCGCATTGACGGTCGAGCGCGAGACGAGCGAGCGGCTGGCGGCGACGCGCGAACTGCTGTTCCGCGAGCTTCAGCACCGGGTGTCGAACAATCTGCAAGTCGTCGCTGGGCTGCTCGCGCTGCAGAAACGCCGCGTCCACGATACCGATGCACGCGCCGCGCTGGACGAATCGGCGCGGCGGCTGACGGTGATCGGTCGGATCAGCCGTCAGCTCTACGATCCCTCGGGGGAAAGCCGGGACCTGGCGGGGTTTCTGGAACGGCTGGCCGAGGACGTCATCGACGCGAGCGGGCGCGGCGACCTGATCTGCGCCGTATCCTGCGACGGCGGGATGACGCTCGCCCCGGACCATGCGGTGCCGCTGGCGCTGATCGTCGCGGAGGCGGTGGCGAACGCGATCGAACACGGCCTGTCGGACCGCACCGGGCGGATCGATATCGTCGTCGCGCGAAGCGATACGCAGATGCTGTCGATCGAGGTACGCGACGACGGCGGTGCCCTGCCCGCCGATTTCACCATGGCCGGGCAGGACAGTCTCGGCCTGTCGATCGCGACGATGCTGGCGCGACAGATCGGCGGCGTCTTCACGCTGCACGGCGGCGAGACGACGGTCGCGCGGCTGTCCCTGCCGGAGAAAGCGAGCGCCGCGATGGTGTCGCGATAAGGCGTCGCCGCCTTTCGCTCGCCATAATGGCGCGGCATCATATCATCATGCTGACCAAGCGATCCCGATATGCGATGCGCGCGATGCTGTTCCTGGCGGATGCGTCGGCGGGCGGCGGGCCGATCGCGACGACGCGAATCGCCGTCGCCGCCAACGTCCCGCGCAAGTTCCTGGAAATGATCCTGGCCGATCTGCGCGATGCCGGGCTAGTCCACAGCCACCGCGGCAAGGCCGGCGGCTATTGCCTGTCGCGCCCCACGCATCTGATCTCGCTCGGCGAGGTGATCCGCGTGATCGAGGGGCCGCTGGCGCTGGTCCCCTGCGTCAGCCGCACCGCCTATCGCCGCTGTACCGATTGCACCGACGAAGGGTCCTGCGCGATCCGCCACGCGATGATGCGCGTGCGTGACGAGACCGCGCGGATATTGGACGGCACCAGCCTGGCGGATGCGACCGTGGAGGATCTGGTCGCGGCGTAAATCCTTCCCTTCTCCCCTTGTGGGAGAAGGTGGCCTCGCGAAGCGAGGTCGGATGAGGGGGGAGTGGAGGGAATTTAGTTACCCCCGCGCCTTCAATTCATCCCGTATCTCGCGCAGCAGCGTGACGTCGGCGGGTTCGGCCGCCACCTTTACCTCCGGCTTCGGCATCAGCTTGTTCACCGCGCGGATCAGCAGGAAGATGATGAAGGCGACGATCACGAAATTCACCGCGGCGGTGACGAACGCGCCGTAGCCGAGCAGCGATACCCCCGCTTTCTTCAGCGCCGCGTAATCGGTCGATCCCGCGAACGCCGGCGGTATCTTTCCCAGCACCAGGAAATAGCCGGAAAAATCGAGTCCGCCGAGGATCTTTCCGATGACCGGCATGATGATATCGTCGGTCAACGAGGAAACGATCTTGCTGAACGCCGCGCCGATGATGACCGCGACGGCCAGATCGAGCACGTTGCCGCGCATGATGAAAGTCCGGAATTCCTGAAACATTGCACTGCCCCCTGCCAATTCGTCCGCGAACGCTGCGAGGCTAGCCGACGATTTCGGTTTCGCCAAGTCGCGAGGTGTCCTATATGACTAGGACAGACCTTGGAGAATGAACCCCCATGCTTCGCCCCGCTATCGCCCTTTCCATCGGCCTCCTGCTCGCCGGCTGCGGGCTCAACGCGATCCCGACCGCGGAGGAAACCGCCAAGGCACGGTGGGCCGATGTCCAGAATGATTATCAGCGCCGCGCCGATCTGATCCCCAATCTGGTGTCGACGGTGAAGGCCGCCGGCGCGCAGGAGAAAAGCATCCTGGTCGAAGTGACGCAGGCGCGCGCGTCGGCGAACGCCGTGCATCTGTCTGGCGACGACCTGAAGGACCCGGCCAAGGTCGCGGCGTTCAGCCAGGTCCAGGGCCGGGTCGGCGTGACGCTGCAGCGGTTGCAGGAGGCGTATCCCGAACTGAAGAGCCAGGGCAATTACACGACGCTGATGAGCCAGCTGGAAGGTACCGAGAACCGGATCACCGTCGCGCGCAAGGATTACAACGACGCGGTGCAATCGTATAACACGACGATCCGTACCTTCCCCGACGCGATCGGCGCGAAGATCTTCTATGGCGCGAAGCCGATGGTGCCGTTCGCCGCGACCACGCCGGATGCGCAGGTCGCGCCGACGGTGAATTTCGGCAACGCGAACTGACCGGGATGCGCAGCCCCGCCCTGCTGCGCCATGCGGTGGCGCTGATCGTCGCGGCGCTGTCGTTCGTGGCGATGCCGGCTCTGTCGGGCGAGGCCGCGGCGCAGACCTTCCCCAAGTTCACCGGGCTGGTCGTCGACGCGGCGAACGTGCTGCCCGACGCGACCAAGGCCGATCTGACCGCGAAGCTGCAGGCGTTGCAGAAGGATACGCACCGGCAGCTGGTCGTCGCGACGATTCCCGACATGCAGGGCGATTCGCTCGACGATTACGGCTACAAGCTGGGGCGCGCCTGGGGCATCGGCCTGAAAGGCGCGGACAACGGCGCGATCCTCTTCATCGCGCCGAACGAGCCCGCCGGCCAGCGCGGACCGCGGATCGAGGTCGGCTACGGGCTGGAGCCGATCCTGACCGATGCGCTGTCGAGCGTCATCATCAACCAGCAGATGATACCCAAGCTCGTCGCGAAAGACGTGCCCGGTGCGATGGAAGCGGGAACGGACGCGATCATCGGCCAACTTCGCGCTTCGCCCGACGAGGCGAAGGCGAAGACCGACGCCGCGATCGCGCAGTTCGACAAGGCACATCGGCGGACCCGCGACAGTGGCGGCGGTGGCGGGATCGGGCTGATCTTCTGGCTGATCATCATGGGCGTTTTCGTCGCGTCGCGATTCAGGCGGGGTGGCCAGGGGTCGCGTTTCGGCGGCAGCGTCCTGCCCATATTCCTGTGGAGCGCGCTCGGTAGCGGCGGTGGTGGCGGATCGTCTTGGAGCGGCGGCGGCTCCTCCGGCGGTAGCGACGGCAGCTGGGGCGGCGGCGGCTTCACCGGCGGCGGTGGCGGATCGTTCGGCGGCGGCGGGGCGTCCGGGGGGTGGTGAGCCTGACCCAAGCCGATCGCACGGCGGTCGTGGCCGCCGTCACCGCGGCGGAGACGACGACCGATGCGGAGATCGTTCCGATCGTCGCAGCGCAATCGGACGCCTATCACGACGCCGCGGTGCACTGGATCACGATCGCATTGTTCCTGATCGTCGCGGTTACCGCGTTCGTGCCGCAGCCGTTCCTGTGGCTGCTCGACCGGGCCTATGGCGGCTGGGGCGACGACTGGTCGATGGGTGCGTTGTTCAGTGGGCTGCTGCTGCTGCTCGCGGTCGCCTATCTCGTCCTGCATTATGCGACGAAGCCGCTGGCGATCCGGATGGCGCTGACGCCGGGCGCGACCAAGACCCGTCGCGTCCGCGCGCGCGCGGTCCTGCTGTTCCGCACCGCGATCGAGGCGCGGACGGCGACGCGGACGGGTGTGCTCCTCTACGTCTCGCTCGCGGAGCGCCGCGCGGAGATCGTGACCGATGCCGCGGTACTGGCGAAGGTCCCCGCGACCGCCTGGGGCGAGGCGATGCACGCGCTGGTCGATGCGCTGAAGGACGGCCGCACCGCGGACGCGGTGGTCGCCGCGATCGGGCGCATCGGCACCGTGCTGGCGGAGTATTTTCCCTATACCGGCACCGATCCCAACGAATTGCCAGACCAGCTGATCGAATTGTGAGCGAGACGGTCTGGGCCGGCCGCTTCATCGCGGTCGAGACGGAGGGAAAATGGGAATATGCCGTCCGCCCGCGCGGCATCGCGGCGGCGGTGATCCTGGCGATCGACGCGGATCACGTGTTGCTGGTCGAGCAATATCGCGTACCGATCGGATGCCGCTGCCTCGAGCTCCCCGCAGGGCTGGTGGGGGACGAGACCGCCGGCGAACCGATCGAGGCCGCGGCCGCGCGCGAGCTGAAGGAGGAGACGGGCTACCGAGCCGAACGGCTCGAAGCGCTGGGGCTGTTCCATTCGTCGCCGGGCCTGACGTCGGAAGCGTTCACGCTGGTGCGCGCGACCAGCTTGACGATGGTCGGCACCGGCGGCGGAGTCGATGACGAGGACATTGCCGTTCACCGCGTCCCGCTGGCGGAGGTTGCGGCGTTCGTGGCGACCCGGCGCGCGGCGGGGGTGGCTGTGGATGCGAAGGTGTTGCTGCTGCTGGCGAGCGGGATCGTGTGACCGCTACGTCATGCCGGGCTCGTCCCGGCATCCAGAGCCGCGCGCGATGTCTCTCGTGACCCTGGATCCCGCGACAAGCCTGGGATGCGGGTACTACCGAAAATTATCCGCATAGGCCTGCAGCTTCAGCGTCTTCGCCGGCGCGGGCACCACGCTGAACGCCAGCCCTTCCCGCTCGCAATAGGCGATCGCCGCCTCGCAGGTCGGGAAGCGCAGCCGCAGCTGGTCGCGCGTATCGCCGCTGCCCGCCCAGCCGGTCAGCGGATCGGGGCGTTTCGCTTCGGCAGGCTCGAATTCGAGCTGCCAGCGGTCGGTCAGCGCCTTGCCGGACGACATGGAATTCTTGGGGCGCTGGAAGATCCGGGCTGTGGGCATGTCCCCCCTTAACCCGATCCGCGCGCGCGTGCATCCGCATTTTTGGTGCGGAGCGTCGCCGATGCCGACGCGGGATCCTCCGGCCAGGGATGCCGCGGATAGCGCCCGCGCATCTCCTTCGCAACCGCCGCCCAACTGCCAGCCCAGAAGCCGGGCAGGTCGCGCGTCGTCTGGATCGGGCGGCCGGCGGGCGAGGTCAGCGACAGTATCAGCGGCGTTCGCGCCTCCCCCACCACCGGGTGCGTGGCGAGTCCGAACAGCGCCTGCACACGCAGTTCGACGCGCGGGCCGCCGTCGCCATAGTCGATCGCATGGCGGCTACCCGCGGGGCTGACGAAATCGGCGGGCGCAAGCCGGTCGATCCGGCGCACCGCGTCCCATCCGACGAGGGTGCGCAACGCCTCCGCCAGCGCGCCGGCAGGGATCGCGGACAATCGCCGCTTGCCCGTGACGATCGCGGGCAACCAATCGTCCAGGCGGTCGCGCAGGGTCGCATCGTCGAGCGCCACGCCCGCGAACGCTGCACGTGTCCTGAGCGTCGCGGCCGCTTCGTCCCACAGGAGCAGCGCGAGCCCATGCGCCCGCACCCCCTCGACCAGCGCCGCCGCGATCGCCTCGCGGTCCGCGCTGGGGTCCGGGCCCGAGGACAACCGAATCGCGCCCAGCCGCCGCTCGCGCAACGCCTCGACCGCGCCGGTCGCGGGATCGAAGGCGATCGTGCGGGTGGTGTCGATCCGGTCGGCGAACAACGCTTCGACCGTCTCCGCATCGATCGTCGCCGCGCCGAGGATGCGCTCGCCGGACGCGCTGCCGGAAATGTCCGCGACCGCCAGCCAGGCCGCGCTGGCGAGGGTGGACGCCGAGTCGAGCCGGAACCCGCGTCCCCCGACCGAAGCCCATGCCTCGCCGTTGCCGTCCCGGCGGCGGGCGAGACGGTCGGGGAAGGCGAGCGCGATAGAAGTCGCAATATCTCCCCTCCCGCTCGCGGGAGGGCGAGAAGGACCGTCCTGGTTGCTCACGAGGCCCGCCCACCGCGCCGCGAGCCTCCGCGCCGCCTCGGCCTTCGCCCCGCGCTCCCCGCGCCAGCGCCACACCCGCGCCGCCAG
>NZ_CAHJWJ010000045.1 GCF_903642285.1 Sphingomonas bacterium
AGGTCGTGGCCGCGCCGCGCGAGCCGATCCGCATAGACCGCGCCGATGCCCGACGATGCGCCGGTGATGAGGGCCTTCCGTGCGCGTTCGCCACGCGGGCGCGCCGCTTGCCACGGGCGGGACGGCTGGTCGGGACGGACACGGCTTCCTCAATCGCCACCCGAAACCCACATGGCCTCCCCGGAAAGCGGGGGTGGGCGGCAAGATGCGACTGGAGAGGCCCGCTTGAGCGGCCCCGGCACCCGCAGGGCCGCAACGTGAGTGGAGGAGCCGGGCTCAGCCCGGCTTGCCGGGGGCCGCGGGCGGGCCTAGCAGGGAGCGCCGCCCATTCCCGCGCCTCCGGGAGAGGCCACAATCACGCCGCTGCGCGCCAGCGCACGACCGCTTCGCTAGCGGCGGAGCCGCCAACGAACGAACAGGTGCCCCGGCGGCGCGGGCGGGCAGAAGGTGCAGGGTCGGGCTTCGCGGCCAAGACGGCAATCGTCGTCCGGCCGCGAAACCGGGCGCACCGCCCCGCCTGCCAAGCCGGAGCGCCCGCGGGGCCGCGATCAGGCACCGCACCCTGACGGCTGCGCAGCAGCCCGGCAGCGTGCGTCAACAGCCCGGCTCTATCTCACGGGTCGGCAACGCCGGCCCGCCGCCAGACGATCGTCACCGAAGGCCGAGACCCGCACCTGCGGGGCTCGGTGGCGAGGCCCGCCGAGCCATAGAGCGACCGCGCGCGACCAGTGCGCGGGGCGGTTGTTATAAATGCTGGAAAGGGGTCAGGCAGCTTGTGGACATGGCAGTGGCATAACTGCCCTTCGGGCGAGCTACACTCTATCGGCCGGTGACGACCAGGATGCGCCGTTCGCAGGTCAGCCTTTGAGCAGCAGCTTTTGCCAGAACCCGCCACTCGCTCAACGCGAAGCCGTCCGGCAGCAACGCGCAGCACCTGTAACCAACGTTCGACACGGCGGTCTTGGGGAAAGAGGGAAGTGGCAAACCGGCGATACCGGCAGAGGTCGATAGGGCGGCGCAGCAGCAGGATCTTGCCCATGGCGCTGGCGATGCCACGGATACGGTAGCTGAAGACGACCGGCGCGTCGCCAGCCAACGAGCCCGCATCGAGATCGAGGCGAATGTGATGCCAGCCGTCGGACAGTACGGCATGCTCCATACCGTCGCCATCGGCCACCGTCGTCAGCCAGGGTGCCAGCACGGCCGGATCGACCCCATCGGGATCCGACGAATCGGTGGGTATTGCGACGACGTTCAACGTGCCCGGGTCCAGATCGGCATGCCAGACGATCCGGGCTTCCGGGGCTTCGAGCTCCGGGCGCTCGGCGAAAGTGAATCCCCCATTGCGCGGGATCGTCGCTCGGCTGGTGTCCGCTGCTGGTGGCGCCGCGCGTGAGGCTGCTCGCGCGGGCATGCCAGGCAATATAACCGGAATCGCGCCGCAGCCATTCCCACATCAGGCTGGCGCGATCGATGCCGCGCAGGCGTGTATAATCGCCGCCATTGCGCCAGTCGCGACCGGGCGGCGCCGAGCGATCGCGGGTCATGGCGATAAGCCTCGACTGTCGGCCGACCAAATACATCCGTATCGGTCGGAACGAGGTCTGTAATCTCTTTGTAATATATTGGACTTGCCGGATTCGCGTGGCAGACAGAGCACTCGTAAGCTTCTGTTAAGCTACGGAATTCCGGGGGCGGTTTGCCAGCGGTGTGAGAAGCCGGGGGCTGACCAAGAATGAGGGCGATTGCGGGGAACGCGGCGACTTGAGACGCCGCCTGCGGTCGGGTGGGTGCCCTATGGCATGGGTTCGAGGGCGAATGAATTCGTTGCGCGCGTCGCTATCGCGGCGACGCCGGACGACCTGGCCGAGGCGCTCGGCGACATCGGTAGCGACATGGGATTTCAATTTTTCGCGCTGTCGCATACGTCGATATCGCGCGGGCCAACGGTAAGGCGATCCGGGTTCACAATTACCCCGATCGCTGGGCCGACTATTATGACGAGAACGCGCTCGGTGTCTCGAACGCTGTCCATCGTGCCAGCCACGTTACCAGTATCGGCTTTCGCTGGTCGGACATTCCGCAGATGATCCCGCTCACTGCGCGCGACCGTCGCGTGCTGCTGCTCGGCAGCCACCAGGGCGTCGGGGATGGATACACCGTTCCCGCCAACGTTCCGGGCGAAGCCTACGGATCCTGCTCGTTCGCCAACGAAGCCAGTCGACCGATGGCCAATAAGATGCTGCCGCTGGCGCAACTGGCCGGCGTATTCGCCTTCGGGGCGGCGAGACGGCTCTGGTCGGTGCGCGCCTTCGAACGCGCGCCCGCGCCGACGCTGACCGACCGCCAGCGCGACTGCGCGCTGTGGGCGGCTCGTGGCAAGAGCGACTGGGATACGAGCTGCATCCTCGGATTGAGCGAAGAGACTGTCGCGCGCCATATCAGAGACGGGTGCGAGCGTTACGGGGTGAACAAGCGTACATTGCTGGCGATCCGGGCCCTGTTCGACCGGACGCTAACGTTCACCGATATCTTCCGGCGCTGATATACCTCTTTTCTGGTATAGCGCCCGACCCGCCTCCGAGCCGACCCTTGGCCGTCAAGCCAAGGAGTGAACCATGCTACATGTCGTCCAGAGCGACGCCGCTTTCGTACCGGACTGCATCTTCCGAGCGATGTTCGCTGCGCGCAAGTCGGTGTTCGTCGACCTGCTCAAGTGGGACGTTCCCGTCCTCGACGGCCGCTACGAGATCGACCAGTTCGATAACGAATATGCCCGCTACCTGATCCTCGCCGATCGCGACGAGGGTCATCTTGGGTCGGCGCGACTGTTGCCGACGACCCGGCCGCACATTCTCGACAGCCTCTACGATGTGCTGTGCGAGGACGCGCCGCCACGCGGAGAGGCGATCTTCGAAGTGACGCGCTTCTGCCTCGATCGGCGTCTGCGCGCGCAGAATCGTCGCGCGGTGCGCGGTGCGCGGTGCGCGATGCGCTGGTGGCGGCGCTCGCCGGTCACGCCCTCGACCACGGTATCGAAAGTTACACAGCGATCGCCGAATTCGGCTGGTTCCAGCAGATCCTGTCGTTTGGCTGGCGGTGCGAGCCGCTCGGCCTCCCGCACGTCATCGACGGTCAGACGCTCGCGGCTCTGCAAATCTCCATCACGCCCGACACGCCGGCGCTGCTCGCTGCCGCCGGCATCCGCGGGCACCACGCGATTCTTGCCAATGAGCGGCTGGCTGCCGCCTGAACCAAGGAATTGGATCATGACGACCCTCACAAACGACATCGACCATTGGACCGGCGAGCTGCGCCGCGAAGGCTGGTGCATCATCCCGGACGCCCTTCCTGCGGCGACGATCGCCGCGCTCGATGCCGATCTCGCCGATACGTTTGACCGCACGCCGTTCTGCGAGGGCGGGTTCTACGGCGAGACGACGAAGCGGTTCGGTCGCCTGCTGTCGCGCTCGGGCGTGACCGCCAAACTGGTTCAGCAGGATACAATCATGGGTGTCGTCGCGAACATCCTGTCACCCTGGTGCGACACGATCCAGCTCAACGTGACCCAGGCGATTGCGGTCCATCCCGGCGCCCCAGCGCAACTGCCGCACCGCGACCAGGACATGTGGGCAGGCGCGAAGGGCGAAACCGAATATCTCATCAATGTGATCTGGCCGCTGACCGAATTCACCGCCGACAATGGCGCAACGATGGTCTGGCCGCGCACGCACGGGGCCGAAGCGCTGCGATCGAGCGCGACACCGATCCAGAACCTGCCGTAATGTTACCGGGGTCGGCGCTGATCTTCCTTGGTTCCACACTTCATGGTGCGGGCGCGAACCGATCGCCGACGGTCCGCCGTGGCCTGTGGTCGGCTATGCGCTCGGCTGGCTCAAGCCCTATGCGCCATAGTGGCTCCTTGCCGTTGAGGTCTTCGAGCTCGTCCCAGCGCGCGCCGCGAAGCTCGCTCGGCCGCACGGCGGTCAGCGCAAGCAGACGCAGCGCGAGCCGGGTGACGGGCCGCGCCGGGTCCTCCTCGGCAGTCAGGATCATCTTGCGAAGCGGCATGAGTTCCGTGATCGCGGGTTGCCTCCCCCGGCGGAGCGGCTTGAGCACGGCCCCCAGCTTCTCGGCGGGGTCGTGCTGCGCGATTCCCTGGGCGATCGCGTAGACGAACGTCGCGGAAATCCGCTGCCTGATGCGCCTGGCCGTCTCGATCGATCCGCGTGCCTCGATCTCGCGCAGGACGCCAAGGACGATCGGCGGGGTCAGCTGTGCGATCGGCAGCGTACCGATGCTCGGGAAGACGTCGCGTTCGAGACTGCGGATCACATCGCTGCCGTGCACCTTTGCCCATTGCGGCGTCGCGTTCTCATGCCACTCGCGGGCGATGCGTTCGAAGGTCTGCCGCCCGGCTTCGAGGTTGGCCTCGATCTCGAGGTTCTTCGCGATGGAAGGATCATGTCCTTCGCACAGGACGGTGTAGGCTTCGTCGCGCCTGGACCGCGCATCGGCGAGCGACACCAGCGGGTAAGCGCCGAACGCCATCGCCTGTTCTTGCCGTCGTAATTGTAATTCCAGCGCCAGAGCTTGCCGCCGCCGGGCGCGACGAGCAGGAACAGCCTGTGGCATCGGCAATCTTGTAAGGTTTGGGCCGCGGCTTGGCTGTGCGGACCTTTGCATCGGTAAGCATTTTTCCGGTCTCCTGAGATACCTCGTTTTTCGACCGGTCGTACCTCGCTTTCGCGCTTCCGAATCATCGGAAGGGCATGGACGAGTACGGACGGCCGAGGCCGAGCCGGTCGGCTAAACCTCGGTTTTCAGAAGGAAAAAGTCGATGCCGGTGGTCCTCTGCGGACCCCTGCGGAACGTCCGGTGGCGGAGACGGAGGGATTCGAACCCTCGATACGGTTTCCCGTATGACGCTTTAGCAAAGCGTTGGTTTCAGCCACTCACCCACGTCTCCGGCTGCGGCAGGCGGTCGCTGTAGCGGGGGGTCGGGGGGGAATCAACCGCGCGCGGCGTCGCGGATGTGATTGCGGTCCGGCGCATATTCGACTCGGGCCGGCGCGCGTTCATTGCACGGCAAGGCGGAACTTGGTTAACGTTGCGCCGGCCGTTCCGGCCGGGGGTGTGTGGCATGGGTAAGGCTTTGTCGGGGCTGGCGATCGCGGTGCTGCTCCTGGTGCCCGGGGGCGGGGCGGTGATGGCGCAAGTGCGGACGATCGATCCGGACCAGGCGATCGGGAGCGATATGCCCGTCGCGGCGCAGGACCAGGCGACGGCGCAGGCCAAGACCGCGGCGACCGCACGCGCGCGCCAAGCCGCGCCCGCTTACGCATCGCCCGCCGCGAGCAGTGCTTATGACCGCGCGTCGGGCGATCCCGGCCCGGCCGCCACCGCGGTCGACCGCCAATCGGACGCCCGCGAAACCCCGGCACAGCGTACCAACGACGTGCAGCAGACCCGCGCGGAACAGACGACCAATGCCGCGGATACCTATCAGCGCGACGACCTGTTGTCGGCGGGCGAGGGTGTGTTCGGCAAGGGCGCGGCGGGGTTCGCGGGGATCATCGAGAAGATCCTCCGGTCGCAGGGCCGGCCCAACGCCTATATCGCGGGTCACGAGGCGGCGGGCGCGTTCATCGTCGGATTGCGCTACGGCTCGGGGATCATGTCGCACAAGGTCGAGGGGCAGATGCCCGTGTTCTGGACCGGCCCGTCGATCGGCTTCGACGCGGGCGGGGATGCGGACAAGGTCTTCGTCCTGGTCTACAACCTCTACGACACCGCGGACCTGTACCACCGGTTCCCGCAGGTCGAGGGGCGGCTGTATTTCGTCGGCGGGTTCGCGGCGACGTATCTGCGGCGCGGGCATGTCGTGCTGATCCCGATCCGTCTGGGGGTCGGGTATCGGGCTGGGGTGAACCTCGGATATATGAAGATCACGCACAAGACGCGGTGGATGCCGTTCTAGGCGCAGCGCGGCAGGCGGCTGCGCCGGCCTGACACGCGCAAGCCCGGCCGACGCCGCACGAGCGGCGGTCGACGACGCGGGCTTTGCCCGTGGCGCAGTGTTGGCAGTCCCCGTCATCCCGGGCTCGTGCCGGGTCCAAAGCCACAAACGACATCGCCGCGCGGCTCTGGATGCCGGGACAAGCCCGGCATGACGGAATGATCTATTCCACCCGCCACCCCAGTGTCTCGCCCGCCAGGAACGGCACCACCTCCGTCCCCCCCTCACCGATCACCCCTGGGACTACGACGGCATCCCGCACCAGCGTCACCGTGCCTTCGTTCAGCGGCAGCCCATAGAAACGCGCGCCATGCTCGCTCGCGAAACCCTCGAACCGATCGAGCGCGTCGTCCTCGTCGAACGCACGCAGATAGGTCTCCAGCGCGAACGGCGCGTTGAAGATGCCCGCGCAGCCGCACCCGGACTCCTTCGCGCCGACGACGTGCGGCGCGCTGTCGGTGCCGAGGAAGAAGCGCTCGCTCCCCGATGTGGCCGCGCGGCGGACCGCCAGCCGGTGCGCCTCGCGCTTCACGACGGGGAGGCAATAGGCGTGCGGACGAAGCCCGCCGTCGAACAGCGCGTTGCGGTTAAGCAGCAGATGCTGCGGCGTGATCGTCGCGGCGATCGGGTGGGCCGCCTCGGCGACGAAGGCGGCGGCCTCGGCGGTGGTGATATGCTCCAGCACGATCTTGAGCGCAGGGTAATCGCGCGTCAGCGGGGCCAGCGTGCGCTCGACGAACACTGCCTCGCGGTCGAAGATGTCGATCGACCGGTCGGTGACCTCGCCGTGGATGAGCAGCGGCATGCCGATCCGTTGCAGCGTCTCCAGCACGCCGGTCAGCGCGTCGATATCGGTCACGCCATGGGCGGAATTGGTGGTCGCGTGCGCAGGGTAGAGCTTGCACGCGGTGAACACGCCCTCCGCATGGCCGCGCGCGATCTCGGCCGGGTCGCTGTCGTCGGTCAAGTAACAGGTCATCAGCGGGGTGAAGCCGCTATTCCCGCCGACTGCGGTCATGATCCGCGCGCGATAGGCCGTGGCGGCGGCAATCGTCGTCACCGGCGGGGTCAGGTTCGGCATGACGATGGCGCGTCCGAACCGGCGCGCGGTATGGCGCGCGACCGCGTTCAGCATCGCGCCGTCGCGCAGGTGGACGTGCCAGTCGTCGGGCCGGCGGATGGTCAGGCGGTCGGTCATCGCGTCACCCTAGCGGCTTGGAATCGCGCTGCGAAGGCTTAGGTGTCGCGGATGGATGCGACCACGCTTACCGATCGCGCCTTGCTCCGGCTGTCGGGTGAGGATGTGCGCGGGTTCCTCCAGGGGCTGGTGACGAACGATACCGCCATGCTCGCGCCCGATGCGCCGATCTGGACCGCGCTGCTGACGCCGCAGGGCAAGGTGTTGTTCGACTTTATGCTGTGGGACGATGGCATTAGTAGTGGCGGGGGCGCGGTGCTGGTCGATTGCGAGGCGAACCAGGCCGAGGCGCTGGCGAAGCGGCTGTCGATGTACCGCCTGCGCCGCGCGATCGCCATCGGACCGGATGCGCGGGCGGTGCATTGGGCGGCGGACGGCGGGGAGGGCATGCCCGATCCGCGGCTGGCGGCGCTCGGG
>NZ_CAHJWJ010000046.1 GCF_903642285.1 Sphingomonas bacterium
TCGACGGTGATCACGCCTTCCTTGCCGACCTTCTCCATCGCTTCGGCGATCTTCTCGCCGACGACGGTGTCGCCGTTCGCCGAGATGATGCCGACCTGTGCGACTTCACGCGTGCCCGACACGGGCTTGGACCGCGACTTGATGTCCTCGACGACCTTCAGGACGGCGAGATCGATGCCGCGCTTCAGGTCCATCGGGTTCATGCCGGCGGAGACCGACTTCATGCCCTCGCGAACGATTGCCTGGGCGAGGACGGTCGCGGTGGTGGTGCCGTCACCGGCGACGTCGTTGGTCTTCGACGCCACTTCGCGCAGCATCTGCGCGCCCATATTCTCGTACTTGTCCTTCAGCTCGATCTCCTTGGCGACGGTGACGCCGTCCTTGGTGATCCGCGGTGCACCGAAGCTCTTGTCGATGACCACGTTGCGGCCCTTCGGTCCGAGCGTGACCTTGACCGCATCGGCGAGGATGTCGACGCCGCGAAGAATGCGCTCACGCGCGTCGCGACCGAATTTTACGTCCTTGGCTGCCATTTTGGCTACCCTTTCAAAAATTGGAAGTGGTGGAAGTGGACACTACGTCAGCGTCGGAGAGCGATGGTCCGTGCATTCTCAGCGACGCGCCGAGAAAGACCGGAAGCGCATCAGCCGACGATCCCGAGGATGTCCGATTCCTTCATGATGAGCAGGTCTTCGCCGTTCACCTTGACCTCGGTGCCCGACCATTTGCCGAACAGGATCTTGTCGCCGGCCTTGACGTCCAGCGGGGTGATCTTGCCGTCTTCGGCCTTCAGGCCGGTGCCGGCGGCGACGACTTCGCCCTCCTGCGGCTTTTCCTTGGCGGTGTCGGGAATGATGATCCCGCCGGCCGTCTTCTCTTCCGCTTCCACGCGGCGGACGAGGACTCGGTCGTGCAACGGACGAAAGTTCATTGCGGTTACCCTCTTTTGCAAAGTGTGACAGTTTTCTGGCACTCAGGGGTTCCGAGTGCCAACGCCCGCCATATGCGAGCGGGGTCGGCGAACGTCAAGGCGGTGCCGATCATTTTCATCACCTCGGCTCGACCGGCATCCATCGCACCGCGCATTCGCCCATGATCTCGCGGCACGATGGTGCAAGGCCGGGGTGACGGGACTGGGATTTACGTGCGCCTCCCCTTGCTCTAGCCCTGATCGCCACACGACCAAGCAAGGAGCGATGGAGTGAGGCTGGTACGGGGCGCATGGAAGCTGCTGGTCGCGATCAAGGACGGGCTCGTCCTCATCGCGATGCTGATCTTCTTCGGCGGCATCTTCGCCGCGTTGAACGCCCGGCCGAACCACGCGGTCCATGACGGCGCGCTGGTCCTCGATCTCGACGGCGCGATCGTGGAGCAGGCCGCCGAGCCGACGACCTTCGCCGCATTGTCGGGAGGCGGCACCACACAGCAATTCCGCCTGCGCGACGTCGTCCGCGCGATCGATGGCGCGAAGGACGATACGCATGTGAAGGCGGTGGTGCTCGATCTCGACAGCTTCGGGGGCGGCTATCCCGCCGCGCTGACCGAGGTCGCCGCCGCGATGGGCCGGGTGCGTGCCAGCGGCAAGCCGGTGCTGACCTACGCCACTGCCTATACCGACGGTGGCTATCGGCTGGCGGCAGCGGCTTCCGAGGTCTGGATGAACCCGCTCGGCGGTACGCTGTTCCTAGGGCCGGGCGGGACGACGCCCTATTACAAGGGCCTGATCGACAAGCTCGGCGTCGACGTCCACGTCTACCGCGTCGGCAAGTTCAAGTCGTTCGTCGAACCCTATACCCGCGCCGACGAAAGCCCGGAGGCGAAGGAGGCGAGCCAGGCACTTTACGGCACGCTGTTCGCCGACTGGCGCGACGCGGTGGCGAAGGCTCGGCCCAAGGCGCAGGTGGCACCCTTCATCGCCGCCCCCGACAAGGCGGTGCTGGCGACGAACGGCGATATCGCGAAGGCCAATCTGGCGGCGGGCATCGTCGACAAGCTCGGCGACCGCACCGCCTTCGGTGCACGCGTCGCGGCGCTGGTCGGGGCCGACCCGAAGAAGAAGACCGCGGGCAGCTTCGCGACGATCAAATATCAGACCTGGCTCGATGCCAATCCGCTGCCGACGAGCGGCGACGCGATCGGCGTGCTGACGGTGGCGGGCGATATCGTCGACGGCAGCGCAGGCCCGGGCGCGGCGGCGGGCGACACGATCGAGGCGGCATTGTTCAAGGGGCTGGCGAAGGACGATCTGAAGGCGCTCGTCGTCCGCGTCGACTCGCCGGGCGGATCGGTGCTGGCATCGGAAAAGATCCGGCTCGCGATCCTGGAGGCGAAGAAAAAGGGGCTGCCCGTCGTCGTGTCGATGGGCGGGCTGGCCGCTTCGGGGGGCTATTGGGTGTCGACCACGGGCGACGCGATCTATGCCGAGCCGTCGACGATCACCGGATCGATCGGCATCTTCGGGATCATCCCGACCTTCGAGAAGACGCTGGCGAAGATCGGCGTGACGTCGGACGGGGTGCGGACCACGCCCTTGTCCGGGCAGCCCGACGTGTTCGCGGGCACGACGCCGATGCTCGACACCATCATCCAGGCGGGGATCGAGAATGGCTATCGCCAGTTCGTCGGCCGAGTCGCCGCCGCGCGTCATCTGACCCCGGCGCGGGTGGACGAGATCGGCCAGGGCCGCGTATGGGACGGCGGCACCGCGCATCAATTGGGGCTGGTCGACCGGTTCGGCACGCTGAAGGACGCGATCGACGACGCCGCGCGGCGCGCGAAACTCGATCCGGCGAAGGTGCATGCGGATTATCTTGAGAAGCAGCCCGGCTGGTTCGCGACGATCGCCCGCGACTTCGCCGACCAGGACGACGATGCGACCGTGCCGCACGACGTGTTCGCCCGCATCGCCGCCGACCGCCGTCAGTTGTTCGCGCACGCGCTCGGCGACCTGCAGCGGCTGGCGATGGCGGGATCGATCCAGGCGCGCTGCCTGGAATGCGGCGGCATGGGCCCGACGTCCACCGACGCCGCGGATGCGAAGCTGCTCGATCTGGTGTTGGCACGGGTCGGGTTCGGCGGATAATCGTGGCCTGCACGTTCGGTTTGAAGAAAGTTTTTCGCTGGACGGCGCAAAGACACGAAAAAGTCTGACCCGGCCGCAGTCCGATCATCGAAAGCGGGCGACGTAAAAATTTCGAGAATGAAATGCTGCCGCTGGCATAAGCGGACCTTCGTGTCTTCGTGTCTTCGTGCGAGCAAACCTCCTTATCGCCGCCCCCGATAGGCCGGCAGCGCCAGCCGCCAGCGCATCGCCGCGGCGCGCAGCGTGAAGCCAGCGCCGGCGGCGACGACCGCGGCCGGCGCGGGCGATGCCCCCGCCTCGATCAAAACCACATAGCTGGCCGACGCCAGCGCCGCCGCGGTCACATAGAGTTCGGGGCGCATCAGGATCGACGGCTCGTGGGCGAGCACGTCGCGGATGACCCCGCCGATGCAGGCGGTCACCACCCCCATCACCGCGGCCGGGACCGGCGGGACGCCATAACCGATCGCCTTCGCTGCGC
This sequence comes from Sphingomonas bacterium, assembly GCF_903642285.1. GTDB lineage: Bacteria > Pseudomonadota > Alphaproteobacteria > Sphingomonadales > Sphingomonadaceae > Sphingomonas. The sequence continues at coordinate 3,564 of NZ_CAHJWJ010000046.1, forward strand.
CGTAGACCGCATAGGCCGCGAGCCCGACCGCGTCGAACCAGTCGAGCGCCGCGCCGCGCCACCAGCGTTCGGGCGTCACCCAGATCACGATGGCCATCCCGAGCACCACGCTGGCGGCGCGTGCGTCATGCACCCAGAACACCGGCGCGCCGATCAGCAGGTCGCGCATTGTCCCGCCGCCGACCCCGGTGACGAGCGCGAAGAACGCCAGCGTCACCATCGTCTGCCCCCGTTTCGCCGCCGCGAGCGCACCCGACGCGGCGAACACCGCGAGCCCGGCGAGATCGAACCACGGCGCGAATGCGGGGAGCAGCGCGACTTTCGGGAGGATGTGGGGGGCGAGGTGAGGGAGCATCGCGCGAGGGTTAGGGGATGCGGGCGTGCAGGGGAACGGGACTGGCGCGGCGGATCGCTTCGTCCTTGCCACTCACTCTGCGCCACCCCGGCGAAGGCCGGGGCCCGGTTGCAACGGTTGCGGTAAGGGCAGGATGCACTCTCCAATGATCGGGTCGCAGTCGGGCCCCCGGCCTTCGCCGGGGTGGGGAACAGCTCCAGCGTCCGACCTTTCAGGTCCGGCCAAGCGGTCAACCCAAAAACCAAAAACCAAAAAAAGGGCCGGCATCGCTGCCGACCCTTTGTCGCCGTACCTTGTCGCATCCGGGAAACCGGCCGAAACCAATCCCCGTCCGCCACCGGTTTCGGCGGCGAGCGTCGTTCCGGGCCGCGAACGGCCCCGCACCTCGCCCTTCGGTCACCGGGCCGGACGGCGATCACGCTTTCGCGCATCCTTCGTCCGACCGCGGCGGCCGGCTCGGCTTTCGTCGGCCTGGAGCCGCCTTCCGCCTCGCCTTCCGGTCGATGCCGCCTTCGCCCTGTCGCGGACCGTTCGCACGATCGCGCCGGGGACGAGGGAGTGACATCTTCCGACCCGATCATCGCGCCAGGTCCGTTTGCGCGGATCGTCCTCGACCATCGGTGCAGCGATCCGGCGTTTCTCCCGTTTCCGGTCGTCCCGCCGTCTCTCCGCAGGACCGATGCTGTCACGCCGCCCGAGTCGCACAAAGCGTCGAATGCACCGCTTGCCCTGTGGATAACGTGGATATCGTGGAGCGTTTCGTCGCATCCGTCCGTTGCATGATCACATCCAAGGAGATTGGCGATGACGACACGTAGCGGATCGGCGAAATACGAAGGCCTTGGCAGAGACGGCAAGGGTCATGTCTCGACCCAGTCGGGCGTGCTGAGCGATAGCCCTTACGGTTTCAACACCCGGTTCGAGGATGCGCCCGGCACCAATCCGGAGGAATTGATCGCCGCCGCACATGCCAGCTGCTTCACGATGGCGCTGAGCTTCGCGCTGGCGAAGGCGGGCTATTCGACCGGCACGCTGGCGACGACCGCGAAGGTGACGCTGGACAAGGACGGCGACGGCTTCGCCATCACCAGGTCCGACCTGACGCTGACCGGCAAGGTCGACGGGATCGCCGCCGACGAATTCGCCACCATCGCCGCCGATGCGAAGGCGAACTGCCCGGTGTCGAAGGTGTTGAACGCCGAGATCACGCTGACGCACGCGCTCGACTGATCGTACCGCAAGGCGGCGGTGTCAGAGGATGCCGCCGCCGAGCATCAGGCGGAACGCGAAGATCACGATCAGCACCAGGTTCAGGTTGCGCCCGGCATTGTGCGATGACAATGCCCCGACCGCGGCACCGACGATCCCGATCGGGATGACCAGCCAGTTCATCCAGCCGAGCAACGGCACGAAGGCGACGAGACCGAGCGCGAGCGTGACGAGGCCGACCAGGATCGAGACGATGTTGAGCATCGCGTAACAGGATGACGCGACTTCGCCCGCGCGACAAGCCGGTCCCCGCGCGAAACGCCAATTTAACCACCGCGCGACCATGAAGGATCGGCGCGCGCCACGCGTGCCAACCGAAAAGGTCCGCGATGCCGCGTCGCCCGCTATTGCTGCCGATCCTCCTGCCCTTCGCGCTCATCGCGTGCGGCAAGACGCCGTACGCGCCCCGGACGCTGGACAGCCTCGACCGCGAGCTGACCGACGCCAACGCCGCGTCGCCCGCGCACGACCCGGCGCTGACCGCCGCGCTGCACGACCAGATCATGGTCGATCCCGCGCTGGCGCAAACGTCGAACGCCGACGTCATCCGCCCGCCGAGCCGCCCCGATCCGATGGCCGTGCCGCCGACCGCGGCACGCGCCGATCCGGTCGACCCCGCAAAGCTGAAGACCGCGCCTGCAGCCTCTGGGGATTGCCCCGATTGCGAGCTATCGAAGGGCGCGCTGACGCTCGGCGCGCTCGGCGCGCGGCAGCCGAGCCGGCCGCTGGCACAGTGCGCGCCGCTGATCGCCTATTCGGCGGGCTGGTCCAACCGCCTGCCGCAGGGCCTGGGTCTCTATCCCGACGCGCGCGTCGAGGAAGCCGCGGGTACCGACGGCAAGGGCTGTTCGCTTCGCATCGTCAGCTTCGCGAGCGGCGCGGCGCCGGCGCGGGTGATGGATTGGTATTTCACGCAGGCACGCGCGGCGGGCTTCACCGCGGAACACCGGGCGGACGAGAAGCAGGACGTGCTGGCGGGGACGCGGGGCGGGACGACCTATATCCTGTATCTGTCGCGGCGTCCGGATGGCGGAACGGATGTGGATCTGATCGCCAATGGTTGATCGGAGCCAGCCGCGGCGCGTTTTTGATCGATCCGAACCGAGGGTGTTTTCCTGCGAACGCAGGAACCCAGGGTAACGACCGTCACCGCTTGTGATCATGGGCTCCTGCGTTCGCAGGAGAACGGATCGGTTCGATCGCAAACCGCCCCGGCCTTCGGGTGGCGCGCTGTCGGGTGAGGTGTGCTCCTCCCCCGCCATTGCCGATATTGCCCGCACGCCGTAGGGCAAGCACCATGCAACCCCTCCTCCTCGTGACGATCGGCGGCGCGATCGGCAGCGCGGCGCGGTATCTGACCGGCCGCGCCGCGCTGGCGCTGCTTGGTCCTGCCTATCCGTGGAGCGGGACGCTGACGGTCAACCTCGCCGGCGGGTTCGCGATGGGGGTGCTGGCGGGCGTGCTCGCGCGCAGCGGCGGGTCGGAGCAATGGCGGTTGCTGCTCGGCGTCGGCGTGCTGGGCGGCTTCACCACCTTCTCCGCGTTCTCGCTCGATATCGTGACGCTCGCCGAGCGCGGCGCGCTCGCCACCGCGCTTGCCTATGCGCTGGTATCGGTCGTCGGCGCGGTGCTGGCGCTGTTCGCCGGGCTGTCGATCGTGCGGGCCGTGGCATGAGCGAGGTCCGTACCTTTTCGGTCGGTTACGACGATGACGGCATCCGGCTCGATCGCTGGTTCAAGCGGCATCTGCCCGACACCAGCTTCACCACCGTCGCGATGTGGGCGCGCACCGGGCAGTTGCGCGTCGACGGCAGCCGCGCGGCACCCGGCGACCGGCTGGAGGCGGGGCAGACGCTGCGCGTGCCGCCGCCCGAA
>NZ_CAHJWJ010000047.1 GCF_903642285.1 Sphingomonas bacterium
AGGTCGTGGCCGCGCCGCGCGAGCCGATCCGCATAGACCGCGCCGATGCCCGACGATGCGCCGGTGATGAGGGCCTTGCCCATGATGTCGTTGCCCATTAGATGCGTCCTTGTGTGCGGGGCAAAGCCCGCCGGTGGAAATCGTGCGACTGGCGGGTCAGCGCGGCAGGTCGAAAACGAGCAACGTCGATGTCGCCGTCGCGCAGAGACGGCCATCGCCGTCGTGGAGCGTCGCCTCGGCAAAGGCGACGCGGCGGCCTATCGTCACGACGCGGTCGACCGCGCGGACGCGGCCGCTCTTGTCGGACAGGCCGCGATGATAGGCGATCTTCAGTTCGAGCGTCGTATAGCCCTGGCCGATGCCGAGCTGCGAATGCACCGCGATCCGCAGGCACTGTCGAGCAAGGTCGCGGCATAGCCGCCATGCACCGACCCGATCGGGTTGTAGACGCTGTGATCGGGTTCGCCTTCGAACACGGCGCGGCCGCGCTCGAATTCGACGAGCGCGAAGTTCATCGTCTCGCCGATCGGCGGCTGCCGGCCCGTCGCCATCATCGCAGCGAGCTGGCCGAGGCCGTCGTGGGCGGTCGGGTGGTCGGCAGTCATGGGCGCTTCTTCTTTTCGTCCGCAAGCGTCACCCGCGCGGTGACCGACAAGCCGGGCCGCAGCCGATCGACGCCGGGCTGACCGGGGTCGAAACGGATACGGACGCCCACACGCTGCACGATCTTGGTGAAATTGCCCGTGCCCGGCTCGAACGGCAGCAGCGCGAAGCTGGAGCCCGATCCCGGCGCGACGCTGTCGACCGTGCCGCGCAATTCGGCGCCCGGCAGCGCGTCGGCATCGATCGTCGCGTGCTGGCCCGGCAGCATCCGCGCGGTCTGCGTCTCCTTGAAGTTCGCGGTGACGTAGAGCGCGTGGAGCGGCACCAGGGTCAACAGCCGCGTGCCGGGCTGGACATAGTCGCCGGTGCGGACCTGGCGGTTGCCGACGACGCCGTCGATCGGCGCGAGGATCGTGGCATGGCGCCGATCCTGGCGCGCGAGGTCGAGCGCGGCCTGCGCCTGTCCGATCTTCGCCTGCGCGGTGGCGAGCGCAGCGTCCAGCCCTGGCCGCTTGGCGGCGGTAACGCCCGCGGTCTCGCGCGAGACCGCCAGCAATGCGCGGGCCCGTTCTGCATTCTGTTCGGCGGTCACCGCTGCGGCGCCGAAGCTGTCCGCCTCGCGCCGCGCGACCGCGCCGGTCGCCACTAGCGCGGCGTAGCGGCCGCGGTCCGCGACGGCGAGATCGGATTGCGCGCCGGCTGACCTGATCGCGGTGCCCGCGGCGGTGACCTGCGCGCCCGCCAGCCGCTCTTCCGCCGCCAGGCTGACGAGCGCCGCGCGCGCCGCCTGTACGCCGGCCTGCGCATCCGCCAGCGTCGATTGCGCCGACGCCACCTTCGCGTCGAACTCTTCCGCGTCGATCCGCACCAGCGGCTGGCCGGCGCGGACCGTCTGATTGTCGCGCACCGCGACCTCGGCGACGAGTCCGCGGACCTTGGGAGCGACCGAGGTCGCGTCCGCGCCGACATAGGCGTCGTCGGTCGTTTCCGACGTTGCCGGGGCGGTGATCCAGACCACGCCCGCGACCGCCACTGCGCTTGCTACCCCCGACGCCATCAGGGTACGCCGCGACGGCAACGGAAACCGCCGCCTGGGCGCGGTCGCCTGCATCGCCGGATCGCTCGTCATCGCATCCATTCCAACCCCCTTGCGGCCTTCGTATGACACCTATAATATTACCGTTGTCATACAACAAGGGGCGATAGGACGATGACGAGCGCGGCGATCGATGGGGGACGGGCGCTGCGGTGTACCGCCACGCCCGCGCCGAACCCGGCTGCGCTGCCGCTGGCGCGCAAGTATCTGATCTTCGCGATCCTCGCCTTTGGCCAGTTCATGGCGCTGCTCGACATCCAGATTGTCGCCGCATCGCTCAACGACGTGCAGGCCGGGCTCTCCGCCGGGCCCGACGAGATCAGCTGGGTCCAGACCGCCTATCTGATGGCGGAGCTGGTGATGATCCCGTTTTCGGCTTTCCTCGGCCAGGCGATGTCGACCAAATGGCTGTTCGCGCTGTCCGCCGGACTGTTCGCGCTGTCGAGCGTCGCCTGCGGGCTCGCGTGGAACATCGAATCGATGATCGCCTTCCGTGCGCTCCAGGGGTTCGTCGGCGGCGCGATGGTGCCGACCGTCTTCGCGGTCGGCTTTACGATCTTCGAGGGCAAGCAGCGCGCGCTGATCCCCGCGATCCTCGGCATGGTCTCAGTACTAGCACCGACGATCGGACCGACCGTCGGCGGCATCATCACCGACGCGATCGGATGGCGCTGGATCTTCTTCATCAACGTGGCACCCGGCGCGCTCGTCACGATCCTGACGATCCTGCTGATCGACGTCGATCGCGCCGACCGGTCGATGTTCGCGCGGATCGACTGGTCGCACCTCGTCGCGATGGCGGTGGCGCTCGGCGGGCTGGAATATGTGCTGGAGGAGGGACCACGAAAGGACTGGTTCGGCGATCCGACGATCGTGATGGTCGCCTGGATCGCGACCGTCGCGTTTGCGTTGTTCGTCGAACGATCGATCTTCTCCAAGAATCCGATCGTGCGGGTCTCTCCGTTCCGCAACCGTACCTTCGCCTTCGCCTGCGTCTTCAACCTCGTCATCGGCTTCGGCATCTATGCCTCGACCTATCTGCTGCCGGTGTTTCTGGGGCGGGTGCGCGGCTATAATAGCCTCGAGATCGGGACGACGGTGTTCGTCGTCGGGATCAGCCAGCTGCTCAGCACGATCATCGCCGCCTGGTCGTCGAACCATGTCGACCGGCGCATCGTCATCGGCATCGGGCTGACCGGCTTCGCGTTCAGCCTGTGGCTGACGTCGCATGTCGCCTCGAACTGGGGATTCCGCGAGCTGCTGATCCCGCAGCTCGCCCGGGGCTTGTTCGTGATGCTGTGCATCGTGCCGAGCGTCGGGATGGCGCTGTCGGCGTTCCAGGGTCCCGAACTGCGCTCAGCCTCCGGGCTGTTCAACCTGATGCGCAACCTGGGCGGCGCGATCGGCATCGCGACGGTCAACACCTGGCTGAACGACGCGGCGCGGACGCAGGCGGCGCGGTTCGGCGAGGCGCTGGGTGCGTCGGGGCGCGGCGCGCAGGACTATATCGCCGCGACCGCCGCCCGGCTGGCCGCCTATACCCCCGATCCGGCGCAGGCGCTGCTGATGGCGCAGGCGTCGATCGGTCGCGCGATCGGTCGCGAGGCGCTGACGATCGCCTTCGATGAGGTGTTCCGGACGATGGCGGGGATGTTCGTCGTCGCACTGGTGATGGTGCCGTTCTGCCGCGTGCCGAAGGACGCACCGCCAATTTCCCCCGCGGAGTCGCACTAGATGCCCAAGATCCCGATCCTCCTCCTCGCTCCACTGGCTCTGGCCGGCTGCACGGTCGGCCCGAATTACGTGCGCCCCGACCCGGCGGTGGTGCCCGCCTTCCGCCACGCCGCCGCGATCGACCCGCGCGCCGCGGATGCGGACTGGTGGCGCGGCTTCGGCGATCCGCTGTTGGTGACGCTGGTCGACCGCGCGGTCGCTGGTAACACCGATCTGGCGCAGGCCCGCGCGCGGATCGACGAGTCGCGCGCCGCCGCGCGCGCGGCCCGCGCGGCGCTGCTGCCGGTCCTGGACGCGACTGGCTCTGCGACGACGGTGAGCCAGTCGCGAGACAGCGCGATCGGCCGCATCATGCAGGCGGTCGGCGGCCCGCGTGGCTACACCGAATATGCGGTCGGCACCCAGGCATCGTGGGAGATCGACCTGTTCGGTGGCCTGCGCCGCGGCCGCGAGGCAGTGCGCGACGATCTTGCCGCAACCGAGGCGAACGCGAGCGCGGTGGCCATCGCGGTCGCCGCGGAAACCGCCGACGCCTATCTGACACTGCGCGCGTTCCAAGCGCGCCTGGCGGTCGCTCGCGACCAGGAGAAGAACCAGGCTCTGCTCGACGACCTCGTCCGCCAGCGTGTCGATCAAGGCATCGCCGCGGATCGCGACCGCAATCGTACGATCGCGCAACTGGAGGGCGTGCGCGCCGCAATGGCGCCGCTGCGCGCGGGGATCGAGGCGCAGCTGAACCGTCTCGACGTGCTGGTCGGCGATCCGCCCGGCAGCAACCGCGCGCTGCTGGTCGATGCGCGCCCGGTCCCCGCCGCGCCGATGCCCGCGGGCAGCGCCGAGGCCGCCGACCTGATCCGCCGCCGCCCCGACATCGTCGCCTCTGAACGCCGTCTCGCCGCGAGCAGCGCGCGGATCGGCGTCGCGATCGCCGATTATTATCCCCGTCTGTCGCTGTCCGGGCTGTTCGGCGTCGCCAGCCTCGGCACCAGCAACCTCTTCACCGGCGGCGCGGTGCAGGCGTCGGGTGGTGCTGGCTTGCGCTGGCGGCTGTTCGATTTCGGCCGCGTCGATGCCGAGGTCGCGGGCGCACGTGGCCGCCAGGCGGAGGCGCTCGCGGCGTGGCGCGGATCGGTGCTGACCGCCGCCGAGGACGTGGAAACCGCGCTTGCACGATTGGAGGAGGCGCATGCGGAACGCGCCACCCTGGACCGTCAAGTCGCCGCGCTCGTCCGAGCCCGCACCCAGGCACAGGATGCCTATGCCGGCGGTGTGATCGGGCTGATTGACGTCACTGACGCGAACCGCGAACTGCTCGCCGCGTCGGATCGTCTCGCGGCGAACCGTGCCGAGGAATCACGCGCCGCGGTCGCCGCGTACCGTGCTCTCGGCGGCGGCTGGCAGGGCGCGCCGACGTCGGCTCCTGCATCAACCGCGACACACCACAGGTAGACGCAATGCGATACGACAGCGAACACAAGGCGCGCACCCGCGGCCGGGTCCTCACGGAAGCCGCAGCTGCATTGCGCGCGGACGGGCCCGACCGCTTCGGCGTTGCCGCAGTGATGAACCGCGCGGGCCTGACCCATGGCGGCTTCTACGCGCATTTCCGATCGCGGGATGAGCTGTTGACCGAAGCCGTGGGTCACATGTTCAAGGATCGCTACGACGCGTTCTTCGCGGATCTCGACACGGTCGATCCGCAAGCGGCGCTGCGCAGGCTGGTCGACTATTACCTCTCGATGCGCCACCGTGACGCGCGCGACCAGGGCTGTCCAATCCCGATCCTCTCGGGTGAGCTTCACCGTCTGCCCGACGCCGCGCGGGAGCGCTTCGTCCAGGCGGTCGACCGGCTGACCGGCGGGATTGCGACCCTGCTTGCGCGTGCAAGCACAGACGCGCCGCGGGCCCGAGCGGTATCGGCGGTTGCTGAGATGGTCGGCGCGATCGCAATTAGCCGGACGCTCGGAACGGCTGGCGCGGAAGAGTTGCTGGCCCACGCAGGAACCTCGGTCGGACGCAAACTCGGATTGGAGCCGTCAGCCTCTCACGTCCGGACGGAGGAACGATCAGCGCGGTTGTAAACAGGAGGGTTATTTGGTTGTCGATAATTGCCCGCTACTACCGCAGATGAAGCAGGTGACGATAAAAGGCCGCAAGCCGATCAGCTTCCTTACTGCGCCGATCACCTACACATTCACGTCCGCCACTCGTGCCGATACATATGACGTTGATGAATACCCCCAGCTGCGGCTTCACGTTCAATATGCCCTCAACTTCGGTGCGACGCCCGCCGAGCTGCGTGAGGTCGTCTATCTGACGCTGGTCACCGCGGGCGTGCCGAAGGCGCTCAACGTCGCGCCCGAAGTCAGGGCGGTGGTCGGCGATCTACCTCGGGACCAAGAGGCTGCGGCGGCGGAGCCGGCGGGTAGCCGACGTGCCCGCGGCGAGATGACGTTATCATCACTGAACGACGACGGAGCGACCGACCTCAGCGCTGACGCCATACTCGGACCGCTTGCTGCTGACTTCCCACTGCTCGTCGACGCCGCGCTTACCTTCGCGCTCGGCGACGTCTGGTCGCGAGACATCCTCGATCCGGTCGATCGCCAACTCGCCGCTGTCGCCGCCTTCGCTGCGATCGGCGCGGACGCGTGGCCTCAGATGCGGCGCCACGCGTCATACGCGCTCGCGCTCGGCGCTTCGGTCGAGGCGATCAAGGAAATCCTGGCGATCACCATCGTCAGCGCGGGCCTGCCAAAAGCGCTCAACGCCGCGGTCGAACTCCGCTCGATCCTGGCCAGCCAACACGGAGATTATGATGCCTGACAACATCCTAGTAACGGGCACCGGATCGGGCTTCGGCCTGCTGATGGTTCAGACGCTGCTCGGCAAGGGGCTCACGGTCTATGCCGGCATACGCGATCCTCACGGCAGGAACGCCGAGCGGGCGGCCAGCCTGCAGACGTTCGCTGAAGGCAGCAACGGCACCCTAGCGATCGTCGATCTTGATGTCCTGAAGGAGGCCGATTGCCGAGCTGCGGCCGATGCCATGATGGCGCGCGACGGGCGCATCGACGCAGTATTCCACAACGCTGGCCATCTCTACATCGG
>NZ_CAHJWJ010000048.1 GCF_903642285.1 Sphingomonas bacterium
CCGGCGGCGCATAGGCGGCCGCGGTCGGCGCGCCCGTCACCATCGGCAGCGTGGCGGGCAGGCTCGGCAACGGCGCGCTGCTGTTCGCCGCGGCGGTGTCGTTGGCATCGCCGCCGGGCTTGTTGCAAGCGGACGCGGCCAGCGCGGCGGCAAGCGCCAGGAACACGAACGGACGGCTGGAACGGCGAACGGGCATCGGGCTCTCCCCTGTTGCACGGGACAATGCGGCGTCATGCCACACGGTTCCTGAACCGCCGCTGGTAGTGTCGTTCATCTTACTGCAGCCGAAGCGCGACCTCGTTCATGAAGCGCACGTCGTCGCCGGCCGCCAGCCAGGTCGCTTCCGCCGCGAGCGCGCCGAGCAGCTCGGCGAGCGAATCGACCTCCGCCTTCGCATAATTGCCGAGCACATGGCCGGTCACGCGGTCCTTGTGCCCCGGATGCCCGATGCCGATCCGCACGCGGCGGAAATCAGTCCCCAGATGCTGATCGATCGAGCGCAGCCCGTTATGCCCCGCGGTGCCGCCGCCGGTCTTCACCTTCATTCTCATCGCCGCGAGATCGAGTTCGTCGTGAAAGACGGTCAGCGCGTCCAGGTCGACCTTGTAGAAGCGCAATGCCTCGGCGACGCTGCGACCGCTGTCGTTCATGAACGTCGCCGGCTTCAGCAGCAGCATCTTGTGCGCGCCGATCCGGCCTTCGCGGGTCCAACCCTGGAACTGCTTGCGCAACGGTGCGAAGCCATGGACCTCGGCGATGGCGTCCACCGCCATGTAGCCGACATTGTGCCGATGCATCGCATATGTGCCGCCGGGGTTGCCGAGCCCTGCCCAGATCTGCATTCCGCCTGACTCCGAATGGTGGGCTTTCGTTCTACCAAGCCCCTCTCGGCGAAGGCCGGGGCCCAGTTGCGCAGGTCCCCGAATTCGCGCGGTATCTGCGATTACGACCGCTCGGCACCTGGGCCCCGGCCTTCGCGGGGGAGGGGGCCTATGGCTGGCCTGAATATGAAAAAAGGCGGGAAGGCCATGCCCTCCCGCCCCTTTGGTCGTTGCGTCGAACGATCAGCTCTCGGCCGTATCGTCCTCGGCAGCGTCGTCGCCCTCGGTTTCCGCCGCCTCGGCGGCGGCTTCGGCCGACTGCGCTTCGGCGACCTCGGCCTCCAGGGCCTCGTCCTCGACGGTCGGTACCGTCGGCGGCACGATCGTCGCGATCGTGAAGTCGCGGTCCTCGACCGAGGGATGCACGCCCTCGGGCAGCGTCACGTTCGAGATATGGATCGAATCGCCGATCGCGCGACCCTTCAGCGAAATCGTGATGTCGCTGGGGATTTCCGCCGCATCGCAGACCAGCTCGATCTCGTGGCGAACGATGTTCAGGACACCGCCGCGCTTCAGATAATCCGACTCCTCCTCGTCCGCGAACACCACCGGCACCGATACGGTCACCGTCGCATGCTCGCTGATGCGAAGGAAATCGACGTGGATCGGACGATCGCTGACCGGATGGAAGGCCACGTCCTTGGGTAGCGTGCGCTGGCCGGCGACCATCACGACGGTGGTCATGAAATGCCCGGTCGCGAGCGCCTTGTTCAGCGCCTTTTCCTCGAGATGGATCGCGGTCGGTTCACGGTTCTGGCCGTAGATCACGGCGGGCACGCGGCCATCGCGACGCAGCGCCCGGGAGGCTCCCTTGCCAACCCGGTCACGCGTCTCGGCTGCGAGCGTCATCTGGTCGCTCATCTGTCTTCTCCGAAACTCGTTGTTGCTTCCCGCCCACGCCTCCAGGGATGACCATGGACCGGAAGCGGGCGCGGATAGCGGGGTGGGGGGAATTTAGCAAGCTGACACCGCTCCCCTTGTGGGAGAGGGAGGGGCCCGCTCGGCAAAACCGAGTGGGAGGGTGAGGGGGATGGGCGAACCTCGGTTCCTAACGTCCCCCTCACCCTTCCGCCGCTTTGCGGCTCCCTCCCTCTCCCACAAGGAGAGAGGGAATTAGTATTTCACCCGCGCCGTCTTCACTCCGTCCTTCGCCAGCTGCGCCAGCACCGAATCGCTTCCCGACAGATGCCCAGCGCCCACCGCGATGAAGACCGTGCCCGGCGTCTTCAGCCGGTTCTCGATCCACCCCGCCCAGCGCTTGTTGCGGTCGACCAGCAGCACTTGCTTGACCTCGGGCGAGTCCTTCAGGCTGTCGTTCATCTCGTCCGCCAGCGCCTCGGGCTTGCCGTGCGCCCAGTCGTCGACCATCGTTTCCATCGTCGCTGCCGCGGTCGGCAGTTCGTCGAGCGTCGAGACCAGGAACTGTACCTGCGCCTTGTCGGACAGCGACGCGAAATAACCCAGCTGCTGCTGCGCGGTCTCCAGCCCGATCAATGGCTTGTGGCCGGTGTTGGCGGCGGCGGTGATGACCTGTTCGGGGCCGTTCGCGGAATCGTAACCGAGCTTCGACAAGGGCGCGACCGATAGCTGAGTCGCCGCCAGCCAGGGCTTGTACTTGTCGAGTGCGTTGGCGGGCAGCCCCAGATCGGAGACCGCCTTGGCATAGGCCCCCCGCTTGTCGGCGGGCAGCTGATCGCTGAGCGGCGGCGTGCCGGGCTTGGCGACGCCGTCCGCCATGACCAGCCCCTGCATCACCTGCTGGTCGGGGAGGATCAGTTCCAGCACGACCTCGCCCGACCGGTCGAACGCGGTCTTCACCGCGCGGTCGAACCAGCTGAGGCCGGGTTTCAGCACATGGATCGTGCCGAACAGGTAGATCGTCGTGTCCTTGTCCTTCACCACCCACAGCGCCGGATCGACCTGGTGCGCGGCAGGTGCTGGCGGCGTCGATGCTTTTTGCGCGCATGCAGGCAATGCGAGGGTAAGGGCGATCGCGGTCAGCGCCGCGCGGAGGGGGATAGACGTCAACGATCGTCCTTCTGTCGGTTATGTCCGGATGGTCCTTAACGGTCGGTCGGCAAATCGGACAGTGTCTTGCTAGATCGTATCCCATCCGCCAAAGCCCGCGCCTGTGACGACCAAGCCGCTCAGCTTCCAGCGCATGATCCTGACGCTCCACGACTATTGGAGCGATCGCGGCTGTCTGATCCTCCAGCCCTACGACATGGAGATGGGGGCGGGGACGTTCCACACCGCGACGACGCTGCGCGCGCTCGGGCCCAACCTGTGGAATGCCGCCTTCGTGCAACCGTGCCGCCGCCCCACCGACGGGCGCTACGGCGAGAACCCGAACCGGCTCCAGCATTATTACCAGTATCAGGTGATCCTGAAGCCTTCGCCCGTCGACCTGCAGGACCTGTATCTCGGCTCGCTGACCGCGATCGGCATCGATCCGCTGCTCCACGACATCCGCTTCGTCGAGGACGATTGGGAGAGCCCCACGCTGGGTGCGTGGGGGCTTGGCTGGGAAGTGTGGTGCGACGGCATGGAGGTGACGCAGTTCACCTATTTCCAGCAGATGGGCGGGTACGACATGAAGCCCGTCGCTGGCGAGCTGACCTATGGGTTGGAGCGGCTCGCGATGTACGTTCAGAATGTCGACAATGTCTACGACCTGGCATTCAACGACGCCGGGGTGACGTACGGCGACGTGTTCCTGGAGAACGAACAGGAAATGTCGAAGTGGAACTTCGAGATCGCCGACACCGACGCGCTGTTCGACCTGTTCCGCAAGCATGTCGCCGAATGCGAGAACTCGCTCGCGGCGAAGCTGCCGATCCCCGCGTACGAACAGGCGATCAAGGCCAGCCACGTGTTCAACCTGCTGCAGGCGCGCGGGGTGATCTCGGTCGCGGAACGCCAGGCGTATATGGGCCGCGTCCGCGACCTGGCGAAGGGCGCGTGCGGCGCGTGGATGGACAAGCATGGGTGGGCGGCGTGAGTCCCGCCGAAAATCCTTCCCGGGACGGAGTTTCGGGTTGGATTGCCCCCGGCAATCCAAGATCATGCCGGGGGCATGATCGACCCGAAACTGGGGACCACGCGAAGCGTGGTGGAGGGGGTTCGCCATCACTCCGTCGGGCCGAAATTTACGAAGCCCGCCGCGCGCGTCGCGATATGAGCCTGCCCGAGATACTGCTGTGGCAACGTCTGAAGGGCGCGCCCGAAGGACTGCGTTTTCGCAAGCAACATCCGATCGGCGCGTACCGTGCGGATTTCTACTGCGCCGCCGTAAAACTCGTCATCGAAGTCGACGGGATGGCACACGATATGGGTGATCGCCCGGTGAAAGACGTTGCGCGTACGGCCGCTTTGGAAGCTGAAGGCTATCACGTCTTGCGGGTGCCCGCGTCGGACGTGTTGAAAGACGCCGACGAAGCGGCCGCTTCGATCGTTGCCTATGCCGACCGCCCCCTCCACCATCCTTCGGATGGTCCCCCTCCCCGCGAGCGGGGAGGATTTCCGGTATGACCGACTTCCTTCTCGAACTCCGCTCCGAGGAAATCCCCGCGCGGATGCACGCGAAGGGGCGGGAGGATCTTGCCCGGCTGTTCGCCGCCGAACTCGCTAGGGCCGGGATTGCCGCGGGCGATGTCGTAACTTACGCCACCCCCCGCCGCCTCGCGCTCATCGCGCGCGGTTTGCCGGATGCGACGCAGGCGGTGTCGGAAGAGACCAAAGGCCCCAAGACCGGCGCCCCACCACAGGCACTGGAAGGCTTCCTCCGCAAGACCGGCCTGACCCGCGAGCAACTGGTCGAACGCGACGGCGTCCTGTTCGCGGTTACCGAGAAGCCCGGTCGCGCCACCGCGGACGTGCTGGCCGAGGCGATCCCGGCGATTGTCCACGCGTTCCCCTGGCCGAAATCGATGCGCTGGGGCGAGGCGTCGCTGTCGACCGAATCGCTGCGCTGGGTCCGGCCGCTGCACGGCATCGTCGCGCTGTTCGGCGAGGACGTCGTGCCTTGCCAGGTCGCCGGGATCGAAAGCGGCGCGGCGACGCTCGGGCACCGGTTCCACCATCCGGGTCCGATCACGATCGGTTCGGCGGCGGACTATGTCGAGAAGCTGCGCATGGTCCACGTCCTCGTCGACCAGGACGAGCGCGCGCGGATCGTCCGCGACGGTGCGCGCGAAGCCGCGATGCAGGCGGGGCTGGAACTCGTCGAGGACGAGAGGCTGGTCGCGGAGAATGCCGGGCTGACCGAATGGCCGGTGCCGCTGCTCGGCCGGTTCGACCCCGCGTTCCTGGACGTACCGCCCGAGGTCATCCAGCTGACGGCGCGGGTAAACCAGAAATATTTCGTGTGCCGATCGTCGGATGGCAAATTGGCCAACGCCTTCGTCTGCACCGCGAACATCGCCGCGACCGATGGCGGCGCAAAGATCGTCGAGGGCAACCGCAAGGTGCTGGCCGCGCGGCTGGCGGATGCGCGGTTCTTCCACGAGACCGACCTGAAGGTGCCGCTGGAGGAGCAGGCGGCCAAGCTCGACCGGATCGTGTTCCACGAGAAGCTGGGGACGGTCGCCGACAAGGTCAACCGCGTCGCGAAGCTCGCGCGGTGGCTGGTGGAGGAGGGGATTGTCGGTTCAAAGCCCCTCCCCTTCAGGGGAGGGGTTGGGGGTGGG
>NZ_CAHJWJ010000049.1 GCF_903642285.1 Sphingomonas bacterium
CCCCCGCCGGTGAGACGACGCTGATCCCACATTCGCCGATCGGGAAAGCGCAGGCCGTCCGCTACGGTCGTCTATTCGGCCATCACCGCTCTCCTTATGCGCGCGATCCCAGCGCGACTAGGCGAACGGCTACCCACAAAAAAAGGTCGCCCCGATTGCCCGGAGCGACCCTTTGGTCGAACGTTTCGGTTCGATCAGATATCGTCGCCGAGCGCACCCTTGACGCTACCCGTGACGTCCTGGCCGACGCCCTTGACCTGCTGTGCCTGGCCTTCCGCGGTCAGTTCCTCGTTATGAGTCGCCTTGCCGATGGCCTCCTTGGCTTCGCCCGCAATCTTGTTGCCGGCCGCTTTGACCTTGTCGGTGAATTCACCCATCGTGACCTCCATCACTCTTCGCGTCCGCCGGTGGTGACGTGCGCTTGAAATGCCTGGAATAAACAAGCGATCTTGATCTGGGTTCCATCGCGCTTCAGATCAACCCGGCCAGCGGGCTGGAAGGATCGGCGTAGCGGCGTTTCGCCATCCGGCCCGCGCGGTACGCCAACCGACCGCTTTCGACCGCAGCGCGCATTGCCGCCGCCATCATGACCGGGTCCTTCGCTTCCGCGATCGCGGTGTTCATCAACACGCCGTCGCAGCCGAGTTCCATCGCGAACGCCGCGTCGGAGGCGGTGCCGACGCCGGCATCGACCAGTACGGGAACGCTCGCGCCCTCGACGATCAGCCGGATCGTGACCGCGTTCTGGATACCGAGTCCCGACCCGATCGGCGCGCCGAGCGGCATGATCGCGACCGCGCCGACATTCTCCAGCCGCTTGGCGGCGATCGGATCATCGACGCAGTAGACCATCGGCAGGAAACCTTCCTTCGCCAGCACCTCGGTCGCGCGCAGCGTCTCGACCATGTCCGGATACAACGTCTTGGCCTCGCCCAAGACCTCGAGCTTCACCAGGTCCCAGCCGCCCGCCTCGCGCGCCAGACGCAGCGTCCGGATCGCCGATTCGGCGTCGAAGCAGCCGGCAGTGTTGGGCAGGTAGGTGACCTTCTTCGGATCGATGAAGTCGGTCAGCATGGGCGCGTTGGGGTCCGACACGTTCACGCGTCGCACCGCGACGGTCACGATCTCCGCCCCCGATGCCTCCAGCGCCGCGGCGTTCTGCGCGAAATCCTTGTATTTGCCGGTGCCGACGATCAACCGCGACCGGAAGGTGCGACCCGCGACCGTCCAGCTGTCGTCGTCGATTTTCGTGATGTGGTCGCCCCCGCCCACGAAGTGCACGATCTCGAAATCGTCGCCATCCTCGACCATGACCTGCGCCAGCGTAGAGCGCGGCACGACCTCCATATTGCGTTCGACCGCGACCTTTTCGGGAACAAGGCCCAGTTCGGTCACGAGCTCGGCAATCGACAGGCCGGCAGCGACCCGCTTGTGATCGCCGTTGACGATGATGGAAACGGTGCCGTCGCTATGGGGCATGGAATTCTTCCGTAAATACGTCCGTTCGTTTCGAGCGACGTCGAGAAACCCCTCTCGACCTGCAGGAACAGGTGTCTCGACTTCGCTCGACACGAACGGGTAGGGAGTGAAGAGGCATATAGGGGGCGTCCGCCAAGCCTCGCAACCGGGAGGCGCAATTGCCCGACACGATCGCGAACGTCATCTACGTCCTGAACGGCCCTAACTTGAACCTGCTTGGCCTGCGAGAGCCCGCCATCTACGGCACCGACACGCTGGACGACATCGCCGGCATGCTGGAGGATCGGGCGCGCGACCTGGATCTCGAAATCGACATGCGCCAGTCTAATCACGAGGGGCATCTGGTCGACTGGCTCCACGAAGCACAGGCGCGGGGGGCGAAAGCGGTGTTGGTGAACGCCGGCGGGTTCACGCATACATCGGTTGCGCTGCACGATGCGATCAAGGCGATCACGACGCCGGTGATCGAAGTGCATCTATCCAACCCGCATGCGCGTGACTCCTTTCGTCAGACAAGTTTGGTGGGCCAGGCGGCGAAGGGCACGATCGCAGGCTTCGGCGCGTTATCCTATGTTCTCGCGCTTGAAGCGGCGGCGCGCTTCTGACAGACGCCCGCGCAACGATACTGGGGACGAGGGTCTGATGGCCGATACGAATGACACCGGCGCGATGAAGGTCGATGTCGATTTGGTGCGCGCGCTCGCCGAACTGCTCGACACCACGCAGCTTACCGAGATCGAGGTCGAGGACGGCCCGCGCAAGATCCGCGTCGCGCGGAAGGCCGCCCCCGTTGCGGCACCTCTGCATTACGCGCCCCCGCCCCCGGTGGCTGCGCCTGCGCCCGCCGCCGTGCCGCTTGCCGAGATCGGCGCATCGGCTCCAGCCAGCACCGCCAACGCGGTCAAGTCGCCGATGGTGGGTACGGCCTATCTGTCCGCGGAACCGGGATCGAAAGCGTTCGCCGCTGTCGGACAGCGGGTCGCGGCGGGTGACACGCTGTTGATCGTCGAGGCGATGAAGGTGATGAACCCGATCCTCGCGCCGTCCGCGGGCACCGTCACGGCAGTGATGGTGGAAAATGGACAGCCGGTCGAATTCGATCAGCCCCTCGTCGTGATCGAGTAGAGGCATTGCGCGAGATCAAGAAACTGCTGATCGCCAATCGCGGCGAGATCGCGCTGCGCATCCACCGTGCCTGCCACGAAATGGGTATCAAGACGGTCGCGGTGCATTCCACCGCCGACGCCGATGCCATGCACGTACGACTTGCGGATGAGGCGATCTGTATCGGACCGCCGGCGGCAACCGACAGCTATCTCAACATCCCCAATATCATCTCCGCGGCGGAAATTTCCGGTGCGGATGCGATCCATCCGGGTTACGGCTTCCTCAGCGAGAATGCACGCTTCGCCGAGATCGTCGAACTGCACGGCATCATCTTCGTAGGTCCCAAGCCCGAACATATCCGGACGATGGGCGACAAGGTCGAGGCGAAGCGAACGGCGGGAAAGCTCGGCCTGCCGCTCGTTCCGGGTTCGGACGGCGCGATCCTTGATGTCGGCGGGGCGAAGGCGCTGGCAGCGGAGATCGGTTATCCGGTCATCATAAAGGCGGCGTCGGGCGGCGGCGGGCGCGGGATGAAAGTGGTCAACGACCCCTCCGCGCTCGAAACCCAGATGCAGCAGGCGGGCACCGAGGCGAAGGCGGCGTTCGGCGATGCGACCGTGTATATGGAGAAATATCTCGGCAATCCGCGCCATATCGAATTCCAGATCTTCGGCGACGGCAACGGCAATGCGATCCATCTGGGCGAACGCGACTGCTCGCTCCAGCGCCGCCATCAGAAGGTGCTGGAGGAGGCCCCCTCCCCGATCATCACCCCCGAAGAGCGCGAGCGAATGGGCGGCGTCGTAGCGAGGGCGATGGCGGACATGGGCTATCGCGGCGCCGGGACGATCGAGTTCCTGTGGGAGGACAGCGAATTCTACTTCATCGAGATGAACACGCGGTTGCAGGTCGAGCATCCGGTGACCGAGATGATAACGGGCCTGGACCTGGTGCGCGAACAGATCCGCATCGCGGAGGGCCATCCGCTGACGTTGCGCCAGCAGGATGTGCAGTTCCGCGGTCACGCGATCGAATGCCGGATCAACGCCGAGGACCCGCGCACCTTCGCACCCTCGCCCGGCCTCGTGAAACTATACCACGCGCCCGGCGGGATGAACGTGCGCGTGGATAGCGGATTGTACGCGGGCTACCGCGTGCCCCCTTACTATGACAGCATGGTCGCGAAGTTGATCGTCTACGGCACCACCCGCGCCGGCGCGCTACGCCGGTTGCGGCGCGCGCTGGAAGAGTTCGTGATCGAGGGGGTAACCACGACGATCCCGCTGCACCGCGCGCTGCTCGACGATCCGGAGTTCCAGCAGGGAGCGTACACCATCAAGTGGCTGGAGGAATGGCTGGCGAAGCAGGAGAGGTGAGTTCTGTCATACCGAACATGATTGGGTCATGATAGCCATGGCAACCGCACCCTGATGGCGACACGTGAGATCTCAGCGCGTTACCTACCTTCCGGCCTTGCATGATCGGATGGCTGCCTCTGGTCTGTAAGCCGCCTCGGTTGGCTCATTCGCGACATCAAGGCTCCGCATAAAACCGCCCTTGTGGACGTACCATTCCCACGCTTCGCGTTGACGACATCTCGACCATTTTCAGCCGGTCAGCACGACGCCTAGGCCGGTAAGAAACGCGACGAAGAGTGCGGCTATAATGATCGAAGCGTCCGTCATGTGCTTAAATACGAGGGCGTTCTCTGTCGGATCGGCGGTACGCCCCCGATGCTGTCAAAAGCTCTATTTGCTGATGATGGTGCTCGTAGTGAAATCGTAGAAGTAGCGAGGGCTCGACGTGTAGTGGCCCGCCTTGCTGGGATCCGGGTAATAATACAAGAAGGATTTAAGCGTAAAGTCGTACAGGTAAGGAAATGGGAAACTGGGGCTAGAGCAGATTCCGTTCAGTACGCATCGTAGCCGGCGGCGGCGAAGTAGTTGGCGCACTCTGCTGGCGTGAAGGT
>NZ_CAHJWJ010000050.1 GCF_903642285.1 Sphingomonas bacterium
CGGCGACCGGCTGGAGGCGGGGCAGACGCTGCGCGTGCCGCCGCCCGAACCGGTCCGCCCCGCCGCGACGCCGGAGCGCGAGCGCGCCCCGCTGTCCGACGACGAAGTCGCAATGGCGCGCGAGATGGTGATCCACCAGGACGCGCAGGCCTTCGTCCTCAACAAGCCGCCGGGGCTTGCGACACAGGGCGGCACGAAGACCACCGCGCATGTCGACGGGCTGCTCGACGGGCTGCGCTACGATAACGAGGGCCGACCGAAGCTGGTCCACCGGCTCGACAAGGACACGTCGGGCGCGCTGCTGATCGCGCGCACCGCCCGCGCCGCGGCGTTCTTCGCCAAGGCATTCTCGGGCCGCACCGCGCGCAAGGTGTATTGGGCGCTGATCGTCGACGTCCCCTCGATCGAGGACGGGATGATCGAGCTGCCGATCGGCAAGCAGCCGGGCACCGGCGGCGAGAAGATGATGGTCGACGAGAGCGAGGGTTCCCCTGCGCGTACCCGCTACCGCGTGATCGAACGCGCGGGCAACCGGACCGCCTGGGTCGAACTCCAGCCCTTCACCGGCCGCACCCACCAGCTGCGCGTCCACATGGCGGCGATCGGCCACCCGATCGTCGGCGACGGCAAGTACGGCGGCGCGGCGGCGTTCCTGACCGGGGGGATCAGCCGCAAGATGCACTTGCATGCACGGCGGATCCGCGTCGATCACCCCGATGGCGGCGAAATCGACGTGCAGGCCGGATTGCCGACGCATTTCGCCGAGAGTCTCAAGCAACTCGGCTTCGACGAGATGCTCGGCAACATGATGCCGATGGACGAGCGGGTCGCGCCGACCAAGGCGGAGGAAAAGCAGCGCGCCAAGGCGCATGCCAAGGGCGTCCGCAAGGAAAACCGTGGCGAACGGCGTCGACGCGGGGAAGGCGAGGAGCCGCGCGCGGCAGCACCCGCCGCCCTGAAGCGCGCACGCCCATCGGCAGCGAAGGCGAAGCCGGCGACCGGCACCGGCCGCGGGAAGCTGGGCGACGGCGGTCGCCCGGGGCGGACCCGCGACGGCAGCCCGCGGTCGCGTTCCCCGGCGGGCGGGAGCGGCGGGACGAAGAGGCGATGAAATATCGGCTGTTCTTGACCGTTTGCGGTCTTTTGCCAGCCACGCTGCTTGGCGGCTGTTTCCAGATGGGTCGCATTCTCGGCGTCGGTGCGCCCTTTACCGATATTGGGTCCTCACGGGCATCGCCGGACGGTGGCGTTTTGGCGGCCTATGTCATCGATGCTCCGGGTCCGCTGGCAGGCAATACCTACGCGATCACGCTGACGGCTGCTGGCGGAAACCCGTTGCGCGGCACCGTCATCATCGCAACCGGAACGGACGACCGCGATCTGGTCTATCGATGGGTATCACGTAATATGTTGCAGGTTCGTCTGCCCTGCGGCTGGTGGGTGAATGCGGCGAACCATTGGCAATTGTCAGGCACGGACCGGGTTGTCTCTATCGACTTCATCAAAGCCGAAGGTTGCCCGGGCAGGAAGTGGCTGTGAACACTGCGCACAGGGCGAAGAAGCGCTGATGCACCCGGCCCGCGCCTTTCGCAGCGACGCGGACCCGCTCGACCAGGCCGCGGTGACCGGCTTCGCCCATGTCTTTGCCGGTACGCCGGAGGCACCGATGGTCGTCCACGCGCCGGTCACGCGCCACGGCGCTAGCCTGCGCTTCCACGTCGCGCGCGCGAACCGGATCGCGCGCCATCTGGACGGCGCGATCGTGCTGCTGAGCGTGGTCGGGCCGCAGGGCTATATCAGCCCGAACTGGTACGAACGGCCCGGCGATCAGGTACCGACGTGGAATTATGTCGCGGTCGAGATCGACGGGCAGGCCGCTCCGGTCGGTGACGACGATCTGGTCGAACATCTCGACGCGCTGGCCGCGAACCACGAGCCGCACGACAGGCCGTGGACGCGGGACAAGATGGACGATGCCCTGTTCCGCCGGATGCTGGGCGGCATCCGTGGCTTTGGGGTGACGGTCGCGGCGACGCGGACGACGGACAAGCGCAGCCAGAACAAGAGCGATGCCGACCGCGCGGGCGTGATCGCCGGGCTGGACCGCGAGGGCAATGTGGCGCTCGCCGCAGCGATGCGTGCATGATCCGCCTCGCCGTCTTCGATTGCGACGGGACGCTGGCCGACAGCCAGGCGAATATCTGCGTCGCGGCGGAACGGGCGTTCGCGGACGCCGGGCTGACGCCGCCGCCGCGCGACGCGATCCGGCGGATCGTCGGGCTGAGCCTGGTCGAGGCGATGCGGGTGTTGCTGCCGGGTGGGGACCATATGATCCATGAGCGGCTGGCGGCGGAGTACAAGGCGGCCTTCCACGACCTCAGGACCAGCGGTGCGCTGGCGGAAGAGCCGCTGTTCGACGGGATCGTCGATGTGCTCGACCGGTTACGCTCCAACGGATGGGTATTGGGGGTCGCGACGGGCAAGTCGGATCGCGGGCTGGCGCATATCCTGACCGAACACGGCATCGCAGATCGGTTCGCGACGTTGCAGACCGCGGATCGGCATCCGTCCAAGCCCAGCCCGGCGATGCTGACCGCGGCGATGGCGGAGGTGGGCGCGTCGGCGGAGGATAGCGTGATGATCGGCGATACGAGTTTCGACATGGCGATGGCGAAGGCGGCGGGCGTCCGCGCGGTCGGCGTGGCGTGGGGCTATCACGGCGCGGACGAGCTGATCGCGGCGGGGGCCGATGTCGTCGCGACCGAAGTCGCGGCCTTGCCCGGGTTGCTGGCGGCATGAGCGCGCGCGATCCGGCGGAGGGGCGCTGGGCGATCATCGCGATCGTCCGCATCGCCGCCGCCGCCGGGGCGGTGTTCGGGCTGGTGCTGGCGGGGCGGGCTGTCGCCTGGGGGCCGAAGATATTGGGGATCGCGATCATCCTCTCCGCGCTGTTCATGATGGCGGTGGTGCCGCGCGCGCTGGTCGAGCGCTGGCGCTCGCCGCCCGGGCCATGAAGCGTTTCTGGACAGCGGTGACAGTGACGCCCGACCGCGGCGTCGCGCTCGACGGACGGCCGGTGCGCACGCCGGGGCGGATGCCGCTGCTGATGCCGACCGACAAGCTGGCCGATGCGGTGGCGGACGAATGGCGCGCGGTCGCCGATGCGATCGATCCGCGCGCGATGCCGCTGACCGGTATGGCGAATGCGGCGATCGACCGGATCGCGCCGGATCCCGCTATCTTCGCCGCCGGGCTTGCCAAATATGGCGAAAGCGACCTGCTCTATTATCGTGCGGCGACGCCCGACCTGCTTGCGGCGCGGCAGGCGGCGGCGTGGGACCCGCTGCTCGACTGGGCGCGGACGCGGTACGACGTGCATTTCGAGACCGTCGCCGGGGTGATGCACCGACCCCAACCGGCGGCGACGATCGAGCGGCTTCACGGCGCGGTGGCGGCGCAATCGCCGTTCGCGCTGGCCGCGCTGTCGCCGATCGTGACGCTCACCGGATCGCTGGTCGCGGCGCTGGCGCTGCTCGAGGGCGCGGCGGATGCGGGGACGGCGTGGACCGCGGCGATGGTGGACGAGCTGTGGTCGGTCGAGATGTGGGGCGAGGACGCGCTCGCCACCGCGGACCGTGCGGGGCGGCGCGAAGGATATGATGCCGCGGTGCGGATGCTGGGGTATCTGGGATAGCCAAACCCTGCCTCCACCCCGGCGAAGGCCGGGGCCCAGTTGCCAAGGTCGATGTAACGAAGGGCACCGCGCCGCCGCAATCGGCTCGCACCTGGGCCCCGGCCTTCGCCGGGGTGGAGGAAACCAGCTCAGTCCGACGCTACCAACGCCCCCGCAAGCCAATCCGGCACGATCGCCGCGCCGCGATCCTCGACCCGCCGCCACTCGACCATCAGCCCGAGATCGGGATACGCTACCCGCGTCCGCTCCCCCGCCTCGCCCAGCGGCATCACGAACAACCGCCGGTTGACCTTCGCGCGGTAATGCATCCGCGCGGTGTTCTCCTGCCCGACATAGCAGCCCTTGGCGAAGCTGACCCCGTTCAGCTCGGCGGCGTTGCATTCCAGCCAAAGCGTATCGCCCGCGCCGAGTTCCGCGACCCCCTCGGTCACGCCCAGCGACAGCCGGTGCGCCCGCCACCCGATCGCCGCCGCCGCCGCC
>NZ_CAHJWJ010000051.1 GCF_903642285.1 Sphingomonas bacterium
CGCGATGCAGGCGTAACATCCAACGCGCTGCGCGTGACTGCCGACAGCGCTAAAGGCTGTTCTCACACAGCCTCCACTAGAACCGGCCGGACGCCGCACCGCCGATCCGGTACGAACCCTACCGAGCCGCCGCCGCCATCTCCGCATGCCGCCGCGCCGATGCCGCCAGTGTCCGCGTCAACAAACCCACCAGCGCCCCATCCGCATCCAGCACGTTCAGCCCCTCGCGCGTCGATCCGCCGGGGCTTGCCACCCGGTCCGCCAGCACCGCGGGGCTGACGTCGGACCGCGCCGCCATCGCGCCCGATCCCTCGACCGTCGCCACCGCCAGCCGCCGCGCCTGGTCCGCGCCCAGCCCCAGCGACACCCCCGCCGCCGCCAGCGCGTCGACGAAGCGGAAGGTGAAGCCCGGCCCACAACCCGCCAGCGCGGTCACCGCGTCGAACTGCGCTGCGTCGTCGATCCACTCGACCAGCCCGAGCGGCGTAGCGAGCGCGGTCGCCGCTGCACGGACCATGGGGTTCTGACTCGCGGTGTGGAGGGCGGTCACGCCCTTGCCGATCGCGACGGGGAGGTTCGGCATCGCGCGCACGATCGCGCCTGTGCGGAACCGCGCGGCCAGGGCCGCCTCTTCGACGCCCGCCAGGATCGACACCAGCAGCGGCGTCTCGACATGCTCGAGCATCGGCGCGACGACATCCAGTTGCTGCGGCTTCACCGCCAGCATGATCGTCGCGGGTTCGGCGTCGATCGGCACCGCGGTCACGGATCGCACGCCCGGCGGCACCGTGGCACCGGACCGGGTAACGACGGTCACCAGCGCGGGATCGCCCCCCGCATCGACCCACCGCCGCAGCATCGCCCCGCCCATAGTGCCGCATCCGATCAGCCAGAGCGGCGCGGCGAAGGGGGGCGTCACGCCTCCCCCTGCGTCTCGATCAACGCCGCGGCGATCGCCTCCTTGGGGGTCTTGCCGCCCCACAGGACGAACTGGAACACCGGATAGAAACGCTCGCACTCGTCGATCGCCGATTCGACCA
Organism: Sphingomonas bacterium; assembly: GCF_903642285.1. Lineage (GTDB taxonomy): Bacteria > Pseudomonadota > Alphaproteobacteria > Sphingomonadales > Sphingomonadaceae > Sphingomonas. Next base: position 1,041 of record NZ_CAHJWJ010000051.1, read on the forward strand.
GCAGTTCGGCCGCGGTGAGCGACATCGTGCTATCCTCGCCGCCATCGATCACGACCGCGTGCCGGTACAGCAGGATGCCGCTGGTGGTCCAGAGTTCGAAGTGGCCGACCCAGAGCTGTTCGTTGACCAGCCCAAGCGTCTCGTACATCGCCGCGCGTCGCTCGTCGGGAACCTTGATGTCGGGGAATGCGAGGAACTGCAGGACGCTGTCGTCCTCGCGCCACAGCGCGCGCAGTTCATATTCCGCCCAGCTGCCCTTGACCGTCGCGACGATCTCGTCGTCCTGGCGTTCATGGTCCCAGTCATGCGCGGCATAATACGCCTCGAGCATCTCGATCGGCGCGCTGTCGTCGGGGGTGGAATCTGCCGGCAATAGGATCATGCGCGCATCATGCCACGCCGCGACGGTCCGTGCAAAACAGGATGGTCAGCCAGCGGGCGCGGCCTTTGCTTCCAGCGCGTCCAGCCGGGCGCGAAGCGCGTCCGCCTCGTCGCGTGCGGCAGCCGCCATCGCCTTCACCGCCTCGAACTCGTCGCGGCTGACGAAGTCCAGCCCGCCGATCCAGTCGCGCGCACGAGACCGTGCTCCCGCCTCGGCCTCGCGGCCGACACCCGCCAGCGTGCCAGCAGCCCCGTTCATGAATTTCACCAGATCGTCGAACAACCGGTTTTCGGTCTGCATGCGTATCGTTCCTGTGTCGGTATCGTCACAGCATCTGGGTCGTATGTTGCGCCGGTACAAGGGTCGCGGCATCCGGGTTCAGCTGCCCGATCCGCCAGGTCAGCACGCCCGCAAAGCTGATCCAGACGAGATAGGGAACCATCAGCCATGCCGCGCCCGTCCGCACCCGCGCGAACGCCATTGTCGTCGCGATCCCGAGAACGAGCATGCCCGCGATCACGATCAGCGCGATATAGACCAAGTGGCCGCCGAAGAAAGTCGGCTGCCAGACCAGATTGAGGATAAACTGGAGAACGAACAGTACCATGGCGACCCCCCGCCCCCGCGCGCCGCGTGCGTTCAGCACGGTCGCCAACGCCAATCCGATGAGGACGTACAGGATCGACCAGGCGACGGGGAACACCCAGTCGGGCGGCGTGATCGCCGGCTTCTCCAGCGCACCGTACCAATGGTTCTGCGCGCCGACCGGTACCGAGCGACCCGACACGAAGCCGAGCAGCAACAACAGAGGCACGACGACCATGGCCCAGCGCAGAAAGGACATGCGCAACTGGGTCTTCGACGCGATCTGGCCCATATCTGCTCCCGGTATCCGCGCACCCCATGGCGCGGCGCGCGCAATCCGTAAATGGTGCGCGGTGCAATTCTCGTGTTCAGCCGCGACGGGCGGCGACCAGGAATTCGATATTGCCCTCGGGTCCGGTGATCGGACTTTCGACCACGCCCTCGATCGGCCAGCCGGATACGGCCAGCCAGTCGACGACCACGTCGCATACCCGCCCGTGAACAGCGCGATCGCGAACCACGCCGCCCTTCCCCACCTCCTCGCGCCCCGCCTCGAACTGTGGCTTGATCAGCGCCATCAGCCGCGCATCAGGTTTCGCGAAGGTCATCGGTCGTTCCAGCACCTTGGCAAGACCGATGAAGCTGGCGTCGCACACGATCAGGTCGACGGGTTCGGGAATATGCTGCGCGGTGAGGATCCGCGCGCTGGTTTGCTCGTGGACGACGACTCGCGGGTCCTGGCGGATGCGCCAGGCCAGCTGGTTGGTGCCGCTGTCGACGGCATAGACCCGCGCCGCACCCGCCTGGAGCAGAACGTCGGTGAACCCGCCGGTCGACGAACCGACATCGATCGCGACCGCACCGCTCACGTCCCAGCCGAAATGCGCGAGGCCGTGCGCCAGCTTGATCCCGCCGCGCGACACCCAGGGATGGTCCCGCCCCCGCACGTCGAGCCTGACGTCGTCCGCGACCGGCTGCCCGGGCTTGTCGATCTTGCGATCCCCGGCGAAGACCAGCCCCGCCATCACCAACGCCTGCGCCCGCGTCCGCGACTCCGCGAGACCACGATCGACGAGCGCTTGGTCAGCGCGCCGTTTGGGCAAAGGGATTCTCGATCCGCAACCGACCGTCGATGACGAGGCCGTGGTGCATGTCTTCGGAATAGAGGATGTCGCAACCGGCATGGAAAGCCGCAGCGACGATCAGCGCGTCGTAGATCGAAAGACGGTGCCGTTCTGCAAACGTAATACCAAGCTGGTGGGTGTTGAGCGTTACGGAAACGATCCTGGGACAGACCTGACGGAATTCGTCCAGCGACGCTTGCACACTGGACCAACTCAGGCGCAGTTTCCGGCGTGCCACCGCCGCGAATTCGTTGAGGCATTGAACGCTGATCGTCGGTCCGTCGACCATGATCGCCTGTGCGCGTATGCGGCGATGATCTTCGCGATCGATGCTGTAAATCAGGATGTTACTGTCGACGAAAACGCCGCTCACCGTGCATTGGCTTCTTCACGATCGAACACGTAATCTTCGGGGAACTTAACCGCCATTTTCGTTAATCGATCTAGGGCCGCTTCTCGTCGCTGCCGCTCTGTGATGACGGCGATCGTGCCATCATCAAGTGCATGAAGATCGATTTCGTCGCCGTCTTTCAGCCCGAGCGTACGGACGACATCGGCAGGAATGCGCACTGCCAAGCTGTTACCCCATTTTGCGACTTGCATGTCAGTCTCCGGATATACGAGAGCAGATGTATATCCATGAGGTGATTGACGCAAGGTCAATCAAGCCCTGACCCCTGCGGCGGTGGCGTTGTGGTGGAGGGCGGCGAGGACGGTATCGACGATGGCGTCGGCGTCAAGGCGGGCTTCGGCGTACTGCTTGTCAGGCGCGTTCTGGTCCTGGAAGCTGTCGGGCAGCCGGAGCGTGCGGATCGCGAGGCCGGTGTCGGTCAGCCCTTCGTCCGA
>NZ_CAHJWJ010000052.1 GCF_903642285.1 Sphingomonas bacterium
GAACGACCGCCGCCGCCCTGGCCGCTGCCACCGCCCCGCGCCCCGCCCATCCCGCCGCTGCCGCTGCGCACTTCGGGCGCGACAACGGTCTCGTAGCGTTCCAGGTCCGCGGGATCGATCTCGCCGTCACGCCCGACGTCCAGCGTCGCGAAAAAGCGCGCCGCATCCGCCTGGAACTCCGCCAACGTCACCTGCCCGTCGTGATCGGCATCCGCACCGTCGAACCAGGCGCGCTCGGGATCGCCCGCATCGGCGGCGGCCCGGAACGGTTCGCCCATCGGGCTGAGGAACACGCGCTCGCGCGGCCGCGGCGGCGCACCGTCGGACCCGTGCCCGCCATAGCGATGGCCATGACCGTTATCGCTGGCGCAAGCCCCCAGCGCAAACGCTATGGCGATCGATACGCGACGGGCGGAATCGAAGCGAAAGGCGGAAAGGCGGCGCATGAAGGGTCTCCGGCTGAAGTCGCGAACGGGCAGCCACCCGATGTTTGCCCCGCGGTGCCCCGGCAAGCACGAAAGTGTAACAGAGTGTCGCCGCTCGCCTAGCGGCCCTTGCCTCGCGGGAGTCGTCAGGCGATCCCGCTGAATACCATGCCGGCGGCATCAGTGCCCGAACTGTCGGCACTGCCCGTACCATAGGTCTGCGCGGAACCGATGCTCTCGCGCATTTTCTCCAGGAACCCGATCAGCTTGTCGAGCTGCGGGGTCGCGGTGTCGGTAGCGCTGACCGCGGTCGTAGAGGACGCGGCGGTCGTCGCTGCGATGGGCGACGTCGCGGACGAGGTGGTCGAGGCCGTCGCGCCGGTCGACGTCGTACCGGTCAGTGCGTCGATCGCGCTGGTATCGGTGCTGCCGTCGGTCGAATCGCTGCCGTCCAGCGCGGCCATGATCGCAGCCATGCCACCGCCGCCGCCGCCGTGATGATGGTGGCCGTGCACCGCTCCGCCGGCGGCCGGCGTCTGGCCGGTCGTGCCGGTGGTCGCAGTCACCTGGCCGCCGTCCTGGTCTGCGTCGGCCCCCTGACCCTGGACGCCCTGCGACGGTGCGCCCTGCCCGAAGATGCCCTTCAACTCCGTCGCCTGCGCATCGGTCAGCGTCCCGCCGGTCACCTGGGCGTCGATCAGGCCGTCCAGCTTGTCCTTGAACGAGGTGCCGGTCCCGCTCGTCGGTGCCGCGGAACCGCCCGCGCCGGCGAGAATCGATCCCCCGCTGCGCAGCGACTGGCCGATCGCATCCACTGCCGTCTCCAACGCGGTCCCATCGGTCTGGCTGATCGTGCCGGCCGATGCGGCCGCGGCGATCCTCGCGTCGATGCGCGCGCGCGGCGACGGCGGCATCTGGAAACCGGGGAACGTATTGCCGATACTGGTCATGGTCGCGTCTCCTGCCTGTTCCGGCAGTGCCGGCGCACGCCACGCTATAGGCAGGAGGCGTTAAGGGACGCTTACGTATAGCCCGGTACTCACCGATGTTTCGTAGAATAGAATGCTAAACATCCAATGAACGAATTGTCATATTCTTTCTCCGGTGAGTAGTCGCAACAAGTTGTCGGTCGATCTCGGCATAGTGGCCGCGCCGCTGCGGTGGCGAAGCGGGGCCGGGGCACCGATCGGCGTGCCGCGGCCGCCGGACCGCATGCTTGCGTTCCCCCCGCACCGGCGCTATCTGCCGCCCTCATCCGACAGCGAGGATGGTCCACACCGGGTCCCGACAGGGAAACGGTGGCGGTCCCATGCCTCGCGGAGTCGGTATCTCTCCAAGCGGGTTGGCAGGCCAGTGGCGAAGACGTCCCCCATCGAATTCATCCGACAGGTCCAGACGGAGACCAGGAAGGTCGTCTGGCCGACGCGTCGCGAGACCGTGATGACGGGCGTGATGGTCGTCGTGATGACGACGGTCCTCGCGCTGTTCTTCCTCGGCGTCGATTCGATCTTCCAGGCGATCGTCACGGCGCTGCTCAAGCTCGCGCAATAAAAGGGTTTCCGCGGCATGGCGCGCTGGTACATCATCCACGCCTATTCGGGTTTCGAGGGCAAGGTCCGCGATTCGATCATGGCGGAGGCGACCCGCATGGGACTCGACCGGCTGGTCGAGCAGATCGAGGTCCCGACCGAGACGATCACCGAGGCGCGCCGCGGCAAGAAGATCGCGGTCGAACGCAAGTTCATGCCCGGCTACGTCCTCGCCAAGCTCGAGATGAACGACGACGTGTATCACCTCGTCAAGAACACGCCGAAGGTGACCGGCTTCCTTGGCGCGATGGGCAAGCCGCAGGCGATCAGCGAGACCGAGGCCACGCGGATGCTGAACAGCAAGGAGGAAGCCGCCGCGGCCCCCAAGCACAAGATCAAGGTCGATTACGAGATCGGCGATGCGGTCAAGGTGCTGGACGGCCCGTTCGCCAGCTTCAACGGCACGGTCGAAGAACTGGATTTCGACAAGTCGAAGGTGAAGGTCTCGGTGAGCATCTTCGGCCGCGCCACCCCGGTGGAACTGGACTTTGAGCAGGTCGAGCGCTCGAAGTGAGCCGCCGCTGCATGCGGCTCACGGCCGCACGCGCCTAACGCAGCCAGAAGCGAGACGGGCGAACGCCGGCCGGCGGGTCGCCCCCGCGACCCGACCGACGACACGGGATTTACGCCCGTGTCAGGTGTTTTGACGCGCGGACGCCGCCGATATCGACAGCGTGGAAGAACAGCGGGGCCCCGGCTCGAGGCGGGGCGACGAAGGCGTTTGGGCAGATGAATGGTGCCGGCAGGAATGAGGGCAGCGCGCCTCAGCGCTCATTTCCGCTTTCCTACCCCCGCCCCTTCAGGTCCCGCATCCGCCATCCCCCGAACAACGCCACGTCCGGATGATGCGCCGATCGTCCCGACGCCTTGCTCCACCCCGTCACCTGATCGAGCGCGGGGAGTGCGGGTGGCGTCTCGCCATCCTTCGGCCGGGGCGTCCGCGCCTCCGCGCGTGCCGCCTCGATCAGGCGATAGTCCTCGCGCGCGCGTTCCAGCCGCAATTCGCCCAGCAGCGTCAGGCGGATCGCCTCGACCTCCGGCGACTCGCCGCGACGTCGGCGCATCGGTTCGGGCGTGCCGCCGAGCCGCGCCTCCTTCTGGTGGAGATACAGGAGCTGCAGCGCCTGGGCCGGGCTCATCGGCGGGATCGGCGCGGGTTCGTTGTGCCGCCAGTCGGACTGTTCGTGGCTCTCGATCGCCCAGCCCGACAGCAGCGCGCTTTCGATCCGCGCATATCCTTCCGCCAGCGCGAGGCGCCATTCGCGCTCGAACCCCGGATCGCGACGGCGGCGGCGATAGAATGCGGCCTCGGCCGCGCCGACCGCGGCGGCGGCCAGGCGGACATTGCACGTCGCGGCCAACGCGCGAAGGAACCCCTGTTCGCAAGCGCGCGTCAGCTTGCCCGGCTGCGCGCGGCGGACCTGAAGGCGACCATCGGCGTGGCGGATGACGACCGGTTCGCCACCGTGCGTGCGACGCTGGTCGCCGGCGTTCGCTGGCGCGACCGGACGCGCGGGGCC
>NZ_CAHJWJ010000053.1 GCF_903642285.1 Sphingomonas bacterium
CATCCGCACGTCCATCTGACGATCGCCGCGCGGGGAGAGGGGGGCGTGCGCTTCAACCCCCGCAAGGCCGACCTCGCCAATTGGCGCGAGGCGTTCGCGCGCGAGCTGCGCGCGCGTGGGATCGACGCCGAGGCGACGCCTCGCAGGGCGCGCGGGATCGTGCAGAAGGCCGAGCGGACGAGCGTCAGAAAGACGCGCGAACGAGCGGACGCCGCCAGCACCCTCCCGAAAGTCATCCAGGCCGGCCGCACGACAGCCGCCGCGATGGCGCGAGAGAATCCGCCCGCGCCACGACCTTGGGAGGTGCAGACTATCGTTCGGCAATCCGAAGTCCGGAAAGGTTACGCGAAGGCCGCCGAGATGCTGGAGCAGAGCGATGCACCCGAGGATCTCGCCTTGGCCCGGCAAACGCGGGCGTTCGTGGCGTCGATGCCACAACCGCTCGTTCGGGATCGTGAACTGGCCCAAGCGATTATCAGCGAAGGACGATCTCCTCGGTCGCTCGAAGCCGATCATGGCCCCCGAGGACAAGATGATCGCGGATCGGGATCAAATCCCAACCCTGCCAAGAAGGATCGTGAGAGGTAGGAGAGGCTAGGAGCCCGACGTCTTCAGATCGGCTTCGACGCCTCTTCGATCGTCGTCCATTGGGACTTTGCGGCCGTAGCCGCAGGCAGCGCCGCACGACAGCTTTCAACAGAAGCGGACGCTCGCCGGCTGGAGCTATTTCGCCTTCGATGATCGGGTCTGTTGGTTAGGTCGAGCGACAGCCCGCCTTCGAGGAGGCGGGCCACAATTCCCACGTTGCGCGATACCGCGGCCTTTCCCATAAGGATCAAGAAATGGGAACGCGCGCCGTTCTGTATTAAGCCTTTCAACGGGTTGCAGCCGTGCTCGCAACTTTGATACCATTGCGCGGCAGGCCATCGATGAAGGCCAAGATTCGTGGTGCAACGAGATCCGCCATCTCGGTATGCGGATAGTGGCCCGCGCCATCGACGATCATCGTCTCCGCTTTCAATTTGCCCGCTAGCATGCGCGCCTCTTCGATCGCGTCGGCGAAATCGGGGTCCTTGGTACCCATCACGACGAGCGTCGGCACCTTGGTCTGTTCCAGGATCGCCGCAGTATCGGCCTTCGACAAAGCCAGCATTGCCAGCAGTGCGTCCATCCGACCCGGCTCGCGAAGATTTCGCGTGATCGCCGCCTTGACCTCGGCTTGATCGGCGGGCTTGCTGGTCGGGAAGAGGCTGTTCCAGTACATCGTCCAGAAGCCGACTTTCCAAGGTCCGGCAAAGCCGATTTTCAAAGATAGTTTTTGGACGAATGACGCTTCGAGATCCCGGACGATCGGTCCCAGCATGACGACGCCGTTGACCTGCTCCGGCGAATCTTGCGCCGCCCAGAGCGCCGAGCCGGCGGCAAACGAGTTTCCAAGAATGGTCGCAGGACCGGCATCAAGATGCTTGAGGACCGCAACCGCGTCACGACCTACGGCACGCGCGGAATAATCGCTCCACTTCGCCGAGGTTTCACCGAAGCCGCGCGCATCGATCGTGACCACGCGGTAGCCTGCTTGCTGCAGGAAGGGGCGGATCAGGCGATATTCGGAGCGCAGGTCGCCCATGCCGGGGATGGCAAGGATGACGGGGTTAGCGCCGCCAGTGTCTTCGAACGCGACGCGGCCGCCTTCGGTGGTGATGAACTGGGTCTGCCCGCTGATGGCGTTCATGGTCTTCTCTTTCTTCGCTGTTCGGACACCGCCTCGACCGCGTTCCCGTGTTGACGTTCTCCAATTAGCGGTTCTATTTTTGCATCTTAATTGTCGAATATAGGATTAGGTCGTTTCAAAACCGAATAGCCTCGACTGGACGCTTCTCCGCTCCTTTCTCGCTGTCGTCGAAGGCGGCTCACTTTCCGCTGCGGCGAAGCGCATCGGTGCCACCCAGCCCACATTGAGCCGACACGTTCGCGAATTGGAGACGGTGCTGGGCGTCATCCTATTCACCCGTTCGGCCCAAGGCCTCGACCCGACCGATGCGGCCTTGGGCTTGATCGATGACGCCCGCGTTATGGGCGCTGCGGCCGAGGCGTTGAACCTTAAGGCGCGGGGCCGCTCTCAACAGCTATCCGGGACCGTCAGGATCACGGCGTCGGTCATCGTTGCCAACCTGATGTTGCCGCCGATCCTCGGTGCGTTGCGGCAGGCGGAGCCGACCATCCAGATCGAGATCGTCGCCTCGGACACAAACCAGAACCTGCTTCGTCGAGACGCGGACATCGCCATCCGCATGGCCGATCCGACGCAGAACGCACTCATCGCCCGCAGATTGGGGGATACGCTACTGGGCCTGTTCGCGACGCGTGCCTACTTCGATCGCAAGGGCCGCGTCGCCGCGCGCGAGAACCTTCGCCATCACGATCTCATCGGTCTCGATCGCAGCGACTTCCTGATCCGCGCTTTTGCCGGGCACATCATCCCCCGGACGCGCGAAGACTTCGCGCTTCGCACCGATGACGCGATGCTGTCCTGGAATCTGCTGCTCGCGGGCGCCGGCATCGCGATTGCGCAGCGGGTGTTGGCGAACCGCCACCCCGATCTCGAACAGATAGATGCCGGCATCACGTTGGGCGCCTTACCAGTCTGGCTGGTCATGAGTGAAGAGGTCCGCCGCAATGCCCGGATTCGGCGCGTGGCGGACTTCCTATCGACTGCCCTCACGGACGTACTCCGCGACGCTGCATTCGACCCACTATCGCCAGACGAGATCACAACCGGTTAGTAACACTGTTGCACGCCGATGCTTCGCCGCAGTTTTGGAAGTGTCAGAATTCCGGTTCGAAATGTCCTGGCTCAGGATCGACACCGCTTTGGCAATGCCCGGGCTATGGAATCTCCGGCCGTGCTGGCTTCCCCAATTGGGAACCATAGCGAGACAGTCGCCCCCTTAGGTCGCGCTACCAGCCATCCGAGCTATCCGCGTTCCGGGATCCGGTCCCAATTGCTTAACCCTAAATTGCCGCACACAGATAGAGAAATGGGAATGATCGCCCCAACGAATGACTGCTACTGAGGGCGCCAGATCGGAAATTTGAACGTTCGGGATTGGACGGTCCCCGACTGGCAACTTCGCAACCGCGTACGACCGCTCCTGTCAGAGCGAGCCGTTCCAGCTAGGGTCAGCGAACGACGACATCTGGTCGACACCGGTCGGCATCTCGTGGGGACGAAGCCGTCATTCGGGCAATCGGCCGGAAATGTCGGAGGCTGTGTGAGAACAGCCTTTAGCGCTGTCGGCAGTCACGCGCAGCGCGTTGGATGTTACGCCTGCATCGCGGC
>NZ_CAHJWJ010000054.1 GCF_903642285.1 Sphingomonas bacterium
ATACGAGGCGCACCCGCCATTCTACTATTCGCTCCTTCACGTCTGGAGCCTGCTCACCGGCGAGACCCTGTTGGCGAGGCGGTTGCTCGGTCTGTCGTGCGGCATCGCGACGGTCGTGCTGGCCGGCGTCGCCGCCGGTCGCCTGCCCGGGCGACGGCGCGGTCGGGTGGTGACGGCAGCAGTGGCGATCACGTCCTTGCATCCGCTGTTGATCGCGATGAGCCGCGAGGTGCGGCCCTACCCGGTGATGACCGCGGTGTACGCCGCAGCGACGCTGGCGCTGCTGCATCTGATGACCGACAGCGCACGCGGGCAGCGGCTGGGGCGGACGGCGGTCGCGGGGTTCTTCATCGCTGAGGCGCTTATGCTGTGGCTGCACGATCTGGGGCCGTTCTACGGTCTGGCGATGTCGCTCGCGCTGTTGGCGGGGGTGGCCGGGCGAGCGCTGACGCGGGCGGACTGGGTCCGGTTGGCGGTCGGTCAGGGGCTCGTGGGTCTCTGCTATCTGCCCAGCCTGGTGATCACCCTGGGGCAGGCGTCGGCCTGGATGCACGCGACGTGGCTGCATTTCGACCAAGGCAAGCTGCCGATGGAGATCGGCACGATCTACTGGAACTGGAACCTCCTGGCGCGGGTCGCGGGCGTTCTGCTCGCGGTGGGCGGCGTGGCGGTGCTCGCCCGGTCGGCGGCGAACGGCTTGCGGATGGCATCCGCGCTGCTGTTGCTCGGCGTCGTTCCGATGGCATTGTCCGTCGCGATCTCGGCGGCATTCGCACCCGTGTTTCTCGATCGCACGCTCTCCCCCACGGCGGTGCCGATGGCGCTGCTCTGCGCGGCGGCGCTGGGGGCGTCGGGGCGGTGGCGCTGGACGGCGGTCGCGTTGCTCGCGCCGGTGCTGGTACCGGCAACGGCGCAGGACCTGGCGGCTGCCAGAGGTGCTCCGCGCCAGGACTGGTATGGCGCGCTTCGCTGGTTGACGCCGCGCGTGCGGGCGGGGGACGAGGTCTGGACTTATCCCAACGACGGCGCGCTGCCGCTCGAATATGCGCTACACGACCGGGGGCGACGGTTGGCGGTTCGACCGATCCCCGGCCCGGTGCCGGCGCTGGGATTTCGGGGCACGCATCCGACGGGGACGATGGGCGTGATCGCGCTCTATCCCGAAGACATTGCGAGATTGGCGGCGGGGCCGGTCGGGCACCTCCCGAAGCGCATCTGGCTGGTCCAGGTGTTCGGCGCGGAATATGACCCGCACCGGGTGATGGTACGCGAGCTGGGGCGCACGCGGCGGGCGTTCGATCATTGGCAGAGCCGCGGGATCGAGATCACCGGGTTCGGGGTATGGCAGAGTCCTCGATGAGGTATGTTCATCCGGATTACGGCTTGATCAATCCGGCTGCGCGTAACGCATCGTCGATGACCTGGCCGGGACCGAACGGAGCGGTCGTTTTCGACGTCCGCCGAGCATCGGCGGTCGTCGATCCCCGTGCGAACGATGGCGTCCGCGTCGGTGCCTCGGCCGGTGCGATGCCCCAGGATGCAGCGATCCGGTAGGTCGAGGATATGCCGGCGTCGAGCATGTATGGACCAGGAATGCCGCATGCTTCATCGCCGGAAGTGGCGATCGGCGTACCATGGCCGAGCCCGGTGATGGCGTATTCCTGGATCGCCGGCCGGCTGTCCGCGTCGTGCCACATCCGATGTACCAGACCGTCCACCGCGTCTGCGACGTCCGGCGAGCCTAGCCCGTGAACGCCCCGCCACTGATCGACGATCATCGACGCGTTGACCGCGTTCACCGTCGCGTCCGCGGTTCCATGCCAGACGGACACGGTCGGCCACGGCCCCCGATAGGCCGATGCGTCGCGTACCCGTCCGCTCAATGTCGTTCGGTCGTGCCCCCGACCCCGCATTCGCTCCAGCGCCTCGGAGACGCCGGCGGCGGTGCCGTACGGAAGCCCCGCGACGATCGCACCGCCTGCGAAGATCTCCGGATGCGTCGCGAGCATTACGGACGTCATCGCTCCGCCGGCGGACAACCCGGTGACGAACACATGCGAGGCGTCGAGCCGATGCCGCTCGACGGCGGTGACCACCATCTCGCGGATCGACTCGGTCTCGCCACCGCCGCGCCGCGTATCGGCCGGTACGAACCAGTTGAAACACAGGTTCGGGTTATTGGCGCGCTGCTGCTCCGGGTAGAGGACGGCGAAGCCGAACCGATCGGCAAGCGTCGACCATCCCGATCCGCGATCATACGCGTTGGCCGTCTGCGTGCACCCATGCAGGACGACGACGAGCGGCGCACCGAGCCGCAGGTCCACCGGGACGTGCAACAGCGCACGCAGGTTGCCGGGATTGCGGCCGAACGTCTCCGACGGGACCAGCCCGCGCTCCATGCCGCCGCTACTCGGTTCGAGGCCGAAACGCTGGAACCTGGCGATGGTATCGGAAATCGAAGCCATGACGCACCCTTCTATACGAGAAACCCATCGGCGTTCGCCCGGCGCGCATTATCTTGTGCAGTGCAGCATATTGGTGGCCGCGCGGCGGTCCGCAAGCGGGGTGGCAGTCCAAAACGGGTTTACCCGATCGTGTGGCGGCTCGTCATTGCGGCGCACGTGCTCATTTCCAAAAAAATGCCACGACGTTCCTGCAGGATCCCGAACCGCCGCGTTTGCGGATGAGCATGAAAGCCTGGATCGCGCCGCTCATGGAACCGTTCCGCAGACCCCATTCCGCGAGGGCTTCCACGACGTCCTAAATCCTCGGGCGCGGGCGAACGACGGCAACAACGCCACACCGCTCCACCGCGCATTCTTGAGATTTCTCAACTGTCGGCGGCGTTCGCGTACAGGTGGTGGTGCCCAGAAGAGGACTCGAACCTCCACGACCTTGCGATCGCCAGCACCTGAAGCTGGTGCGTCTACCAATTCCG